>JAUXMV010000063.1 GCA_030683155.1 Bacteroidales bacterium
TGGTAAGGTTCAGGTTGTTGTGTTTAACCATCTGGGACAGGAAGTCATCAGAATTGTGGATGAAATGCAAACAGCTGGCTCTCATCAGGTCAGACTGAACAACTATGAGTTGAATGGCGCAGGAAGCTATTTCTATCAGATTCTTTTGGAAAATGAAGGCCGGAGAGTTTCGGCAAGGGGTACACTCTTGTTGATGAAATAAATGCTGCGGCAAGGATCCTAGACCAAGAGTCTGATTAGAGTCCAATTATTAAACTGACAGCGGGAAAACCGCTGTCAGTTTTTTTTTGCTTAATTTCAAACAATAATTGCAAATTTTGGCTTGAAATTAAACCTATTTATATACTTTTACTGCTGAGAGAAGATATTCTTTATTTATTCAAGACAAGAAAATGATCCGAATTTTATTAAGATTTGCATTGCCTTTAATTATTCTATCACTAAACGTAATGTCATTGCAATCCCAAAATAACTATACTGTTATCAGGGGAGAGAGACCACCAATCGATTTAAGCAAAGTTCCTGCAGATGCATTTGAAAAGGATAGGATTTTGATAAAGTTCAAACCCAATGAAGATAAAACCCTCGAAAGTCAGGGTAAATCAATTGCAGGCTTACTGGGTATTCCAATGGTTGACGCCCTCAATCTGCAATACAATGTGAAGGCTTCGAATCGTTTTTTTCAGCAATTTGTCTTAGGAAACAAATACACTGAAAGGCACAAAGCATGGGGTTTACATCTTTGGTATGAAATAGTCGCAGATAGTGATGATTTGGATATCAAGGAGATGGTTGCAAGATATCAGGCTCTGGATGTCATCGAGGTTGCAGAGCCGGTTTATAGAAAACGACTTATTGCACCTGTTAATGCTGAGCCTTTTTTATTTACATCAGATAATAAATCCAGTGATAAAGGCACTGTCTGGACACCAAACGATCCGCTTTACGCTGATCAATGGCACTATCACAATACAGGTCAGCAAAGTGGCACTATTGATAAAGATATTGACTTGCCTGAAGCCTGGGAAATAGAAAAAGGTAATAGCGATGTCATAGTGGCAATCATTGATGATGGAATTCAATTTAATCATCCTGACATAGCTGCCAATATGTGGAGTGGCATTGGCTATAATTTCGTTAATAATAGCAGTAATGTAGTTCCGGGAAATCATGGAACCCATGTTGCGGGAACTATTGGTGCTGTAAGTAATAATGGCACTGGGGTTTCTGGTATTGCGGGAGGTTCAGGCAGCGGCAATGGAGTCAGGCTCATGAGTTGTCAGGTGTTTACAGCTACCAGTTCAGGTGGGTTCCAAAATGCCCCTGTTTGGGCTGCTGACAATGGAGCATCCATCTCACAAAATAGCTGGGGATATACTATCGTTGGAGTTTATAACCAACCAGAGCTTGATGCCATAGACTACTTTAATATTAATGGGGGAGGAGCAGGTCTTACGGGTGGTGGGATTACTATTTTTGCGGCAGGCAACAGCAACGCATCCGGTGCCTGGTATCCAGGGTATTATTCTGGTGCTTTTTCTGTTGCAGCAACCAATAACCAAGACCAAAAAGCGTGGTATTCAAACTATGATACCTGGATTGATATCTCTGCACCAGGTGGTGAAACAAATACTGTAAATGCCCGCGGGGTTTTAAGCACGATAACAGGCAGCACTTACGCATATTATCAAGGCACCTCAATGGCTTGTCCACATGTTTCAGGGGTAGCAGCATTAATGATTTCTCTTGCTTATGGAGCATTAACACCAGCTGACGTTGCTGATATTCTTAAGACGACAACTGACAACCATTACCCGCAAAACCCTTCCTATGTTGGTAAACTTGGAACGGGTCGCTTGAACGCTCATCAGGCACTATTGGCCACACAAGGCTTTCTTAGCGGCGTTCAGAATCCAAGAACCCTCACCGCAAGTCCATTAAGCACTTCTTCCATTGATGTAAACTGGACAAAAAACAATGACAACCATGATGTTATGCTAGTATGGGCACCTGCAGCAACTTTTGGTATTCCTAACAATGGAACAGTTTATACCAACGGCCAAACATTGCCTGAAGGAGGAACTGTAATTTACAGTGGTAATGCCACCCAATATAGCCATACCGGGCTGAATTCTAACACGCAATATTTTTATAAAGCCTTTTCTTACAATGGGACCAATGAATATTCGAGTGGTAGAGAAACCAATGCTACAACTTTATGTGGAATTTTTACGACACTACCTTACCTGGAAGATTTCAATGCTTCAGCCAGTTTGCCAAGCTGTTGGTCGCAACAAGATAACCAAGGAAACGGACAAGTGTGGCAGTTTGGCACAGTGGCCAGCGGTTTAACAGGTAGCACCGGGAATTACGCTTTTCTTAACAGTGATGGGTATGGCTCAGGTAACAGTCAAAACGCCGATCTAATTTCTCCCTTATTCGATTTGTCAGCCTATACCAACATCTCCCTAACTTTCAAGCATTATTTCCGTCAATTCCAATCAGCATCTACGGCAAGATTGTTTTACTCAATTAATGGCGGTACATCTTGGACAGAGTTAAGCAGTTGGACAGCCACCTCAGCTAATCCTGCAACCTTTAATCAAACCATTCAGGCATTGAGCGGTCAGGCGGCAGTGCGGTTCAAGTGGAACTTTCAGGGAACCTATGCCTACTATTGGTGCGTGGATGATATCCTGATCAGCGGTGATATTAACATCCCCGGTGCCCCATCACCTGCACACACTCCCGTACCTGTCAATCTGGCTGAAGGAATCGCTTTAGATGGGAACCTCCAATGGACTTGGGGTAACAATACAGATACGTATGATTTATGGTTCGGCCCTTATGGAAATATGCAAAAGATTGTAGACGGAGGTGTTGCGGGAAATGCAGGAACCATAGGAAGCCACAGTTTTACAGGATTAAATTCAAATTCACAATACCAATGGCAGATTACCTCCTATAACACTGGTTTAGGCTTAAATGTCAATAGTCCGCTATGGCAATTTATGACTTCATGCAGCACTTACACCCTCCCGTTCATTGAGTCATTTGAAGATGCATCTGGTTCAAGAGCTTGCTGGACGCAGGAGTATGTGACCGGAACCAACAACTGGACTTACGAAGCCGGTTCAAGCGGAGGGACAATAACTTCAGCTAGAAGTGGAGTTAAAAACGCCCGTTTTACCAGCACCAGTGGAGGCCCATTCATTTCAAAACTTATCTCTCCCATCATTGATTTAAGTGAATTCATGAATGTTCGGTTAAGTTTTTGGTATGGGCAGGAGTTATGGTCGTCAGACCAAAATCATCTAAAAGTTTACTATCGTATTTCTCCTTCTGACCCATGGATTCAAATAGGCAATACCTATTCATCCAATGTTTCACAATGGACGAAAGTAGAAAACATAGTTCTTCCAAATATTTCTACAGCTTATCAAATAGCTTTTGAGGGAATTGATAACTGGGGAAGAGCTAATGTTATTGATGATGTGGAAATTAGTGCTGAAGCATCTGGTCCTTATGCAGATTTCATTGCAACACCGCTAACAGCATTTGTTAATGAAGAAATAACTTTTACGGATGCCTCCGGAAATATGGTTTTTAGCTCCTGGGAATGGAATTTTGGAGAAGGCGCCGAACCTGCTACAGCGAATGGTCAGGGACCTCATCAGGTTACATACAGTAATG
The DNA here is from genome assembly GCA_030683155.1 of Bacteroidales bacterium. GTDB lineage: Bacteria > Bacteroidota > Bacteroidia > Bacteroidales > F082 > JALNZU01. The sequence goes on from JAUXMV010000063.1 coordinate 3,694, forward strand.
TGGGAGGAAAAACTATTAGTCTGCTTGTGGATGACACTTACTCAAAAATAAAAACAGATTATGTAACCATTTCTGAGAATCCATTCGCTCCACCACGCAACCTTCAAGGCTCTCTGGTAAACAATAGTAATATTCTGTTAAACTGGAATTCGCCAGTTATTCAGGATGACTTTGAGCTTTATGAAAATTTCAGTATTGATTTTGGTAATTTCAGTATGTATGATGGCGATGGTAGTGCTACCTATGGCTTTGAAGGAATAAGTTTTCCTAACAGTGGTTATACTGGTTCATTTATTATTTTTAATCACAATGAAACAACACCACCTATGGTAAGTCCTGAAATTTTACCTTTTAGTGGTGATAAATTTGCGGCTTGTTTTGCTGCTACAAATCCACCCAATAATGATTGGCTTATTTCGCCCAAGATTCGTTTGACTCCAAATGAAACACTGCGGTTTTTTGCTAAAAGCTTCGTTGATACCTATGGACTTGAACGCTTTAAAGTTGGAATATCAACAACGGGAACCAATCCGGCTGACTTTGCAATTATTTCATCCGGATCATATATTTCTGCTCCAACTGCTTGGACTGAATATGTTTATGACCTTTCTGCATATGCTGGTCAGGAAATTTTTATTGGAATAAATTGTGTTTCTGACGATGCTTTTATTTTGATGCTCGATGATCTGTCGATAGGAAATAATTCCAGAAATCATGCGTATCTGCATGCATCTGGCAAAGACCTGAGTAATAACTTTAGTGGGAAGAACAAAAAAGTATTTGGTGAAAATGGAGTCGTAAATGATCATATTACTACCCCGAAACTTTTCTCAAATTATATAATTTTCAGAAACAGTGTTGAGATTGGCACAACAAATGATTTTCATTTCACAGATTATAATCCAGGATTTGGAACACATATTTATACTGTCAAAGCAGTTTATATAGATCCCGGTGGACTCTCTGGTGCTTCAAATCAATTTAGTATTACAATTTCAGAAATTAATTGCCCACCACCTGCCTCATTATTTGCAAGCGAAGTTTCTCAAAATAGCGCAAATCTAAATTGGGTAAATGGCGGAACTGAGATTCAATGGCAAATTTTGTGGGGTAATTCCGGCTTCAATCCAGAAACCGAAGGAAATCTCATTCAGGATGTAAGCAGCATGCCATTTGGTCTGCATAGTCTATTACCAGAAACAGATTATCAGTTTTATGTTAGATCGGTTTGTGCAGCGTCATCTTACAGTGTCTGGAGTGCACCTGCTGAATTCAGCACATCTGGCCTGCTGCCTGAGATATTTGTTTTAACCGGGGGTGGCTCTTATTGTGAAAGCTATCAGCCCACTGGAATTACTGCTCAACTTAGTGGCTCTCAATCAGGAGTCTCTTATCAACTGCTTAATAACGGAAACCCTGCAGGTAGTCCGATTGCTGGT
>JAUXMV010000064.1 GCA_030683155.1 Bacteroidales bacterium
GCTCATCGTGTTTGTCACTACTCCGCTCAGGGTGTAAAAACTCTTGCGCATGTCAACAGGCGCCGGATAGAGATAATAGCGCAGGGCTCTATGCAAATGAAACATAGCCGCCTAGTCAAACAGTTGCACAAGCGCACGCAACTCATTCAGTGCAATATCTTTCCTTGCCCTGATAATGGTGCCATTGGGATAGACTACCTCCAATAGAATGTCATGCGGTGAGGGTGTGGATGCAAAACCCTGATGTTTTAGTTTGCGATCGCTCTGGCTGGTTAATGCCTTTTGTGGGTTGCTGATGATCAACGGTATGAAATCATTCTTTGCTTGTTGGGATTGTCGCTTTTTGTTCCAATAGTAGAATGTTGAAACTGCGATGCCTTCATTGGAGCAAAATTCTGTTACACTTAGCCCTGATGCCTGTTGCAGGTCGATGAGCTCAAAATACCTGGCTTCTTTTTCCATGCTTTTTTTGCCCGCAAGGTAGAGGCATTCAAATGGCCCTGCAATATGTGCCTGGCCGAAGGCTTACGAAAGAGCGGATAAGTATAGAAACCTTGATAATGATTAAGCGTGTTTGGTCAAAATAGGATTGCCTAATGGAATAGAGTTTGGCGAAAGTGGCGATATTTACTACAAATGTTGATGCAGAGTATAAAAATTTGAAAGACGACAAATGTGTTTATAGAGCACTGAACGGACTCTTGGCAAACTTGTGTTACTTGGTCGTCCAATACCTCTTATTATTCATGATTGTCATAAAGTTTCCAATATAAGCCATTAATAAAGTGAACAAATTTTTCGCTCGAAAATATTTCTCTGTAATGGCCATCTTCATCCAGAAGATACAGAGTCCCTTCCTTTTTAATTACAGCGTCATATTGAAATGCCATTTTAATCGCCATTGAGCAAGTTGTATGTAATGGTAACGTGAGGTTGCATTTTGACAAGTCACCCCTTTATGCGAAGCACCTCAATTCATTCTCCTTTACCTTTCAACTCTTCAAACTTCGCTTTCATGGTTGGGTTTCCGTGGGTTAGTCTTTTAATTGTCAAATCCTCTGTTTTATCATTTGCAAGCCTTAGATTGTTTTCAGAAGACAGCAAAGCCTCCTTGGTTTTCTGCAGATGAACGATTGTTTTATCAATTTCATCAATAGCCTCCTTAAATTTCTTACTCGCCAGCAAATAATTCCGGGAAAACCCTTCCTTGAAAATGTTAATTTTCTCCTCGAAATGGGTGATGTCAAGATTTTGGCTTTTTACCAGATTGAGTTCTGCTTTGTACTTCAACGAATTCATGGCTGCATTGCGAAGTAGTGTGATAATGGGAATAAAAAATTGAGGCCGAACAACATACATTTTTTGGAACTTATGTGAAACGTCCACAATACCAGAGTTATAAAGTTCGCTTTCAGCTTCTAAAAGAGTAACAAGAACCGCATATTCACACTTCTTTTCAGTGCGGTCCTTGTCCAACTCCCGAAAGAAATCCTCGTTTCTTTTCTTAGTCGCAGTTTCATCGCCTTCATTTTTCATCTCGAACATGATCGATATGATTTCATTTCCGGCATCATCAGATTCACGGTAGATGAAATCGCCTTTGCTTCCCGTTCGGGCATCGTTGTCCTTTTCGAAATAAGCTTTCTGGAAAGCTGTAGCGCGAAGTTTGTTAAATTCAGTTTCACAGTGCTGCTCCAGCGTTTCGCCAACCATCTTTGTCGAGAGTTTGAGCTTCATATCTTTGCGCAAAGCAATTTCTTCATCTTTCATTTTGATGATGTCTTCTTTCGTCTTAAGTTCGGCATTGAACTTCTCAATCAGCGATTTTTCATACAATTGTTTTTCTATTTCTTTATTCTTCATGGCAATAGCCAACTCATCGCGTTCTTTTTCAATTTTTTGAACAGCCTCCGTCACACTGAGTTTTTTCTCCAGCTCCGTATGCTCCAGTTTGGCTTTCATCTCAGCCAACTCAGTCTCCTTTATTCGAAGCAGCTCAGCAAGTTCACGCTCATTCCTGGATTTCATCTCTGCAATAAAGCTGTCTTTTTTTGCAAGTTCTTCCTGCAATGCGTTTTTAAGGTTTGCCTCAAGCAGCTTGACAGCATTTTCTTTTTCAAGCTCTTTGTGCTTTATTTCATTCGTCAACGAATCGTTTTCTTTCTCCATTTGCTTAATTGCCTCAGCCACCGAAAGCTTCTTCTCGTTTTCGGCATTTTCAATTTTAGCCTTCATTTCAGAAACCAGTTTCTCTTTTTGTGACAACAGATCAGAAAGTTCAAGTTCGTTTTTGGCTTTCAGTGCAAGAATTTCTTTATCCCTGACAGCCATCTCTTCCTGCATCGTATTTTTAAGCTGAGCCTCAGCAAGCCTGACAGCATTTTGTTTTTCATTTTCTGCCAGTTCCAGGCGTTTTTGCAGTTCGTCATCAAACTGCTGGTCTCTAACTTGCTTCAGAATGCTGGCAAATCCGGCTTCATCCACTTTAAAAGCTGTTTTGCAATTCGGACAGATAATATCGTTCATGGGGTTATATTTTTTTGATTGATTTATGGTGGGGTTGGGGTGTTTAACGGGCGTGCATATGCTTTGTGGCGGATTTTAAAAGAAAAATCTTTCTGTCCACAATGATTTATATTTGAAACTAAAATGTTCATATTCAAAACGTAACCCGCCATAAAGTATGTGCAATGTTAGGTGCTGGCTTTATTTATTCGAAAAGTTTCTCTTTAACAAATGGTAAAATTTCATTGTATTTGTCATAATAATCTACAAGCTTTTCTTCTGGTAAATCGTTTTGCATAATACATTCAATAAAATTATGACGATATTTATCTTCCGTATAAATATTTTCTAAAACCCTTTGAGCTTCATTGTTTTCAATATCCAAATGTCTAAAAGTTGAGAAATAGTCAGATAATTCGTTGAAAATTGTCTCTGTTACGTTTTGATTAAAAATGAAATATTCTTTATTCTCAATTTTCTCTTTTTCATTGTATGAATATAGCGCATATTCATTTAGCGAGTGCAGATAACCTTTAACAATTTCATTTTTTATCGAAATTAATCTCAATGGCTGTTTGGGTTTTTGTCTTAATATTAATCTTCTGATACCAGTATTATTCTGTCCAGTTTTTTTTATTACTTCAACATCAGACTGAAAAAAGGAATACTCTTTGTTTTTGAAAGTACCAATTACTGAATATTGTATTTCCAATTGTGGTTCAGATTCAAGCGAACTATAAAGTCTATAAATATGAATTTTACGATGATACCCTAAATGTTCATCTTGTTTTAAAGAATAACTAACATATTCAGGATATCCTAATGTGTTATAGATAGCTTCTTTAACATATTTATTTGATTTGCATTTTCGATAGTAGTGAAAATCCTGTGATTTAAAAACTTGCTCTTTGTTTCTTGTAATTTGATCTTCTTTCTCTTGTTTTAAATACCATTGCAACTTAAGTTCTTCCTCCTCTTTCTTTTTCGCAATTAGCTTTTTTGCATTCGCTTCACTTTCTTCCAATACTATTTCAAGTTGGAGCAAACTTTTGATGAAAAACTCACGCTCATACTTATAAATAGTGTTTACGCCATTAGGCATAAATCTGATTATGTAATCACAAAAGTCAAGGAATAAGTTCTGATTTCTAAAGTACTTTGTATTTAACCACTTCCCAATCAGCTTTAAGAACTGAACAAATATTTCGTCTTTGTTATAAGTATGAATATAGTCTGTTAAATTTTTAGAGTTGAATTTCGAAATCCTAAGAATTGTGCTTTTCGCAGAATAGTCAGTAAAATCAAGTAGTAAATATGGTGTGTATCCCAATGCATTATGAGCAACATAGCGTGATTCCATTTCGTTAACTGAAACACTCAAAGTATGTTGAAATTCAATCGCGATATTTTTAACAACACTATCAATTCTGTGAATTTCTTCATTAAATTTCACTGTAATTTCATAAGTCTTTTCTCCAGTTTTTTCTAAACCATATTCGTTTTCAATTTTAAAAAATTGCCAGTCCGAATGCCAGAGACACATTTCATTATCTTTCTTGTTCTGGTTTGTTTTTGGTTTAGTTTTTCTTCTAAAATAAGAATTTCGGTTCGCATTTGACGGATAAACCACAGAAACAAAGATTACATCTCCGTGTAACCTAAACCAATTCCTATATTGAGGGACTTCCTTTTCAAGGTTGGTTGTTTCAATTATTTTTTGCTTCATTCCGTTTTAGAATTGTGACGTTCATTTAGCTTGCACCTAACTAGCCGCTAAACGCCACTCAATAGCATATATCTCGCTACATACAGGTAGATATGGGCAAGCAGTCGAAACCAACGCTCCATTTTTCCTTTTACCAATCCCATTCTTCATATCACTTTAATTTCAAAACCATAACCACAAAAACACCAAAAGAGCCACACAGACACTTTTCAGTATCCATCATAGCCCTTTAATTCTTCCTTTTCCGGGTTCTCAGCCTCCCGGTTTCCTTTAATAATATGTGCAAGCAGCCCTTAAAAATCTATTCATGCCCCGAAAGGGCTGCAAAAGGGAGCATGAAGCATACATACCTTTCAGGATCAATTTGCTTTGCAAGGCGCAGCGACCAACAAAAGCCTTACATCTGCAACCCTTCCGGTATGGGCAGTAAAAGTAGAAAAGCCAACGGAATTAACCAAGAGAAATGGAGAAAATATTTTTTAGGTGAAATGGGGGTTGGCTGTTTGGCTGTAAGCATGTAGACCACAAGACCTTCAGACTTTTAGACTTTCAGACCTTCAGACCTTCAGACTTTAAGACCTTCAGACTTTAAGACTTTTACACCCAGTATCATCTCCAACCACGCTGACGCATTCTTCTAGTACGCTGACGCGTTCTTCTTGTGCGCTGACGCGTTCTTCTTGTGCGCTGACGCGTTCTTTTTGTGCGCAGACGCGTTCTTTTTGTGTGCCGACGCATTCTTTTTGTATGCAGACGCATTCTTTTTGTGCGCTGACGCATTCTTTTTGTGCACCGACGCATTCTTTTTGTGTGCCGACGCATTCTTTTTGTATGCTGACGCATTCTTTTTGTGCACCGACGCATTCTTTTTGTGCGCCGACGCATTCTTTTTGTGCGCTGACGCATTCTTTTTGTGCACCGACGCATTCTTTTTGTGCGCTGACGCATTCTTTTTGTCCGTGAAGAAAGCTTTCGGGAAGCTAATGGCTAAAAGCCTCTAAAACCATCAACATAAAGCGCTGATTAACTACACTATACATTTTTGTCACGGTTTTGCCTAATAAGTAGAGATTAAAGATTAAAAAAAATGAAAACATTCCTTCACATCATAGAGCAGCTTGCCAGGAAGTTCAGGGAGCGGCTGACAGCAACAAAAAAGGTCCGGCACGCCCATCCGCTGACATGGCATAAAATTAAAATACTGTGGTTGTTGGTAAGGGTAGCCATCCGGCGTTTCAAGCCGCAACCACCCAGCAACGCCCAACTTTATGTATTCACCATCGATCTGCGTAAGCTCCAACAGATCAGGTTTCACACTATCGCCGGGAGCAATGCTCCTCCGGAAGGGACTATTTCTTCGCTTAAATTTTTAAATAATTCATAATACTTATAACAATGAAAAGAGAAATCGCATTTATTCAGAAATTCAATGCCATCAAGCGGGTGCTCGAAAATCACAGCAGCACCTTCGATGGAAAACCGAACGCCATCGCGTTCAGAGACCGTTTCAACAGCAAATCGCTCGAACTCTCCAACCGCCTAAACAACCTAGTGCGTCCTGTGAGCAGCTTCTATACCGAGCGTAAATCGCAACGTGAAAATCTTCAAAACCAGCTTCAGCGGATGACTGATTTTGGTATCATGCTGGCCAAAGGCACCCAAAACAGCGCCATGTTGGCCACCTTCACCAGGTACAGGAAAATGATCAATACTACTTCAGCCAGTATGATGCTTCAGGTGGCGCACGATGAGCTTATCCTGATCAATTCGCAGATGGCTGCTGCTCAAGCACTTGGTATTGACAGCAGTTTCATAGATGGTTTTGAAGAAATGCTTGCGGGCTATCAACAGGCCTTCAACACTGTACAAAACCATCTGGATGTCCGTCGTGCAGAACGCGATGCCGTGAACACCCTCATCAAAGAGTGCAACGTCATACTGCGTTTTGAACTCGACCAGTTTGTTCGCTTCAATGCCCCCGAAAACCAGGTGCTGGCAAAAAACTACCAGCGTTTGCGCAGGGTGAAACGTGCCGGCTCCAAATCAGGTAGCATACCGGAAACTTCTGATATCACCGGCACCGTGAGCGATGCAACCACAGGTCTGCCTGTAGGCGGTGCTCTGGTTAAAATCATCGAGCAAGGATGGTCTGTCACCACGGATGCAGATGGCGATTTTCTGTTTGACGAACTGCCGGCAGGACATATCACCCTGAGCTGTCATGCGCCCGGCTATGAAGTGCCTGAAATCGCTTCTTTTGAACTGGGTCTGAACGACCATGTGGTGTGGAACTTCCTGCTCAGGAAGTTGGCTTCCGGCAACTGATCCATCCTCCGTATGTAGTCTTCTGCTCCAAAAGCCCTGCCCAAAACAGCAGGGCTTTTTTAATGATTCTGCAGGCTTGTTGACAATCATCCGGGTCGCCTGCCTATGTTTGAATCCGGGGGACAGATGACACAACAGGATTCAAAAACGCTGCAAAAGACACCTGTATTTTAAGAAGAGCTAAGCTCATTTTTATCTTATATGTTGAATAAGCCTGAAAAGGGCTTAATTAAAATCGTGCCAGCCTGTTACTTTTTTCACAATGAAAAGGCTGGTTTTTAAAGATTAGCATTACCTTTGTCGGGTAACCCTCAAAACCATAAAACGATGATAAAGAAGACATTCAAATTCTTTTTGGTCTTAGCCGGCATAATCACTATGGCTGCCTGCACATCAGGAACTCAAAAAGAAGCAACAAAAACTGATCCTATGGACCTTTTATTGAACAAATACGTTCAGGTTTCACTTACCGCTGATATTTCACATCTCAGCGCCAATGAAAAAGAAATGCTGAGCCTGCTTTTCAAGGCTGCCACAATCATGGATGATATTTTCTGGACACAAAATATTGGTCCAAAAGATGCATTCCTGTCAACAATTGAAGACCCCAAAGCCCGTAAGTTTGCTGAAATCAACTACGGACCATGGGATCAACTTGACAACCAAAAACCATTTCTGGAAGGATTCGGCACAATGCCTCCCGGAGCACAGTTTTATCCTGTTGATATGACCAAAGAAGAATTCGAAGCATTCGAAGACCCAAATAAAACCAGTCTTTACACGCTCATCGTGCGCGATGATGAGGGTAATTTAAAGTCTGTTTGGTATCATGAAGCCTACGCTGCACAGATTGAAGAAGCTGCTTCATTGCTTGAACAAGCCTCCGGGCTTGCCGGTGATGCCGAATTTGCAAGCTATCTTAAACTTCGTGCCAAGGCGCTTCGCACCGATGACTATCTTGAAAGCGATATGGCTTGGATGGATGTTCGCAACAACAATGTTGATATGGTTATCGGACCCATCGAAAATTATGTAGATGGTCTTTTTGGTTATAAAGCAGCCCACGAAGCTTTCATTCTTATTAAAGATATTGAATGGAGCGGCAGGCTTTCGCGGTATGCCCAGTTTCTTCCCGATCTGCAAAAACAACTTCCGGTAGAAGAAACCTATAAGAAAGAAGTGCCCGGTTCAGATGCCGACCTCAATGCTTACGATGTGGTATTTTATGCAGGCGACTGCAATATGGCGGGCAAAACCATTGCCATCAACCTGCCAAATGATGAAAAAGTACATCTGGAAAAAGGCTCACGCAAACTACAGTTGAAAAACGCAATGAAAGCCAAGTTTGATAATATTCTGGTGCCTATTTCAACAGAATTGATTGCCCCTGAACAAAGAAAACATATCACTTTCGATGCATTCTTCAGCAACACCATGTTTCACGAAGTGGCACACGGCATGGGCATTAAAAACACCATCGACGGAACTTCAACAGTTCGCAAAGCCCTCCGCGAACAATATTCGCCACTTGAAGAGGCCAAAGCCGACATTCTCGGACTATTCCTTGTAACTAAACTTCATGAAATGGGCGAATTCAAAGACACTGAACTCATGGATAATTATGTGACCTTTATGGCCGGATTTTTCCGTTCGGTGCGTTTTGGTGCAGCAAGTGCGCATGGAAAAGCCAATATGATGACATTTAACTTTTTCCTCGAAGAAGGAGCATTTACCAGAAGTGAAGACGGTACTTATGCCATTGACATGGAAAAAATGATGGAGGCAAGCAGGAAACTTACCGGAAAAATCCTCATGGCTCAGGGCAATGGAGATTATGATATAGTTAAGGAATGGATTTCCACAGAAGGTGTTATCAAACCTCAACTTCAGGCCGATCTCGACCGGATCACTGAAAAAGGTATTCCGGTTGACATTTATTTTGAAATGGGCCCACAAATGCTTGGTTTGAAATAAGTGTTCGTTTTTGCACAGGTTACTGTTCTCAAATGAACAAGGCAAGTAAACTGAAAGTAATAACATCGCTTTTGCTTTCAAGTTGTTGTGTTTTTTGGTATTAAATATGTGAGATAAAAACTTTTATCAAATAACTAATAGTAAATCATTTATGAAAAAATTGTTATTCATTCTGGCATTTATACTGACATCCATGTCGGTGAAGGTTTATGCCGACGAAGGTATGTGGTTGCCAATGTTTGTTGAGCGACTGAATTATACCGACATGCAGAAGGCTGGTCTTAAACTTACTGCAGAGGAAATCTACAGCATCAATAATTCAAGCATTAAAGATGCAATTGTTGGTTTGTCAAACAGCCCGACGCCAAGCGGCTATTTTTGCACAGGTGAAATCGTTTCTGATCAAGGCCTTATGTTTACAAACCATCACTGTGCATATGACATGATTCAAAAACACAGTTCGGTCGAAAACGACTATCTCGCCAACGGTTTTTGGGCCATGAGCATGAAAGAGGAGCTGCCCAACGAAGGCACAACAGCTTCATTTCTTATCAGCATGGCCGATATCACTGACAGCGTGTTTTCAGTTGTAAATGATAGCATGACCCAGGAACAACGCAGTGCAGCCATTCGTAAAAAAACTGCCGAGCTCCGTAAAACCTATAATGAAGACGGCAAATACCATGCTGTTGTAAAAAGTTTTTTTGAAGGCAATGAATACTACCTTTTTCTTTATGAAGTCTATCGCGATGTAAGATTGGTGGGAGCACCTCCATCTTCTATCGGAAAATTTGGCGGTGATACTGACAACTGGATGTGGCCCAGACACACAGGGGATTTTGCCATTTTAAGAGTTTACACAGCCCCTGATGGGTCACCTGCCGATTACAGTCCGGAAAACATTCCACTCAAACCTAAGCACCATTTACCAGTAAGCCTTGACGGTGTTCAGAAAGGTGACTTCTCAATGATCTGGGGATTTCCTGGTTCCACCGATCGCTATTTAACTTCTTTCGGCGTTGATTTTAATCTTGAAGAGCAATATCCGTCCATCATCGAGCTCTTTGGCAAAAAACTTGAGACATGGAAAGAGTTTATGGATGAGGATCAAAAGGTAAAAATCCAATATGCTTCAAAACATGCCAGTGTTGCCAACACCTGGAAATACCTCATTGGTCAGACACGCGGTCTAAAAAGACTTGATGTGCATGGCAAAAAACAAATGCTTGAAACCACTTTTACTGAATGGGTGAATGCGGATGAAGCACGCAAACAAGAATATGGCGAAGTGCTGTCAACAATGGAAAAAGGCTACAGTGCCATGGGAGAAACTATTGAACCGCTGCTCTACACCAACCTGGCCGGAATGGGCGGCGCTGAAATCGTTGGTTACGCAATGAATTTCAGTAGTTTGAAAGATCTGATGAAACCCATTGATAAAAAAGACCTGCCTAAAGACAAAGACATGGCAAAAAAAATGCAGAGCGATCGCAAAGACCAACTTGCAAAAGCCATTGAAAGCCTTCGCGAAGGTGTTGCTGACAACTTCAAAAATTATCATGCACCGGCAGATCAAAAAGTTCTTTCTGAATTGCTAAACATGTATTACAAAAACACAACCGTTGGCATGCAGCCGGCTGTTGTAGCAGAGATGTACAAAAAGCACAAAGGCAATTTTGACGCCCTTGCAGAAGATGTTTTCAATAGATCAATCTTTGCCAGTGAGGCTCGCGTGAACGCTTTCCTGAATGCGCCAAACCTCAAAACGCTTCAAAATGACCCTGCTATTCAGCTTGCTGATGGATTTTTATCTAAAACAATGGAAGTAGCCGGTGGTTTTCGTGCTGCACAATCTTCGCTCACTGAAGCCAAAAGGCTTTTTGTGAAGGGATTAAGAGAAATGAACCCCGATAAGGTTTTTTATCCTGATGCCAATTCAACAATGCGCATGAGCTATGGAAGCGTAAAGGATTATTATCCTGCTGATGCCGTGCACTACAATTATGTAACGACAATGAATGGAATTCTTGAAAAAGAAGACCCAACCAATGATGAATTTATTGTTCCTGCCAAACTGAAAGAGCTTATTGAAAAACGTGATTTCGGACCTTATGGTGCCGATAATGAATTGATCGTGTGTTTTCTCAGTACCAACGACATTACAGGCGGCAACTCCGGAAGCCCTGTCATCAATGGAAATGGTGAACTTATCGGAATTGCTTTTGATGGCAACTGGGAAGCAATGAGCGGTGATATTGCATTTGAAACCGACCTTCAGCGCACCATCAATGTTGACATCCGCTACGTATTGTTTATCATTGATAAATATGCAGGCGCTACCAATCTGATCGATGAGTTAACAATAAGAAAGGCAGAACCCAAGCCTTTGCGCACAGAAGCGTTATAAAACTTCTATAGAAAACCTGTATTAAAAACTCAGGGCAAAAAGTGATGTAAGATACTACATTCACTTTTTGCCCTGAGTTTTATAATTTCAGATGATATTCAAAGAGCCAGAAAGCTGGTTTCAGGCCTACTTTATTCCCTTAAATAGTTATAACCTATTGAAATATTGAAAGTTAATTCAATAATACCGATTGCCAGTAGTTTGAAAATTAAAAACAATTTCTAACTTTCAACTGCCACGGATACAGGATATTGAAGAAACACATAAGGAGATTTTAAGATATTTCTAATTCTTCAATCAAATATTTCGGTGCGCTGCACCTTTCCCGGTTTTTAATTGGCTTTTTGCTACAAATATTTCGCGGCTCTGCCGCTTGCTATCACAAATAAAGAAAAAGGTGCAGCGCACCGGTTATATTTGTAGCTTAGATAATGTATATAAAACAGAAGGTGCAGCGCACCGTAATATTATCATGATGGCAAAGTCAGCTTTTTAATTAGCCCTAAATATTTATTAAGGACATTCAAAAGAACAATATATCCACTTCTGATTTGCAATTAGTTACAATGAGTTAGAGAGAAGGAGAAATGTAATAGTCCAATTATCGCTCACTCAATTGGCCTAACATTTCTATGCATCGGCATTATACCATGACAACTTTTGGATTCATCAATAATTCACTTTGGTATAATATCTTACTTCTTGTGCGCGGATTTGGGAGATATTGGTTAAAAACCTTTACATCAGATATTTCGGTGCGCTGCACCTTTAAACACACCACCGGACAAAATTCTATAAATATTACCGGTGCGCTGCACCTGAAAACTGAGGCATAGCGTGGTGATAATCTTTGCAGGAAGATCAAATAGAATTAAAATGAGAGATGCAGCGTACCGAAATATCAACATTCTGAGTTTATCAGCAAGCCCTACTTTATTCTTTGAAGCAAGGTGATTTCTTGTGGAGTAAGATGGCGCCACCTTCCTCTGGGGAGGTTATATTTAGTAAGATTTGCAAAATCGACGCGATCCAGCTTCTCTACTTTGTAGCCAAGGTGCTCAAAAATTCGACGAACGATATGATTTTTACCTGAATGAATCTGTATTCCTATTTCCTTTTTACTTTCAGCTGCTTCCACATAAGAAACGGCATCAACCTGAATAAGACCATCTTCCAGTTCGAGGCCATCTGCAATGCGCAACAGGTCGTTCTTTGTTAACGGTTTATCCAGTTCAACATGATAGAGTTTTTTTACTCCATGCTTTGGATGCGTGAGTCTTTTAGCGAGATCACCATCATTGGTTAAAAGCAGAAGACCCAGCGTATTTCGGTCGAGTCTGCCAACAGGATATATGCGTTCTTCACAAGCGTTCGCTACCAGTTCCATCACTGTTTTCCGGTCGAATGGATCATCAGAAGTTGTAATATATCCCTTTGGTTTATTGAGCAATACATAGCGAAGTTTCTCGCGTTTCAATGCCTGACCGCCATAAATCACCTTATCAAAGATACTTACTTTGGTTCCAAGTTCGGTCACTATTTCACCGTTCACAGTCACTGTTCCAGCCTGGATAAGCTTATCGGCTTCACGTCTTGAACAAATTCCGGCATCAGCAAGATACTTGTTTAAACGAATAATATCCTTCATGATTGGAACCGGAGGTGCTTCTTTTTCACCTTTGGAATACTTTCCTCCGGTTTTGGAAAAAGTTCGGCCTGCAGGTTTTGCGCCGCTATCACGATCTGAATCTTTTTTGTATTCACGCTTTGGACCTCTGTCGTCGCGACCGGTGCCGGATGGTTTGAAACCACTTTCTTCTCTCGGACGATCGCCAAAACGGCCACCTCTTTCCGGTGTTGATGACCTTCTGGAATCTCTTTCGCCTGAACCCGATCCTTCGTCTTTTCTGTATTCACGTTTTGGGCCTCTGTCATCGCGACCGGCGCCATATGGTTTGAAGCCACTTTCCTTTCCACGGGAAGGACCACTGCTGTCTCTGTATGGAGAATCTCCACCCCTTCCTTCATTTCTGCTTGATTTTCGGGCAGAAACATCTTTTTTATCACTTAGTCCGCGACTGATTCTGGGTCTTTTTTCACCAGATTTCCTGCCGGACTTTCCTTTTTCATTCATTGTCAATACATTTGGGCGGCAAAGATACTCTGAAAAATCGATATGGCAATTTGAATTAAAAAACAACTTGCTTTTCGGTCGATAATCAACTAATTTTATACGTACAAAAAAACACAAAATATGACAGAAGTACATGACACAACAGTAACTATCCGCAACCTTTCTTATAGCCGTGCACTCTTGTTGAAAATGCGGCTTGAAATGGAAGGAATCCCTTGTTTTTTAACCAATGTTCATCATCCCGACACTGGAGTTGACATCAACCTGCCTGTGGAGCACTCTGAAAAAGCCTTTCTAATCATTGATGAAATGCGCGAGGCTTCTGGTTCGGAGAAAGAGATTTTGGTTAAAACCCTTAAAAGTGTTCGTCGCATACTTGTTCCAGTTGATTTTTCACCATTAAGCATTAAGGCGGCACATTATGCCCTTGAACTTGCCCGAACACTAAAAGCGGATATTCGATTACTCAACGTTTGGTTTAATTCTGCCAATGAAGGCTTTGTTTTTAATGAAATGTTTGCCTTTCAGGTAAATCTTGAGGCCATTATGAAAGAGCAGGAAGCTGAGGCTGAGACAAAACTGCTTTCAGTAATGGAAGAGTTGAGAATACGCATCCGTGATGAAAAAATTCGCGGAGTAGATGTTGATTACGATCTTGTTCGGGGAGCTTCAGTGGAGGCTATTCTAGAAATTGTTGATGATTATAAGCCAGGCCTTGTAGTGATGGGAACAAGGGGAAAAAATCGTGAAGGACTTGGATTGTTTGGAAGTACAACATTGAGAGTGATTGAAAAATGTAAGGTTCCAGTGCTTGCAGTGCCCTCGGAGTATGATATCTCCAGTTTTTTTGCGCCGCGCAGTGTTGCTTATATAACCAATTTTGATGAAGCTGACTTTCACGCTCTGCACAGACTAATATCTTTTGTCAGACCATTCAATGTAAAAATATATTGCATTCATATACAGCCCAACGAAAACTACATTCTTGATAAAGTAAGGATGAAAAAGATGCGTGAATACTTTAATGATACATACGCAGATTATAATATTGAATGCGGATTGATAGAAACAGAAGATGTTTTGGATGGCATAGAAACTTTTATCCTTGAAAAGCAGATAGATTTACTGGCATTGATCTCGCGCAAAAGAAATGTGTTGACTCAGATATTTCGACCCAGCATAACACGGAAACTGCTTTTCCAAAGTGAAATTCCTATTCTGGTATTTCGCGAAACTGAGAATGCTTCATGGATTAGGCGGTCTTCACTTTAAACAAGCTGATCGGTAATGCAAAACAATTAATGCGGTGATCGGCAGGAGCAGTAAATAGGCTGCTACAAATGGCCAGAATGAGGTGAAAGACCACAGTAAAAGTCCTTGTGCAAAATAAACAATGGGTGCGCCAAATAAAAGTGTTGCAATTTTCATAGAAGCCGCCCAATGATGGTCCTTTACAAACCTTTTCAAAATAAGATTTATAAGACCCAGAGCGCCAATATGCAGTGTAAGGGAAATATAATAAAGGATGCTGTAGATAATGCAGGACTTTGAGCTGCCTCTTTCTTCAGTTTTTTCGACTTTTATTGTTATCTCCTCCTGAAGCAATCGTAAAAATTGCTGATCATTTTGAAGCCTTGTTACAAGATTGGACTCCCGGCCGGGTCTGTTTCTTATAGCTTGTTTAAGCTCGTCGTGATTTTCTGTATTTTGAATATCTACAATAAGGGATTCCATGCCAATTCTCAAATCCAGCAACAGCAGGTTAATCGCCCTGGCTGGATTTTCTTCATAAAGTGTCTGATAGCCTGCTAATTCGATAGGTTTCCCAAAACTTACAAGCAAATCAGACCAACTGCGCTTATAGTTTTCATATTGAAGACCAACAGGCACAATTTTCAATCCTGAAGCAAAGTTCAGCGCGCTTTCTGTGTCAAAACCAATGCGGGCAATTCCTTTTTGCAAAGGTCGCAAAGCCCATTTGCAGTCATGATTTCCTTCGGGAAAGATGAGGATAGTTTCGTTTTCAGTCAACAGTCTTTTGCATGTTTCAAGTGCTTCATCATTCTTTTTCATGTTTGTATGTCCATCCCGAAAACGATAGATAGGAATCATTTGAAGTTTACGTAGCCAATAGCGCGCCTTTGCTGAATCAAAAACGCTGGCACGGGTCAAAAACCATGGATTGCGACTTGAAGCTGTTGCAATGACAATAGCATCCATAAATGCATTCTGATGATTAATAGCAAAAATAACAGGGCCTTTTTGCGGCACATTTTGCACATCTCTGATGGTAAGTTTACGATAAAATAGCCGAAGTCCAATAAAGACATACCATTTAAGAAATCGGTACAGAAGTGGGGGCTTCATCAACAACATCCTTTCGTTTTTTGCAAACATAGGAAGGAAAAGTGGCAAATCCAAAGAAAAGGATCATGAAGCGAAAATATCCTGATCAAAAATGCTGTGTTTTTATGCTGAAGCAGAAGGCAGTTTATAGCGATGAAATTTCAAAGTAGTTCATTCCGACCACGTCTCATTGGACTATTTTCATTGGCATTTGCCATTACAAATTTTATCTTCTGGCAAGCATAAAACCCTCTTAGCGTTAATCTCAAAATGTTTCTTGCATTACTCCTGTTTCACATTAAATTTGTACAACTTATTGAGCTCTATATTAATGTGTTGAACTCTACATTTTATATTTCTCAATTAGTTTAACCAGCTCATCGGCAATAAAGGGTTTTGAAACATATTCATCACAGCCAGCATTCATACACGCATGGCGGTCGTCGTTGGCAGCATAGGCAGTAACAGCAATGACCGGCAAATCTGCTCTGATTGCTTTTATAATTCTGGTTGCTTCTAGTCCGTCCATTACGGGCATTTTGATATCCATCAATACAAGGTTTATTTCAGGCACTTGCTTTACGACATCTACAGCTTCTTGTCCATTTTGAGCAAAATACAGCTGATAGCCTGAATTTTTAAACATTCTCTTCACGTACAATACATTCAAAGCCTCGTCTTCTGCAACAAGAATACTCATTTTTTTTACATCACTTTCTGTATTTGGTTTAGCTTCTTTCGGTAAACTGTCAGTATGCCTTTGTCGCATATCCGGAATTTTTACAAGAAAGGTTGTGCCGCTTACAGAATCAGATACTACATCAATACTTCCTTTTAGCAAGTCGACCAATCCTTTAACGATTGTCAGGCCAAGACCGCTACCTTCATAGGTTCTGGTACTTGAAACATCCTCTTGCACAAAAGGTTCAAATATTTTTGGCATTGCAGATTTAGAAATCCCAATTCCAGAGTCTTTTACGAATATTTCAAAATGTTGGTTCATCAATTTCATGCCGAAAACTACCTGTCCTCTGACAGTATATTTAATTGAATTTCCGACAAGTTCATTGATTATTTTTTTAACCATTCCATAATCCGAAACCACAAATTTGTTCTCTTGCAGTTGATTATCCTGAATGTTGAACGATAGATTTTTAGCTTTAGCTTCATAGCTATGTTTCTTATACACTTCCTGCAAAAGATCTTTCGGATAAATTTCCTCCGGATAAATATTCATGTTGCCAGACATAAGCAAAGAAACATCCATAATATCGTTTATGGTGTCAGTAAGCCGTGTTACACTCGTATTAAGGGCAGTAACAAACTCCTCTCTATCTTCAGCTGAAATATTCTCTTCACTTAAAAACTGAGCAAAGCCGGCTATACCATTTAAAGGCGTACGCACTTCATGTGACACATTGTTGAGAAAAGCCGTTTTGAGCCTGTCGCTGGCCAGGGCACGTTCCCGTTCAACATCAAGTTCCTTGTTTTTCTGCAAAATTTCTTCATTTTGCTGGCGCAGACGCTCATTCAGGTTGAGCAGTTGTTCATTTTGTCTTTCGAGTGTCAAACGGTTTTGGTAGAGCATTTTTTCGGCCTGCTGCTTTATTTTTAAGTTGGTCAGCAATTCTGAAAAAATGCGTAAAAGAGAAAGTTCAGAATCGGAAAAATTGCGTTCAGATTTTACTGCATCGAAGCCCACATAGCCCAGACAACTATTTTCCTGCATAAGTGGAATCGTGATTAACGATTGTATTCCCTGCGGCTCAAGAATTATTCTCAGATTGTCGTCCTTATGCAAATCTTTAACTGCCGGCACATATGTCATCTCGCCATGTTTGTGAGATTCTACCCAATCAGGTAAAAGGCTGTTTGGTATTTCCTGAAGGTTTTCCAATTCTGCCCCAACACCCTCGGCACACCATTCATAGGTGTTGCTCATTGTTTCTTTAACCCAGTCATAATCGAAAATATAAACACGATCAACACCTGCAAAGACTCCAATTTCGCCAAGAGCATTGTTCATTTCTGCTTCTATCTGACTTACCGGAAGGTTGATAAAGCGTGTTGCAAGCTGGGTAAGCATCCGCAGGAGATTGTTGTTATAGATGAGTTCAGATTCCAGCGTTATCAGTGTTGTTGTGTCGCGGACAACAGATACAACTTTATCGGCACCCATTGGCGATATACGCGCTTCAAGATGCATAATTGAATCGCTGATTTCATAGTTGAAAGTGACTACGACAGTCTCTTTTTTAGCGAGTGCATCATGAATTGCTTTTTGAATTCTAAACTCTTCTTCTTTTGCAAAAACATCGCGAATGTGTTGACCATTTTTCGGTTGAAATTCAATATTTGGGTACAGGTTTTTATTGATAAACGAGTTTAAATAATAGCCATTTTTATCCATGATAAAAATCATATCAGGCATTGAGGCAAGAATTGCCTGAATTTGCTCGCTCGTTTCGAGTAGTTTCTTTTCGGCTGCTTTTTTTTCTGTGATATCAATCAACACACCAACAGTGCCAATGAGTTCTTTGGTAGCTGAAAAAAGTGGAGAGGCAGAAACGGAGAAATACCGTTGCTCTCCGCTTCGGTGAATTAATACTGTTTCATATTGGTCTGTGAAACCTTTTTTTCTTTCCTTGGTTTTTTCTTCGAAAACACTAAAACTATCCTGAAGCGTAAATTCAAGCATTGAATGGCCGACTATTTCTTCTTTTTTATAGCCCATCATATTGGCCATTGTTTCGTTGGCATAAACAATGTTTTCATACAAATCAACGATACCTATGCCCGCATTGGCATTTTCAGCTACAGCACGATAGCGGGCCTCACTTTCGAACAGCGCCTTCATCGCTTTTTTCTGTGCCGTTGTGTCAATGAGCGTAAGCTGCACAAGATCCTTCTCTTTGATCGATAACTTAAATGTATGCACAGTCGCATCCCAGATTATTCCTTCCGTTGACTTGAATTGACTATCAAATGACGAAGCATTAATATCTGACATTGCAGACAACTTCTCTTTTATCAGGTTTTTTAAATTGTTTTCTGTTTCTTGAGGAATCAGTTCAAAAATGTGCCGAGTCAGCAATTCTTCTCTTGAATTATATCCAAAAGCTTTAACTGCAGCATTGTTTAAATCAAAGATTATAAGTGAAACTGTTTCTAAAACCAATACCGGAACCGGGGAATCATAGTAAAGTGTACGAATATATTCTTCATTTTCACGCAAAGCCAGTTCGGCCATTTTTTGCTCTGTTATATCACGATGGATTCCTCCTAACAGGTATTTATCGTCATATTCTACTGGAAATAAAGTGGTTGAAAGGATTCGGATATTTCCGGATCTGGTTTCAATTTCATTTTCCATTGCCTGACCAATCCAGTGCATTTCTTCCTTATTTAGCAATTTGAGGATGCGGTTTTTTAGTTGTTCCTCAACACCGGGAATTGATTTTCTGTTTTTGGAGCCTATCTTATACATCACTTCCCAGATGGGTGTTTCAAGAACTTCTTCACGCGGCACTCCTGTGATAACTTCCATCCCATTGTTCCAAAGGATTGTCTTTCCTGATTCATCCATCAGTACAATTCCATCTTCGCCTTGCTCTATAAAACTTCTGAAACGAGCCTCGTTTTCAGCCAAAGCCAGCTCATATTCTTTTGTCCGGGTAATGTTCCGAACCACTGCGATATAGCGGGATTCTTCCCTTTTTTTATTTAGTTTTACAGATAATTCATACCACTCTGTTTTTCCATTCATTTGCATGGAATACTTATAGCCTGACGCATAGCCTTTTTCATCCGCCATTTCGAGTGCTTTTTCAATAATCGATACAACATCATGAGCGAGGATTTCAGCAATGGTTTTTCCTAAAAATACTGATGGTGGAGTTGCCAGCAGACTCATTGTGGAAGTATGATATTTAATTATTCGGCGATCCTTGTCGAGGACAAAAAGCAGATCAGGTATCGTATTTAAAAATGTATCATTATCAATGTCATTGCTTGTTTCAACTTTTTTATCTTTTGAAATTTTATATTCCTGATATAAAAAATAGGTTTTGTTTTGGTGCTCGAACTCTTTTTTGATAAAGTCAATACTCAAAATACTTTCGTCAGCACATTTTATTGAAGCCTCAAGAAATGTTCCATTACTCTGCAAATCGGTCGGACCTTCTCTATGATCTGTCATGCTGGCCACAATATCAGAAAACAGCTTCTTCAGCATCTCTTGTTTCGAAAAACCCAATGCTGAAGCTGAAGCTTCATTTGCGTACACAACCTCATCATCCGTGCCAACTAAAAAAATAATATTTTCGAGCTGGTCAGGCAATACCAGAAATGGGAAATCATTCATTTTGTTTGTTTTGTCTGTTACTCTTTGAGTTAAAGTGATAACCCGGGAGCTGTTCTTCAACTATTAATAAATACCTGTTTCGGATGAAGTTGCTGGTTGATTCCAATATCCCTCATCAAAAGCTTGGTAAAAATAGGAAATTACATTTAGGAAATCAAATGATATTTTGCAGATCATTCTTCACTGATGTTTTAGATAGTGAAATAAAAATCGTTTGGAAAGAATTGAGTGTGGTAAATTGGTGCTTTTTCTGAGTTTTAATCTTTCAGAACATACAGTTTCACCGTTTTCTAACACAATTTTATCAAATGCTTTGAATGTTTTTTTTTCGACAAAATCGGTATTATAAACACTTTAACCAGTCCTAATAAAGGAAACACCCGAAACACGAATGTCTCGGGCGTCCTAACCAAACAATCAATTATGAATACCAGCTTTGCTCTTTATATAGAGCTCTACTTTAATGGTATTTTGAGATATACTTGCTGCGTTCCTGACCGTAAACTTAAGATAATGATGCTATTAATACCTGTAAATTTAAGCTTGTGTGTGCTAAGACCATGAGGAACTTCAATGTCTTGCTTGTTTAGCAGCCGCCCTTTCAGATCAAATAAGCTACAGGCAAGAGTAAGCTCGAGGTCAGACTCAAGTTGCAGCTGTATCCGGCTTTCCGAATTATCTATACTGTGGTTTAAAACTGTAAAACCTTTCTTCGCTAAACTATAATTTTGAAATATTGAGGTCTCGAAATCATAATGGAGCTGAAATTGTTCCCAACTTGAAGTATTGTCTTCTCCGTCTGTCGCCACGATGTACCAAAAACAAGCATTATTGCTCATCCAGGATTGCATTGGCACATTTACTACAGTATCATATACAGGGCCGATTACAGTATCTTTTTCGGGAGAGTTGATATGCAGGAAATAATACGTTGGGTTAGAATCGTCAGGATTATGGGACAACTGCCACGAAAATTCAACAGTCGAGGTCTGATAAATTGAATCCGGATAGGGATAATACAATTTGAAACGTGTAGGTGGAATATTTCCCTCTTGCTCAATCGTAAGAAACTGTCTGGACGGAATATTAAATAATTTCTGTGAGGCGCCACTAGGCCAACTGATGAGGATGCTATCGACAATGGATTTGTTTCCTAATCCAAAATGCAGATTTAAAGCATCCTGGCCCGTTGCACCTCTTCCTCCATTTACTTCGCGCATTTGCATGCTTCCCTGACTATAGATTGTTACCCTTGCACCAATGGCACTCCTGTTGTCAAAGACCCCTAAAAGCTTTAAGTTCAAAAATGAAGTGTTGTTATTAAGGTCATTGCGTAGCAGTCTTACACCATAGGAATGACCCGCAATCAACACATCCAAATCGCCATCCCTGTCAAAGTCGCCCCAACTAATTCCAAATCCATCTTGTGGTCCCGCTATTCCGGCTGCTGCGGCTATGTTTGTAAAAGTTCCATCTGTATTGTTGATATATAACCTGTTAGGGTTTATATGGTTGGTAGTAAAAAGATCCAGCCAGCCGTCATTATTGATATCCTGCCATGTGCAGGTTCTGGCATCTCCTGCATCTTGTATGCCGGCGGCAATCGTTCTGTCTTCAAATGTTCCATCACCTTTGTTATATAAAAACACATTCCTGTTTGAACCAATGTTTCCGTAATACAAATCCAGAAAACCATTGTTATCCATGTCTCCCCATGCAGCACTAACGCTGTTGCGAAAGTCAGAAACTCCTGCACTGAAAGTTTCATCCTGTATAGCAGTTCCGGCAACATTCATATAGAGTCTGTTGGTTTTACTAGTATTGGTCGAGGCAAAAAAGATGTCTTGCAAGCCATCATTATTATAATCACCTGCGGCAGGTATCGACCCCGTTGCACTGTGAAAGGTAATCAAATCTGAAGCAGGTTCAAAACTGCAATTTCCTTGATTCAGGTACAACACAGTGTTGCCAGCTGAACTAGCGCTTATAAAATCAAGTAAGCCATCGGCATTATAATCCAGCCAAATGGCGCGGTGTGAGCTTCCTGTAGCCGTGAAAACTTCAACAAAGCCCTGCCCGCTCATATTGCGGTAAACTTTTGTGGGTACAGAAGTGTGAAAAGAAGTTATTAAGAGATCATCATACCCGTCATTATCGCAATCACCCACTGCAGCAGCGCGCGGAAACAGCGTAGAAAGACCCGAAATCAATGAAATATCCACAAAAGTACCATCGCCATTGTTTTCGTAGAAAAAAGTCTCTGATTCAGTTCCTCCAAAAAAATCAAGCCAGCCATCATTGTTATGGTCGACCCAAATAACCATATCTCCCATAGCTGGTTGCACCATTATGCCAGCAGATGAAGTAGTATTTGTAAAAGTCTGACCTGTTAGCGTCAACCCAAAGCCGACGCTAATAAGCAGAACCCAAATTTTAATTATCCTTTTTTTCATCACAAGACTTTTAAGATAAGCTGATTAGAGTCTTAATAGCAAGGATTGTGTTGCTGAATGCTGGTAACATCCTCGCACCCACAAACCTTATTAAATTTCACAATTGCCCGATTTCTATTTGTTGCCTACAATTAGTTTGTCTGTATGGCGTATGCCGTCATAATGCAATTCAACAATGTACAAACCTCCGGGCAGGTTTTGTGTATCATATTCTAATTGCGCAACACCTGGAACCATGTAGCTTTTCAAAACTGTTCCAACCAATTGACCTGTAGTATTGTATAGCTTCATTTCGACATCTGCTCCTTTGGATAGCTTAAGTTCAAAAACAGCTCTTTCACGCGCAGGGTTAGGGTAAATACGCATTTCTACCTCAGGAATGTTTACTTCATGTTCCCCTACATAATAGTCCATCTGTAAAATCAGCATCTCAAGTTCATTAGCCACATACAGATGTGACTTTCCTGGATCAAGATCCATCACCATATCATTAATCTTGGTGCCATTAGTAAGATACCAGCCCTTACTAACAGGTTGAGCTGGGTTGGTGATATCAAACAACTGAATCCTTCCATCTTGAAGCCCAACGTATGCTATTTTATCAAGAACAACAACAGAAGTGGCCTGACCAAAGGCTACTGTCTGACCTAATGGTACAATCATATTCTGGCTTACATCATATGTTGCCAAGCCTCCATTATATGCTGCTACATAAGCTATTCCATTATCAACATAAACATCCCAGCATGTACCATTCGTTAGATGAAAGTTTACCATGTAAGGATTTGAAGGATTACTGACATTGTACATCTGAAAACCTGCATTTCCGCCAGCAACATAAACAAAATTTGGATTGTTGGCAAATACACCTAACCCATTTTCACCATACAAGGAGACGGATCCAGCAATTGAGATTGAACCTTGGTTTTCTTTAAATATGTACAACTGGGTTTTGCTTACAACATAGCCAATGCCGCCGAAGGAACTAACATTACTATTGTTTGCATTGAGGTGATTGGTTCCGAAAGGTAAAACATCAGCAATATAAGGAGTGGCGGGGTTCTCTATATTAACAAGTGATAGATATAAGCTATAGTAAGGAAAGTTATAAATTCCAGATGTTAAAACTGCCCAATTATTATTCAACGCACAAGCTGAAATGATCGTAGAACTTATTTCACTTGTGCTTTCTATATAGGGATCTTCCGCATGGGTTACATTCATGATTCGGAACAGCCCTGATTCATTGTTTACACCGGAATTGGACTGACCCACCAATGCATATGTCTGATTGTTCTTTTTGAGCAAGGAAACAGATTTTGTCAATCCGGCCATTGAAAGGATGCTGCCAGCCTGAACCGGTGCGGTATTATTGCTGATATCAATTAAATGAATGGTGTACCCGTTATACCCTTCCTGCTCATTATCCATCACATACAATATGCTATTATGTAATGTTCCCAAACGATACAAATGATTAAACCATGACTCTGTGTGCGCATATACAAGAACTGGATTAGAAGGATTGCTTACATCGATTATAGTGAATTTTCCGTTAGAGTTGTGATTCAGTACCATGATATTGTTTTCAACAGTAACTTCATATATTGAATGATTTGTTGGCAAGCCTGCATAGACAAGAATTGGTACTGATGGATTGGAAATGTTGAAAATGTGCATAGACAATGTGGTAGGAGCATAAAGATAGTCGCCTACAATTTGCAAATTTCCCCAAGAGCTCCCTCCACCGTTATACTCTCTTGAGTACACATTAATGATATTTTGCGGATTACTTACATCTAATACATGTAAATGTCTTTGATTCGTATAAAATATGTACTGCCCATATTTTACAAACCCGGCAAAAGTGGAGGCGGCAGGTTGTATATAAATATGATTCAGAAGGTTCATACCATGATTCTCCGTAATCGCATATGAATATACCCCTTCTGCAGATGCCAAAAATAAAGTCGACTCATCAACGATGATTCTATATGGTTTGTATCCAACAAACCTGATCTCTTCAACAACAGGTGATGCGGGATCAGATACATTTACAAACTCAACCCCTGATTCATTACATATGTAGGCATAATTACCGGATAACTCAAAATGTAATACTTTTCCAGGTAATGGAGTATTGGATATTCTTTCAGGGCTCTGCGGATTACTCACATCATAGATGTTCAGGCCGAAATAGTCAGTATAATAAAGAAGGTCTCCCTGAACAATGGTTGTTGTTGGAGGCGAGGCCGAGATTAAACCATTTATCAAATTATTTGATATCGGTATCAAATTTTCATTATTATTACCCCATGTTTGGGTTCTTGCCTTGCTCTGCATGAAAAAAGCAGCAGTTAGAATCAAACTGTAGATTAAAAATCTTTTCATAATGGATTCCTTTAAAATTATTTGTTAATAAGCAATTGATGATTTATTTGAATGTTAGATGTTGTTATTAATCGTAGTAAATATGCCCCGCTTCCGAAGCCAGTTAGATTGATTTGTATGGCATCGTCACCGTAATGTTCCTTTTCATAAACATTTTGTCCTAAATGGTTGATTATCTGTATAAACTTAACATCTTCCAACCCTGAACAATAAAGCATTTCATTTGCTGGAACAGGAAATACCTTTGTTTTATATACTCTAAGTTCCTTCTGTGCCAGAATCACACTCAAAACGACATGCACTTCAACTTCCGGTTGACTCTGATCATTGGATGCTATCAGAATGTTAGCACTGTATTCATTGCCCGCCTGTAAACCTTCTGTATCAAACAATGCCTGAACTGTTTGGGTGTTATTCGTATACACATTGCCTGTTGAAGGTGAAATTTGCAACCAGCTGGTACCAAAAGCAGGTTCATCATAAATGATGTCAGCGTTATAACTCAACACTCCTGTACCTTCGTTGCTGATATAGAATTCCTGAACAGCAGTTCCTTCATCTGTTATCTCCTGTATCAATGCTGTAGGCGTCACCAATATTTCCGGCCAATCAGCGAAATTCAACTGTATGTTGTCAATCTCCCAGTTTGTAATAAACCCTGAACTGACCCCAGTTGCTTCAAATCTGATACGTGTCTCTTCCTGAACATAATTTGTAACATTGTATTGCCGTGTAATCCAGCCTGTATTGCCATTGTTACTGACAGCCCCAACTTCCTGCCACAATTCGCTATTGAGAATGTACACTTTCAACCACTCAGTGCCACCGATATTGTAGTCAGCAAGTTTCAAATCAAAAGAAAGCACAAGGCTTTGATCAGAACCTGAAACCTGAATACGCGGACTTATCATGGAATAACTATAATCTGTGGCAATGGGTGAAAAGTTGAATCTGGCTACTGGCGCAGGATTACCACTGTTGGTTTGGATACGCCAGTTGGTTTGGGGTTGGTCAAATGTCCACATCTGTGTAGAAAAGGATGCGGTAGCCCAGTCCTCAGTAAACGGAATAACTCCAATGTATTCATCAAACCCTATACCTGAAAGTATTGCTTCAAAATCACCGATTTGCGTTGAAGCTCTTAATTGCGCATTTGCTGTCCCTGCTTCAAGTGGTGCAAACTCAACAGATAATTGCACGAACTCGCCTTGAGCTAAGGTTATCGGATAAGTGTTTTCATCAATTATGATGAAACTTGATGCTTGAGACCCATTGATTAGTGAACTGGTTACCTCAATGTCATCCAATCCAGTATTCTTATAAGTGAAAGTAATTGGTTCTGAAACAAATCCGGTCATGATTTCACCAAAATCGGCTACTTGGGGCACTAATTCAAAACTGAAAAGTGGCTGTCCGTTAAAGATAATATTATCCATCTCCCAAAAATTAATATTTTCTGAATTTGAGCCACTTGCTTCAAAACGAATACGGGTATAATTACCTTCCAAAGTATCTAAATTAAACGTGTGTGTTGTCCAGGCAAAATCACCGCTGTTGGTAAAGCTCGCCAACTCTATCCAGCTTTTTCCTTCAAGTATGAAAACTTTTAGAAATTCTGTACCTTGGTAGTCATAATCTTGCATACGTAGATCCACTGCCAGACTATGATTGCCAGTGCTCTCCAAACTAATTGGGGCACTTATCAGTGAACTACTATAGTTTAGTTGCATTGGAGACCAATGAAAACGTGCTGTTGGTGGCGGACTTCCTGATCCAGTTCGCATCTGCCAGTTCAATACATAATTATCGAACCTCCAGGAGTTGGTGTTGTATGAAGCAAAATCCCAGTTTTCATTGAAAGGGGGAATCATAATTGGCTCTTCATATCCAGTGCCGATCAATGTTGCAATATAATTACCAATATTTGTGTAAACTTCCAGTTGTGCTTGATATAGACCTGCTGATTCAGGATTAAAAACAATCCAAATACTGAGGCTTTCATCTTCCTCCAATATCAATGGAAATGAAAGAGGCTCAGTAAAAAGGTAGCTTTCTGAATTCGAGCCGGCAATCACCACACTGTCTATAGTGATTGAGCCGAAACCTGTATTGAGTATATTGAATAAAAACGGATCAGAAAAAGTAATCGTTGATATTTCACCAAAATCATGATGCAATGGATAAAGCTCAAGTGATGGGAACTCTTGCATCACTACACTAAATTGATCAATAAAAATATTGTTTCCATAGTCACTGACACCAACGAGCATAAAATAAACTGAGTTATTATCTATTATTTCGAAATCAAATTCATAAAGATACCAACCGTTTTCGCTCACTATAGGTGTCATTCCAATGCTTCGGTGTACCGTTCCTAACAGAATACCACCATCAGGATTGGGTGCATTATTTACGTATATTTCTACTTTGTCGGCATTGGTCAAATAGCCATCATCTCTATACATTCTGAACTTCCCCTGATAAACTCCAACCTCAAGATTCAATTCAGGCGAAACCAGTGCAGCACTTATTCCAGCATCATAATTAAAACAGTAAAATCGCGCCATTTTTGTTCCTTCATAGGGCAAAATTGTGGGGTGAGATCCATTTTCAACGGCATTCCACAAGCCAGCTCCAGAAACCTGCACATTACTCCAACAAGGGGGTGGAAATGCAATTGATTCAAAACCATGCTCATAAGGCATTTCCGTAACGGGTATACAAGCAGTAACAAAATGCAGGGCATTACTCCATCCACTATAATTGTCGACACCACAATGAGAACGAATATAAAAGTTATATTCTGTTGCCGACAACAGCCCATCAACTGTTACTGTAACTTCACCTTGTGCTATTGTACCAGAATTTATTAACCCAAATGAACCACTTCCTGGTAACCCTTCGGTTCGCACTTCCCATTCATAACCTTCTGGAGGTTCAGGGCTTGGCGCAGTCCAACTAAAATTAGCTGAATGAATATCAAAATTAGTACCTGCGATGTTTAATGGTGTATAACAGGGGATGTAAACACCAGGTACCCAGGTGAAAGTCAATCCTGGTGAAGGAACTGTTTCAGGTGCGCTATTCCGGAAGAACATTGTGCTGTTATTGGCCGTGCCTGGTGTCGAATTAATCCAGTTGCCTCCAGCAATTGCAATTGTTCGATTATTCACATTCAATCCAATTTGATTATCTGGTCCTCTGAGGCCAACTTGTGGATAAAGACTATTTTGTCCGGGAGCAATGTCGCCTCCATACACGAGCTTTATGGTGTTCCCGGTTAAATCAAGTCTGACTTGAAAACTTATGATTTCACCTCCTACAAAATACCTTCTGACATCTTGCCATTGAATGATGAACAGGTTTTCAATTTGTTTATAACTTACTTCTGGATTGCCAGTTAGCGCCTGATGCAGGTTAGCCCCAAATGCTGAAATTGCTCCATTGTATGTGTCGGCATGACTAATAGGGGTAGTATTGTTATCGGAAGGAGCTCCACCAAACGTAATAAACCCATTCTCACTAATGAAGATATTGGTATATGAGCTCCCATCAAAAACAAATGCCGGAACTTGAACCTCTACGGCTGGATTGTTGTTGAAAGTGCCTGACCAAATCACAGTTCCATCCGAAATAGGCTCCCACACTTCCTGAGTCTGCGTAAATATATAGGATGTTGCAACCTGACCTTTTAGATTCAGACCAATTAGCAACATCAGAATTATAGAAAGTAAATATTTATTCATCTTTACAAATGTTTGGTTTATACTGCTGTTACATTTTCTCAATTCAAGTATTATTTATTCAGGTAAAATTCTGTTTCATTTTTAGGCAAATACATGCTCCGTCATTCTTATAGCGTTTACAAAGATATTATCAATGAACAAGTTAATAGTTCAGGAGTAAAGGGTAAAGCATATCCGTAGTAGCGGGTATTTTTAACAGGCAAGCTGAAAAACTGACTGAAATTCGATTTACTATGCCAAGTTCTATCATTTCTCTGATATTTATTTCTATCCCGAAAAACCTGACATGATAAACAAGTCAGGTTTTTCGGTTAGTTATGATTAGAATTCAAATTTATTCCAAAGTTACAAGTCATTTGTGTTATTTGGTTAATACAATTGTTCCTCTTTCAGTGAAACGCTGTCTGTCAGATTCAACATTGATCTGATAGAAATAGCTTCCTGCGCCATTCAACTCATAGTTGTTCAGTCTGACCTGATGAGAGCCAGCTGTTTGCATTTCATCCACAATTCTGATGACTTCCTGTCCCAGATGGTTAAACACAACAACCTGAACCTTACCA
>JAUXMV010000083.1 GCA_030683155.1 Bacteroidales bacterium
ATGGTTCATTTAACATGGATAACTATTTTTTTGTCATTTTTTTTATTCAGTTGTAAAGTGACAAACAGGATTTTTGAAGAATATGACATCGTATATTCAACAAAACGTTTGGAGTTGAAATTGGCTTACCCCATTAAGGACCCGAGGTCTCCAATAACTTATATGGAACAATCGATAGTTAAAAAAATAACTGACAATGAAACTGTTTACAAAGCATACGACGCCTTAATCCTGACGAGTTTAAGCTTCAGACTTGAGGATAAAGTATTTCTGATTATTGACAACGAAGTTTTTCCGATGGTAATTGAAGGCAAAGAAGATGAGAACTCCAGGACAATAACGGAAGAAACAGCGGATATAGCAACATCTGACTCAACAAATATATCAGTTGTAACGGGTTATTCTGAAAACAACAGAAAAATAACGCGGTTCAGTTATCAACTAACAGATAATGTGATTGCAAAAATGAGGAATGCTGACCAGGTTTTATTTCGTTATTATTTAGGCCCACAAATGCTGACGATAACACTAGACGACAAAAAATTAAAAATACTGAAACGATTGATTGATAAGACATGAGGATATCATTGTTGCCAATCAATTCAAAACTCCGCCGGTAGTTAACCGGCTATGTGGATTCTTCGGCTAGCGCTTATGAGTTATCTCTCACACCCTCCCCACTCTTTGTTATTACAAATAGTTACCACTTCACAATTTCTTTATATCCAACCCTCTATGGTTCTTATACAAAGCGTTTTACTAATTATTTGCAATTCAATATGCGTTTTTTAAGTCCGTCAATATTGCGAAATAATAAGAATTAGAATAGGCTATTGGTCAGGTTCATACTGTATGCCAACAATGCAAAAGTCTAAATCATGTTATACCAAAGTGAATTATAAAAGAATCCAATAGCTGTAATGGTATAATGCCGATGGATAGAAATGTTAGGCCACTTGAGTGAGCGAAAATTGGACTATTACATTTCTCCTTTCGGTATTAAAACCCAATTCTGGCTTGCTACTCCCCTTTCACATATTTATCCAGCCACTGAATCCATTCCCAATGCATGTGCAGCACCGATTCGCGCGCTCTGTAACCGTGGCTTTCGTGCGGAAGCAAAACCATTCGCACTGTGGCGCCTAACCCTCTGAGTGCATCGAAATAACGTTCAGTCTGAATGGGAAAGGTGCCGGAGTTGTTATCATCAGCGCCATGCATCAGCAATAAAGGCGTCTTCATTTTATCGGCCATCATGAATGGCGACATGGTATTGTACACTTCAGCAGCCTGCCAATAGTTCCGTTCTTCGCCCTGAAAACCAAATGGTGTGAGACTACGGTTATAGGCACCACTCCTGGCGATTCCGGCAGCAAACAGATTGCTGTGCGTAAGCAGGTTAGCCGTCATGAATGCACCATAAGAGTGGCCGGACACAGCAATCTTTTTCGCATCGGCCACACCCATTTCAACAAGTTTATTGATGGCAGCTTCGGCATTGGCTACAAGTTGAGGAACAAAGCTGTCGTTGGGCTCTTCATCGCCTTCGCCAACGATCGGGAAACTGGCATCGTTCAAAACTGCATAACCCAATACAGTGAGCATGATAGGTGATGTTGCGCCCACGCGGGTGTATGTATAGGGGGAGCCACTGATCTGACCTGCGGCATCAGCACTCTTATACTCATTTGGGTAAGCCCATAAAAGTGTCGGTAAAGGCTTATCCTTTCCTGCTTTGAAACCTTCAGGCAAGTAGAGCGTCCCTGATAGTGGTAATCCGTCAGCACGTTCATAACGAATTATTTCTTTTGTGATATTTTTTAAGCCGGGCATTGGATCAGGGAAAAATGTAAGTTGCGAGATCCTTTTGCGTTTCAGGTTGCGCATATAGAAGTTGGGATGCACTTCCACAGATTCACGGCGTGTTATGAGCATAAGATTTTCAGCATCGGTAATCTTCACAGGTATTTCATACCATGGTGCTTCGCTGCGCCATAAACGTGTGGTTTTCCCTGATTTAACTTCGTAGCTGTCAACAAAAGGCCTGTTGCCTTCGGATGAAGCACCCTGACCAAATAAAAACAAAGTGGTGCCTTTCCGGTCGAAAAGCAAAACATTCATCCCTTGTTCGTTTGTCGTTGTCTGAAACCTGCCCGGATCATTGTAACGATCTTCTGATGAACGCTCTGCTATCAGTTTCAGCTCGGGCTGCTCCAATCCCGGATTGAAAGAACTGCTGCGCTGACGCCGGTCTTTGCGCCAATATTCGTTGACGATGGCAAAGTCATCCTTGCCCCATGTGATGCCACCATAACGCATGCCCAGTTTTACCGAGGCAATAGGTTCACCTTTAAAGGGAGCTTTAAGGAAAAAAACTTGTTCGCGAAATGTAGCTTTTGCAGCCGGGTCGCCATTGTCAAGTGCCTCAACCCAAAAAATTATCGCGGGTGCATCGGCACGCCATAAAGGATTTCTGAATCCGGTTTGTACGGCATCAAACCCTTGTGGCAGATTGTCACCTACCGGAACTTCAGCAAGCCGGCGTATCTGCGTTCCGTTGATATCGATGATTTCGTACGTCTGCGGAAAACGGTTGTAAGGAACGCTGTAAGAATAAGGTTTTTGATATTTGTTTACGAGGATAAAATTTCCATCGGGTGAAGGACTGAAACCACCGATGACACCGGCTTCACCCAAAGGCTTTGTAACTCCTTCCAGATTAACAAGATACAATTGCGATGTTGCATAATAGTCAAAAATTGCTTCATCGCTGGCATCTTTCAGCAGATCCTGAAAAGTGCGTACTGCTGCTTTTCGGCCAAGACTTTCCTGAACAACGGGTCCTGATGCAATTTTTACTGGTGCAGGCGCCAGTCCTCTGTTTTCAAGAATACCTTTAAAAATGATTGTTTTATTGTCGGAAAGCCATGAGAAAGCACCCCAAAGGGCCTCATTAAGAAATGTTTTGCTTATCTGACGTGCTTCTGCAGAGGCTACATCGAGCACCCAAAGTGATATATCATTTTCCGAGGTATGTGTAAAAGCGATATGTTTTTCATCCGGTGACCAGTTGATGTTGCGCAGGCGTGGATTTAGCGGAAGCCCTTTGACATCCTTTTCGTTTTTACCATCAAGATCCATCAGCTTCATGCCGGCAGAATAAGATGATCTGGAAGGTCCGTTTGTGGCAGGATCGATGCGGATTCCGGCAAGGCGAAGTTCTTCGGCAGCCAGATCGGCAAGGGCAGGCAGCTCAGGACTGGACAATAGCAATATTTTTCCGGCCTTGACACCAATTGAAAGTGAAGGCGTTGCAGGCGCATCCACAAGATCGATGATTTCCTGCGGCGGCAATTGATAATTAAATTCTTGTTGCGCTATGAGTGAGCTGGTAAGAGAAAAAAACATGATGAAAGAAATGTATTTAATCAGTTTCATGGTATTTGATTTTTTGATGAGCTAAAAATAACCTTTCTTTTGTTATTTTGACTATTCATCAAGAAAATGGCCTGTTTTGATCAGAAAACGTGATTTATGGCAGTTACGATCGCGTAATGTCAGGTCAGTTGGCTTAGGTGAAATTTCAAAGACCAATCGTATGCTTTCAGTATCAGAAACGAAAATTCAGAAAAAAATTGAATTTTAATACGCTTAATATCAATCTTTTAAAAAATATATAAAAAAAAGTGAAAAAAAGTCAATTTTTTTGATGCGTTTTTGACTGCTCAGGGTATTAATATAAAGTAAAAAACAAAAATTCGATTGGTCTTGGCCAATTTGATTAGGAACAAAAGCAACAAAAACAGAAAAATAACAAAAACCAAATTCATGATGAAAAGAAACAACAATCAAAAAAGAAAAAGCCAAGAGCAAAGTTCTGTCAGCACTATTAGCCAAGAGCTAAGAGCCAAAACGCACAAAAACAATTGACAATGAACTTTTTAGCTAAAAAACAAAAACTTGATTACCTGCTTCTTTTGATCCAAAATGGTGAAGGCATTAGTGCTGACTATTTATGTGAAAGAACTTGCACCTCAAAGCGCACACTCTATCGCTGCATTAATGATTTAAAGCTATTGGGTTATAGCATAGGATATAGTGCTGTCCGGCGAACCTATTATTTTATCTCAAAAAACGATGCCGACCATCACAATATGAAAAATT
>JAUXMV010000085.1 GCA_030683155.1 Bacteroidales bacterium
CCCTACTTGCAAAACATATATGTCATAGTCATTCTGAGCGTTAGTGAAGAATCTCATAATTTAACCGGACAACAGTGTTTCAAAATCAATCTTGTAAAATAAGCTTTTCTGAAAATACATGATTGTTCATGATTCCTCTGAAAAAATAAATGCCGGCAGGTAAATGTCTTGTGTCGATTACTGTCTTTTTACTGAAAATCAAATTGCTTTTTTCCACAACACGTCCGGTGCTGTTGATGATTTCATACGTAAGCAGGCCATGAAGCTTATCAAGAGACTCAAGTGTAAAATATTCGCGCAATGGGTTGGGATAAATCCAAAAAGTGGAGGCGCCTGATTTCTCTGCAAGAGAGACATAATGGGTCGAAAACTGAACCGGCCCTGCCCACTCACTCATCAGTGCGTCATTACAATAGGCCCTCACATAAAAATCGTAGGAAGTTTGGGGGTTTAAATCCTCCAGAGTGATGGTGTTTTCCATCCAATGAGGCACAAAAGCGCCTCCCTGTGCGGTGTCAAAACCAGCAGACCCCCACAAAATATCCCATTTTAGCACTTCCGAAGGTGATATCCAGCTCAGCGTGGCAAATGATTCTCCCAATGCAGTAACAATGATATTGACAGGTTTCTGGCAAATCATTTCTACCTCAAAAACTGCTGTAAGTATTCTGTTTGAAACAACACTGAAAGCATAATTATGACTAAAAGAAACTGGCAGCCCGTTTTCAGTCCACGCAATAAACGCAAAACCCTCGTTGGGCAATGCGTTTACAGATATCTGCGTGTTATAAGGGAATTCGCCACCGCCACTTACATTGCCGCCTTCAGGATTGTTGGCTTGCAGCTCAATTGTGTATTGGTTGATTTCAAAAACGGCTGTAAGATGCAAGGCGTTGGCAGGCATTAAAAAGCTATAGGCAGCTGATATTGAAACAATATTGCCATTTTGCAGCCAATGCAAAAAATGATAACCTGTTGAAGGTGACGCCACAACATTGACCGAAGCATTGTAAAAATAATTTCCTGCGCCAGAGACACTACCTGAAAGTGGGGGTTCAAAATCTAGTGTTAAAGCATATTCGTTTTGCTGAAAGTTAGCCCATAAACTTAAATCACTTGCAGGCATCGTAAAACTGTAGGTTGAGGCTGTCGAAACAATTTGTCCGTTGAGCGTCCAGTTTAAAAAAGTGTAACCTGTGCTTGCAATTGCCGATACTGATACATTTTGTCCAAAAGTATAAAAGCCACCTCCTGAGGTAGTTCCGCCTGAAGATGGAAGAGAATTTGTTGTAACCTGAAAGTTTTTGAGCTGGAAATTGGCTATTAGCGACACATTTGTTGCAGGCATTGTATAACTGAAACTGGCATTGGAAGATACAACCTGACCGTTGTTGGTCCAGCTTACGAATTCATAGCCCTCACTGGGAGTTGCCTGCAGGTTTACTGATTGTCCGGAAACGTATTCTCCGCCACCATTTGCCATTCCACCTTGAGCAGGATTGGCTGAAACTGTGAGCTGATAAGTCTGCACAATTCCATTGACATATGTAACTGCCAAAAGTCCCTGCAGGTTTCCAACGCTGCTGCCCGGTAAAAATGTGAGTGCAACATCTCCGTTGCCAATCCGGTTAAACTGGAGGTTTAACATTGTTACAGGATTGATGCAATTCACCGGAGCGGCAGGATTTTGCCAGTTGAGTGTAATAAAATTGCCCTGTGTATTTACAGCCACATTGTTGACCGCTCCCGGAAGATATCCTTCAAAAGTTAGTTTTGATGCGTCAAACTCAAGAAAAAAGTTGAAGGATGTTACAGCGCCTAGTCCAGGGCCGGCCATTGTTATTGGAACGGTGATAAAATTGACTGCACTGTTGCTAGCCTCATCACCTATAATATTTTTTACTGTTGGAACAGATTCATTAAAATATGCCTTTTGAGCCGAAAGCTTCGAAACACTTGTTATTAAAATTCCAAATGCAAAAAGCAATATAAGAGCCAGACGTTTTTCAGGCAATCGAAGCATTTTTAACCGCAAGACTTTTTTCATTTCAGACATAATTTCAAAAAGAAAGTCATTAGTTTGTCCTTAAAGAGTGTCCTTTTCAGATTTACCCGAATTTTAAAAGTTTCTTAAACTTTCTATCAAAGCTGTTCAGAAAATTGATCTTCCATTTCTCCGGCAAAATTACAAAACATTCTTTTCTATCAGCTCACAGGCCGTTACATGGTCAAGCAGGAAAGATTGGTCAAAAGACAACGGTTTACTAATCAAGCTTCAGTACAGCCAGGAAAGCTGTTTGAGGTATTTCTACATTTCCAACCTGACGCATACGTTTCTTGCCTTTCTTTTGCTTTTCGAGCAATTTACGTTTACGGGAAATATCACCACCATAACATTTGGCAGTAACATCTTTTCTAAGCGCCTTGACTGTTTCGCGTGCGATAATTTTTGAACCGATGGAGGCCTGAATGGCGATATCAAACTGTTGACGTGGTATAAGTTCGCGTAGCTTTTCGCACATTCTGCGACCAAAGCTGTAGGCGTTGTCGCGGTGAATCAATGTAGAAAGTGCATCCACAGCTTCACTGTTAAGCAGGATGTCTAATTTCACCAGATTGGCCCTCTGATAGCCTTCAATATGGTAATCGAAAGAGGCATAGCCGCGCGAGATAGACTTTAGCTTGTCGTAGAAATCGAACACAATCTCACTCAATGGCATCTCAAAAGTCACTTCAACCCGATCGGAAGTAAGATACACCTGATTTTTCATTACTCCGCGCTTTTCGATGCAGAGGGTCATGATATTTCCAAGATATTCAGATTTTGTGATAATCTGAGAAATGATGTAAGGTTCTTCGATGTAATCAAGCTTTGTTTGCTCAGGCAGTCCGCTCGGATTGTGGACTTCAATCATTTCGCCGGAAGTGGTATAGGCTTTAAACTGCACGTTGGGAACAGTCGTAATCACATCCATATCAAATTCGCGATCGAGCCTTTCCTGGACAATCTCCATATGCAGCAATCCAAGAAAACCGCAACGGAAACCAAAACCCAGAGCAGCAGAGGATTCCGGTTCAAAAACAAGAGAAGCATCGTTCAACTGGAGCTTTTCTATCGAAGACCTCAACTCTTCATAATCATCGGCATCAACGGGATAAATACCCGCAAACACCATTGGCTTTACGTTTTCAAAACCGTCGATAGCAATAGTGCTGGCATTTTGAACGTGGGTGATGGTGTCGCCTACTTTAACTTCTTTTGAAGATTTTATACCTGAAATAATATAACCCACGTCACCTGCTGACATGGTTTGTTTTGGAAACTGTTTAAGCCTCAAAACACCAATCTCATCAGCATGGTATTCTTTTTCAGTAGCCACAAATTTTACATGGTCGCCTTTTGAAAGTGTTCCGTTCATAATACGGAAGTAGGCGATAATGCCTCTGAAAGAATTGAAAACAGAATCGAAAATCAGGGCCTGAAGGGGTGCATTGGGATCGCCTTTTGGTGCTGGAATTTTGTGAATAATGGCCTCAAGCACTGCATCGACACCAAAACCTGTTTTGGCACTTACCCTTAAGACATCTTCACGTTTGCAGCCGATCAATTCTATAATCTGGTCTTCAACTTCGTCAGGCATTGCACTTTCCATGTCGATCTTGTTGAGCACCGGAATAATTTCCAGATCGTGATTCATGGCAAGATACATATTGGAAATTGTCTGTGCCTGAATACCTTGCGAAGCGTCAACGATTAAAAGTGCGCCTTCGCAGGCAGCAATAGAACGTGAAACTTCGTAGGAAAAGTCAACATGGCCGGGGGTATCTATCAGGTTAAGCACATAATCCTGCCCTTCAAAATGATATTCCATTTGAATGGCATGGCTCTTTATTGTGATGCCGCGTTCACGTTCGAGGTCCATGCTGTCGAGCACCTGCTCCTTCTGATCGCGCTCACTGATCGTGTTGGTCGATTGCAGCAAACGGTCGGCCAGCGTACTTTTTCCATGGTCAATATGAGCAATGATACAGAAATTACGGGTATTTTTCATAGCGTGCAAAATTACAACAATTCAGTGATTTCCGCTACAGCTGTCAAAAATTTTGATCATGCTGTTTGCAAGCTGATTTACAGCAATATTCGGCCTGACAGGAGATGTATAAAGCAACGCCAGAGAGGAGGTCAATCCAAAGGATTCAAAAATTCAATCCCACCTTCGTGCACAAAAATTGAATCAATGGTCAAATATTTGAGCCATAGATGCTTGAATGTACGTATTCTCCCATGGTCAATGTATTACATGACTATCTTGCTTGAAATAAACTGATCTGGGTTTATTTTTCCCATTGCGACAAACAGGAATACAACTTCAATCAATGAAAACAGGGGTATGAGAGGCGCTCGAATGACAAAAACCAATTCCAGCCTGTTTAGTACCCACTCAAAAGAAAAAGATTTCGAACAGCAAATTTCAGATTTTCAAGAACAATAAATATGATTTTCAAGTTTCAAAAAAAATTCAAGCTGGCCAAATCAACAATTGTTCGAACAATATTTGAGCAAATATTTATATTTTGCATTATGTATTTAGCGCATCGAAAGACTATATTTTTGTATTAATGTCAAAATTATGGATTATGCTTAATTTTAATTTAAAAGTTTTGTCTTTAAGAATTTTTTTTTCTTCCTTTTTCATTTTTGGAATCCTCTTCCTGAGTCCACTACAGTTGTTGTCAGTTGAAACATTCCGACAAAAAAATGATTCATTGGTAGAAAAAGCATCATTATTGCTGCAGCAATCAGACAAACTGTTAGCATCCAAACCATTTGAAGCCAAATCGTATGTTTTTGAAGCATTATTATTGGTGGAAAGGATCAAAAATGATTCGCTCTTGGCAAATGCAAATCTCATACTGGGAGGAATATATATCAACCTTGATAATAAAGATTCAGCAATATATCATATGCGATTGGCAGAAAAACATGCTGTAAACCTAAACAACGCTGAGCTCAACTACAGAATTAACAATGAATTAGGCAGGTTTCACGAGGGAACCCAAAATCGTGATAGTGCGCAGTACTTTTTTGAAAGGTGTCTTCAAACGGCTTTTGTTTTAAACGACACTATGTACATAGCAGGTGCATACAACAATTTGGGACTTGTTGCAGATAGGAAAGGTGATTTGAAAAATGCATATGAATATTATATGTTAGCATTTAAAAGTTTTGAAAGCATAAATGACCGTCAAAATGCTGCAATTACGCTAAATAATCTTGGATTAATTTTATATGGTTTAGAAGAAATTGAAAAAGCGATTGAATTTGTTAACAGAGCTATCTTTATCAATCAGGAGCTTGAACGTTACTTTCATTTGAGTATGAATTATGGAAATTTAGGTATATTTTACTCTAAAATGGGAATTGATGAAAAAGCGAAAGAGGCCTATGAAAAATCTCTTCAAATTGCGATTCAAAATAATTTATTAAATGATCAGGCGCGTGCCTACCTTAATATTGGCAGCATCTATGCAAAAAATAAAGACTATAAACTTGCTGAAAAGAATTACCTGAGATCACTGGAATTGTGTCAAAAAAACAATATTTTCATTGGTATTTTAAAGTCCAACAACGCGTTAGGACTGCTTTACTATAACATGAAGGACCTTGCAAAAGCAGAATTCTTTCTTTTGGAAGCACTTTCATTGGCAATGAAAACAGGACATGCTGCAATAATTAAAGGTCTATATGAGAATTTGTCAAAAGTTTATGAATCCAAAGGTTCTTTTCAATTAGCCTTGGATTACAATAATAAATACATAAAGTTGAATGACAGTTTGAGTACTCTTAGCAATAAGATTGCAATATTAGACCTGCAAACCAAATACGAGACCGAACGAAAAGAACTAGAAAACCGCAGTTTAAAAGCCGAGAATGAAATAAAAAACCAAATCATCAAAAATCAAAGAACCACAAATATTGGAATCATTTTTATTCTGTTTACCCTCGTGATATTTACAGCGATGATTTTAAGAAGCAGAAGGAAATTAAATGCTGCCAATTCAAAACTCAATGAATTGAACAATCATATACTGTCTCAGAATAAGAGCCTAAAGGAATTGAATCAAACGAAAAACATCCTGTTCTCATTGATTGGCCATGATTTAAAAAGTCCGTTTAACAGTCTCCTTCTTTTTCTGCAAATGCTTATTGATGATTTTGAATCTATTGAGGAAAATGAAAAGAAAAAAATTCTTGAATC
This sequence comes from Bacteroidales bacterium, assembly GCA_030683155.1. Lineage (GTDB taxonomy): Bacteria > Bacteroidota > Bacteroidia > Bacteroidales > F082 > JALNZU01. The sequence continues at coordinate 6,261 of JAUXMV010000085.1, forward strand.
TCTTTACCTGCAAAGCAACAACACCTATACACTGCTCGAAAACCTGCTGCAATGGTCATTGAGTCAGCAAGGTCAAATCAAATATATGCCACAAAATGTTGATTTCCATGAAGTAATTCGTTCGGAAGTGAACTTTTTAGGATCAAGAGCCGAAAAGAAAAAAATAAAAATTAAAAGCGATGTCAAACCACTGACCAATATTTGGGCGGATAAAAACATGGTTCAAACTATTTTTAGAAATATCATTAACAATGCAATCAAATTTTCTGATGTAGGAGGCAGTATCAAAATTGAAAGCAATGAGAATGACGGCTATACCTATTTTCATATCAGCGATACCGGCAAAGGAATGGCGCAGGAAACCATTGATACCATTCTAAACGACAACAATTTTTATACGACCGATGGCACACAGAATGAGAAAGGAACAGGACTTGGATTGAAGATTGTTAAAGATTTTATTGCCCTGAACCATGCAGAATTATCTATTCAAAGCACACCAAGTGTTGGGTCTGTATTCACGCTGAAGTTTAGCTCAAACCACCCCGAATCTGTTTGATTACATCGTCTTGGGTACTGCGACATCCCCACTCATTCCCCAACCTTAAAGCTCCGAACTCAAACGCTGTCAGGAGACTATGATGTTGTAAGAATTTAAACCGGATCAATTTCCAAAGATCAATACAGGTAATTGGTGTTTTCCACGGCTTTTTCGATCGGGTAATGACCGAAATAAACATTGCCAAGATTGCCATCGATGGCAATTTCATCGCCTGTGCTGATAGTGTTTCCATCAAGTTGACACTTTTTGTTTACTTCATCTACGATCAGGTCGGTGCAGTTTACAACACAGATTTTTCCGAGCCTCACCGCCGTTACTGCTGCATGTGAGGTGGCGCCACCGCGCGCGGTAACGAGGCCATCGCAGGCGAACACCATACCAATATCGTCCGGAACAGTGTCGGGCCTGATGAGTATGACAAGTCTGTCAGGCTCACGTTTCCTCAATATTTCCATATCCTGCTCATCGAATGCTGCCAGGCCGTTCATGGCGCCGCCGCCAATACCTATTCCCCTGCCCAGAAGATTCATTTCGTTGGGTGAAACGGTGAAAACATCCGTTTCCTGACTTGGACTCAAATCCTGATCCCTTATTTGCAGTATGTATAAGTCGTCCGGGTTGTCAGATTCAAAGGTGAATTCTATTTCCTGCGGACTATAGCCTTGATTTTCTGTGAGATCTGTTGCCAGGTCATACAGTCGTTTATAAATGGCTGGATGCATTGTCTGAAGCGACGGACCTTCAATGTTGGCCTGTGTGCGTTGGGTTTCACTTACTGGCATTGGCTTTACAAGGCCTGCAACAATATCTTCGCCCTGACTGCGCAAAGTGAAATCCCCGTAAAGATGCACTCCGGGTCTTTCGCGTTTGGGATTTTGTGTAAAAACAACACCCGTTCCCGATTTGCTGCTCAGGTTTCCATAAATCATCTCCTGAACAATGACCGCCGTTCCCCAGTTGTCGGATATCTGCAAATGCCTGCGATAAACGAAAGCCCTTTCAGATGACCATGATTCAAAAACCATGTAAATCGTTTTTACAAGCTGCTCAAAGAGGTCTTCCTCAAAAAGAACATTGTAATCCCTCAAAACATCTCTGTAGGCGAGCGCAATATCGCGCATATCGACAGGACTGAAATCGCCTTTTTGCTTTACCTGCAGCCGTTTTTTAAAATCAATCATCACCGTATCGAAAACATCCCGATCAATGCCATGCACCATGCCCCAGCTTTGAAGCAGCCGCCGGTAAGAATCCCAAACCGACCAATTGTATTTTTCCTGCTTGCCGATCTGTTCAACTATCTGTTCGTTCAAACCAACATTCAGAATTGTATCCATGGCGCCGGGCATAGAAATCGCTGTCCCTGAACGCACTGAAAGCAGAAGTGGATTTGAGGGGTCGCCATATTTTTTACCACTTAGTTTTTCAACACGGGCAAGCTGTTTTCTGATAAGCTCATGCAACTCTTTGCGCAAGGCAGGCAATGCCATTATCGTGCTGTTTCGTCTGAATACCTCCGACGTAATTACAAATCCGGCTGGGACAGGAAAATTATTCAGCGTTAGATTTTTCAGGTGATAGGCTTTGCTTCCCAAAAACACCTGATTGTCCATTTTTGGCGTGCGCTCATCAAGCGGGCTCACGACCATCTCGCTGTTGTAGGACATGATATCGCTGATAAGGTTGCTGTTGAGCCTGTCGGCCATGCTGCGCAGCGACTGAAGTATGCGTGTCACGAAATTATCAAGCGGCTGCACCAGAAAAGCCTCAGCAATAACATCACGGTGAAACTCCTCAGATTTCTTGCTGATAAACTGTATGTTTTCCTTTTCATTCAATTTGCCTTCAGGATCGAAAAGCTGCGGAATAACTATCTTCAATGGATATTCATAGGATTTGAGGAAGTATTTGATGATGATACGCCTCACATCGATGGCGACAAACTGAAAGATATTAATGTACTGATCAAAGGAAAAACTGCGTGAAGTGAGACTGTATTTAAGCATCTGAAGGTTCGAATTGAAACTTTGGTTGGTAATGCCATCCAGTTCGAGCCCTTCTCTGAAATATTCCAGAATCACATTAATTTCTTCAAGGGTAGTCGCCGAAATATAGTCAAGATTGATGCGTTCGACCACTTTTTCCATGAGGCGTGTAGCCACCTTTTCGAGCCGGAATGTCAATCCAAGAGCCTCAAATTTATCCTCTCTGTAAACGCCATACATCGACGGGATGCCGATAGCGATGTGTCTTTTGTGATAGATATTTTCCCAGCCTTCGCTTTCAGCCGGATTGAAAATTATTTTCTTCAGCTTGTTCATGAAGCTGTAGATAAGTTTCAAAGACCGTTTAAAGTCGTTGTTTTTGAGTGCCTTTTCAAAACGTTCAATCTCGTTTTCCTGAATAAAAGGGTAACGCTGAAGCAGTTGAATGATATTTACCGATTCGAAGGAATATTTTTCGCGTAAATGTGCATACAAGCTGTGGATATCGTGTAGTCTTTCTTTATCGCGTTGATTGTCAGCGGGAAGCTTGCTCAACAGACCGTCAAATGCTCCTGACTGCAACATCAGCAGACCTTCAGGATCTGAATTGTTGAGCTTGCACAATGCATGCACCATTTTATTTACGGGAGCAAACCATTCGCTCTCTTTATCGATGGCATCGTAAACATTTTGAGGGAGATAAGGGCGCAAAGCATCAAGATTTCCGTCATACCAAAAACGAAAAATGCGTACAGTCAGATCGATCAGGGTATTGTTGCTTTCGGTATGCACCTGTTTGCGCAAAAAATGGATGAGCTTATCCTGACGGCCGGAAATCTCGTCCATGGTGGTAGTAACTTTCCGGATTTCGCCTTCAGCGCCAATTTCATTAAAAAATACCGGAAAAATCCTTGTTAGCTGCTTCACCTTTTTGTAGAAAGGGGCAATGTTTGAATTCAGAATTTTTGTGATTTCCCGCTGGAAAAGGTCAGTATCGCTGATGAAGATACCTCCAAGCTGCAGGTTCACAATCAAAGCAGAAAGCAGCTTCTCCATCACCGACTGTGAATATTCGATCAGGTGAAGCCATACACGGATGTTTTTGATGTGGTTTGTGTTCACGCTCAACTGCCAATCCTCGTCAACAAAAACCATCCCCGGACTTACGAAACCGAAGGCTATCAGCTTCTTTTCGAAATGGTTGACCAGCTCCTTGTGTTCTGTGGTATCCAGATCAATCACTTTCATGCCAAGGGTTTGAATGAAATCAAGCACGGCAGAAGTATGTTCGACACGCAGTTCTTTTGCCAGTTCAAAAATAAGTTCAACGAAAGGCAACACCCCTTGCTCTTCGAGTTCATCAATAGTTTGCCTGATCAGTTTATCCAGATTCCATATCAGTCGCTCGCTGATAATTTTCATTCCGGGCAGATGAAGCAGATAAAATACAAAGTGAAACTTTTTGATAAACTGATCCAGAAGTTCGGTTGAGCCTGCAAAGCGTTCAGCAATATCGTCATACACCGGCAACAACGAAGTGAGGTCGTCCCAGTCGTCCATTGTTTCAAGTTTCACTAAAAGGCCTTCAAAATAAGGCTTTCCAAGATGGGCCAGGATCATTTCTCTTTCATCGCCAAAGACTTCTTTTTTTTCATCAATCCATTCTTCGATGGAGGAGCTGCTTTGCCAGAAATTATAACACTCTCTGAACACTCTTTTCGTCAGATCAAGCACTTGTGACTCATATTTTTCATAGCGGGAAGCAGCCGGAAGATAGCGTACAAAAAATTTTGTCGATAGAATAAAACAATATGAATTGACGGAAAGCTTATCGGAGAGGATCAAAATGCAGTTGCCAACAAGCTGATGATGCGTTGGTTTCTGCTTCATCACAAGCGACACAAACTCGAGTAAAGTTTGAATAATCATCGTTGTGAGCGGGGTGCTTAATTTTTCGCCCAGCATTTTTTCAAGCATCGTCAGCGGGATGTTGAGGGCGTCTGAAGGGATGTTTTCTTTGGTATAAAACCAGAAATCTGTGATCAATATTTCGCGCAACTCTTCAATCACAAATTTGCGGTTCGAAAGCGGGTGATGATACTCAGTAATGCAATCGTGTGCACGTTTTTTTATTCCGAAATATCCTTCCGAAAGCTGCACGAATCCAAGGTATTCTTCAGGTATATAAATATCTCTGTATCTGGTCTCTGCAAGGTTTGCTTCAAGGGCTTTTGATATGAAAGGCTCACTCATGAATTACAATTTATATTATAAGGTGTCGTTTTTTAACTTAATTTTGAAGGTAAATTTAAGCATAAAAGCAAACGAATTAAGACGCATTTATTATAAACTTCTAAAAAGTATCAATTATGACAAAAATTAAAATTGCAATCAACGGTTTTGGCAGGATCGGAAGAAATGTCTTCAAGATTGTTCAGGAACGCAGCAATATGGAAATTGTTGGAATCAACGACCTTACCAGCACAAAAGTGTTGGCGCACCTTTTAAAATATGACTCTACACAGGGTAAATTTAACGGTACCATTGAATTTGACGAAAGCGCTATCATCGTCAATGGAAAACGCATTGCTGTAACTGCTGAACGCAGTCCTATCAACATTAAATGGGCTGTTACACCTGATGTTGTTGTCGAAGCAACCGGTATTTTCCGCTCAAAAGAAAGCACAAAAGGCGGCTATGGCGACCACCTGAAAAACGGAGCAAAAAAAGTTATTCTTTGCGTTCCATCCAAAGATCAGATTGACGCCACCATCGTTCTTGGTGTAAACGACAATGACCTTAAAGACACTGATCAGTGCGTTTCAAATGCCAGCTGCACCACCAACTGCCTTGCGCCTGTTGCAAAAGTGCTCAACGACCGTTTTGGTATTGAAAGCGGAATGATGACTACCATTCACGCTTACACCAACGATCAGGTTATCCTTGACGCTCCTCACGAAGATTTACGCCGTGCCCGCTCAGCAGCCTTATCTATGATCCCTACTTCCACAGGCGCTGCAAAGGCAATCGGACTTGTTATTCCTGAACTCAATGGCAAACTTGATGGATTGGCAGTACGCGTTCCTACACCAACAGGTTCACTCGTTGACCTTGTTGTAAATCTTAAAACTGAAGCTACCAAGGCGCAAATCAATGCCGCCATGAAAGAAGCGGCCGAAGGCCCGATGAAAGGCATTCTTGAATATACCGAAGATGAAATTGTTTCAATCGATATTGTACACAATTCTCACTCTTCCATTTTCGATGCGAAATCAACCATGGTTAATGGTAAAACCGCAAAAATTCTTACATGGTACGACAATGAATGGGGTTATTCCTGCCGCGTTGTTGACCTTGTCGACAGATTCAGATTATAATAATCAGATTATAAAAAAACGGCCTCAGAATACTGAAGCCGTTTTTTTTGTAACAATATTTTTGCAATCTAACTGCTGCTTCTTGTGCTGTCCTGCTTTGTCTGACTTTTGGCAAGATCAATCTCATTCACCAAATCCAGAATTGCCTTTTGCTGTTCATCGACAATGATTTTAAACTGAGCAAGATATTTTTCATTTATCGGCAATGCCGGCGGAGATTCAACCTTTAAAGGATTAACAGGCTGTCCGTTTTTGAAAAACCGAAAATCAAGGTGTGGGCCAGTTGACAATCCAGTGCTTCCAACATATCCAATAAGCTGACCCTGCGAAACCCTTGAACCTTCAGCAATGCCCGGAGCAAATTTCTGAAGGTGCATATATGCAGTGGTGTAGGTTGCGTTGTGTTTTATGTAAAGAAAGTTTCCAGCTCCACCCGACTGAAATCCTTTTCGTGATACCACACCCTGACCGATAGCATAAACCGGTGTTCCGGCAGGGGCTGCGTAATCAACTCCATGGTGTGGTCTGCTGTATTTAAGGATGGGATGATAGCGGCTGTTCGTAAAGTGCGAGCTTATACGGCTGTATTTTAAAGGGGCTTTTAGAAAGGCACGGCGCAGGCTTTGACCATTTTCATCAAAATAATCGCCTTCACCGTTTTGCTCAAAATAATAAGCGAACTGATCTTTTCCATAATGATTGAAGCGGGCTGCAATAATTTTTCCAACGCCAACAGGTTTATCATCAATATATTTGCGTTCATAGATAGCCTCAAAACGATCATTTTTCTGAATCCCGAAGAAGTCGACTGTCCAGGCATAAATGTCGGACATTTTTATGGCCAGATCAGGATCATATCCATTTCCAACCAAGGCATTCCAGAGCGAAGAGTTGATTACGCCATGAGCAGTCTCAATGCGGGTTTCAACAAGTTTTTGCCCCCTGTAGGCATAGATTGAATCAGACAAGCTGTAAACTACATAGTCAGCATTACTGATTTCATACACAAAAAACATGGGTGTTCGCAAAGTGTCGTTGCTGAGCATCATGAAATAATTATTTCCGGCCCTTATCCGGCGAACATCAAAAGTATCTTTAAAATTGCGCGTCAGATGATCAATCGTGGGGTAGCTGACATTGTACTGCAATAACAAGTCGGCCAGAAATTGATTTCTTCCTATCCTATTCTGTATTACCTCCATCGAATCTACCATGATATCAAACAGATAGGTAGGTTCAGCCACAAAAACTTCTTCCTCCGCCTCTGCTTCAGAAACACGATTACAGTTGGAAAAAACAGCAATAAGAAGTAAAAATAAAAGAATGATTTTCAGCGGCTTCGTATTTGATAGATATGTAAGTCTTCGCATGGATATTGGATTATTATGCTAACAGTTTTAAAGAGAGTAGTTTATACCACTCTCTGGTAAATGCCTGAACCGTTCACAAAAATAATAGAAATATAATATAATCAGCTGTTTTGAAATTAATTTGTGAGAAAATTGAAAAAATTCACGCCTGAACATTATTTAACGCGAAGAGCAAAGTAATCTGCTTCGTACAATTTATGCCAAAAACCATCCAAAAAGACATTACCCGCAATCTTTGCAGGCGCAATGTCACAAAACAATTCAAAGCTACAGCGCACCGCATCATTTGCACAAAGCAATCTTTGTACACTCAGAAAAAAATCCAAACCAATATGCCTACATATTTTTTAGCGCATAATCCCGTCCGGCTTTCAATGCGGCTAGATTCAGCTCAACAACAGCATCACCTTTACTTTTGAAAAGCTTAACAACAGCATTTTCAATGCTTTGAGGTTTTAGTCCAAGGAAAGGAGCCGCAGCTCCTAAAACAATCATGTTGGCGGCTTTGATGCTGCCACAGTCTTTGGCCATACCATCAGCATCAATGGTGACATACTTGGGTTGCTTCCATATTTCTTTGAGCACCAGTTCAATATCGGGATAATTGTTGATGTTGTTATAGGGATTGATGCTGCTGATAATCCAACCATTTTCCTGCAACAACGGCAAATATCGCAGCGACTCCATTGGTTCGATCGCAATAATCAAATCTGCCTTACCTTCAGGGATGAGGTCGGAAGCAATTTCTTCTGAAGAAAGCCTCAGATTCGATTGCACAGCCCCTCCCCTTTGACTCATTCCATGGACTTCGGCTTGTTTCAGGTGCAGCCCTTCTTCGAGTGCGGCCAGACCGATACAAGCAGCAATACTAAGAATTCCTTGTCCACCAACTCCAGCCAGAATTATATCTTTTTTCATGATTTTGATTCGTTTTGTTCGATAAAATTATTCTCAGTCTTTTATGCCTTAGCTTCCAATTCTTTGGCTTTTGCTTTCTGACGGATTTTCCTGTTAAGTGTTTGAATACATTCGCGACGTGGTATAATCACCGAAACCCCTTGATAAGCAAGTTCTTTTCTGATGATTTCAATATTTTCATCGTGAAATTTACGCAGAGGTTTGATCACATGGATATGTTCTTCACTAACTCCAACTCCGCGGCAGATATCTTCAACTTTTCCATATGCAGACGAAGTTTGCCCGCCTGTCATGCCAGTGGTTGAATTGTCAAGAATCAATACTGTGATGGGCGAGTTGTTGTTTACGGCATCAAGCAAGCCTGTTATGCCCGAGTGTGTGAAGGTGGAATCACCAATCGCAGCTACAGCAGGCACAAGTCCGGCATCGGCTGCACCAATAGCCATTGTGATGGAAGCACCCATATCCACACAACTGTTGATTGATTCGAGCGGTTCGAGTGCGCTGAGTGTGTAGCAGCCAATATCGCTGAAAACCCTTCCGCGGCCATATTCAAGGATTGCTTCATTGAGAGCAAGGAATGCATCGCTGTGTGAACAGCCGTCACAAAGTTTAGGTGGACGGTTTTTTACGAGTTCAGGAATGTTTTTTCCTTTTTCAACAGGCATATTTAATGCTATTGCTACAAGATTTGGGTTAAGCTCTCCATCACGTGGCAAAGTTCCGTCAAGTCGACCTATAACTTTTTTGCCTTTATTAAGCATACCTCTCAGAAGTTCTTCCAAAATAGGATAGCCATCTTCGAGCACTAAAACACTGTCACATTCCGAATAGAGTTTATTGACCATTTCGAGTGGAACTGGATATTGACCAATTTTCAAAATAGGATGTGGAACTTTATGACCGGGGAAGTTTTCGACTAAATAGTTGTATGCCAGGCCACAGGCAATTATCCCAAGACTCTTATCCGCAGCATCCATATAAGTATTGAAACCTGAGCTGGCAGCTTCAGCTTCAAGCTGGCTTTGTTTGCCCAAAAGTTCACGGTATTGCTTGCGTGCGATGGAGGGTAAAAGCACAAACTGCCTTAAGTTTCCGGGCAGGTGTAATTCGTTTTGGTTTTTTGAAGGCTTTCTGGCAACGCCGGTGCGAGAATGTGCAAGTCGTGTTGTAATTCGAAGCAATACAGGCACTTGCATCTTCTCTGACAAATCAAATGCATAATACATCATGTCGTAGGCTTCCTGCTGATTGGCTGGTTCCAGCATAGGTACAAAGGCGAATTTTCCATAAAAACGCGAATCCTGTTCATTCTGCGACGAATGCATCGATGGGTCGTCGGCAGCAATAACTACCAAACCACCGTTAGCTCCTGTGATGGCGGCATTTACAAATGCATCCGCAGCCACATTGAGTCCAACATGTTTCATGCAGACCAAAGCCCTTTTTCCGGCATATGACATTCCGAGGGCTGTCTCCATGGCTGTTTTTTCATTGGCCGACCACAATGAGCGGATATTTTTTTCTTTGGCTTCCTTTGAAGCCTGCACATATTCCATGATTTCAGTGGATGGAGTGCCAGGATATGCATAAACGCCTGACATACCTGCATCGATAGCGGCTTGCGCAATTGCCTCATCTCCCAGTAGTAATAGTTTTTCCATGTTGGATAATGCTATATTGATAATGATATCTAATTTAATGTTACAAAAATAACAATTCGCCCTTAACCTGCAATCGATTGTGATAAATCAGATTCTTTCTAAATAAGATTACAGCTGATTGATAAGCTCAGAAAATGCTTCATTCAATAGGTAATTGAAAAATCCGTATGTTCGCAAAAATTTCAAAATATTGAATTTTCTGGCACATGCATATTTGTCGGGCGACGACCCTGAATTGCTCTTCGGAAATTTTGTAGCCGACAGTATAAAAGGTAAAGTATTGGAAACTTACCCCAAAAAAGTGCGGGATGGTGTGATGCTTCACCGGTCGATTGATGCATACACCGATCAACATCATTTGGTTAGAGAGTGCGTTGAAATTCTACAACCGACATTTCGCAAATATTCCGGTGTTATCGTTGATATTTATTTCGATCATTTTCTGGCGCTTCATTGGCAAAAATACAGCGATACTGACCTCACCCAATTTGCTTCCGGAGTCTATCGTGTTATGATAATGCGTTTTGCAAACCTCCCGCCACGGTCAAAACGAATTATACCATGGATGATTGCACAAAACTGGCTGGTTGGCTATGCCAATCTCCGCGACCTGGAAAGGGTTTTCAGAGGCATGTCGCGCAGAGCCCGGTTTGATTCCGGCATGGAAAACGCTGTTGGCTTTCTGATAGAAAACTATGCTTTCATTGAAGAAAGATTTTTAGCCTTTTTCCCTTTGTTAACAAACCACAGCATCAATTATCTGATGGATTACAATCTCAATATTAAACAATCTTCCTGAGTTTCCATTGATGACATTTTCAGTTTTCTACTAAAAAGCATTTATTAAATACGAATTCAACCCACCTTGCGTTTGTCATTTTTAAAAAACAAATTTTTACTTTGTTAGCAGTCTTTTGATTAGTTTTGAGCCTGCTTAAAAAAACAATACTTACAATGAAAGATTCCGAAATCTCTCTCGGGGAACGTGTTGAAATACTAAAAAAAGTGCAGGTTTTTGCCGAATTGGAAGCCTGTGCTCTCAAAGACCTTGCAGGTATGCTAACCGAAAGGAAAACCAGAGCGCAGGAGCCGGTATTTAAAAAAGGTGATGAAGGTTTTGAAATGTTTATCCTGGTTGAAGGCGAAGTAAGAGTTCACGATGGAAATCATGTTATCACCAGACTTGGAAGTGGCGATGTTTTCGGCGAATATGCCCTAATTGACAAAGAGAGACGGTCGGCTTCAGTGACCACAGAAAGGCCATGCGCTCTTCTTCAGTTGAATCGTGAAGATTTTGTGCCTTTCATGCATAAAAATCCTGAACTTCTGCTTGGCATGCTCCAAACGCAGGTGAAAAGGATGAGAGACATGAATGAGCTTGAAGATAAGCTTTCAAAAAGTTATCTCAAAATAAGCAGGCAAAAAGAAGAAATTGAGATACAAAATGCTGCTATCAAAGAGCAAAAACAACTCCTTGAAACCCAAAACGCCCAACTCAGAGAATTGAATGATTATAAAAAACAACTGATGAGTGTTTTGATTCATGGAATGAAAAACCCACTCACAAGTGCAATGATGATGACGGATATGCTCACTCAGCAAGCTGATCTGACAAAAGATTCGCTCCAATACATCGATATCCTTAAACAGTCGATGCTGCGAATCGATGAGGTATTTAATCAGATTATAAGGTCAAATCAGAAAGAGGAACTGGAATAATCCGTCCTGCCTGGACCTAAAAGATTTTCGTTGGAAAAATCAACTGACAATCGTAGCAACAATTCTTCGCTTTCCTGCAAAGTTCCTAAACTCACACAAATATATTCCCTGCCAGGTGCCAAGTGCCGGCATCCCGTTTATGATGGGAATACTGATTGTGTTACCAATAATTGAAGCTTTGATATGCGCAGGCATATCATCATCACCTTCATAAATGTGGGTATAATTTGGGTCGCGTTCTTTGACCAGACGATTGAAGTAGCTTTCCATATCGTCTCTCACGGACGGATCGGCATTTTCATTGATTGTTATTGCCGCTGAAGTGTGCTGTATAAACAGGTGTAAAAGTCCATTTTCGGGCAAAGGACCAAGCTCATGATGAATGAGATCAGTAATCAGATGAAACCCCCTTTTGAATGGAGGAAGGATAATTTGTTTGTTTGTGACCATAAAAAACTCCGGCAACTATTTAGTAATTGCCGGAGCGCAAAATTACAAACGGATTCTATTCGTCCTGCATATCTATAGTAAGATTTTTATCTCTGATGCCAGCCATTTCTTCCAACATGTCTGTTGTCAGTGATTTTGGTCTTTCAAGTGGATAGAGTAAAGCTCTGTCCCAGATTAGATTAGCCACAATACCGATTGCTCTTCCAATACCGAAAAGGACAGTATAGAAATCGTATTCAGTAACGCCATAATGCCATTGGATTACGCCTGACTGAGCATCCACGTTGGGCCAAGGGTTCTTTGCCTTGCCTTGTTCCTTGAGAATTGGTGGCACAACTTTATAAAGAAGATCGACATATTTGAAAATAGGATCTTCTGTAAGATGTTTCAGACTGAATTCACGTTGAATCATATAGCGTGGATCTGTTTTACGTAAAACAGCATGACCAAAGCCGGGAATTACCTGACCGCTGTGCAAAGTATCCCAAACATATTGACGCATTTCATCTTCTGTCGGAATATCGCCGCCCATTTTATCCATCAGATCCTGCAGCCAGCGGAGCACTTCTTGGTTGGCCAAACCGTGCAGAGGACCAGCCAAACCGTTAATCATTGCCGATGTAGAGAGATAAACATCTGAAAGTGAGCTACCTACCAAATGAGCAGTATGTGCACTTACGTTTCCGCTTTCGTGATCAGCATGGATGATAAAGTGCATACGTGCTACATCATCATAGGGTTTTGGTTTTCCCATCATATGTGCAAAGTTGGCACCAAAATCAAGATCTGGATTACCTACAATGCGTTTTCCATCGCGGTAGAGTTTGGCATAAATATAACTACCGATTTCGGGCAACTTGGCAAGTAAATTCAAAGAATCCTCATACATCGGATCCCAATACTCATTTTTGCTTATTCCTGCTTTATACTTTTTGGCAAAAAACGACTCACGTGCCATAGCAAGGATTGCAGATGAAAACATCGCCATTGGATGACTGCAGCAAGGCCATGCATCAATCACTTCGTATACATAACGTGGAAGTATTCTCCTTTTAGAAAATTCGTCAACAAGATCATTGACTTGCGAGGCATTTGGAATTTCTCCAGTTAACATCAAATGCAGCAAGCCTTCAACATAAGGCATTTCTGCGTTTTTTGGTTTTGGAAGCAGCTCAAAAACTTCGGGTAGTGTATAGCCGCGATAACGGATTCCCTCATTTGGATCGAGGTAGGAAATATCGGTTACCAGACATTTGATTCCGCGCATACCGCCGATAATCTGACCGATGGTAACTTTGTCTACAACAGTATTTCCATACTCTTCCAGAAGCCTTTTGGTACGGGGTCTCCAGTCTTCAATTTTTTCTCTTAAAATACTTTTCAGATTTGACATATGTTATAAGTTTTGATTTAATTCTTTGATAAACGGGTACTCAATTCTGCATTGATAGCTTCCAGAAACTCCTCAGTATAAAGATAATGCTCCGGTTTAAGGTTATTGCCATGAATAAGCAGTGCCAGGTCCTTGGTCATTTTTCCAGATTCGACGGTATCAATACATACGGCTTCAAGTGTTTCGGCAAAACGCACAAGATCTTCGTTCTGATCTAGTTTACCACGGTGTGCCAGCCCTCTGGTCCATGCAAAAATCGATGCTATCGGATTTGTTGAAGTCGGATTTCCTTTCTGATGCTCGCGGAAATGCCTTGTAACCGTTCCATGTGCTGCTTCAGCTTCAACGGTTTTACCATCAGGAGTGATAAGCACCGACGTCATTAAACCAAGCGAACCAAAGCCCTGTGCCAATGTATCTGATTGCACATCGCCATCATAATTTTTGCAAGCCCAGACAAACTTTCCACTCCACTTCAGCGCTGCAGCTACCATATCATCGATTAAACGATGTTCATAGACAATACCATTTTCCTCAAATTTTGACTTATAGTCATTTTGATAAATCTCTTCAAAAATATCCTTGAAGCGTCCGTCATAACGTTTCAAAATAGTATTTTTTGTTGAGAGATAGAGTGGCCACCCTTTTGTGAGCGCCATATTGAAACATGCGTGTGCAAAACCTTTGATAGAAGGATCGGTATTGTACATTGCAAGGGCAACACCATCTTCCTTGAAGTTATAAACTTCAAAATGCTGAACCTGTCCACCATCTTCAGGGGTAAAGGTAATTGTTAGTTTACCTTTTCCTTTGGTAACAAAGTCGGTAGCTCTGTATTGGTCGCCAAAAGCATGACGTCCGATTACGATAGGATATTTCCAGCCAGGCACCAGACGTGGGATACTTTTGATAAGAATTGGCTCACGAAAAACTGTTCCATCCAGAATATTCCGGATTGTTCCGTTGGGCGACCTGTACATTTCTTTCAATCCGAATTCCTTTACGCGGTTTTCATCAGGAGTAATGGTTGCACATTTAATACCAACGTTATACTTCAGGATGGCCTCAGCAGATTCTATGGTTACTTTATCATTTGTGGCATCGCGGTGCTCCATTCCAAGATCATAATATTTTATGTCGAGGTCGAGGTAAGGAAGGATTAGTTTTTCTTTGATAAATTTCCAGATGACCCTTGTCATTTCATCGCCATCCAACTCTACCACAGGGTTGGCTACTTTGATTTTCGTCATGTTTCTTTTTTAACTTTAAATGTTTGTAGTTACATACGTTTATGCATGCATAATTTCGATCGATAAAAATACAAAAATCTTTGACAAAACATTCTGCTTGTAGCGTTTCAGGCTTATTTTTATTTTTGTATAAATAAGTTCGTTATTTTTATCCCAAAAAATGTAACCAGTGAAATATATTTGCGTCAGTTAATCAGGTAATTTTGAAACAAATAAATATTTATGGAAAAAACATCAACATTTTATCGCAGCAGCAGCAATAAAGTTGTTGCGGGCGTTTGTGGCGGACTGGCCGAAAAACTTGTTATCGATCCTGTTATAATAAGATTGGTATTTGTTTTGCTGGCGGTTTTCGCAGGCGGAGGTATTCTTGCCTATATCATATTATGGATTGTTTTACCAGAACGACCCTGGACGGATGCTTATACCAGCAAAAAAAGTGATACTTCATCTGAAAACGATGAAGAAAAACAAAGTTGGCAGGCTCAGGATGCTCCTTACAGGGAAACTCAAGTTCCAGATTCTCATGCCAGTAAGAATCAGCTGATCGCAGGCACAATACTCATTGCACTCGGTGGCTTGTTTCTGGTTGCAGCATTCATTCCTCGAATCAATGTTTATGATCTTTGGCCGATTGCCTTGATAGTCATTGGGCTCTTTATTCTTCGTCCTTCAACAAAATTTTAATTATCCTTTACCATGAAACATCAAAATATATTTTGGGGCACTTTGCTTGTAACCCTTGGAACACTACTGTTGCTCGACCGTACTGGAGTATTTTATTTTAACTGGTGGGCTTTTGGAAAGCTATGGCCGTTTCTTTTAGTGCTTTGGGGCGTTTCAATACTACCGGTCAAAGGGGCTGTAAAAATTGTTCTTGCATTAAGTGTGGCAGCATTGAGTGTGTTGATGTACTCCAATTATTCGCCTGCCAAATCAGAAAGGGGAACTACCTTTAAGTACCGCTTTAATGACGATGACGAAGATGATGATTATTCAACTGACCAGATTTTCACAGAAGTGTATGACGAAACCACCACCAAGGCTATGCTCGACATGGATGCCGGTGCAGGGGTCTTCAAGCTAAGTGGCACAACCGGCGAACTGCTTTTTGCAGAAAATAAAGGCAGAAACGTGCAGTTCGATTTCAAAGTAGAAGAATTGGATGGACTTTCAAAAATCAGCATCAAGCAGCAGTCAGATTTCAAGATTGGAAAAAACAATAAAGGCAACCGATTCAATCTAATGTTGAATCCGAATCCTATCTGGTCGTTTGATTTTGATATCGGTGCTGCAGAATTCGACTTTGACTTTACGGATTTTAAAGTTGAGAAAATTGATATTGATGGAGGCGCTGCCTCTATTAAAGTTAGGTTGGGCGAGCTCTATCCGGAAACCCAAATGACCATCAACGCCGGTGCATCATCTATCAGGCTCGACATTCCGCAAAATGCAGGATGCAGAATTGAAGGTACTACAGTTTTATCAAGCCGTAATCTGCCCGGATTTGAAAAAGTCGCAAAGGGTCATTATGAAACGACCAATTTTGAAAGTTCTGAACAAAAAATCTATATTCGTGTGGATGCAGCGGTTTCAAGCTTCACAGTACGAAGAGATTAGTCGATTATAAACAGTTCTTTTTGAAAATCTTTTTTTGGATATTAGTGCTGCCAGCGAAATTACTTTTTGCTGGCAGTTTTTTTATATGATAGCTAAGAAACATTTGATATAACCTAAGAAACCATGTGTTTGAACGAATATATCCAGCTTCTTCTGACGATATGTCAAACATCGCTGACTGGCATATTTTTTGAGCACTCTTTTACCTGCTATGGAATACAAAGATTACTATAAGGTTTTAGGTGTTGACAAAAATGCCAGTGCGGACGAAATCAAGAAAAAGTACCGCAAACTGGCTGTGCAATATCATCCGGATAAGAATCAAGGCAACAAAGCGTCGGAAGAAAAATTCAAGACGGTTGCAGAGGCTTATGAGGTATTGGGCGATCCTGCGAAGCGCAAAAAATATGATGAACTGGGTTCGAATTGGAAACAATATGAGCAAGCAGGATTTTCCGGAAACAATTCAGACAGACCCGGATTTGGCGGAGGCCAGGAAAGATATGAAGAGTTTTTTGGCGGTTCGAGTGGGTTCTCTGATTTCTTTGATGCTTTTTTTGGAGGAAGCGGTTTTAATCAGCAGGCACGAACGGCTGCAAAACGCGGTCGCGACCTGAATGTAGCAACGCAGCTAAGCTTGAAAGAAGCCTATGAAGGCACTGCAAGATTATTGCAAACAGGCGAGTCAACAATTAAAGTTCCAATAAAACCGGGTGTGCAGGATGGACAAGTGTTGCGTTTGCGAGGTAAAGGACAGAAAGGGATGCATGGAGGAGCCGATGGTGATCTTTTGATAAAAATTGAACTACTGCCCGATAAGGTTTTCACACGAAATGGTGATGACCTTTTAATGAATGTGGACATCGATTTCTATACCGCTGTTCTGGGAGGCACAATAATTATCCAAACTCTCGACAGTAAAAAAAATATACCCATTAAAGCCGAAACACAAAACGGTAGTGTGCTCAGGCTAAAAGGGCTTGGAATGCCGGTTTTCGGAAAAAATGAACATGGCAATCTGCTTGTAAAAGTCAATATCATCATTCCTGAAAAAATTAGTCAGGAAGAAAAGGCACTGATTGCAAAAGCAGCAGCAATAAGGGGATAAAAAAATTCAGCCTGTGGCTTTTTCAGTTGTACATTATGCTTTTTTAATGCCTTCCGTTAAGGTAGTTTTTCTTTACTTTGCACATTTATTTCCATTTCCGGAATCATTTCCGGTCAAAATTTGTTTAATGCGCATTACGTCAACAATATAAAAGATGAAATATTTTTCTTCAACAGTTCTTTTTACTGCCTTTGTTTTTACATTTCTTTTAGGTTCATCCACGGCTTTTTCACAGGATGCCAGTATCCGTGGATTTGTTTACGAACAAAAAAGCGGGGAACCTGTGCTTTTTTGCAATGTTTACCTTGAGGGGACAAACTTTGGCGGATCAACAGATATTAATGGGTATTTCGGCATCACCCGCCTTCCTGAAGGCCGCTACACACTCATTGTTTCATACCTTGGATTCGACACCATTCGTGAAAGCATCCAACTTAGAAAAGGAGAAGTGCTGAATAAAAAGTATAATTTAACTGAGTCGTCGATAAGTCTGGGAACCGTCAACGTTACTGCAGACCGTATTGAAGCTTTGACCGAAACCAAGACCTCGGTGATCAACCTTACACCTAAAATTCTTAAAAAAATTCCTACGATCGGTGGTCAGTCCGATCTTGCCCAATACCTGCAAGTGCTTCCTGGTGTGATATTTACAGGCGATCAGGGAGGTCAGCTTTATATCCGTGGCGGGTCGCCGATACAAAACAAGGTTTTGCTCGACGGAATGATTGTTTACAATCCTTTTCATTCTATCGGGCTGTTTTCGGTATTTGATACTGATATCATCCGCAATGCTGAGGTTTTTACAGGAGGTTTCAGTGCTGACTATGGCGGTCGCATTTCTTCTGTAATGGATATCACAACGCGTGACGGCAACAAAAACCATATCGCAGGAAAAGTTGGCGCGAGTACCTTTGGTTCAAAATTGATGCTTGAAGGCCCATTGGTGAAGGCAAAAAGTCCGCAGTCATCAAGTTCATCCTTTATTTTTTCTGTAAAAAACTCCTATCTCGAACAAACAAGCAAATCGCTTTATTCCTACATCGACGACAATGGACTTCCTTTCAACTTCCTCGATCTTTATGGAAAGGTTTCAATCAATGCCTCCAACGGCAGTAAAATAAATTTCTTTGGCTTTAATTTCACTGACAACGTAAACAATTACAAAGCCCTCTCCGACTTCAGCTGGAATTCTTTTGGCGGCGGCTCCAATTTTCTGATTATTCCAGGAAAATCGCCTGTTATCATCGAAGGCAATATGGCTTATTCTTCCTATGAAACCAGGCTTTCGGAACAGTCGGCACCCGACAGGTCAAGTGCTATCAACGGCTTTAATATGGGTTTCCATTTCACCTATTTCCTTGGAAAAGACCTATTCAAATATGGTGTTGAAATTTTGGGCTTTAAAACAGAATTCAATTTCACCAATGGCGTTGGCAGAGTGATTCAACAAATTGAAAACACGACTGAACTGGCAGGTTATGCACGATACAAAGGCAGCTACGGCAAACTTCTTTTTGAACCAAGTTTTCGCGTTCAGTGGTATGCCTCACTGGCAAACATTTCGCCTGAACCACGTCTTGCTATGAAATATCTTCTCAGTGATAATCTGCGTTTAAAATTTGCCACCGGTATGTATTCACAAAACCTTATCGCTGCCAACAGCGACCGCGATGTTGTGAATCTTTTTTACGGTTTTTTATCAGGACCTGACAACCTTCCAAAAAAATTTGATGGCGATGAAATCACTGATAAACTTCAAAAAGCCACACATTATATATTAGGTGTAGAAATTGATCTGAGCAGAAAAGTAAATCTTAACGTTGAAGGCTATCTCAAGGATTTTAATCAGTTAACTAACCTGAACAAAAATAAACTTTACGACGAAAGCACGGCGCCATTTACTATTCCGGATATGCTCAAGAAAGATTTCATCATCGAAAAAGGAAAAGCTTATGGTGTTGATCTGGCATTGAAATATGAATCCAAAAACCTTTATTTGTGGGCCGTTTACTCACTGGGTTTTGTGACAAAAACTTTTGAAGAAAGACCCGGAATACTCTATACCTACAGACCACATTACGACAGAAGACACAATGCCAACATCATCCTTTCCTATACCGCCGGCGATCGCAAACAGTGGGAATTTGGTACACGCTGGAACTTTGGAAGCGGATTCCCTTTCACGCAGGTTCAGGGCTATTATGAATATCTGCCTTTTACGGATGGTGTTAATTTTGATTACACAAATGCAAATGGCCAACTGGGCATCATTTATGGCGAGCTAAATAAAGGCCAGCTTCCAACCTATCATCGCCTCGATGTAGATGCAAAACGTCGTTTCTATTTTAGCGAAAAAACTGAACTGGAAATTAATTTTAGTCTCACAAATATCTACAACCGCAAAAACGTGTTTTATGTAGATCAGATAACCAATGAAGTCGTCAGCCAATTGCCGCTGATGCCCAGTTTGGGAATGACACTTACTTTTTAAATAAATAATAACTGTTTTAATTAATAATCAAATCGATTCTTCATGAAGAAAACAATTTCAACTTTAGGTTTGCTGCTTTCTATAGCACCTGCCATTGTAATACTAAGCAGTTGCAGTCAAACACAAAAAAAAGAAATGAATCCACCTGTTGCAAAAAAAATCCCGCACGAAATGACCATGCATGGTCAAACAAGAATTGATAATTATTACTGGCTCAACCAGCGTGAAAATGCTGATGTTATTGCCTATCTGGAAGCAGAAAACGCCTATACCAACGAGTACATGGCACATACAGATGAGTTTCAGCAGAAATTGTATGACGAAATGCTTGGCCGTATTCAGCAAACAGACATCTCTGTGCCTTACAAACAGAATGGTTATTTTTATTACACACGCTTTGAAGAAGGCAGCGAGTATCCAATTTATTGCCGCAAGAAAGATAACCTTGAAGCAGATGAGGAAATCTTACTCAACGGAAATGAGATGGCCGAAGGATATGCATATTTCCAAATCGGCGGATTGCAGGTGAGCAGCGACAACAATCTTTTGGCGTATTCTGTGGATACAGTAAGCCGCAGACAATACACACTGTATGTCAAAAATCTGACAACCAAAGAAATTTATACAGATGCAATTCCAAATACTTCGGGCAATATGGCCTGGGCCAACGACAACAAAACACTTTATTACAGCATTAAGGATGAAACTTTGCGTCCACATAAAATTTTGAAGCATAACCTTGGCAGTTCACCTTCTACAGACAAAGAAGTTTTTCACGAAACAGACCCGACATTTTATGCTTATGTCTATAAAACTAAATCAATGGACTATATTGTCATTGGTTCAACAAGCACCATGTCTGCTGAATTTCGTTTTCAGGAAGCCGGCAAACCTGAAACGCCATTCAAATTATTTCAGGAAAGACAGAAGGATATGCTTTACAGTATTGACCATTATGCAGATCATTTTTACATCAGAACCAACTTCGAGGCACAGAATTTCCGTTTGATGAAAACGCCTGTTGTAAAAACAGAACTCGCTAACTGGACAGAAGTTATACCCCACAGACCAGACGTTCTGCTTGAAGATTTTGATGTTTTTTCCAATTATCTTGCACTTAGTGAACGTAAAGAAGGGCTGATCAATGTACGCGTTAAATCATGGGATAATATAAATGATTACTACCTCGATTTTGGCGAACCTACTTATTTGGCTTATCTCACATCAAACCTTGACTTCAACACTGACAAGCTGCGTTACGGCTACACCTCGCTTACCACGCCAAATTCTGTTTTTGAGTTTGACATGACAACCAAGGAAAAAACCTTACTCAAACAGCAAGAAGTTCTGGGTGGCTATAATCCTGAAGAATATCAAAGTGAGCGTATTTATGCAACCTCACATGATGGTACAAAAGTGCCTATCTCAATCGTTTACAAAAAAGGAATTAAGATGAACGGCCAAAATCCGTTGGTTCTTTACGGCTATGGTTCTTATGGTGCCAGTATGGATGCCTACTTTTCATCTTCAAGATTAAGTTTGCTCGACAGAGGTTTTATCTGGGCCATCACACACATCCGCGGGGGCGAAGAATTGGGCAGACAATGGTATGAAGACGGCAAACTTCTTAACAAGAAAAACACTTTCCATGACTTTATTGCTTGTGGAGAGCATCTTGTTGCACAGAATTATACCAGCCCTGATAAAATGTTTGCAATGGGCGGCAGTGCTGGCGGCTTGCTGGTTGGTGCAGTCGTAAATATGCGCCCCGACCTCTGGAAAGGCATCGTTGCACAAGTTCCTTTTGTGGACGTTGTAACAACCATGCTCGACGAAACCATTCCGCTTACAACAGGTGAATATGACGAATGGGGCAACCCAAATGAAAAAGAATATTACGATTATATGTTGTCTTATTCGCCTTACGATCAGGTTGAAGCAAAAGATTATCCTGCAATGCTTGTTACAACTGGTTTACACGATAGTCAGGTGCAATATTGGGAACCTGCAAAATGGGTAGCCAAACTAAGGGAAGTAAAAACGGACAAAAATACCCTGCTCCTCAAAACCAATATGGATTTCGGTCATGGTGGTGCATCAGGGCGTTTTGAGCGACTCAAAGAATCTGCACTTGAATTTGCCTTCATGCTCAATGAGCTCGGGATTAACAAATAACAATAAAAACCCGTTCGCTCACCGGACGGGTTTTTTTTATCAATTTTGCGTTCAAATTAGTAAATCAAAATGTTTGATAAAAGCACCACTTTAGAGCAATTAAATGCTATCAATAAAAATACATTGATGGAACAAATTGGCATTGAGTATCTTGAGGTAACAGAAGGATACCTGAAAGCCAGGATGCCCGTCGACAACCGAACCCGTCAGCCCATGGGATTGCTGCATGGTGGCGCGAGTCTGGCATTGGCCGAAACTGTTGGTAGTTTTGGCTCTGCGCTATTGGTTGATCTGAAAAAAATTGATGTTCGCGGAGCCCATATGAGCGCAAACCATATTCGTTCGGTTAAGGAGGGTTGGGTTTTTGCCGAAGCAAAAATTATGCACAGAGGAAGAAATACCCATGTCTGGAATATTGATATCCTCGATGAAGAAGGGCAATTGGTTTCTTCATGCCGATTAACTAATTTCATACTTCCAAAGTAAATTTTAGCATTGAAGTAATGACACTTACAAGTGCATTGAAACACTTTCTGGATAGAAAAATTCCTTTTGTGAGCTATCGGCTGCCGTCAGAAAAAGATCCGGTAAGCCTCGTTGGTGGAATTTTTTCTGATAGTCGGCCAGCCCAGAAACATCCCTTTTTTGTTTTTGCTCCATTTGATGCGTCAAAGGAGAATCCTGTGCAGTATTTTTCTTTTCAGAAAAAATTTAAAGGGTTTAATCCTGAAGGATTAATACAGTTTCAGTCAACAACAAAAACTGAGATCTTTTCCACTTTTAAAGAACCTTCTGCAATTGGTTTTGAAGAATACTCCAAACAGGCTTCAGCAATTATTAGCTTGTTAAAACAAGGCTCAATCAACAAAGTTGTTTTGTCAAGGGTCATCCGGTTTAAAACGGAATTCCCTTTGAAGGCCGCTGAAACATTTGTTGCATTGTGCGAAAAATATCCGGAGGCTTTTGTCTACATTTTAAGTGATGGAAAAAGTCAGCTATGGTTGGGGGCAAGTCCGGAAACCCTTTTGAGGGTTGAGGATGGCAAAGGGATGACAATGTCGCTGGCCGGAACACAGGCAGCCGGAAACAAAGAAAGCATCGAAATAATCTGGCAAAACAAGGAGAAAGACGAGCAAAATTTTGTTACGGATTACCTTTCAGAAAAACTTCAGAATTGTAGCGTAACCGACATACAAAAATCTGAAACAGAAACAATTTTTGCAGGAAAAATCGCCCATCTACGGACAAAATTTTCATTTAATCTGACAGAAGAATCAAATATTTTAAACCTTGCCCAAAACCTTCATCCAACACCTGCTGTTTGTGGAACTCCGGCCAAGAAGGCTCTGGAAATAATAAGAAAAACGGAAAAGCATGATCGATCCTTCTATGCAGGATATTTGGGAATGATTGAAAATGAAGAGAATGCTCAATTTTTTGTCAATTTGCGTTGCATGCAAATCTGGAAAAATTATGCTTTTTTATATGTTGGTGGCGGATTAACAGCCGAATCAGACATCAAAAAAGAATGGGAAGAAACTTTATTAAAAGCCGAAACTTTAATGGCTGTCATAGCAAATAATTCCTGAATTTTGCATCATGATACATGACAAAACTGGATTGCTCCATTTAGCTGAAATGATGGTTCAGCGAGGCATCAAAACCCTTATAAATTCACCGGGTTCGCGCAACGCACCGATTGTAACTGTTTTCTGCGGACATAAGGAAATCGAGTGTCTTTCTATTGTAGATGAGCGAAGTGCAGCATTTTTTGCACTTGGAATGGCTCAGCAACTGCATCAACCAGTAGCAATAGCATGTACTTCCGGCTCTGCGGCTTTAAATTACGCACCTGCCATTGCTGAAGCCTATTATCAGCGTATTCCCCTTATTGTGCTCACTGCCGATCGTCCGGAAGAATGGATTGATCAGGGTGACGGGCAAACAATCCGACAGAAAAACGTTTTTGGACCACATGTCAGAAAAAGCGTTCAGTTGCCACAATCAACAAAAAACAAGGATGAGCTTTGGTACAACGACCGGTTAATTTCTGAAGCGCTCAATGCTGCCATTTATCCCGTGGCTGGCCCGGTTCACATCAATCTGCCTTTTAGCGAGCCATTGTACGGGTTTGATCATTCATTGCAGACACAGCCAAAGGACATCAGAATTATTGAAACTGAACAGACATTAAATGCTGAAACATTTGCATCGTTAGCAAATCAATGGAACCATTCAAAAAAGAAGTTGGTTTTAGTTGGTCAGATGCCGCCTGATTCAAAATTACAACATCAGCTTGAGCTTTTATCAGCCGACCCATCCGTAGCAATTTTGTCAGAAACTACATCCAATATTCATCATCCTGATTTTAACAGCTGCATTGACAGAAGCCTCAGCGCAATGCAAAATGCTGAAGATTTTTATCCTGAAATCCTTCTTACTTTTGGTGGCCCCATCGTGTCAAAACGAATTAAAGCATTTTTTCGAAAAGCCTCAATTCAGGCACATTGGAACATTGATCCGGCAGATCTTCACGTGGATACTTATCAGCATCTTACACATGCCATACCGATGCAAGCTGTATCATTTCTTGAACAGCTAAACCAAAAGACAGTGCATTCAGAAAGTGATTTTAAAGCCCAATGGCTAAAGGTACATTCACATGCGCGCCAAATTCATGAAAATTACCTTGCCAAAGCCAGTTATTCTGACCTAAAGATTTTTGCGAAAATAATTGAAAGCATACCATCATCTGCAAAAATTCAGCTTGCCAACAGCACGCCTGTGCGCTACTCACAATTATTTGAATATAAAAATAATTATCAGTTTGACTCGAACAGAGGCACGAGTGGCATTGATGGAAGTCTTTCGACGGCCGCAGGCGCTGCTTTTGCTTCAGGCATGCTAACCGTAATGATCACCGGTGACCTTGGGTTTTTCTACGACTCCAATGCCTTGTGGAACAAGCATATTCCTTCGAATCTCAAAACAATTGTGATCAACAATGAGGGCGGCGGAATTTTTCGATTTATCGACGGACCGTCTGACACAGGATTGCTCGAACCCTATTTTGAAGCCAGGCACCAAACTTCAGCCAGATATATCGCAGAAGCGTTTGGTGCAGATTATCATCTTGCTACTGATAAAGCAAGTGTGGACAAGCAACTGGAAAGTTTTTTTGAACCATCAGACAGGACTTCAGTGCTTGAGATAAAAAGCCCTGCCAGAAAAAGCGCTGAGGTGCTGAAATGTTATTTCAAAGAATTGGAAAAAAAGAGCAAGCAGAATCGTTAATTCAGAACTCTGGCTTAAGCTTTTCAGCCTTTTTTTTGAAATATATTCAGTTTTTCATGGACTGTCAAAAGTCAAAATTTCCTGATTTTATTCATTCTTCCGTTTGATATTTCTCCCGTTTTTTGAGAAACATCGAAAACTGTTGACCCAAAATTAGTTTTCTGATGAAGTCAAAGGTCAAAACTGTAAATTTGCACCTTAAAAAATGGCCGCAATAGTTAAAATTGTCGGATAGCTTTAAACAAATCAGAAAACTTGCTGTTAAGGATTAAATAAATAATATCATGCAAAGTAAAAGAAACTGGATTACGGTTAAAACCTACAAGGATATCCTTTTTGAGAGCTGGAATCACATTGGAAAAATAACGATCAACAGGCCTGAAGTACATAATGCTTTTCGCCCGACAACGACCTTTGAGATAGCTGAAGCACTGGACATTTGTCGCGAAAATCAAGATATTTATGTAATTGTTCTCACGGGTGCGGGCGACAAAGCCTTTTGCAGTGGCGGTGATCAGCAGGTTAAAGGTGAAGGTGGCTACATTGATGAACAAGGTATTCCACGCCTGAATGTCCTGGATGTGCAGCGAAAAATTCGTTCGATGCCAAAACCCGTTGTGGCCATGGTCAATGGCTGGTCTGTTGGCGGCGGTCATGTTTTACATGTAATTTGTGATTTGACAATCGCTTCAGAAAATGCCCGTTTTGGTCAGGTTGGCCCAAAAGTAGGCAGTTTCGACGCCGGTTTTGGATCATCTTATCTGGCGAGTATCGTTGGACAGAAGAAAGCGCGTGAAATATGGTTTCTAAACCTTTTTTATTCTGCCAAAGAAGCCCTTGAAATGGGTTTGGTAAACCGTGTCGTACCTTTTGATCAGTTGGAGGACTCTACAGTAGAGTGGTGTGAAATCATAATGAAAAGAAGTCCGATGGCATTAAGAATGATCAAACTCGGTCTTAATGCAGAACTCGATGGACAGGCAGGATTGCAGGAGTTTGCCGGCAACGCCACATTACTCTATTATCTCACCGAAGAAGCGCAGGAAGGAAAACGTGCTTTCCTCGAAAAACGCGAACCTGATTTTCATCAATATCCTAAATTTCCATAACTAAGATCTTTAAATGGCAAGTGCACAATCATGGGTTAAAGCGGCGAGGCTGAGAACTTTGCCACTCGCATTGTCAAGCATTGCAATGGGAGGTTTCGTTGCAGGAATTGAATCTTCATTTCGTTTGATGCCTGTAATTTTTGCCGGAATAACTACATTGCTGCTTCAGATACTTTCAAATTTTGCCAATGATTACGGCGATTCAAAAAGTGGAATTGACAATAAGAACCGTGTTGGGCCAACACGCACAGTGCAGTCAGGAGAGATTACCAAAAGCGAAATGAAAATCGCTGTTTTAATATTTTCAGGGCTTTCATTGATAAGCGGTTTGCTGCTGGTATTCTTTGCTGCGCAAATTTCCCTGACTGGAAAAATTATTCTGCTGCTGCTTGGCCTCGGAGCAATTGTTGCCGCGATAAAATATACAGTCGGAAAACGACCCTATGGATACATCGGTCTGGGTGATCTTTTTGTTTTCATTTTTTTTGGTTTGGTAGCTGTCATTGGCACCTATTTCTTAGCAACAAACAGTTTTCACTGGACGATTTTATTACCTGCCATTTCAATGGGAATGTTCAGTTCGGGCGTTTTGAATTTGAACAATTTGCGCGATATTGCCAACGATCGTCTCAGCGGCAAACGTACTTTGGTAGTGTCTCTTGGCTACAGCAAAGCCCTATTCTACCACGCAATGCTTATACTGGTGCCGTTCATTTTGCTTAGTTGGTTTGCTTTTGAGAAGAAACCGGAACTGCTCTCTTTTGCATTTTTATTGCTCTTTCCGCTGTTTCTTAAAGACCTTATTGATATCTTCAAATCTGAAGGGAATGCTTCCCTCGATCCCTATCTAAAAAAACTTGCCCTCAAGACCTTGCTGCTGACAATCATTTTTGGCCTGACAATTAACTTGTAAGATGCTACAAGCAAGATACATACAACATAATTTGATTTTCAGGCAGGCTGCAGGAACATCAAGAGGTGTGCTGACAACAAAAGAATCATGGATTCTGATTTTGTATAACAGCGAAAATCCAGATGTTTTTGGTTTGGGTGAATGCAGCCTGATTCCCAGATTAAGTCCTGATCCATTTATTGGATATGAGCAGGAGCTGAATAAACTTTGTCAAAATATTCAAGACCATGAGAAATGGACAGTTCAGCAAGGAAAATCATTTCCTTCGATCCGTTTTGGGCTTGAGACAGCATTGCTTGATTTGAAAAAAGGAGGACGTAGAACACTGTTTTCGAACAAGTTTTCTGCTGGAGAAAGAGGCATTCCCATCAATGGACTGGTTTGGATGGGGAGTCCGGATTTCATGAAAAAACAAATCATTGAAAAAATAGAAGCAGGATTCAATTGTATTAAGATTAAGGTTGGCGCCATCAATTTTGAGGAAGAAATTTCACTTTTGGCATTTATCCGAAAACAATTCAGTGCCGGTGAAATCAGCATCCGCCTTGATGCCAACGGAGCATTTGGGCCTTCGGATGTTTTTGAAAAACTTAAGCAGCTTTCAGCTTTTAAAATCCATTCTATTGAGCAGCCGGTAAAACAAGGTCAATATGAGCTAATGGCGCGTGTATGCGCCGAAAGTGAAATCCCTATTGCTCTCGATGAAGAACTTATCAGTATATCAGGCGCTGAAAACAAGACTAAACTTTTGCAGGAAATTAAACCTGACTATATCATCCTTAAACCAAGCCTACTGGGCGGAATGAGAGAAAGTGATGAATGGATTAAAATCGCTGAAAAACACCAGATCGGCTGGTGGAATACATCAGCATTGGAATCGAACATTGGATTAAATGCCATTGCACAATGGACTGCAGAAAAGTCGCCAGAAATGCCGCAGGGATTGGGAACAGGTCAACTTTACACCAATAATATTGTTTCCCCTCTCACAATCAGCAGTGGAAATCTATTCTACGATCACACCAAAACATGGGAACTTAAACAACTTTTAAAGTGAATCAATTATCAATCAATACATTGACTATCAATGGCATATTCCATGACAAACAAATGCTGCTTGAAAGGATTGCACTCGAAAAAGAAAAAAGTGATCTGTTAAAGCAGTTATTTGCATTCCTTAAATTATGGCTCAATGACGAAGATATAATTGAATTGCGTACATCCGGATCAACAGGTCCACCTAAATTTATTGCAGTTCAAAAAATGCAAATGCTTCGCAGTGCGGCGATGACAGTTGCGTTCTTTAATCTCAAACCTGGCATGAAAGCCTTGCTATGCCTCTCTCCAGAATATATTGCCGGCAGAATGATGATCGTGCGTGCAATGCTTGCCGGACTTGACCTCATTACAACTGAAGCTGAAGCCAATCCCATTGCAGATCTTCATTCAAACATTGATTTTGCTGCCATGGTACCTTTTCAGCTATCCAAAGCAATACAGGAATCGCCTGAAAAAACAGCATTAATCAAAACGATCATTTTAGGTGGCAGCGATATCCATCCAATTCTTGAAAAAGCCTGCGGTAAACTTAAAACCCGGGTTTTCCATACCTATGGCATGACTGAAACATTGAGTCATATTGCTTTGCGGGCAGTGAACGGAACCGAAAAAACTGATTGGTTCACTCCTTTGAGCGGGATTCAGCTACATCTTGACGAGCGAAAATGTCTGACAATAAACGCCCCTGCGCTCAACGATGAGCATATAGCAACAAACGACATCGCAGAAATAGACAATAAAGGCAGATTTCGAATTCTTGGCCGAGCTGATGATGTAATTAATACAGCCGGAATAAAACTACACCCTGCTCAGATTGAAAAAAAGATTTCTTCATTGATTCCGGGTGTTTTTGTAATGAGTGAAAAGACTGAAATGAATTCTGGAAAGATTCCTGTGTTAGTTTGTGATCATCAAATCAGCATTTTAGATCTGTATAAATTATGGAAATTACTGTCAGGAGTGCTACATGAAACGGAAATGCCCAGAACAATTGTGACATTGAAAAAACTCCCATTGCTTGATAGCGGCAAAATAGATCGGCTTGCGATAAA
This sequence comes from Bacteroidales bacterium, assembly GCA_030683155.1. Classification (GTDB taxonomy): domain Bacteria; phylum Bacteroidota; class Bacteroidia; order Bacteroidales; family F082; genus JALNZU01. Next base: position 35,770 of record JAUXMV010000085.1, read on the forward strand.
AGAAATAATTAAGAGTAAGTCCCGAAGATAAATGCATAAAAAAAGCCGCCCGGGGAGAGCGGCTCAATTATGAAAAACAAACAAAACAAGTATCTTTGGTTTTGGTTAAACAATCAATATGCCAAATTTATAATTACATGAATTTCAATTAATAAGATTTTGGCTTCATTCTATTTTTTCCTATTTTAGGACAATTATTCTTTTTTTAGGAAGTAAGCATTATTAAAAGAACACTTAATTATTCAATAGAATTTCTTAAAACCTTTGATTGTTTGTTTAAAAAAACTGATATCAATAAAACATGCATCTATCATGTGAGTTGTTCGTAAAAATAAACTACTGTTAATCAGCACTAAAAAGTCTTTCCTTCGAACTTAAATTCAATGCATCCCCAATATACCGTAAGTAGTTTCAATTTACTTTTGCAAGAAACTCTTTCATAATTTTAGAAAAACAATCTTCCCAAAATTGGAAAATGATTAAGTCTCAATCAATTTCAAGAACAGATTTTCTTTCTTTACCGAAAATGGGTTTCATTTTGATGTGATTCTGATTTTAGTTGAATTTTAAAAAAGAGCTCCAAAATATATTAGACTCAAGGGATTAATTTCATTCTCTGTCAAATGTATTTTCGAGCAGACAACTACAAATAGATTTCCAGGAATTAAGTACTTTTGCAAAAAATCTATCAAATGCTAAGAAAAATATCTGCAATAATCCTCTTCCTCCTTTTTTCCTATTATTCACAAGGACAGCAACTTAATTTTTCTCAAAAATCATTGGAGAAAGACCTTTACTTCCTTGCATCTGATAGTTTAAAAGGCAGATTTCCTGGAACGCCCGAAGATATGGTTTCGGCAAGCTTTATTCGCGATCATTTCAAGAAGGCAGGACTGAAACTCATTGAAAACAACAGCTTTCAAGATTTCAATGTAACAACAGCTGTCGAGGCATCACCAAATAATTCGCTGATTAGCAATAATATAGAAGGAACATATGGTTCTGATTATAGTCTATATTCTTTCAGTAGCAATGGAAGTTTTGAAGCAGAGGTTGTTTTTGCCGGATTTGGACTTGTTGTTAAAACTGACTCGCTGAACTGGGACGACTACAAAAACCTCGATGTAAAAAATAAATGGGTGTTGGTTTTAAAGGGTGATCCAGAACCTGAAAATAATAACAGTATTTTTATTCCTTTTGCCGACGCAAGAAACAAAGCTCTTTTTGCACGTGATAATGGCGCAATGGGAATTTTATTTGTTGGCGGAAATAAAAATAATCCTTCCGATGAACTTGCTCCTATGCTATTTGAACGATCAGTCGTGAGCGCTGGCTTGCCTGCCATAGACCTTACAAAAAGTTATGCAAATTCTTTATTAATTAATAATGAAATTGGCATTGACAGTCTTGAAGTACTGATGATTTCTGGAGTTGATCCGGCTAAGCATCAATTGAAATCAATTGTTAAAGCCAATACTGAACTCATTCGCAAAGAAGTAACAACAATGAATGTTGTTGCCCTTCTTGAAGGAAATGACCTTGCACTTAAGCATGAATACATTGTTGTTGGAGCTCATTACGACCATCTTGGAATGGGAGGACAAGGTTCAGGCTCCCGCATGCCTGATACACTTGCCCCTCACATTGGTGCCGATGACAATGGATCCGGCGTTGTGGGAATAATGGCAATGGCCTCGGCGCTGGCATCTGAAAGAAACAAATTGCGAAGAAGTGTTTTGTTTGTAGCTTTTGGAGCAGAGGAAATGGGACTTCTGGGATCAAGGTTTTTTGTCAAAAACCTGCCAGTGGAAAAAGAAAAAATTGCAGGCATGATTAACCTCGATATGATTGGCCGTTTAAACGCTGAAAAGGCAGTAGTTGCCGGAGGGACAGGCACTGCAGTTGAAATGGAAAAAATTCTGGATCAGGTAGCTGGCAATTCTTCCATCAAACTTTCATATTCTCCGGAAGGTTTTGGTGCTTCAGACCACGCTTCCTTCTATGCAGAGGATATACCAGTTTTATTTTTCTCAACAGGAGCTCATTCGGATTACCACACACCAATGGATACTCCGGACAGGATAAATTATGAAGGAATGGTTGAAGTGCTTGATTTGGTTGGAAAGATCGCTCTTGAACTTATTAATCGTGACGAACGTCTTACCTTCAGCGAGGCTGGCCCAAAAGAGCGCACAACTGCACGACGAGGTTTCAAAGTAACCCTTGGAATAATGCCCGATTTCACAAGCAGTGGAACAGATGGCCTTGGAGTAGGCGGCGTCACAAAAGGTGGTCCGGCAGACATCGCCGGAATGAAAAAAGGCGATAAAATAACTGGAATCAACGGCATGTCTGTTGGAACGATATATGACTACATGAACCGTTTACGCCAGTTGAAACCCGGTCAAAGAGTCAACGTTGATGTGGTGCGTGAAGGTATTCCAACAATTTTGATTGTGGAACTCTAAACAAACAGGCATTGCAACCTATTTATATATCTTTTGTAATCAGGAGTTTGCTACACAAATTTGTCAAATTTGGTGTGGTTGGTTTCTCAGGTGTATTTGTCGACTTTGGAATCACTTATATTTTTAAAGAAATTTTAGGCGTTCAGAAATATGTCAGCAATGCCATTGGATTTATGGTGGCTGCATCATCAAATTATTACCTTAACCGCATCTGGACTTTTCAAAGCACCAACCCAAATGTTGCTGTTGAATACACTGAATTTATCATAATTTCATTCATTGGTCTAATCATCAATACGACAATTCTGTGGCTTTTGGTGAATAAACTAAGAATGAATTTTTACGTGAGTAAAATATTTGCGATCGGTGTCGTTACACTTTGGAACTTTGGGGCTAACGTACTGATAACTTTCAGGTAAAAGCTGAAATATTTAAAAAAAGCTCATTAAATGAGCGCCTTCTTCAGCAATACTTTCTCCATTTGCAGCTGTAATTTTTGTGCTTCTTCGGCGGCCTTCTCAGCAAAATCTATTTGTGATGAAGCGTACAAAATACCTCTTGAAGAATTTACCAGCAATCCGCATTCATCATTCAGTCCGTTCTCAGCAACTGCTTCCAGGCTTCCACCTTGCGCACCAACACCAGGCACAAGTAAAAAATAATCCGGCACTAATTGACGAATAGCAGCTATTTCTTCAGAATGCGTAGCGCCAACAACAAACATCATCTGTTCTGAGTTAGCCCAGGTTTTCGCTTTTGTAAGCACTTCTTCAAAAAGTCTCTTTCCTGAATTTTGGTGATTGTATTGAAAATCTGTGGAGCCCGAATTTGATGTCAATGCAAGCAAAATGACCCATTTTTCATCAAAGCCCAGAAATGGACTAACTGAGTCAAAACCCATATAAGGCGCTACTGTAAGTGCATCACTATCAAGATGGTTAAAAAATGCACGCGCGTAATTGACTGAGGTATTGCCAATATCACCGCGCTTGGCATCGGCGATTACAAAAATTTCCGGATAGTTTATTTTGAGGTACTTTATCGTTTTTTCAAGACTCTCCCAACCTTTTGATCCATGAACTTCATAAAATGCTGTATTCGGTTTGTAGGCAACAGCATACTGAGCGGTTGCATCAATAATTGCTTTGTTAAAACTAAAAACAGGATCCTTTTCAGAAAGCAGATGCTTTGGCAGCTTTTCCATTTCGGAATCTAAACCAACGCAAAGAAATGACCTCTTTTGTATTATTTGTTGAAATAACTCAGTCTTGTTCATGCTATTACTGCGCTAAGCTTTATGCATCAAGCTCTGTTTTAATACGTTCTGCATTTTCCGCAATCTGCAATTTTTCAAATATTTCATTAATATCACCGTCAATGATTGCAGAAAGGTTATAAAGGGTAAGATTTATACGATGGTCGGTCACCCTTCCCTGAGGCCAGTTATAGGTTCTGATTTTGGCCGACCTGTCACCCGTTGATACCATTGTTTTGCGTTTCGAAGCAATTTCTTCCAGATACTTGCTGTATTCCCGCTCAAAAAGGCGGCTACGCAACACTTTCATTGCCTTGGCCAAATTCTTTATCTGCGATTTCTCGTCCTGACATGAAACAACGATACCGCTGGGAATATGCGTGAGTCTTATTGCAGAATAGGTCGTATTTACTGACTGTCCGCCAGGACCCGAAGAGCAAAAAGTGTCTTTGCGAATATCTTTATCAAGAAGCTCAATATCAAACTCTTCTGCTTCCGGCAAAACAACGACTGAAGCAGCAGAAGTATGCACACGTCCTTGTGTTTCCGTTTTTGGCACCCTTTGCACGCGATGCACGCCTGATTCAAACTTCAAAACTCCGTATGCATTTTCTCCAACAACATTGAAAACAACTTCCTTATAGCCACCAACAGTGCCTTCATTCATTTCAACAACATCTGTTTTCCATCCTTTATTTTCACAATATTTCAGGTACATTCTGAAAAGGTCGCCTGCAAAAATACTGGCTTCATCACCACCAGTGCCGGCTCTGATTTCTACAATAGCATTTTTTGAATCCTGTGGATCTGAAGGAATTAGCATAAGCCGGATATCTTCTTCGAGCTTTTCTTTGGTCGCCTGAAACTCATCCAACTCTTCGCGGGCCATGTTGCGAAAATCATCGTCCTTTTCAGTGCGAATGATTTCTTTGGCGTTCTCAATATTGGCAACAACATTTTTGTATTCTTTGAAAGCACCTACAACAGGTTCAAGGTCTTTGTAATCCTTATTTAGCTTAACGTATTTCTTCATATCGGCCATTACAGCCGGGTCGTTGAGCTGCTCAGCCATTTCTTCCCATCTTCTTTTGATGGTTTCCAACTTATCTACAATATCCACAATAGCAATTTTTTAGGCTGCAAAATTAAGCAATCTGACCGAAGTCTCATGCATTGACGCCTACATTTTCTGAACTTAGAAATCTGACAAGAAAAATGGAATAGAAATCAGGTATAAATAAAGCTTCCAAATTCGGAAGTAATGGTGAGTTTTTTTTCTGCAGAAGCCTCACAAAAGCCTATGATTCTGCCTTCTACGTTAAATGAGGCTGCTATTTCGATGATCTTTTCAGCAGTATTTTCATCTGTATAAACTTCCATTCTGTGTCCCATGTTAAACACCTTATACATCTCTTTCCAATCGGTATCCGATACTTTCTGAATCATGCTGAAGAGCGGTGGAACAGGAAAAAGATTATTTTTAACAATATGAAGCTTGTCCACAAAATGAAGCACTTTGGTCTGAGCACCGCCGCTGCAATGAATAAGACCATGTATCTTAGGCCTGAATTGTTCAATAACCTCTTTAAGGATGGGTGCATAGGTTCGTGTGGGAGCCAAAACCATTTTACCGGCATCGACACCTTCCACATCAGTCAGGTCATTCACTGAAAAGATTCCGCTATAAACCAAATCTGATGGAATTGAGGCATCGTAACTTTCAGGATATTTTGTAGCATAGGCCTTGCTGAATACATCATGTCTGGCAGAGGTTAAGCCATTGCTTCCCATCCCGCCGTTATAATGATCTTCGTACGTTGCCTGCCCAAATGAAGCGAGCCCAACAATGACATCTCCTGGTTTAATGTTTGTTTCGATCACATCCTTTCGCGGAATTCGCGCAGTAACAGTGCTGTCAACAACAATTGTGCGAACAAGGTCGCCGAGGTCAGCAGTTTCGCCGCCGGTAAGCCAGATGCCAATACCAAGTGACCTCATTTTTTCGAGGAACTTTTCAGTGCCATTAATAAGTGCAGCGATTACCTCTCCTGGAATTAAATTTTTATTGCGTCCAATGGTAGATGACAATAAAATTCTGTTAGTGACACCAACACATAAAACATCGTCAGTATTCATCACGATTGCGTCCTGAGCAATACCTTCCCAAACTGAAATATCGCCTGTTTCACGCCAATAAAGGTAGGCTAGCGATGATTTTGTTCCGGCTCCATCAGCGTGCATTATATTGCACCATTCACTATCGTTGCCTAGAATGTCAGGTATTATCTTACAAAAAGCATTGGGAAACAATCCTTTATCAATTCCGCTTATCGCTTGATGAACATCTTCTTTTGATGCAGAGACTCCACGAAGGTTATAGCGCTGCTGACCATCCATGATTACTTAATAATTAACATTTTTGAAGCTGTATCAAATTCAAAATTTCCAAAACGGCTGAGCAAGCGTTGTCCAAAAACTAAATTGGTGTCAAGTTTGTGCACAACAGTAATTTCAACATCTTTTAAAGTACGGTTTGCAATGCGCACTTCTTTAAGGGTAAATACTGCACCATCGGCAATCGTTCCATCCTTTAACAGCACTTCAGCATCACCCAAAAGATTATCTCTGCTGAAAACGCCTTTCTTAAGAAACTCCATTGCCTTGTTTAAAGAAATGGATGTATTCTCAATCCTGTTGTAGATGAACTTTTCAGAATAATTATCTATAAAACACTCTGCTTCAAACAATCCTTCTTTATTGATTGCAAAACCAATCTTATTGTCTTCAGGGTTAATTGCGATATCAGTCGAAACGGCCAATGGCTGATTGGCAGCTTTCGGCACAAAATCTTTGCTAAGCACCTTGAATTCAGTTCTGCGGTTAAGTTGATGTGCAGCTTCCTTTTCGTCGTTATTTTTTATATTATTGATAAAATCTTCTGTAAGCACGACCCCCGAGTTGAATGTAAAACCATTCACGCGAAAATCACGTTCAAGTGCTCTGGGAACTCTCTCACCATATCCCTTTGCAATAAGCCTTTCAGGATCAATACCTCTCAAAATCAAATAATCAACAACAGACTGCGCTCTGCGTTGTGACAGAATATCATTTCTTTCTTCCGTATCACGGTTGTCGGTATGTGAGGCAAGCTCAATGATTATCGTTGGATTATTTTGAAGGGTAAGGATTAAACCCTGAAGTGAATCCTCATATTGCGGTTTGAGTTCCCACCTCGCCAAATCATAAAGGATATCCGGCAAAGGAATGGGCGCTTCAGGAATGGGTTCGAGCAACAAATCAACAACAAAATCACGGCTAAACTCTACCCCGACAGTTGTTTCAACAGCAGTTTTGGTAAAGTAGTTTTCTTTGTCAACAATAATCTCGTATGTTGTGTTTTTATCAATTTGAGAGCTGCCAAAGAGGTAGTAACCTTTATCATTTGTACGCGTGGTTACGCTCATGCCATTTGATCCAATAAGTTTCACACTTGCATTTTCAACAAAGAGCAAAGTCTTTTCATCTTTGATGGTTCCAGCAAGCGTAAACAAAACCGGTGGTTCAATAAAATAATACAGGTTATCGATACCTCTGATATTATTTCTGTTGCTTGCAAAAAATCCGCGTTCTTCAGTTGGGTGAAAAGTAATGGAAAAATCATCATTTACAGAATTCATCGGATGCTTGAGGTTCTTTGGAACACCCCAGTTACCGGCTGAATCAACAGTAGATACAAAAATATCAAAGCCACCCATACCACCATGACCATTTGACGAGAAGTAAAGTGTTGTATCGTTCCGCAAAAAAGGAAACACTTCATCACCCTTGGTGTTTACCGCAGGACCGATATTCATCGGACGGTTGAAGGGTTGTGTTTTTGAATCGCGCAAGGCCATCCAGATATCTCTTCCGCCAAAGCCACCTTTTCTTTCAGCTGCAAAATAGATTATCAACTCATTGTTACTGAGTGTTGGGTGCCCAATAATATCTACACTATCAACACCGCGTATCTGCAATGGAACTGGCTGACTCCAGTTTCTTCCACTTCGGTTGCTCACAAAGATCTGGCAGCCTGAAGTCTGTTGTGGAATATTGTTACATCGCGTAAAATAAAGTGTATTGAAAGCACTATTCATAAAGGGTGCGCCTTCATTTGCAGTCGTATTGATGGTTTCAGTATCATCAAGTCGTTGAGGTGTGCTCCACTGATCATTTCGATCAAGTCTGGCTGTATAAAGATCGCTAAAGCTTTGGTTTGTCCATCTGTCTTTTTCTTTACCGGATGAACCATCACGCGTAGAGGTAAATATTATTTCATTGTAATTGTTAGAAGACCATGTTGCTCCAAAATCAGCTTCACGTGAATTGACTTTCTTTAACATTGTTACTTCAAATCGGGATGGATTTTCAAGCCATTCCTCAATTAATTTTGCAGACTCCAAACCTAGCTGACCACGCGGATCATCAGGCACTCTTTCAATATATTGACTATAAAACTCAATAGCTTCGGGAAACTTTTGGTTCATTTTAAGCAGATCGGCAAAAATGAGAAGAACTTCTGGTGTACGTTCCGGGATATCGCTTCGGAGCACTCTTCTGTAAGTAGCTTCGGCACGCCTGTAATTTCCAGTCAAACGATAACTTTCTGCCAAACGATAGCTAATACGATTTCGTTCATCTGAATTTCGTTTAACCCGTCCATAAGCCTTTTTGTAGCGGTCAATCGCTAAAGAGTATTGTTTTCTGTCGAAAGCCTCATCCGCACTTTTTGAAACATTGCGTTGCGCATGCAAAGAAAGACTTGACAGACAAAGAAAGAAAAAAACAGTTAATATTGGAATCAGTTTCATTATTTATCCCGGTATCATTTAATGATTGGTAACGTTTGAAATTCAGTTTTATTGGACTGAACGTGTTGTATCAGAAATAATATCTTTATCTGTGAGAGGTTTTTCTTCAAGAAGAATTTCATTTTTAGTTTCGTTATTTTCAGCTGGGAAGTCATCATCATCACTCTTTGCAATTGATTTATCATCAGGCTTTTGCTGCTGATTTCTTTGCTCAAGAAACTCACTATAACGCGTTTCCCGTTCTATTCTTTGCACCTCTTTGTTGATTTCATTTTTGAAACCTGCAGAAGCCCTTTTCATTTCATTTATTGTTTTACCAAGCGTTCGCGCCACCTCTGGCAAGCGCTGAGGACCCAATACAACAAACAAAACCAGAATTATGAGTATAATCTCACCTGAGCCAAAATCAAAGAAAAGTAGCATTTCATGTGCTTTTAAGTGATGCAAAAATAAGAATTATGCTGGCACGATTGCGATAGTTTAACTAAAATGCATAAAAAAGTCCGGACACTGAAAACAATGCCCGGACAATATTCTTTTCTAGCTATAAACGAATTATTTCTTTTTAGCTGTTTTGGCTGCAATAGCTTCCTCTTCCTTTTTCATTTTTGAGCCGCCAAGCAAATCAAAAACGATTGGACTCGCATTGAACACAGATGAGTATGTACCGAAAGCAATACCCATCAACAAGGCGAATACAAATCCGCGGATAACTTCACCGCCAAAAATAGAGATGATCAGCAGTACGAGAATTGTTGTTCCTGAGGTATTGATAGTACGGGTTAGTGTACTGTTCAAACCATCATTAATATTGGTTCTGAGGAGTCTTTTTGGATACAGGTTCACGTTTTCACGAATACGGTCAAAGATGATAACAGTGTCGTTAATCGAATATCCGATGATGGTGAGGATTGCTGCGATAAATGCCTGGTCAACTTCCATGCTGAAAGGCAAAATATTGTAGAAAATCGAGAATAGCCCAAGAACAATAATTGTATCATGTGCCAAAGCGATAAGACCAGCGAGTCCATACTGCCATTTTCTGAATCGAATTGCAATGTAAATAAAAATAATTATTAAAGAAAGAATGATAGCTGTTATGGCTTTATTCCGGATATCGTCGGCGATTGTAGGTCCAATTTTTTGTGAACTAAGGATACCGATAAATTTATCACTTGCTTCTTCATCTGAAGTAAATTGATCGTAAGTGATAGGTGTTGCAAAAAATTCCTTCAAACTAACGTAAAGCATGCTTTGAATGATTGAATCAACTTCTTTGTTGTCGTCTTCAATCATAAATTTAGTCGTAATTTTCACCTGACGATTTGGTCCAAAAGTTTTCACTTCCGGAGTAGCTTCTGTAAATTCAGCAGTTAATGCTTTTCTGACATCATTTACGGTAACATCCTGATCAAAACGTACCAGGTAAGTACGTCCGCCCGTGAAGTCAACACCAAAGTTTAATCCACGGAAAGTGAGTGAACCAAGGCTGATGACAATTAAAGCAATCGAAAATATGTATGCTTTCTTACGCATCGAAAGAAAGTCAATATGAACATCTGACAAGAAGTTAAGAGTTAGTTTACTTCCAAAACTAATTTTCTTGTCGTTATCAAGCAGGTAAATGAAGATAATACGGGAAATAAGGATGGCTGTGAAAAGTGAAGTTAACAAACCAATGATAAGTGTTGTTGCAAAACCCTGAACAGGACCAGTTCCAAAAGTGTAGAGTACGATACCTGTTAACAAAGTGGTTACGTTTCCGTCGATAATAGCTGAATAAGCATTTTTGTATCCATCTTCAATAGCGAGTCGTATTCCTTTTCCAAGTCGTATTTCTTCTTTGATACGTTCGTAGATAATAACGTTGGCATCAACCGCCATACCAAGTGTAAGTACAATACCAGCAATACCGGGTAATGTGAGTACAGCGCCCAATGAAGCCAAGACACCAAAAAGGAAGAAAATATTTGTAAAGAGTGCAAGGTCAGCAATAAGTCCTGATTTACCATAATAAAACACCATATAGATCAGTACCAGCACAAATGCAAGTACAAATGACCAAAGACCTGCATTTACAGCTTCACGACCCAATGAAGGACCTACGACAGCCTCTTCCATAATACGTGAAGGTGCAGGAAGTTTACCAGCTTTTAGGATGTTGGCTAAATCCTGAGCTTCCTCAATAGACATCTCTCCACCTGAAATAGAAGAGCGGCCATTGGGTATTTCGTCGTTTACTACTGGAAATGAATAAACATAATCATCAAGTACGATTGCAACTTGCTTTCCAATGTTTTCACCTGTAAGGCGTTTCCAAATTTTCGCACCTTCACTATTCATTTGAATAGTTACTTCCACACGACCATTTTGATCAAAATCCTGACGGGCATCAACAATAACTTCACCGCCAAGAGCGGGCTTGTTATCACGAGAAGTTTTTAAAGCAACAAGCTCCAGTACTCCGGGTTGACCAGCTGCTTCTCCTCTTGGTTTAACAGTCCAGGCAAGTTTCATATTGCGTGGAAATACTCCCTGAACTCTTCTCAGCATATTGTTTATGCGCGCTGTATCTTTCACCAATGCCTGACCAACACGTGCGGTGTTGCCCGGGAAATAACGGCCTGACTCATCTTGAAAAAAGGAAGGCATTAAGTATGCATAAAGCGGGTTATTTTTTGAGTATTCTTCAAAACTTGCTTCTTCGTCTTCCTTGCCATCTGCCTTAACCTGATCAAGAAGGCTGAGCTCAGTAGAATCGGCATCAGCACTTGCATCATCAGAAGGTTCTTCTGCTTCTGAATCTGTAAGCGGTTCTGTTTCGCCTGTTTCTGATGTTTTCACCTCATCGACATTTGTCAATTGCGCAAGACGCTGATTGGCCTCGTCAAAAAATGAATAAACTTCGGAAAAATTATATGTTTCCCAGAATTCAAGCTGTGCAGTACCCTGTAAGAGTTTTCTAACACGCTTTGGATCTTTGATACCCGGCAATTCGACCAGAATACGGCCAGAAGTTGCCAATTTCTGAATATTGGGTTGGGTTACACCAAAGCGGTCAATACGGGTACGAAGAATCTGAAATGATCTGTCAATGGCTGCTTCCGACTCATTACGAATGACACTCAGAACCTCTGCATTGGTTGAGTTGGTTGTAATTCCTTTTTCTTTAAACTCGTATAAAAAGATAGAAGCTAGTCTTGCATTTGGATCAATCTCGCTGAATGACTCTCCAAACAATGTGACAAAGTCTTTTTGACTGTTCTTTTGCTTTTCGATTGCAAGTTCAATTGCCTGTGTGAAAACAGGATCCTGACTATTGCCGCCTAATGCGATGATAATGTCTTTGACTGACACCTCAAGAACAACGTTCATTCCACCTTTAAGGTCAAGACCAAGATTGATTGTCCGTTCTTTAGCGTCCCGATAGGTGTACTTATCGATTAAAAGATTGTATACAACCTGGTTATCCATCGAATCGAGAAAATAGGTTTCTCTGGCCTCGACTATGGAATCCAATAGATGTTTATACAGCATTTCGTCACCCTTTGCAAGCTCATTTGCAAGCTTTAATGCTGCCTCACTATTGGCATACACTGCTGCTTTGCGCTCTACCCTTCCCGCTACAAATGTGAACGAAAGCTGGTAAAGCGAAACGATTGCGAGGGCAATTGCAAAGACTTTAATAGCTCCTTTGTTTTGCATTTCTGAATGTGATTTAATTAACTTTTCTTACGTGATACTTTTTTTTGAGGGTGCAAAATTAGAATAATATTTGACAACTGCCAATATTTCAGCGATTAATTGAAACCCTTCATAAAACATGTAATTTTCTGATGGGTTTCATCGTAATATTCTTGCGTTAATGCATTCAAATAAGGAGCAATAAGCCTTTGATTTTGATCCATTTTAAACAAACTGCTAAGATTTGAATCGAATTTCAGAAGAATTGACCTGGCATTATCAAAAATAATCTTGTCAAAAAACCACGAAAATTATGAAAATACATTCTATTGTTGAAGTTTATTTTCTTCGAATGAACGAATCATTTCTTCGGATTTGTAAAAGACATGTCTCTTGTACTAATTAAGAATGCTTTTCAAAACAAAAAAGCATTAATTTTGCCGTATCAAAAATTATAATACCATAAAATTTATGAGAATGAGAACTATTTTATCCATTTTTGCTTTTGCCGGAATGACACTGTCAATTTATAGCTGTGGCGGAAGCAGCGAACCAAAAAAAACTGAAGCACCTGTAAAAGAAGAGGTAGCAGTTGTTGTAACCCAAGAATCAAATGAACTTGGAAAAAAAATCTATAACGAAAAATGTATTGTTTGTCATATGGCTAATGGTGAAGGAATACCGGGAGCATTCCCATCGCTTGTAGGCTCAGAGTATCTTTTAACCAACAAAGTTGGAGCAATTGCACAAACCCTTAACGGTGCTCCAGGTGGAAGTACTATTAAAGGTATTGTTTATAATGCACCTATGCCTCCCCAGGTTGACACTAAAGAAGAAGCTGTTGCTGTCATCAATTTTGTTTTGAATGAATGGGGCAACAATGGCGGAACTGTTACTTTGGAAGATGCTAAAGACATCGTAATAAACCCAAGATAATAATCGTTATGATAAAAAAGAGTCTGTTTTTTAGTTTAATGATAGCCGCAGCAGTTTTTCTGACAAGTTCCTGCGGGGCACCTCACTCACACAGTCATGATCACGACCATGATCATGATCATGATCACAGCCATGACTCAGAGATGGCTTTACCTTCTACAGGTTCGTTTGGCGAGGAAATAACCAAAGATAATGCAGTTCCTGTAAGTGAAATTGCAAGTCTAATTAATAGTGATGAACCGATCGAAGTAAAAGTGTTTGGTACTATTCTCGAAGTTTGTCAACATACCGGTTGCTGGATGACATTTGACCTCGGCAACGGAGAAGAAATCATGGTAAATATGAAAGATCATGATTTCTATGTTCCAATGGATGCAGCAGGAAAAACAGCCTGGGTTGAGGGTCTTGCGATCCGTGAGCTGATCTCCGTTGAAATGCTAAAACATTATGCCGAAGATGCCGGTCGAAGCCAGGAATTTATTGATGCTATTACCGAAGCCGAATGGAAATATACCATCGAGGGCAAAGGAGTTATCATCGAATAATCATAATTTCAAAAAAATAAAAAACCCTTCAGGATAACTCCTAAAGGGTTTTTTATTTTTTACCCACAGGGTAACTACCTTAATCGCAGTACTGAGCCGGGAAGCACTTTCCTTTTTTTGTCGATGTCATTCAACTTATACAACCTCTTCAATCGAATTCCATAAAGCTGTGACACGGCGTGAATACTCTCTCCCTCGCGTAAAATATGTGTTTCGTGTGTATTTGAACGTCTGCGTTTTTTTTCGAGATATACGATTTGTGCATTGCTCAATTTCTCACGCTTATCAAATTCATTGTATTTAACAATTTGCCAGCTGTAAATATTAAACTCAGCTGCAAGGCTTGGGATATCATCTTTTTCTCTGGCAAAGATGAGCTTGCGTTTGTTATTCTCGTGAATGTATCTGTTATCTTTTGATTTCCCGACCACTTCAAAACTTGAAGGATTGATGGGAATAAATGTATGATCTTCAATTTTTTCAATAACATCCTCCTTTTTTGCCAAATATTTTTTATCCATTGCCAATTGATCATACTGCTGCAAATTGTTGCGTTCAATTATTCTGATCAGCAATTCCGGATAACGGGGATTTGTTGCATAGCCCGCCTTACTCAACCCATGCGCCCATGCACTGTAGTCCATGATATCAAGTTCAAAAAGAAAGGCATACCTGGGGCGTTGTGTTAAAAAAAGTGAGTGATCATGATACGACTCTTCCGGCTTTTTATATTTCCTGAAACACTCGTTCTTTTCATCATCGTCCATGTGATAGCTGTCACCTTTCCATCCAACATGACATTTTATTCCGAAATGATTGTTTGCTTTCTGAGCAAGATTGCTATTTCCATTACCCGATTCCAGCAAACCCTGAGCAAGCGTTATAGATGCAGGAATCTTATATTCCTTCATTTTTGCCATTGCGATATCACTGTACCTTTTAATATATTCCTCTGCAGTAATTTTCTGTTGAGAAAAAACTGTAAAAGGCAGCGAAGTGAGGATGACTAGTATAATGGTGTATAATTCTTTCCTGATCATTTTTCTAAATTGCTGCAAAAATACTTTAACAAATCCATCGGCTCTGTGTCAGTAAAAAATATTTACTCACAACGAACCGTTCATAAGTCTATTGTGAAAGCTTTCGAAAAACCGACCTAAATGCATCGTTCCAGCAATAAAACGTATCTGACCTACAGATTAATTCGACCCGATTAAGTGGCAGAAAAAAATTTCGGTGAAAATGATGAAGAACCATTATTTTTACGGCTTAAATCATTTTATGCAAATCATTAAGAAATATTTTGGTGAGCTGTCGTCGCTAAAGCTTGAACAATTAGAGGCTTTGAAGCCCTTTTATGAAGATTGGAACAGCAAGATTAATCTTGTTTCGCGCAAGGATATGGAGCATTTTTATGAGCACCATGTTTTGCACAGCCTAACAATTGCGCGATATCTTAAATTTGTGTCTGGCACAAAAATACTCGATGTTGGCACTGGCGGCGGTTTTCCTGGAATACCCCTCGCAATCGTTTTCCCGGAGGCTTCGTTTTTGCTGATAGACAGTATTGGAAAAAAAATTATGGTTGTAAATGCCGCTGCTGAACACCTTGGTTTGTCGAATGTAACAGCTGAAAAACAAAGGGCTGAAGAAATTAAAGAGCAGTTTGATTTTGTTGTCAGCAGAGCAGTTACCAACCTGCCCGAATTTATTTCATGGACGGGCAACAAATTCCATGGTAAAAGCAAAAACAGTAAACCCAATGGCATACTTTACCTAAAAGGTGGAGACCTCAAGCCTGAGCTTGAGGCTTTGCCCAGACGATGGATCAAGAGCGTTCATCCGATCAGCCAATGGTTTTCTGAACCTTATTTTGAAACAAAATCTCTTATCCACCTTTTTTGAAAAGGACTTGAAATTTTCGACTTCATCAATTTGAATGCACAGTCTTGAAAAATTGTTTTCACAAATTTTCGATCAAATCCTTTTTTCCTGATTGCATCAATTTTTAAGTTTACAGCCTTATAAAATTATGCAGATCAAAAACCATTTTTTTATACTTTAGCCGCTTGTTTAACTTAAACCTATAATTTTATGGAAAAAATTAAAGCATCAATGAGAGAATCCGCCACCGCACGCTGGATTGCTCTGGCCCTGATTTCGCTGACCATGTTTTTTGCGTATTTCTTCGTGGATGTAGCCGCTCCGCTTCAAAGTCTGCTCGAAAGAAATCATGGCTGGTCGCCTGAAACATTCGGAATGTTAGGTGGATCTGAATTCTTCCTGAATGTGTTTGCCTTTTTTCTGATTTTATCAGGGATTATTTTGGATAAAATGGGCATCCGTTTTACCATCATCACTGCTGGACTTGCAATGGTAATAGGTGGTGCTATTAAATATTATGCCTTAACAGAAGCTTTTGCGGGAACCGGATTAGCAGCCTGGCTCGATACATTTTGGGTAGCAGTGCCTTCGTCTGCCAAATTAGCTTTCTTTGGATTTGCAATCTTTGGTGTTGGCGTTGAAATGGCAGGTATCACTGTTTCAAAAACGATTGTAAAATGGTTTAAAGGCAAAGAATTAGCGCTAGCCATGGGTCTTGAGATGGCTGTTGCCCGTCTTGGAGTTTTCGCTGTTTTCCGTTTATCACCAATTTTTGCTGAAAATGGTGGAGCTGTAAATTCAATATTTTGGGGCGTTGCCTTCCTGATGGTCGGATTCCTTCTTTTCTTTATGTACACCTTTATGGATGCCCGTCTTGACAAAGAAATCGGCGAAGAAAGTACTGCTGAACCTGAAGAAGCATTCCGTGTAAGTGATTTATGGTTGATTTTAAAGAATCCCGGATTTTTGGCTATTGCAGGCTTATGTGTACTTTTCTATTCAGCTATTTTTCCGTTTCAGAAATTTGCTACCGACATGTTGTCTTCAAAACTTGATATCAGTATAAAAGATGCTGCTGCAATGTTTTCCTATTTCCCCATTGGTGCTATGATTTTAACACCTTTCATTGGCGCTTTCCTCGACAGAAAAGGCCTGGGGGCTACGATGATGCTTTACGGTTCAATCCTTTTAACTGTTTCACACCTTATATTCGCACTTGTTCCTGCTGAAGCTTTTACTCCATTAATTGCCTATTCAACGATTGTTATCTTAGGACTTGCATTTTCTCTTGTTCCGGCATCAATGTGGCCTTCGATACCAAAAATTGTTGAAGAAAGATTTCTTGGCTCTGCCTATGGTTTAACTTTCTGGATTCAAAATATTGGTTTGCTTGCAGTACCCATTCTTATCGGATGGGCACTTAGTGCAGCCAATCCCGGTGTTGCCAATGCTATCGCTGCCGGCGATATGGATATTAAATATGATTACACAGTTCCAGAATTGATTTTTGCTGGCTTTGGCGTTATGGCCATGGTGCTTTCTGTAATACTGAAAATGGTTGACAAAAAACAAGGTTATGGACTTGATCTGCCAAATAAAAGAAGTTAAATCGCTTTGAATTAATAATTTAAAGGCTGCCATGAATATTATGGCAGCCTTTTCTTTTTAAAGGAAGTTTAAAGTGCTTTAAACCAATCTATGAGTTTTTGCACACCAAACCAAAGATTGGGACAATCTTGCCTGATAAAGTCTTCTGTCAGTTTTTTGTCAGCATAAAATCCACTAACGCTTTCAAGTGCATTTCTTCCGTCGAAATCCACATATGCCATGCGAGCAAGCAATTCTTCAGGCTGATGACCAAAATCAATGCCAGGCAGCATTGCTACACCGGTTTCCCTGAGAATTACATCGCACATCTCCATGGAAGTAAGAATCCCTTTTGCAGCCAATTTTTCACGATAATAGCTGAAATCAGGAAACAGATAAAAACCGCCATTTGGCATGGGTACACTTATATTGCTAGATTCTAACTGATTGCGCAGCATCTTTGCAAGATAACGTAGAATTCTGCGTGATTTATCAAGATAATCATCTATGAATTCGCCACCCTCAAAAGCTGTCACAGCTGCATACTGAATCGGTGCTGAGGTAGAAGTATAGGTTTCGCTTGCAACAATAGCCATTGCATCACGAAGCCAGTATAGCTCTTTTGGAAAGATAAAAGTACCAAGTCGCCAGCCACCTGCTCCACACCATTTGCTCAATCCACTGCTGATGATTGTTCCTTCCGGGTAATATCTGGCGATTGAAACATGCTGCCCCTGATGATGAATCATGCCATAAATCTCATCGCTGACAAGCACAATGTTATATTTGCGGGCCACCATTGCCAGTTGTTTAAGTTTATCAATCGGATAGCTACAACCTGTCGGATTGGATGGGTAATTCAGGATAACTACCCGTGGTCTGTTGGGGTCAGACCGGCAAATCATATCCAGCTTTTCGGGCGTTAGTCTGTAACCTTCATCAGCCCTCGTAGGCACCCAATGCACATGCCTGCCAATAATCCGGGCTTGTGGAAAATAAGAAACCCAAGATGGCGTAGGAATTATCAGATCGCCATAATAAACCAACTGAAGGATAAAGATCAACTCTTTCGACCCCGGACCGATAAGAATATCTTCAGGTCGTGTTTCTATTTTTTGTGTTCTAAGATTAAATCCTGCGATGGCCTCTCTCAGCTGCAACAATCCCCTGACATTCAGATAATCCTTTTGGTGCGCATTTTGTCGAAGTGCTTCTACAACTGGTTCAGGAACCGGAAATGGCGATTGTCCAAGACCAAATTTATAAACCTGATACCCTTTTTTTATGAGTTCCTGACTTTTTTCATTGATAGCCAATGTGGATGACTGGATCAATCCCCGGACGTTCAGATTAAGATTCACGGGGAGGTTATTTCTGGATATTTTTCCCATAATGCAATGCTTTTGCCCCAAAGATAACAATTTTATTGTTGATCAAAACTCAAATAATTCTTTTAAAATCCATTTTTTTCAATGAAATGACACTTCGAATCAACTTGCTATGAATGATTTTTAATCAAATATTTGAAAACCATTTCAGTGAATATTTCTAATTTATGCTTGTAGAATCAATATTTTTCAAGCATTTGTTCGATGAGATAAGTGATTAGTTTTCTTTCGGAGTATGGGATTAACAAACATTTAGGATTGACAAACAGGAAAATATTGTACTTTTATGGCTCGAAAATTATATCATCCATTTTTAAACTATCAGGAGGAACATTATGAGTAGCATTTTGGATCTGGAACCTAAAGGTATCTGGAAAAACTTTTATAGTCTTACACAAATTCCACGTCCATCGAAGAAGGAGGAAAAGATTATTGCTTTTACAAAGGAATTTGGCGAAAAGTTAGGCCTTGAAACTGTTGTTGATCATATCGGCAATGTAATCATTCGCAAACCAGCCACTCCAGGTTACGAAGATCGCATGGGAATAATTCTTCAGGCACATCTGGATATGGTTCCTCAAAAAAATGAAGGAACGGATCATGATTTTGAAACAGATCCAATTCAAACCTTTGTTGAGGATGGTTGGCTGAAAGCCAAAGGCACTACCCTTGGTTCCGACAACGGAATTGGTGCAGCTGCTGCAATGACAGTTCTGGAAGCTACCGACCTCGAACACGGCCCTGTAGAAGCATTGTTCACGATTGATGAAGAAACCGGAATGACAGGAGCGAATGAGCTTAAGCCAGGTTTTCTCAATGGTGACATTTTGCTCAACATGGACTCTGAAGACGAAGGCGAACTTTATATCGGCTGCGCTGGTGGCATTGATTCAACAGGTGAATTTTCACCAACTTTCGAGGATGTTCCTTCCGCAAATCTGGCCTTCAGATTAAGTGTAAAAGGATTAAAAGGCGGCCACTCTGGTCTGGACATTAACCTCGGAAGAGGAAATGCGAACAAAATCATCAACACATTAATGCTGATGGCAGCCGATAAATTTGATCTTCGTGTATCAAGTATTGATGGCGGAAGTTTGCGCAATGCCATTCCACGTGAAGCATTTGCCACAGTTGTTGTCCCTGCTGACAAAGAAGTCGTTTTCAAAAAATTCGTAGAAGAGTTTGAAATCGTTGCCAAAAGTGAATTCGAAGAAGCTGATCCTGGTTTAGCCATTGCAGCGGAAACAGTTGAAATGCCAGAAAAAGTAATCGACTTGAAAACACAAGACGGACTTTTTGAAGCTGTAGCAAGATGCCCCAATGGAGTGATTGCCATGTCAGCTGATATGGCAGGCGTGGTTGAAACATCGACCAATCTGGCTATTGTTAAATCAAAAGGAGATAAAATTACGATTGCCACTTTGCAACGCAGTTCGGTTGATGCCAGCAAAGCAAAACTTGCTCAGCAAATAAGGGATGTTTTCACCAAAGCAGGCGCCAAAGCAAGTTCTTCAGGCGACTATCCAGGTTGGAAACCCAACGTCAACTCACCTATTCTCAAAACAATGAAGGAAGTTTACAACAATAAATATGGTAAGGTTCCGGAAGTTAAAGTTATACATGCAGGACTTGAATGCGGCATCCTTGGAGCTGCTTATCCTCATTGGGACATGATTTCGTTTGGACCGACCATCCGTCATCCACACTCTCCTGATGAAAAAGTTGAGATTGCAAGTGTTGGACTTTTCTGGGATTATCTGGTTGAGACGCTAAAACATGCACCTGTAAAATCATAGATATTTCACTGATATAGTGTGATATAGCATATTTTGACAAATTAATTTAGAAAAATAATAGTGTAAAGGTTTGGTTAAATAAAATTAATTTTTACCTTTGCACTCCCAAAATTTAGGCAGATGAAACGTACTTTTCAACCCTCGAACAGAAAACGCAAGAACAAACATGGTTTCCGCGAAAGAATGGCTACGGCTAACGGACGCAGGATAATTAAATCCAGAAGAGCTAAAGGCAGAAAGAGACTTACTGTTTCTGACGAAAGATAATATCTATAATTAGCCAGTTTATATTTATTAAAGGTTTAACAGAAGGTGATGAAATCCATTGCCTTCTGTTTTATTTTGTCCTAATTGCAGCATTGCGTACATAAAATATAATCCATTTGTTGTGAAGTTTGTTATAAGTTCTCTTCTATTTTATTCACTGCTTCTCATAATTTTTTAATTTCGCATCGGATCTTCAATCCACAAAACCAATTCAAAAGATGGAAAAATTTTTGACAATAATTTTTTGGGTCATCTTCACTGTTTATGTGTTTCGTCTGGCTTTCAGATATCTTTTCCCTTGGCTTATTGCCCGTTATGTAAAAAAAATGGCCAATAGAATGCAGCAGCAAGCTTATCACGGAAAAAACAATCAAAGTCAAGACGAAAAAGTCAAAGTCAGCTACATTAGGGAAGATGAGCCAAAAATCGATCCAGACATTGGAGAATACATTGATTTTGAAGATATTAAAGATAACGAAAAGCCCCAATAAGAATGAATGATGCACTGAACATCTGGCGCAAAATATTTCCTTTTGCTACCGCCGTCCTCGTTTTCGTCCTGATAACTATCGCCTACTTCAATCCTATGCTCGAAGGCAAGAGGTTGGATCAGCACGACATAACCATGTGGAAAGGAATGTCGAAAGAAATTATCGACTTCAGAGAAGAAAACAAATCTGAGCCACTCTGGACCAACTCAATGTTTGGCGGGATGCCAGCCTGGCAGATATCTGTTGTTTATACCGGCAACCTGATGCGGTATGTGAAAAAAATCGTGACGCTTGGTCTGCCATACCCGCTAAGTGCTGTTTTTATGTATTTTCTTGGATTCTACATACTTTTACTCGTCTTAAAAGTTGACCCCTGGCTGAGTATGGCAGGCGCACTGGCATTCGGATTCTCATCCTATTTCTTTATAATTCTTGGAGCTGGTCATTCATCAAAGGCCATTGCAATTGGTTTTATGGCGCCTGTTTTGGCAGGAATAGTTCTTGCTTTTAGGGGAAAATATGCACAGGGTGGATTGCTCACTGCTATTGCACTGGCACTTGAACTTGAGGCAAATCACCTTCAGATTACCTACTATCTTGCTCTCTTGGTGGTTATTACAGGAATATTTCAACTTATTGATGCCATCAGATTTAAAACATTTCCAAACTTTCTTAAGGCCAGTGGTGTATTAATTATTGCTGCACTCTTAGCTGTGCTAACCCATGGAACCAACCTTTATGCCACATGGGAATACGGAAAAGAAAGTATGCGCGGAGCACCTGTTTTGACAAAAGATGTTACTGACCAGACCAAAGGCCTCGACCGGAGCTATATTACACACTGGAGCTACGGAATAGGTGAAACATGGTCGCTTCTTATTCCTAATGCAAAAGGCGGCGGTTCGGCCATGATTGGCGCAACCAATCCTGCACTTGAAAATGCTGACCGCAACTTCAAACAAGCTCTGGCACAACAAAATGCCTACTGGGGCGATCAGCCCGGTACTTCAGGACCAGTATATACGGGCGCTATAGTGATGTTTCTTTTTGTGCTAGGGCTCTTTTTTGTAAAAGGAAAATACAAGTGGATACTTTTAGGAGGTACCATTCTGTCGATTTTGCTTGGCTGGGGTAAAAATTTCATGCCCTTCACAGACTTCTTCCTTGATTACATTCCGGGGTACAACAAATTCAGAGCTGTCTCAATGACCCTTGTTATTGCTGACCTCACCTTACCCTTGTTAGGATTTTTGGGTCTTTACCAGATTTTCAAAAAACCTGAACTTTTCAAAGAAAAACAAAAATGGTTTTTTGTTGCTTTTGGCCTCACCGGTGGTCTTTCCTTGATTTTCTATCTGTTGCCAGGCGTTTTCTTCAACTTTTTCAGTGCATTCGAACTTGAACAGTTCACACGCATGAAACAATCCAATCCGGCCGATGCAGGACAGATAAATCTTTTCATGAGTGAACTTGAAGCTGTCAGAATGCATATTTTCAAGAAAGATGCAATACGAAGTTTCTTATATATCACATTGGCTGCCAGCTTGATTTATGCATTTGGAATTCAAAAATTGAAACAAAACTGGCTCACTGCAGCGCTTACCTTATTAATTCTGGCCGATATGGTAACGATCAACACCCGCTATCTCAACAGCAATAATTTTGTCGCCAAAAGAAAAGCAGAAGTGCCATTTCAGGCTACAACAGCCAATCAGGAAATTTTGAAAGATATTGATCCCAATTATCGTGTACTTGATCTAACAGCAAGCACGTTTAATGATGCCGGCGCTGCTTATTTTCATCATTCAATTGGTGGATACCACGGAGCAAAACTACAGCGCTATCAGGACATGATAGAACATCATATTCAATCGGAAATGAAAGCGATCACAGATGTTTTAGGCCAAAAACCCACACTTTCAGCACTTCAGGAAGTTCTGAACGAAAGTCAGGTGCTGAATATGCTCAATACACGTTACATCATTTTCAGCCCACAATCACCTCCAATAAGAAATATCAGCGCTTTTGGCAATGCCTGGGCAGTAGATAAGATTGAATGGGTTGAAACACCAAATGATGAAATTGACGCACTTGCATACCATGATTTGCGAAATACTGCCGTTGTTCACAAAGAGTTTTCTTCACTTTTGGAAGGATTTAATCCCGTTGCTGGAAATTCGGCAAAAATACAACTTACTTCATACGAGCCTAATCACCTTATTTACAGTGCTGAACTAAGCCATGAGTCGCTTGTTGTTTTCAGCGAAATCTGGTATACAGCAGGCTGGAAAGCAAACATCGGAGGAGTTGAACAACCGCTGATACGCGCCAATTATGCGCTTCGCGCTTTACGGGTACCTTCTGGAACTTCCCAGATAGAGCTTAAGTTTGAACCAAAAGTATGGGCAATCGGGCAAAAGGTTTCACTTGTGAGCTCCACATTATTGCTGCTTCTCCTGGTTGCCTGGGTAGTTTCTGAGCTGAAGGGCAGGAAAATGCCTGAACAGCTGTGAAACGTGTATTGATAATCACTTACTATTGGCCTCCTTCCGGTGGTGCCGGTGTGCAACGTTGGCTCAAATTTGTTAAATATCTGCGTGAAACAGGTTATGAGCCTGTTGTATATACACCGTTGAATCATGAGATTCCCTACAGAGATGATACCCTTTTAGCTGATATTTCATCAGAAACAGAGGTTATTGGCATCAAAATATTTGAACCTTATCAGCTTTACAATCTTTTAACTGGCAAGAAAAAAGGCGCTAAATTTCAACATGGTTTCCTCAAAGACAAGGAGGATGTAAAACATTCTTTAAAAGAAAGACTAGCTGTTTGGATCAGAGGGAATATTTTTATCCCTGATGCCCGGAGCTTCTGGATCAAGCCATCGATTAAATTTTTGAGTAAATATTTAAATGAACATCCTGTCGATCTTATTGTATCCTCAGGCCCACCTCATTCAATGCACATGATTGGTTTGGGGATTAAAAAACTTACCCACTTGCCCTGGATTGCTGATTTCCGTGATCCATGGACAGGCATCTATTATTTTGACAAGCTGATGCTCTCCGGCTTTGCAAGAAAAAAACATTTTATGCTTGAGCAAAAATGCCTTGACAATGCCGATCATCTTATCACGGTGGGGCAAACCATGAAAAATGATTTTGAAAAGCGGACATCAAGGCCTATTTCAGTCATAACAAATGGATTCGATCATGTTGATTTTGAAAAGACGGAGACAACGCAAGTAAAAAAGTTCACACTGCTTTATTCGGGCATGTTTTTGCCAGATCAAAATCCTCCGGAACTTTGGGAGACTTTGAATGAATTGGTAGAAGAAGATCCTAATTTTGCAAAGCACCTTGATTTATTTTTCATCGGCAAGACTGATGCCGCAATACTTGAAGACATAAAAAAGAACAACTTGACATCTTTCCTTCGTCAAAAAGACTATGTGCCACATGCACAACTGCCACAATTACAGCAAGAAGCTGCTATCCTTCTTTTAAGTATCAACCGCATAAGCAATGCATCGTATATCCTTACTGGCAAAGTGTTTGAATACCTTGCTGCACAAAAAACCATCCTTGCATTCTGCCCCTTTGAGAGTGATGTTGCTTCAATAATTCGTGAAACAAATTCTGGTTTAATTATTCCGTTCGGTCAAAAAGCACTATTAAAAGATAACCTTCAGGAATTATTTCGGCGTTATTTGAACAACAATCTCATCCCTAAGCAGAAAAACACTAATTCCTATTCAAGAAAGTCTTTGACAAAGGAACTTGCAAAGGTTTTTGAAGAAGTATTGAAGTTAAAAAGATGACCTTTTCATTGTAATTTGTGAGCGCAATAATTTTTTTTTTTGGAAAATTTGTGTCTCAGCAAACAAAAGTCCTTCCAAAACACTTGAGTTTTGATGCAATCATTAAAATTGATTATGGAAAAACATTCATAAACCATTATTAATCAGCAGCTTTCTGACGGTGACACGAGAATCAATTCAATTCCAAGTGACACAAAAACAGGATTATTCAGCTAAGCAAAAAACATTTGCACTTTAATACAAACAGAACCTTTATTTTTGTCACCTAAACAATCAGGATGGAACAAACCGGAAATGTGCTTTTTGGAAGTAATGCCCTAAAATATCTCGAGGCTGCGATACTTTCATGCAATGAAAAAGATAGAAAAGTATTTTTCCTTGTGGATAGCAATACGGCAGAATTTTGCCTGCCCTTGTTCTACAAGTCAATTAAAGCAAGCAGCATTAATATCCACGTAATTGCAATTCCTGCAGGCGAAGAGTTCAAAAATCTGGATACATTAAGTCAAATCTGGCAGGAACTAACTGAAAAAGGAGCCGGCCGTGATGCTTTACTGATCAATCTTGGCGGCGGCATGGTAACTGATATTGGCGGTTTTGCTGCATCATGCTTCAAAAGAGGCATCGAAACTATTCACATCCCAACCACGCTGCTTGGTATGGTAGATGCAGCAATTGGCGGAAAAACAGGCATCGATTTCGACTACTTCAAAAATCATATCGGAACCTTTTATCAGGCTTCCAAAGTGCTTGTAATGACTGACTTTTTATCGACTTTGCCTGCCAGACAGCTGATGTCAGGGTTTGGAGAGCTCCTTAAATATGGATACATTTCATATCCCAGATTGCTAAAAGCAGATCCGTTTTCTTTCGACTCCCACTACGATTGGCTCGAACTTATAAAAATCTGTGCAGCCACCAAAATTGAAATCACCATGAAAGATCCAACTGAAAAGGGTCTTCGCAAGTTATTGAATTTTGGCCACACTATTGGACATGCCTTCGAATCATGGTCGCTTGAAAACGGCGGAGATTTACTTCATGGAGAAGCCATCGCTGCAGGAATGCTTTGCGAGCTCTGGATTTCGCATAAAGTCTTTGGGTTTCCAATGGAGGAGGTAAATATCTACAATCAAATGTTTCAAAAGTACTTTGACCCTTTCCGGTTCAGTATTTCATTGACAGACAATTTGCTTGACCGAATGCAACATGACAAAAAAAACACAGGTCAGAGTTTACGTTTTGTACTTGTAAAGTCAATTGGCGAAGTCATTTATGATGTTGAGGTAAATCCTGAAACAGTGAGGGAAAGCCTTGAATTCTATCTTCAAACATTAAAAAAGAAAGTATAAAAAAATGATTTTAAGATCCAACTCTGACCAAATAAAAGCGCAGGTTTCTCTCCCTGGCAGTAAAAGTATCAGCAACCGCGCATTGATGATCGGTGCATATTCGGATATTGAGATGAACATTGCCGGACTTTCCCGTGCTGATGACACCATCATGTTGCATCGCAATCTTGAATTTATAAGCAACTGTTCCGAATCATCGATTCCTATGGTTATCGACTGTGGCAATGCTGGAACGGTTTTTCGCTTTCTGCTTTCATATCTTGCATCAACGCCCGGACAATGGATGCTTACTGGAACTATCCGAATGAAAGCAAGGCCTGTTGCAGACCTGGTTACCAGTCTCCGGAATTTGGGAGCTGAAATTTACTATGTGGAAGAAGAAGGCTTTCCACCTGTCCGTATCATAGGAAAGCAATTACCCGGTGGCAAAACCAGTGTCAGCATGGAAAAAAGCAGCCAGTTTGCATCTTCCTTGCTTATGGCTGCTCCGGTTTGGAGCTATGGACTGGAACTTGAACTGACTGACAATCTGAGCTCGATGCCTTATCTTGAAATGACACTCAGACTTATGGAGCGTTTTGGCGCTAAAATAAAGCGGGCGGAAAGGAAAATATCTGTTTTACCGCTACCCTATAAAAAAGCACCACTGATTGTTGAGCCCGACTGGAGTTCAGCAGCTTTCTGGTATGAGTTGGTTGCTTTAAGTGAACAGGGTGAGATACTTATGAAAGATTTATTGCTTGAAAGTCTTCAGGGAGACCGTGTGATGACAACAATGTTTTCGCAGCTTGGTGTTGAAACTTTTCAGGAGCCGGATGGTATTCTGATTTTTAAAACTGGCAAGATTGCTAACGAAATCAGTTTTGACCTGAATGATTACCCGGATATGCTGCCAGCGCTCGTTGCTACTTGCTGCGGACTAGGAAAAGAAGCACATTTCACTGGTTTGGAAAATCTGCAATATAAAGAGTCGGACCGAACTGCAGCTTTGCAGAAGCAAATGACAAAAATCGGGTGTAGTTTTGAGAAAATTACAACCGGCCACTATCACCTTAAGCCTGGTAAACCTATTGAAAAAGCAACTGATACTGTCATTCGTTTTGAGACTTATTCCGATCATCGGATGGCTATGGCTTTTGCACCACTTGCAATGAAATTGGGGGTTTTGGAAATTGAAAACCCTGAAGCCGTTGAAAAATCTTATCCAAACTACTGGGAAGAATTGTTTGCAACAGGTGCTATTGGCAAGGAATTATCATAAAAAAAAACAGTTTTCACTTAAAAGTAGTTTTCACTTATCTTTGCACAAACTAACTAGAATATGATTGTTGATCTTTTCATTCCCTGCTTTATTGATCAGGTTTATCCTGAAACCGGGATGAACATGTTGAAAATATTGCGCAAAGCCAAAGTGGACGTGCATTACAACCCTGAACAAACTTGTTGTGGACAAATTGCCTTTAACAGCGGTTTTTGGGATGAGGCCAAAAAATTGGGCAACAAATTTCTAAAAGATTTTCCCAACGACAGGCCAGTTGTGAGTCCAACGGCTTCCTGCACTGGCTTTATTAAGAATAACTATCAGGAATTATTTCATAATACATCAAATCACCTGGAATATAAAAGGTTGGTAAAAAACGTCTATGAAATAACTGACTTTCTTGTAAATAAAATCAACTTTACTGACTTTGGAGCTTCGTTTCCGCACAAGGTAACCTTCCATGACAGTTGTGCCGGTCTCCGCGAATACGGCCTCAAAGATGAAGCGCGACTGCTTCTTTCCAAAGTGAAAGGCCTTGAACTGATTGAGATGAAAGACACCAATGTTTGTTGCGGTTTTGGAGGTACATTTTCGTTAAAAAATGAACCTATTGCAACAGCTATGGCGCAGCAGAAGGTTCAGAATGCCTACGATACAGGTGCTGAATATATCATCTCTACCGACCTTTCATGTCTGATGCATCAGGATGGATATATCAGAAAAAACAAAATCCCAATTAAGGTAATTCATATTGTCGATATTTTGGCTTCAGGTTGGTGAGTTGAAATTTGGATTTGAAACCTTATTTTTGAGTCTAATAAATTAATTATTAGCCTTTTATACTTTTCATTGTTTGAACATAATACAGAAGGTGTTCCTCAGAAAGAGTATCATTATTCGTTCAGAATTGCCAATATTGCAAGTTTATATCCTTTAAGACCAAATCCACTGATGATACCTTTACAAGCTGCTGCAGTAAAAGACTGGGCTCTGAATGACTCTCTTGCATAAATATTGGATATGTGAACCTCATAAACAGGAATACTAATACTTCTGATTGCATCGGCAATAGCAACAGAAGTATGCGTATAGCCTCCGGGATTGATTATAACAGCATCAAATTTTTCTATCGAAACCTGTAGTTTATCAATAATTTCACCTTCATGATTGGATTGAAAATACTCTAGTCTGATGTTTGGGAAATTTTCTACCAACTGAAGAAAATAATCTTCAAAGGAAATACTACCATAAATTTCTGGCTCACGTTTGCCTAACATATTCAAATTAGGGCCGTTGATGATTAGAATATTCATATTTGAGGTAAAATCTTAGTAAACAAATTCAAAAATATTGATTAATCAGTTTCGGACAGCCTATGTTTTACAATCCATTCATACCATTGATTGAAGCCCTCACCAGTTTTGGCGCTAATTTCAATAAATTCGATATGGTGATTCACTTGCGTTGCAATTTGCCTGAATTTCTCAAGGTCGAAGTCAAGATAAGGCAAAAGGTCTGTCTTATTGATAAGGCATAGCTGAGCAGTTTCAAACATGGTTGGATATTTTGCCGGCTTATCCTCCCCTTCTGTAACACTAATAATTACAACCCTTTTTGTTTCTCCAAGATCAAAAAGTGCCGGACAAACAAGATTTCCAACATTTTCGATAAACAAAGTGCTGTTTTCGGGCAACTTTAGATCTTTCATTGCCTTGTTAACCATTAGTGCATCAAGATGACAGCCATTGCCGGTATTGATTTGAATTACCGGTGCACCAGCTGACTTTATTCTTTCTGCGTCGTTCATTGTCTGCTGATCACCTTCGATAACGTAACAATTAAAGTCACTTCCTTTTTCAAGAATCGTCCGCTCAAGAACTGCCGTTTTACCAGATCCGGGAGAGCTAACCAGATTAAAAGCCACAATATTCAAAGCCTCAAAATGTCCTCTGTTTCTTTCGGCCAGAAGATCGTTTTTCGAAAGTATTTTTCGCTGAAGTTGTATAGTCTGACTGTTTAAAGCGCCACCACCGGGTTTAAGGAGGTAGTCATGCGAATGGTCATGCGAATGAGGATGGCTGTGATCATGTTCATGATGATGAGCGTGAGAGTGCTCTTTATCTCCATGAAAATGGCTATGCTCGTGTAAGTGAGAATCCGGATTGTTGGGATTCCTGTAGGTGATGTGTTCATCTTCGCCGCAACCGCATGTTCCGCACATAATAATAGATTTTATTGTTTAAGGATTTCTATTGACTTAATATTAAGCTCTTTACCTTTAATAAAAATGGTCTTTAAGCTATTGCAATAAGGGCATGAATTAAAATAATCATCCGTATTGAACTCATTGCAACACTCCTCACAAACCATTACAGCTTTAATAAAATTGTAAACGATCTGTGTTTTTTCCAGAAGACTGCCCCTGATCGCTTCCTCCATTGCAAATTCAAGCGCATCTCGTTCAACACCAGACAACAATCCAATGTCAAGTTCTAGTCTTGTAATTGATTCTGCCTCTACTTTTGCAGCTTCTTCTTCAACGATTTCTACAATTTGTATTGCTATCGAAAGTTCGTGCATTGTTTCACTTTGAAATGCAAAGATATGAAATCATTTTCTCTGAATGAGGATATATGAAGTGGATCATTGATTCGCAGATATTCCTGAATCAAAGATCATTTTTTAGGTAAAAAAATCTGTTGTCTGATAATATTTCAAAAATGAATAAAGTCAAGACTATTTTCTTAAACAAAAAAGCCGGATAAATCCGGCTTTTTTGTTGTTTTAAAGAACTAGTTTCTAAAAACTTAAGTCAACACCAAATCCTAAAGTAAATGCTTTACGGTTATAAGTTTCGCTATAGGCAGGCATTGGAGGATTAGCAGCAAATTCACGTGTATTTTCAATGTACATTGTGTTCATTGCTCCTAAGTTAATCCCAACGTTTTCATTGAGTTGAAAACGAAGTCCACCGCCAATACTATTCGTTGAAAGGCTATGACTTAAATCAGATTGATATTTGTCCATAACACCTGTGGTTGTTCTCAGATAACCAAGACTAAGCAACCATTTTTCGTTCAGTGCGTATTCGATTCCAAAAGCGGCTTCCCATAGATTTTTATCAATTACCATATCGTTTTTTACATACTCATTGTTTAAACGTTTTCCATATTCTGAACCTTTGTCAAAATATGTATGGAATCCAGCGCTCAGTTTCAATTTGTCGGTGGCATCAAAAGCTGCTCCGATTGAAAACATTCCTGGCATATCACTAGGAACTTCAGCCCCATCAGGATATAAACCAACATCATCAAGTTTCGTTGCATTCTTAACTTTTATAGAAGCTTTATGTTCGTACTTCATGCCAATATTGAGACGATCAAACTTTAAGTTAACACCAATTATTGGAACGATACCTGATCCGCTTTGAGATGCATCAACTTTTTTATCACCGGTAGCTGTAGCATTTGCAGCCATGGCAGCTGAGTTAGCAGCGAATTGTTGCGATGCTCCGGCAAAAAATCCTTGTGCCTGAGCTATCGTCATATTCGTTGGATCGCCACCTAAACCTGCGATAGTACCCTGAAGTGTTGCAACTTGTGTTGGGGTGAGCCCGGCCAAGGTTCCGTTTGCGAGAGGAACATTACCGCCACCGCCATCAAGAATTGGCTGAAGCGAACTACTTGTCGCGCTAAGCTGACCTGATACGGCTCCAAGATAGGCAGAAAGATCAGTAAAAAATTTTGGCGCTTTAACCATATTTCCAGTATAGTTTAATGCTGGAAAAGTTGGGTTAATTTCAATGTTTCTGAGGTAACCAACATAACTGTTATTGATCGTAACATAGCGCAGACCAAGGCTTACAGACAACATTTCGTTTATTTCATAGCTAACACCGGCTTGAATTCCGTAATAAACAGATTTACCTTCGAATTCAGTTTCATAACTATACTTTGAGGTTGGAATGCCAGCTGCGTTAAGTGAAGGAGGTAATCCGGCCACCAACATTTCAAAAGATGGCAAACCGTCCTCGTAAAGTGCGCTACCGCCGCCTCCTATTGGATTAAAACCTAAAGAAAAGGCAAATTTATCTTTCTTGTACACTGCATAAACAGATGGGAAGATTGGGGCTAAAACACTTCCTTCAAACTCACTTTGATTAAGTCCGGGGAAGGTTGTTTTAATTGTCCTCGTTTGCGTAATGTATTGGTTACTCAACGAAACATGAAATCCGTTTTTGAGTTGTGTCAATCCTGCGGGATTGAAGTAGGTTGCATCAACCCCAACAGAAGCGTCACGGGCTGCCATTCGGGTAAAACTTGCGCTTTGATTCGTGTTTGTAACGATACCACCAGCTTTAACATTAAAAGCTATTGCACTAAATAATAGAAAGATAAATACTTTTCTCATAGGTTTGAATTTTGGATTAGCGGGCTAAAATATATCAGATATTTCATATATCAAAATTTATATTTGTTTATTTAGATTTAGTCCAGCTAATGACTAGAAAAACATGCTTTCAAAGCACAAATATTTGATTGCTCTTCTCTCTTTTGAAATATTTTGCGCTAACAGATGATTCTAATTATTTTCAGGATTCATTCAAAAAAATTGTCTCTAACTCAATAAATGAACACGCTTACAGAAATATCCTGAAAAACACTGATTTTTTTTTTAAAGTTTACTAAAGCGAAAATCTGAATTGTTTTTAAAAAGGCTAAGATTTCGTCATTCATATCCATTAGCTGTATAACTTTGCACCTTATGCAAGATCAAAAAAAGGCTTATATTTTTGCATTACTCTCGGTGATGTTCTGGTCGACTATGAGTACGGCATTCAAATTAACGCTCAGTTACTTAGCATATGATTTGTTGCTATTCTGGTCGGTTTGGTTTGCTGTGATTGTTCTTGGCATTATGGTCTTAATTCAAAGAAAAACTTCATATTTAGGACAAACATCAAGTGTCGAATTTGGCAGGTCAGCCATAATGGGACTCCTGAATCCATTTGGATATTACCTTGTTTTGTTCAAAGCATACGAGCTACTGCAAGCGCAAGAAGCAGGAGTTTTAAACTATACCTGGCCAATTGTCTTGGTCATTCTGTCGGCAGTAGTTTTAGGGCAACGTATTGGACTGAAAGGTTTTGTTGCGATATTTATTAGTTTTTCGGGTCTTTTGATTATCAGTACCAAAGGTCAAATCGCAGATCTTAATTTTACCAACCCAACCGGGGTTGCCCTCGCAGTTGGAAGCGCATTTCTTTGGGCCTTGTATTGGATTATCAACATGTATGACAAGCGCGATGCACTGACTAAAATTTTTGTAAATATGATTTTTGGAGCCTTTTACATTAGCATCTATATGATTTTGTTTTCAGAAATAAGTTTCCCTGCAAAAGAAGGTCTTTTTGGCGCTATATATATAGGTGTCTTCGAAATGGGAATTACCTTCGTTTTTTGGCTTCTCGCACTGAAATACTCAACAAATACTGCAAAAGTCAGCAATCTGATTTTCCTATCCCCGTTCATCGCACTTATATTTATTCGTGTTTTTGTGGGTGAAATCATCTTGCCAAGCACAGTTGCAGGGCTGATCCTGATTATTTCAGGCATATTACTTCAACAGGTAAAATTTGGATCAATTAAAAAGTTTATTAAAAATGCAACTTGAAAATATAACCCAACAGATAATCCATATTTGCGCCGATGTTGCAAGTTTTATCAACGAGCAATCAGGAAAACTGCAAAAATCGGATATAATCGAAAAGGGTGCGCACGATTTGGTTTCTTATGTTGATCGTACAGCAGAAGAAATGATTGTCGAACGTTTGAAAATGATTCTTCCGGAAGCTGGCTTTTTAGCTGAAGAAAGTGGAAGTAATACTTCTGAAACCTACAACTGGATTATCGACCCACTTGATGGCACAACAAACTTTGTGCATGGAATACCCATTTATTCTATCAGTATTGCGCTTCAGAAAAATCTTGAAACGATAATTGGTGTCGTTCATGAAATGAACCAAAATGAGTGTTTTTATGCCTGGCAGGGTGGTTCAGCCTATCTCAATGGGGTAAAAATCAATGTCAGTAAAGCTGAAAAGCTCGACCAAAGTCTTATTGCAACTGGTTTTCCATACAACGACTTTTCCAGGATGGAGGCCTATCTTTCACTTTTCAATGAACTCATGCGCAACACACGCGGCATTAGGCGTTTAGGTTCAGCAGCTGCAGATCTGGCTTATGTAGCATGTGGCCGTTTTGAAGTTTTCTATGAATATGGTTTGCATCCATGGGATGTAGCTGCCGGAGCTTTCATTGTGAAACAAGCCGGAGGTAAACTCAATGGCTTTGATGGAGGCGATGATGTGGTTTTTGGCAAGGATATCATGGCATCAAACGGTTTTGTTCACGAAGAAATGCTTCAACTGATTCAAAAGCATTTCAGGTTGAAATAATTTTTAGATGAATCTCAGAATTTTCTTTTCAAAAATTCCTGACTGCTTAAGACTTCAATCTCAGAAAAATAAAAATCCTCTTTGTTTTCCGTTATAATCACCTTGCATCCTGCTCCAAGCGCTGAATAGTATTCCAGGCCATCTTCAAAATCAAGTACGCTTTTATTACTAACAGTCTTTCTGACCGCTTCAACATCAGTGGAAGCTATTTCAATGCTTGAAATTAATAAGGAGATTTTCTTTTTCGCCAACGCACTACCGCTTTTTTTTTCAGCAAAATAAAAAGCTATGGCCAAACAAACCGGTGAAGTAAAAACCTTAAAACGTTTATTATCAGCCAGACTTAGCACACGTGCAACATCACTGAAAAGCGGATATTCTTTGTTCAGAACAGCGACTAAAATATTGGCATCAAGAAAAATGTTCATTTGCGCGAGCTTAAATATTCATCTTTCGATGAAATGCGCGACCGTGGACGAGCCAGATATTCCGCTTTTCCTTCGGCCAATTCATTCACCCAATCAGAAATTGGGTATTCATCGATGCTTTGGTATTCACCTGAAGTGATTTTGTGCAGTAAAAACTCCATCAGGCGAGAAAGGCTAATATTTTGAGAGGCAGCATAAGCTTTTGCCTGCTCAATCACTGTTTTATTGAATGATAAGGTGATTTTGGCATCCATCGTAATTATTTTACGACAAAGTTAAAATATTTATACGTAAAGTCAAGTTTTTTCTTCAAAAAAAGCTATTGGCGGTTTCTTGAGCCTCCTCCGCCCCCACTCCGCCTGTCGCCTCCACGTTTACTGTCAGGGCGTTTTCCACTACCACCACGACCATAATTTCCAGGTCTGCCACCACTTTGTTGGCGTTGGTTTTCGTAATCACTTACAGAGGGGCCTTCACCAAGTGTTTTTGGCAAAATAAGTTTTCGGATGGTTGAGCCAAGAAACTGTTCAATCCGCTTGAACTTACCCATCTCATTTCCATTGATAAACGTAAGAGCGACACCACTTTTTTCGGCTCTTGCAGTGCGGCCAACGCGATGCACATAATCCTCAGCATCACCGGGGACATTATAGTTTATCACCAGACTAATATCATCAACATCGATACCACGTGAGACGATATCTGTTGCGACCAACATCTGGATATCCCGATTTTTAAATTTGTTTAAAACATCAGATCGTTGCTCTTGCTCTAAATCCGAATGAATTGCAGCAACATTGAGCTTTTTCCTTTTCAAAGCAATTTCTATCTCTTTTACACCTGATTTGGTTGAAGCAAAAATCAATACAAGCGGCAAGTCCTTTCCTGAAACCAGGCTTTCAATAAGACCTATTTTCTGATTATCGTGAACAAGGTAGGCAGCCTGAAGCACATTCTCAGCTGGTTTTGAAACTGCAAGATTGATATGTTGCGGGTCTTTAAGGATATTTTGTGAGAACCTCCGGATACCTTCAGGCATTGTAGCAGAAAAAAGCAATGTTTGTTTATCTTTTGGCAAAAAACTCATAATCTTAGTCAGATCAGGCAGAAAGCCCATATCCAGCATGCGGTCAGCCTCATCAAGAATAAGAAATCTGATGTCGGAAAAATCGACGTACCCAAGATTGAGATGGGAAATTAGCCGTCCGGGAGTAGCCACCACGACATCTGCCCCTGATTGTAAAGCACGCTTCTCCTGATCAAAAAGTGACCCTGAACCGCCGCCATACACAGCAATAGAACTGATATTTGTGAAATAGCCAAAGCCTTCGAGCTGTTGGTCAATTTGTATAGCAAGTTCACGCGTGGGCGCAAGAATCAATGCCTGAATACCTTTGTTATTATCTCTTTCGGTGAGGATTTTGTGCATAAGCGGCAAAAGGAATGCGGCTGTTTTTCCGGTACCGGTTTGAGCACAGGCAATCAAGTCGTTTCCTTTCATTATAAGCGGAATAGCAGCCTCCTGCACAGGACTGGGTTTTTCGTAACCCATGGCTTCAACACCTTCCATTACAGGTGGAGCCAAGTTGAATTCAGTAAAGTTCAAATAATTCTTTTTTTTTAACTTGGCAAAGTTAGTGAAATTAAGGATGATACAAGAAAACTTTCTGATTCAGGCAATCCAAAATATTTTTAATTCACATCAAACTAAAAAGATAATCAGATGTTTGTATTTAACGGCTACTTATTATTTTGATGTGCTGGGGATAATAATTACCTTAGCATAAAAAAAGCAAAATGACAAAAGATGATCTTTTTAAAGAGTTGTTAAGCCTTGTAGTTCCAATAGAAATCACACAGGATTTTGAGTTAAAGGAG
>JAUXMV010000086.1 GCA_030683155.1 Bacteroidales bacterium
AGCCCAATCTGGATGTTCAATTTTGCTTTTCATAAGTTACCTATTTAGGTAATGCGTAATAACAACAAAAGAACCAAAAAATCAACTTATTATCCGGCTTTTTTTTAACTATTACCTATTTTTTTAGGGTTTGGGTTTAAAATGAATGATTCATTACATGTAGAATCAATATATTACCTTTTGCGCAAACGTATATATGACCATCAAAAACAAACTGGTGAAGATTTGATGGAAAAGCCTTCGCACAAATTACCAGCAAACTCCTTGGCAGCAACATTGCACTGTTTTCCCGTTACAAGATCATTCACCAGAGACTTTGCATGTTTTTTAAAACACTTGATAGTGCTGCAAAAGCAACACTTTTGTTGACAGAGCTCGAACAACTGGAAAAACTTACCGCAGAAAAAGCGCTCAAAACGGTTTATTGCAGTACCAGAGAAGAACTCAAGGGTCGCTTGCAGCCCATTGGCATTATTGGTTACAAACTTCTAAGCTTATTTGGGAATCTCCAAACCGAGGCATTTCTTTTGCTAAAACGTGTATATAATGAACAATACAAAGTGTCAGATAGTCAACAGGTTGAACCTCGCCCCAAAGAAAAGATATCCTCTTCAAGTGCTCAGTCTCCACACGATCCCCAGAGTGCTACTGCGACAAAGGAGGCTAAAAGGTAAAAGGCTACTGCGTGAATATTACAGAGACTTGTTCAGAAGAAGGCTTGAATCTTATAACCAATGCGATTGTTGAAAAGGCCAACACTCCTGATACCACATTTGTTTAACCGGCTATAGAGGCAACCATTGAAGTTTCTAGACAGCAAGTTGAAAAAGCATACGCTGATGGGGTATACCAAAGCCCCGCCAATGATGATTATTGCCAAAACATCAAAATGGTTTTCACTGGTATTCAGGGCGCCAAATCAAGGTATGGTCTAGAAATGACACCCGTGGGATTGCTTGTCACGGATACTACAACATCCCAACGAATTCAGGTTGTTTTAGTTAAACAACGCAAAAACAACACGGAAGATAAATGGTGAATAAAACATACAATGGCTATTACTATTTTGGCCAGCAAGCCATCCGAACTTCTGCTATGCGGATGAAATGAGAGCACGACCATTGGAGGAACTACACAAACGAAAAAATGTGGAAGCAACTATCTTTCAACTCAGCTTACCACTAAAAACAACAAATCAAAATACTGGGGACTTTTTCAGCAGAAAACATTGATTTTCTGTAAACGTCTGTTTATCAATTTTATAAGAACACTTAACTTTACGAAACAACGATTTCAAAGAAGGTTTAAAACGATAGAGCTTATGTCTTGGCACTCCTTTTTTCAGTTTATTTAAAATTACACGTCAAAGTAGAATCGTTTTGGAGCAGAAAATTTTCCATGTTACTATTTTTTTCAACTATCATAAAGATTTTCACTTTACCATAACACCCTTTTCGAAGTGGACTCAATCCCTCAAATCTAAAAAATCATCTTTGTTAGCAATCAAAACAGTAATTCCGGTGGAAGCTTTATCTTTGCCGATCAATTGAATCATCATTATGACAGCTGAAATAAAACAAACAAAATACCAATTGCAATCTGTTGCTACAGGTGCCATCTTTGAAGATACAGGCTGGATGCTTGATGCCCCGGGTGAAGTGCAGCCTAGCCTAATAAGAGCCGTTTATGAAAAGAAACAATTGCACCTGAAGGCAGAAAATACTGGTTTATATCGTTTTTCAGACTGGCTTCCTGTAGTAAACCCTCTAAAAGGATCGGGCAGTCCGGTGACTTATAAAAGCGAAGGATTGTCAAAAGTGCTTGGATTAAGCAACTTATACATTACTTTCAGTGGTTACTGGCCTGCAAAAGGCGCAACCATGCGCACGTGTTCATTTAAGGAAACGGAAGCCTTCAGCGTTGGCGCACGAATGGACGGGCGTCAGCCGGGAAAGGTGTTGGTGGTGGCTTCGGCAGGCAACACAGCACGTGCTTTTGCTCAGGTTTGTTCCGATAACAATATCCCACTTTTATTGTGTGTTCCAGAAGACAATCTGAATGCCCTATGGTTTGATGGCCCACTCAACGACTGCGTTAAACTGGTTGTTACTGCCTCTGGAAGCGACTATTTTGATGCCATCCATTTGTCAAATCTGGCATGTCAGTTAGATGGCTTTTATGCTGAAGGAGGCGCGAAAAATGTAGCCCGTCGCGATGGCATGGCAACAACAATGCTTTCGGCTACGACTTTCATCGGACGCATACCAGATTATTATTTTCAGGCTGTGGGAAGTGGAACCGGCGCTATTGCCGCATGGGAAGCAAACCTTCGCTTTATTGAAGACGGACGTTTTGGCAGCCACAAAATGAAATTGATGGTGTCTCAGAATGCACCTTTCCTGCCAATTTATTACGCATGGAAAGTAAAATCCAGACAGATGCTGCCCTATGACGACAAGCTTGCCCGTCAGGATGTGGAAATTATTGATGCCAAAGTTCTTTCAAATCGCCGTCCGCCCTATTCCATTTTTGGTGGCTTGTTTGATGCATTGTTGGATTCCGGAGGTGAAGTGCTTGCCGTTGACAATGATGCAGCCCGCAAAGCAGCGCAGTTATTCGAACAAACGGAAGGTGTCGACATACATCCTGCCGCGGCAGTAGCCACAGCCTCGTTGATGCAAGCGGTTGAAAACAAACAAGTTGAAAAAGATGCTGTTATCATGCTGAATATAACGGGGGGCGGAGAAGCGCTTTTTGCAAAAGAGAACGACCTTTATTACCTGAAACCTACGATTATTTTTCCGGTCAGCCCTGCAATAGAAGAAGTTAAAGAAAAGATCGGTCAATTGAGTTGGTAGATTAGGAAAGTAAGCGAGCTTAGCGTCATTATTGCCATTAGCGAGGATGTGACAACAAAAAATCTCTCAAAGATCAACAGTCCGGTGATTTGAGAAGAATGTTTTTAGTAATCCTTTTTCAAATTTGTATCGTTGAAAATTATTTTGGAGCAACTTTCTAACAAATACCCTCTGGAAAACGATCAAGAAAATTCTACCGAACCCTATTTTGAGGCAATTAGAAACATTTTTTGTTTTTTTGTAATCTCAAAATCAATATTTACATGGTAGATATAGTACTCGATTATTTTTTCTTTTTCTTCCATACTTCCATAATCATTTTTAATTCCTTTGGTTGGATTCTTCCAAAATTCAGAAAATTGAATCTGTTAACGCTCTTGCTCACAGCATTTTCCTGGTTCGTTCTTGGGATTTGGTTTGGCTGGGGTTATTGCGTTTGTACCGACTGGCATTGGACAGTAAGAAGTACACTCGGTTACCAGGATATGTCAAACTCCTATATTCACTTTCTGATTCTGAAATTTACAGGCATCAATTTCCCGGAAGGCTTAGTTGATATCGCTACTGCTGTCGTTTTCTTTTCAAGCTTAATCATCAGTCTTTGGATAAACATTCGTGATTACAAGAGAAAATAGTTTAGCGAGAAACAGCCTTATGGATTTACGGAAGTTTCGATCCTAAAATGCGCAGATGGTTTTGGTCCTCTAATTGGAGCGTCAAAAGTTTACAATCAATTTTTTAAGTTTCTATTCAGCTATATTTTGCAAACACATGTCAATAAACAGCTTGCATAGCGTTCTGTCGAGGTCGATGCATTGCACCCTCTCTACAGCCCTTAAGAGGCTGTGCATTTAAAGGAGTTTTGATGTTTTTCATAAAAAAATGGATATTTAGGAAGTACTTCAGGTTTTAATGCTTGCACAAGCTTATTGCAAAAATGATTAGCGGTTGAAAAGGAACTTTTTCAGACTGGTTTTTTGAAAAGGAGCAAGTTTTACGATTTTATAAAATTTGAGCGTAATACATGCTGGGAGCCCTAAAAAAGTCTATTTTTGGAATGGTAAAGGCCATACCATGAAATGCAGGAAAATAAATTGCTAATCAAGCAAAATGATTCATAACACATTGTTTTAAGTTTCAGTAAAAAAGGTAAAGTGTAAATACATCTTATTAAGTGTATGCTTAGTAAGTAGTTAACAAATCGACAGCAATGACGCTCAATGAAAATTTACTGTATAACAGAAAGGAGACCTTAATAATCCCCAGATCAAAACTTATTTTGGGTATTGCTTCAGGACTTTTTTTTGCTTTCTGGTTATATGCATTTCTTTACATGAGCAGAGAAGTATTCAGGGTTTTTTCAAAGACAGAGTACTACGATTTACTTATTCTTACCGACAGTGAAGTATTTTATTACAATCTCTTTTTCGCTTTTATAGCAGTAATCTTCGGCCAATCTATTTGCTTTATCTATTGGTTTGAAAAACCGAGAAACTTTTTTCACCGCTACAATTGGCGAAGAAATCCGATTGTAAACGATAATAGGTTTTTGAATTGGTATTTTCTAAGTTGGTTTTCAAAACTAGCGGTTGTATATGGTATTTTTTTCTGTCTTACCTTAGATGGAGGGTTCAACGAATTTGAACTTTTTTCAGAGTATGGCTACCTGTTTTTCCTGACGATTGTGGTTCTTTATCTACAGGTTTGGAACACTTTCCGTCTAAACTTTAAGAAGGAAAGTAAAAAATGGATACTCATCTCTTTACTTGTAATTTCTGGAGTATCTCTCACTTTCTCAAAGATAAATTTTGTAGACCACAAGACGTTTGACGATAATTTCCTGAAAAAGAACGTGTTTATAAAGTACAATTTGAAGATACCAGATTCTGAATATTACAAATTTGGAATAGAAAAGGTTTCATTGACTGAGAAGGTCTTTGTTGCCATGATTGATAAAAATGTCAATCAGTCAATGTCCCCCCAGATCATTTATAAAAATCAGGAAATAGAAATTCATGAAATTGATATTGTCGTAAATCAATGGTGGCTTTCCAGAAACCCTGCAGATGCTTTTTATATTGATGTCCGGCTGTACATTGACAAAGCTGTTCCAATGGGTTTTGTTAATGATTTAAAGGAAGAATTGTCTAGAAATAGTAGCAGAAGAGTTTCATTTGTAGTATTCCCGTCTGACCTGGAAATTGAAAGACTTTTTAAATATTATTATGCAATACCCTCTATATTAACCTCATATGGTAAAGACAGTAGAGCTATTGCTGATAGTTTGATCAAATCGAATAATATCAGTAATGTTATAAAATTAAAAATTGATAATTCGGGCAATTGTTTTTTTAATGGTTTTGCCATTAACAAAAATGACTTGGGAATTCAAATTGAAAATGAGCTTAGAGCCAATCTCAAAAGCGCATTTTTACTTTCTTATGCAGATGCAACAGCTTATTCAGAATTTATTTATCTGATCAGCCAGATTAGAAAAATTACACATAAAATCAGAAATGACTTGGCAATAAAGGAATATGGAGTTTCATTTGATGACTTACGTTTTTTAGATGAATACTTTGTGTTTATTAAAAACTACCCATTGCTTGTTTTTGATTTTATAGAGAATTGAAATACATTGAGAGCTAAAAATTCGATTGTACCAAATACACGAATCACTGTGGACTGCACTGTCGTTCCTGTTTCGATGTGCAACATCCACACAATAGCCTTCAAGAGGCTGTGCATTTAAAGGAGTTTTGATGCTTTTGCCAAAGGATTTGAAAGTACAAAAAATCCGAAAGATGGCTTTGATATTTTGAAAGAATGCCTACATTTATACCGAAATTTGATACATGACCATTGAAACAGCCAATGTATTCAAGTGAGATATTTATGCAATGATTCGTTTATACACTCGCTATGTGTTACTTATAACATGAAAATGAGAAATGCATTTTTGATTTTACCTGGTTTAATCATTACAAACCAATCCTTCGGACAGGAAAGTGAATATAAAAAACAAAACCTCCTGAGAATAAATTTTATTAATCCCGGTGTTGAATATGAACATTCTATTTCAGAAAAGTCTAAACTTTCTGTAAATGCTGGGTTTGGCGTTTCGATGTCTTATCCTGATTTAACGACTGTTCAACCCAGCCATGCCTTTTTTATGTCTACATTTTTTGACTTACATTATAAAAACATTTACAATTATAACAAACGAAAAAACAATAACAAGAATGTTGAGTTTAACGCAGGTGATTTTATTGGACTGAAGTTGAATGGAAGAGGGAAAAATGTAAACTCAAAAATATCAAGAACAGGAAATGTTGACTTCTCATTGGGGCCAACCTGGGGTATACAACGAAATTTTGAAAGAGTTTTTGCTCTTTAATCTGGGACCTCTTTACTATTTTGACACGAAAGGTAATGGCGGATTTTACCCGATTATGTTCGAAATAAATATTGGGTATAACATTTTGATAAAAAAAACAGAAAGCAACACGCAGCAGAAAACAATGCTGGTAAGATGAAATTATTTTAAAAGTTTACATTGAAGAAATTGTTAAAAACACTGATTAACAACTATATAAACCATCAGTTATCATAAAAAATAAACACCGTCAGAATATGAAAAATTGCCCTAATTGTAATTCAGAAGTTGAAAGCAGCTTTGAACTGTGCTGGAACTGCAATTATAGTTTTGCAGAGAATAAAATTATTGACATAAAAGATTTAACACAAGGAAGCCGAGAAATGGATTGTTTAAGATGTAAAATTCCATTACTATTTTCAGGTCAATATAAATTTCATGAAGGAGCAAAGGTTGGTGTTTTAGGCAATTTATTCGAAATCTTCTTAAACAGGGAAAAATTTGACCTATATATGTGTCCTAAATGCGGTAAAGTTGAATTTTATTCTCCCCTTGAAGGGCCAGACATTGCATCATTGTAATATTGAAGCACAAATATAGTCTTTGAATAACCAGGATTTTAAACATGTCGAATTCGACAACTTTAAAAAACCGGCAGGATTAAAGAGTTTCAGTTTGACGCCGAAAAAGTGAATTGAAGTAGGTTTCAACCCTCGACAACAATCTCTATCTTTTGTCTCCGAAAACTCACCAGGTCACTTGCGAAAAGCTTTTTTCGCTGATTCTAAGAAGGGGAGTTGTTTTGTGTGTAAGCATGAAACTGCAATCGTCATGAAAACGATAAAATGGAAAAGGATGTAAAAAGTTTGTATTTTTGATGCGTGCTTATAATTGAAAAAAATATGGATAAGATCAGGGCTTTATGTTACAAACATAGGGTTGCTAAATTATTTGTATTTGGCTCTGTTTTGACCGATAATTTTAACAAATCAAGTGATATTGACCTCATTGTTGATTTCTCGGAAATTGACTTAATTGATTATGCTGACAATTATTTTGATTTAAAATTATCATTGGAAAAATTGCTTAAAAGGCAAGTAGATTTACTGGAAGACAAGGCAATAAAAAATCCATACCTCAGACAGTCTATCGATTCTTCAAAACAGATGATTTATGGATAACGAAATAAATCCTCCATTGATCATTCTCCTTTATCAATTCTCAATTCCCATCCACCAAATATGCCCTTAACTGTTCTGTTTCCGGAGATTTGAATAAGATTTCCGGAGACCCCTGCTCAATAATTTCACCATTGTTCATAAAGATGACATAGTCGGCAAGACGTATTGCTTGTCTGAGCACATGCGTAACCAGAATAATGGTATAGTGTTTTGTCAGCTCTTTAAATAGATTTTCGATTATTTTGCTTGAT
>JAUXMV010000093.1 GCA_030683155.1 Bacteroidales bacterium
GAAACAAATGCTATTGCCGAAGCAGTTAATAGTAAAATACAGAAACTAATATCTTCAAATAATGGAAACAGAGATAAGGATTTCTTCTTCTTTAGACTTAGT
Source organism: Bacteroidales bacterium (assembly GCA_030683155.1). GTDB lineage: Bacteria > Bacteroidota > Bacteroidia > Bacteroidales > F082 > JALNZU01. The sequence continues at coordinate 103 of JAUXMV010000093.1, forward strand.
CAATTCTATGCCTAGCACATCAAAATAAGATTTAGCCTATTTAACAAACCATCTTTAAAATGGAATGTGTATTTTTACATCCTTAACCTAAGATCATGAAAAAGCATCTATTCTTTATCAGCACGCTCATATTAAACATTTTACTAATCTCCAACTTTCTTAAGGGAGAGACGACTTCGGATAGTTCCGACATCATTCCTGCGCTTCAGGACACCATAATCAACAACCAAAAACTAAAGGTTTACAAATTCGACATTAAGGAGCAGATTGCCCCACCAGTTTGGCGGACAACACAAAAAGCTTTCAAAGCAGCAGAAGAGATTGGGGCAGACCTGATTCTTATTCATATGAATACCTATGGCGGTATGGTTGATGCCGCAGACTCGATCCGCACTAAGATTCTTAATTCAAAGATACCTGTATATGTTTTTATTGATAACAATGCCGCCTCTGCAGGTGCTTTAATCAGTATCGCCTGCGACAGCATTTATATGGTGCCTGGTGCAAGCATTGGTGCAGCAACGGTTGTAAACCAGACAGGCGAAGTGGTTCCCGATAAATTTCAGTCATACATGCGCTCCATGATGCGCAGCACCGCTGAAGCTAAAGGCCGTGATCCTGAAATTGCTCAGGCTATGGTTGACCCTACAATTTTTGTTGCCGGAGTTTCTGATTCCGGAAAAGTTCTTACTTTCACTACATCAGAGGCTATCCTGAATAACTTTTGTGAAGGTAAAGTTGAGTCTGTTGAACAACTTATGGCGAAGGCAGGACATGCTGAATACGAAATTATTGAGCACGAACTTAATGCCATGGATAAAGTCATCAACTTTCTTATCAATCCAATGATAAGTGGCATTTTGATAATGTTGATTATTGGAGGGCTCTATTTTGAGTTACAAAGCCCCGGTGTTGGATTCCCGCTTGCAGCATCTATTGCAGCCGCAACACTTTATTTTGCACCACTTTATCTTGAAGGTCTGGCATCTCATTGGGAAATTATCATCTTTGTGATCGGAATAGTATTACTAATGGTCGAAATTTTTGCCATCCCGGGATTTGGTGTGACCGGAGCTCTTGGCGTACTTTTTATGGTTACGGGATTAACATTTGCAATGGTTGAAAGTATTGGACCAACTCCTTTTAATGTTAACATAGTTCCACTCACAAAAGCCTTTTTCACCGTTATAATAGCCATTTTCCTTGCCATGACCGGCTCGTTATATTTAACCCGAAAACTACTTACAACCACGGCATTCGGACATCTTGCCCTTGATACAATTCAAGACACAAGTAAAGGTTTCACGTCAGCCACTGAAGCCTATGCATCAATGATTGGAAAAAAAGGTGTAGCCCATTCAATTTTAAGACCTTCCGGAAAAGTTATGATTGAAGCTGATGTTTTTGATGCTACTGCACTTAGTGGGTATGTGGATGAAGGAGAAGAAATTGAAGTAGTTTCTTATCATACAGGGCAACTTTTTGTGAAGAAAATCTAAGATCTAATTTTCAAAGTCAACTTCCTGATATTTGTTTTACTTAGCGCATTAATCTTCATGTTAATAGTTTTGAAAATTGCTTTCGAAAAACCTGTCATTGGCTTGATTTAACTGGTCATTTTTACGTTATATGGGTAAATATTACCGATAACTGAATTGACAACAACCACAATTTATTTACTATCTACTTTTAACATCTGCTATTCAAACAAGACAGTTTTATCTATGCGTGTTCATAAAATCAAGACTAAGATTCTCTTCATTGCACTGTTATTTCTGGCAAATCATTCACTTTTATTTGCAAGTGAAAGAAAACACTCTATTGCATCTAAGGCATTAAATGCCATTGATATTGATGGAGTGCTAAATGAGAATGACTGGCAGCATGCCTCTGTAGCAGATCAATTTATTCAAACAGAGCCCTTTAATGGAAAAGCTGCAACTTTTGATACACGTGTTTATATTCTTTACGACGAAAAGGCTATCTACATTGGAGCGCTGATGCTCGATCCATCACCCGATAGTATTGCGCAAGAACTCAGAAGTCGCGATATCATTGGCTTAGCCGATTATTTTGGCGTAAAAATTGACCCTTTCAACGATGGTTTAAATGCTTTTGGTTTTTTTGTAACAGCAAAAGGAGTACAAATTGACATGAAAACAAATAACTGGGACGAGGATGACGTCAGCTGGAATGCCGTTTGGAAATCTTCAACGTCAATTTTAGAAAATGGCTGGTCAGTTGAAATGATGATACCTTATTCAGCATTGCGTTTTCCAAGAGGCGATCAGCAGCAATGGGGTGTAAATTTCTATCGGAGTATTCAAAGAAAAAGAGAATATTCAACATGGAATTTCATTGATTCCAAATCGAAAGGCACATTAAGGCAAATGGGTGAAACGACAATACAATCAAGAATAGAACCACCATTACGATTAAGTGCAACCCCATATTTAAGTGCAGCTGTTTCGCACCATTCAGACAACGACAAATGGTCGGGAGCTTATAACGCAGGGATGGATTTAAAAGTTGGACTCACGGAAAGCTTTACTTTGGATCTCACTTTGATACCAGATTTTGGGCAGGTAGAATCTGATGATAAAATTTTCTCCCTCTCTCCTTTTGAAGTTTTTTATGAAGAGAAAAGGCCATTTTTTACAGAAGGAACAGAGCTTTTCAGCAAAGGAAATGTTTTTTATTCCAGAAGAATTGGCGCCACACCCAAAGGATATTCCAAGATCCGTCAACAATATGCGTCAGATGAAATATTAAGCAATCCCGAGAATATTCAACTAATTAATGCAGCAAAGCTTTCGGGAAAAACTTCAAAAGGGCTTGGCGTTGGTGTGTTTAATGCCATAACAGACAACACTTTTGCAACAATAGTTGACAGCACAGGCAATGAAGAACGATTTCCAACCGAGTCATCTGCCAACTATAATATGTTGGTTTTTGAACAGGCATTGCCAAACAATTCGCAGGTCACATTCTACAACACTAATGTTTATAAGCCAAAAGATGCATATATCGCAAATGTTACCGGCACTGAGTTTGCGGTTAGAAATAAAAAAAATCGTTATGAATTAAGCGGAATGCTCAATGTAAGCCAACACTATCGCAAAGACGAAAAACCTGTATTTGGGGAGCGCTTTTTTTTGAAAACAGGTAAAGTCAGTGGCAATTTTCAGGCCGATACCTGGTTCAACTATGTTTCTGGCACTTATAATCCCAATGATATGGGTTTTCAGTTGCGCAACAATGAACTTGCCAATGGTTGGAATTTCCGTTACAATGAATATGAACCGAAAGGAAATTTATTGCGCTGGTATAGCCGTTTCTACGCTAATCACTATTATCTTCACCAACCAAGGTCATTCACGATACTCGAAATGGGCGGAGACGGAAGGGCTACTTTTACCAATCACCTTACAATTGGAGGCAACCTGAACTATAACCCATTGGGATTTCGCGACTTTTATGAAACAAGGGTAAAAGAGCGGTTTGTTCAGTGGCCTGCCAGCTATAGTATCAGTTTCTGGGGCTCACCTGATTACAGAAAAAAAATCATGGCCGACTATCGCTTTGGCATCAGACAAAATCCGGAACTAAAACAGCTTTCGTGGTGGACGCGTGTAACGCCAAGATGGAAGATACAGGAAAACTTCCTTATTGTTCCGGAAATCCAGATTGATTATCAATACAACAGTTATGGTTATGTGAAGGATTCACTCAATATTCTAAATGAAAGGGTTATCCTTTTCGGAAGAAGAAATGTAGAAAATATTACGACCTCAATCACAGCTGATTACATCTTTACACCAAATACTTCGCTTGCCTTTCGCATTCGGCATTACTGGCTGAATGTTGAATATCTGGACTTTTACAACCTCAAGAGTGATGGGAGATTTTCAACATCTGACTATTCCCGTCCAGAAGATTTTGCAGTGAACACTTTCAATATTGATATGGTCTTTAAGTGGAATTTCGCACCTGGGAGCGAACTTTTACTGGTATGGAAAAACGCAATTTATAGCCAAAACAGTGGCGAAGCCCTGACAACAGGTTATTTCGGAAATCTTGAACAAACGTTAAGCTCTCCTACATCAAATAGCATCAATATCAAGCTATTATATTATATTGACTGGCAAAACCTGAAACCTTCCAAAAGAAACAGCTTTGCAGAAACAGACAAACTAAACGGTTAGCTGCTTACTGATGTAATTCGAACTTGAGGCACAAACTTCAGAGGCAAATGCAATGGCCTTTTTCAAGATAAGTTTTGTTTGCTGCTCCGATAGGAATTCAAGTTGATCTTTTGAAATTTCCTGTTCAATAATGGAAGCTACCATACCTGCATTAAAAGCATCACCAGCGCCAATTGTACTCACAACCTTAACAGATGGCACAGACATTTGAAAGGAAAACCCATTGCTTACAACCGCTACTTTTGAGTCAGAAGAAGTAATAATCAGTAATTTGCATGAAGAAGGCTGAATTTTATCGAAAATTTCTACTGCACTATCTGTCCCAAAAATGGTCTGAAAATCTTCATCTGATCCGCGGATAATATCGGCCACTGCAAAATTTCTCATCAGAAACTTCCATTCAGGTTTGGTTTCAGAAATTTTATGCATACGGATATTTGGATCATAGAAGATCAATGAACCAGCTGATTTTGCATCGTTTATCAAATTGTTTAAAGCAATTTGCAAATTGATCTGCAAGCTGGAAAAAGAACCAAAGAGGAAAATATCATTTGAAGAGAAAGCAATTCTCAAATCTTCAAATCGTTTTTCAGGATAATCTTTATAAAATGTGTAAGAAGCATTTTTATTGCTGTCAAGCGCTGCAAAAGCCAGAGCTGTTTTACCTTCCTTGTATATCGACAAGTAGTCAGAACCGATGTTTTCTTCCTGCAGAAACCGTGAAATTATTCTGCCGGGTGCATCATCTGAAAAATCTGTGACTAATTGAGTATTTGCACCAAATCTGGACAATGAAACCAGCGTATTTAGCACAGAACCACCCGGAAGTGCATGCTTAAACTGTTCATCTTCAATGACAAAATCAATGAGTGATTCGCCAAAACCAATGACCCGTCTTACAAGAATAATCTTATTTCTATTCGAGATAGGTATAGCCATAGAGGCCTGAGCGATAAATTGACAGAAATTCCTTACCTTCTTCGGCTGTTATTTTTCCGGCTTTCATTGATGAGGTCACCCATGATTCTACTGTGCGAACAAGTTTTTTGGGGTTATACTGAACGTAATCCAGCACCTCAGCTACCGTTTCTCCATCAATAACCTGATCAATGACATACCCTTTTTCATCTACAGAAACATGCACAGCGTTGGTATCGCCAAAAAGATTATGCAAATCACCAAGAATTTCCTGATAAGCTCCCGTAAGAAACACACCAATATAATACGGTTCTTTGCTCTTCAGGCTGTGTACAGGCAAATGGTGAGAAAAATTTCGGGTCGAAATGAAATTATCAATTTTACCATCAGAATCACAAGTGATATCCTGAATTGTGGCATGTCGATCAGGCTTTTCATCCAGACGATGAATAGGAATTATTGGAAAAATCTGATCGATGGCCCATGAATCGGGTAATGACTGAAAGAGCGAGAAATTGCAGAAATACTTGTCAGACAATAGCTTAGGCATATTGGTCAATTCCTCTGGTGGCCGTTTCATTTCGTTAGCCATTTGCTGAATTTCTTTTGCGATTGACCAAAAAAGCCGTTCAATTTTAGCGCGAGTGGTAAGGTCCAATAATCCAAGACTGAACATATCGAGCACTTCCTCTCTGATTTGCTGTGCATCGTGCCAAGCTTCAAGCATCTTCGACTGGTTGAGGTTTTCCCAGGATTTATAAAGCTCATGAAGCAATTCATGGTCGTCTTCACTGATTTCTTCATCATCATCCCAAAGTGTCAAAGATGCTGATTCGAGTACTTCAAAAACCAGTACAGAATGATGCGCTGTTAATGAACGACCTGATTCGGTAATGATATTTGGGTGAGGGATTTCATTTTTATCGCTTGCATCAACCATCGCAAAGGTGGCATCGTTCACGTATTCCTGAATACTGTAATTGACGCTGCTTCCGCTATTTGCAGAGCGCGTTCCGTCGTAATCAACTCCAAGACCACCGCCAACATCAACAAAATCAAGATGGAATCCCATTTTGTAAATTTGAACATAAAACTGAGCGGCTTCCCGCAGTGCTATTTTGATTCTTCTGATTTTGTTCACCTGACTGCCTATATGGAAATGAACCAAACGAAGTGTTTCTTTCATATTGTTCTTCTCCAAAAAATCCAAGGCTTCAAGTAACTCGCTAGAGGTGAGTCCAAACTTACTTACATCACCACCCGAATCTTCCCATTTACCGCTCCCTGAACTTGCAAGTTTTACGCGTATGCCAATATTGGGCTTAACTTTTAAGCGTTTTGCAACTCTTGCAATCAGTTTAAGTTCGTTCAGTTTTTCTACGACAATAAAAATGGTTCTGCCCATTTTTTGTGCCAGAAGGGCCAGTTCAATATAACTTTCATCTTTGTAGCCGTTACAAATGATGAGCGAGTCATTGTCGGTATTGATTGCGATAACTGCATGAAGTTCAGGCTTTGAGCCAGCTTCAAGACCAATATTGAATTTTTTTCCGTGGCTGACGATCTCCTCAACCACAGGGCGCATTTGGTTTACCTTGATTGGATAAACAATGAAATTCTTGCCTTTGAATTCGTACTCAGCGGCGGCTATTTTAAAACAGGTATCCATCTGCTCAATACGACTGTCCAGAATATCCGGAAAACGAAGCAATACAGGTGTTGATACATCGCGCAAAAGCAATTCATCCAAAAGTTCTCTGAGATCAACTGCTGCACCGTCTTTTCGTGGGGTAACGATGACATTTCCCTTTTCGTTGATAGAAAAATAATTGATTCCCCAACCATTGATATTGTACAATTCAGCTGAATCCTCAACACGCCATTTTCTCATAAGGCAAAAAAAATATTAACGTAAATAACTTGATGAACTTAAACATTTTCGGCAATAACAGTTTTGTGATTCCGACCGTGCAAAACTATAAAAAATAAATATCTTTTGGACTTGTTTTTTTCATTTATAACGTATTGATTTATAATTATTTACTAAATAATACGAATAAAATAAAAATAACATTTTTCTATATCAATTATATTTTAATGAAATCATGGTACGCGGGGCTTAGGTAAATTGGAAACAGAAGGCAAATTAGAAGTCAAAAAACGAAGATAATGAACAACGTTTTCAGGCATCCTTTTAAGGAAAAGAAAAAAATTAATGAAAAATAAACTTGGAAAGGCTTATTGAATTTATATCAATTGTAGCCTATTATTCAGGATTAAAAAAGTCTGTTCCTTTTGATAAGGTGTTCTGTCAGAATCTGGTCGTAGCCTCTGTTGATATCGGCTTCAACATAATCAATACGATACTGTCCGCAACGAAGCTTAAGTTCACTTTTTCGTTTTGCTACAGCATCACGGTAAGCTTCTCTGATTTGCAGCGGATTTAGGCGGATTGTTTCTTTGGTTTCCATGTCGACGAATCGGTAAGGTCTGTTTTCAAGATCCAGATCTTCTTCAATTTTTCTGTCAACGACATGATATACAACGACTTCGTGCTTATTATAACGCAGGTGTTGTAATGCCGGAAACATTTCATCCGCTTTGGAAGGATCATCCATCATATCACTGAAAATAATTACAAGTGATCGTTGATGGGTCAAATCAGCCACTTTGTGCAAAGCATCAGCTGCGGATGTCTTTCTGGCCTGTTTTCCTTTCTCCGGATCAATTTTAGCTTCTAATTGTTGCAGCAAATATTGATGATGGACTCTGCTCGATTTTGCTGATGTATGCAGATCAAGATTTTCAGCAAAAAGACTGAGGCCGACAGCATCGCGCTGACGTCTCATCAAGTTCATCAGACTGGCCGCGGCATAAACCGAAAAAAGTAATTTATCCGGATTATCAATTGAAGGCTTTTCACGATAAGGAAAATACATTGAAGAGGAGTGATCGATTACAATCTGACAGCGCAAATTGGTTTCCTCTTCAAAGCGTTTGACAAACATCTTTTCAGTGCGGCCGTACAACTTCCAGTCGATATGCTGAATAGATTCGCCGCTATTGTACAACCTATGCTCAGCAAATTCAACTGAAAAACCATGAAACGGGCTTTTGTGAAGACCTGTAATAAAGCCTTCTACAACCTGTCCGGCAAGAAATTCCAAACTTCCGAAACGGCTTAATTTATCCTGTTCAATTGAATATGGCATAGTATCGAGAAGCAAAACCCTGACAAAAACTACCGTTTGTCAAGGTTTTGCAATATTAAAGCATGAATGTCTTTAAAGAATTGCTTCCAGCTTGTTAACCAAAACCTGCTTTGGCACAGCACCAATCTGTTTGTCGACAACCTGACCGTTTTTGAAGAATAAAATCGTTGGTATGTTGCGAATTCCAAACTGTGCTGCTGTTTGAGGATTGTTATCAACATCAAGTTTTACAACTTTTGCCTTGCCTTCATATTCAACACCAATTTCTTCTACAATTGGGCCAACCATTCGACATGGACCGCACCAAACTGCCCAAAAATCTACAATAACAGGAACTTCTGATTTCATTACTACTTCATCGAAAGCAGCATCGGTAACATTGATAGCCATAATTTAATTGTTTTATAAATAATTTAACAATGTGCAAAGATAATTAAACTGTTTTTGTCATCCGGATAAACATGAAAAAAACTACTTAAATTCATATTCGATAAATGGAAAGCCATCGAGCATTGGCAATAAATTTGCGGCATTGAGTTTTCCGTTTTTTGGCCGTAGCATCGCTTTCATCTTAAGCTGAGCGTCAATGAGCTGCACCTGATAATTATGCCTGCCTTCGCTGTTTTCTTTTATAATAGCTAACACATTCAACAAATCTGTTTCTTCCATTTCAGATACATTGATCTTAAGAATTACCTGTCTGCTTGATTGATCTACAACACTATCAAGCAATTGCATGTCAATGATTTTCAATTCCTGTTTTTCTTTATCGCGGAATGATTGCTGTGTTTGTGCATGAATGAGCACAAAAGTTCCAGAATCTATCAAATGTTTAATTTTCAAATACGTCTCGTTGAAACAGGAAAGCTCGATAGCCGAATTGTGATCTTCAACCTTAAAACGGCCAAAAGGTTTCCCCTGTTGTGTTGTGAGATGTTCGGCAAAAACTATCTGGCCTGCAAATGTCAATTTGTGGCCTTTGAGTTCTTCTATTGAATTGTTGATATATTGGATATTGCAGTTTGTAAAAAACTTTATTGGCACCTTGTAGTTATCCATTGGATGAGCACTGATATAGAATCCGATAGAATCAAGTTCCATCTGAAGCTCTTTCATTTTAGACCAGCGTTCGCATTCCGGGAAAGTTGGTTCAACAATATCGACCTCCAAAGCCTCGCCGAAAAGGTTGAATTGAGACGAACTTTTTGCTTCCTGTGCCTGTGTTGCAAAACGTATCGCTTTTTCAAGAAAAGTCTGACTGTCATTGGCTTCTTTAAAGAAAAACTGCGCTCTGTGGTTGCTCTCAAAAGAATCGAATGCGCCCGCAGTAGCAAGTGCTTCAATATTTCGTTTGTTTACGCTGCGCAGGTTAATTCTTATCAGAAAATCAAAAACAGTTTTGTAAGGACCATTTTCTTTACGTTCTTCAAGAATGGTATTGGCTGCCGACTCGCCCATATTTTTGATTGCACCAAGTCCAAAACGAATCTCGCCCTTGTCATTCACCGTGAACTTATATTCCGACTCATTCACATCCGGGCCAAGCACTTTCAGTTTCATTCGTCGGCATTCTTCCATGAAGAAAGTTACCTGCTTGATATCTCCAATATTATTGCTCAGCACAGAAGCCATGAACTCAGCTGAAAAATTAGCTTTCAGATAGGCTGTTTGAAAGGCAATATATGCATAACAAGTTGAATGCGATTTATTAAAAGCATAGTTGGCAAATGCTTCCCAGTCGTTCCAGATTTTTCCAAGTACTTTTTCAGGATGTCCGTTTTCAATGCCGCCGGCAACAAATTTCGAATAAAGCTCATCAAGTAAATCGCGGTTTTTCTTACCCATCGCTTTGCGCAAGGTATCGGCCTGACCTTTTGTGAAACCAGCAAGTTTCTGAGACAAAAGCATCACTTGCTCCTGATATACAGTGATTCCGTATGTTTCCTCAAGAAACTCCCGCATTGCATCCAGATCGTAAGTTATTGGTTCCTGCCCATGCTTTCGTTTGATATAGTTTGGAATATATGCTATCGGACCAGGCCTGTAAAGCGCGTTCATTGCAATTAGGTCAGTAAAGGCAGTCGGTTTCAGGTCGCGAAGATGTTTCTGCATTCCCGGACTTTCATACTGGAAAACCCCAACTGTTTCACCTTTTTGAAAAAGCCCGAATGTTTTTGGATCTTCGAGCGGTATGGCATCCGGATCAAGTTGGATGTTGCGTCGAAGCTTAATGATTTCGATGGTATCGCGAATCAGCGAAAGTGTTTTTAGGCCAAGAAAGTCAATTTTCAACAAACCGGCTGATTCAGCCACAGCGTTATCAAATTGTGTTGCCCAGAGATTCGACTCCTTGCTGATAGTAACAGGAACAAGTTCACGCAAATCGGTTGGAGTAATCACCAGCCCGCAGGCATGAATACCGGTGTTGCGCACCAATCCTTCAATTGCCAGCGTATTTTTCAAAATCCGGCCTTCTGTTGAAGTCTCTGTAGCTTTAATTTTAAGACTCTGTCCTGCTTCGATCTGCTCAGGCCTGTATGTTTCTTTCAGTTTTTCCGGCGAAAGCCTCATAAAATCGCCTAGCTTCACGTTATTTGTTGAAGCTGCAAGTTTGTTAACCGTTAAAAGATCGGTATCAAGCACACGACCAATATCACGGATCGCAGATTTTGTTCCTAAAGTGCCATAGGTAATAATCTGCGCAACTTTGTTCTGCCCATATTTTTTAGTTACATATTCGATTACTTTGATTCTTCCTTCATCATCAAAATCAATATCAATATCAGGCATGGAAACACGCTCGGGATTGAGGAAACGCTCAAACAGCAAACCGTATTTCAGTGGGTCAACATTGGTAATTCCTATGCAGTAAGCTACCAGGGAGCCAGCTGCAGACCCACGTCCGGGGCCAACCCAAACGCCCATTTTACGGGCTTCGGCTATCAAATCCTGAACGATAAGAAAATAGCCAGGGTAACCGGTACGTATTACTGTTTCAAGTTCAAAATCGAGGCGCGAAACTATTTCCTCCGTCAATTCTCCATAACGTTTTTTTGCGCCTTCATACGAAAGATGCCGGAGGTAATTATTTTCGCCTCTTTGCCCGTGATCTGCCACATCGGAAGGATCAAGAAACTCATCCGGGATTTTAAATTCGGGAAGTAAAACATCTCTTTTTAAGTTGAAATCTTCAACTTTTTCAATGATCTCGCTAATCGTATCTATGGCTTCAGGAATGTCAGCAAAAAGTTCAGACATCTCAGCCGCTGATTTGAAATAGAATTCACTATTTGGAAAACCGGGCCTGTGGCCATAACCACGTCCGATGGGTTCATGTTTCTTGGCGTTTTCCTTAATGCAAATTAAAAAATCGTGGGCTTCGGAATCTTCCTTATCGAGATAATGGTTGTTGTTGGCTGCAAAATATTTGATTTTATGCTTTTTGGCCATTTGCAGCAGAAACTCATTGAGGTGATTTTCCTCTTCAAGCCCGTGCCTGTTGAGCTCTATATACAAATCTTCACCAAAATGTTCTTTCCACCAAAGTAAGGCATCTTCAGCCTGCTGCTCGCCTACATTTAGCAAAAGGTTTGGCACTTCGCCCGTCAATCCGCCTGTGGTGACAATAAGGTTATCTTTATACTTTGCTACCAAATCTTTGTCAACCCTGGGCACATAATAGAAACCCTCGGTAAAAGAAAGTGAACTTAACATCGAAAGGTTCTGATAGCCTTTTTTATTTTTTGCAAAGAAAGGAATCAGGCTTCCATTGTCTTTGATGCTTTTATCGTTGTGATCGCGACAAACATAAATTTCGCAGCCAAGCAATGCTTTTAAGGTATCCGCAGATTGCTTTTCACCGCTTGCGAAAGCCTTTTTCTCCTTCTCATTGTGTTTGCTTACTTCGCTCAGAAATTGAAAAGCACCCATAAGATTGCTTGTATCAGTCAGACCAATAGCGGGCATTTTTTCGGCAACAGCCCTTTTTACCAAATCTCCCACATCAACAGTGGAATATAAGATGGTAAATGTGCTGTGATTGCGCAGATGGGCAAAACTGCTTTTTCCCTTTATGTCAGAAGAAACAAGCTCAATATCATCTTTAGCTTTTTCGGGAACAGAAACTCTTTCAACTTCATTTTTGTTTGATTTTATTGCAAGTCCGATTGCTTTTATTGAACTTGGATTAGCGTTTCTGAAATTTATGAAAAATTCATCATTCAATCCTTTGCCATCAGGAACAAAAACACCAGTTCTGATGAGTTCCAAAAAGATGCGGGCTGTAGCTTCAACGTCAGCAGAGGCATTATGAGCATCTCCGAAGCCTTCGCTAAAAAGCTTTCTGTGAAGCTCTTCCAGATTAGGGAGTTTGAATTTGCCACCACGTCCGCCGGGCAACTGACATAAATTAGCTGTAATTTCAGTGCAGGTATCAAGTTGGAGCCTGTCTAAAAGTGTTGTTGGAAAACCGATGCGCAAATATTCTGAAGCAAGTATGCTTCGATCAAAATCGAGATTATGTCCTACAATATAAGTGCATTTTTCAAGATCACGATTGAAAACAGCAAGCACCTCAACAAGTGGAATACCGTTTTGCTGAGCAAATTCAGTGGTTATGCCGTGTATTCTTGCAGCATTAAACGGTATGGTAAATCCATCAGGTCTTATAATAAAGTTTTCCACGGCTATCAGGGAGCCATCCGCTGCATGAAGTTGCCAGGCAAGCTGAACCACGCGGGGCCAGTTATCGAAGTCGGTTAGGGGAGCATTCTTATCGCGTGGCAGTCCAGTGGTTTCAGTATCGAAAATTAAAAACATGCAAATATTATTGTTAAATATCTCACTTTGAGACTTTTGATTACTTTAAGGCTTATTGACAAAGGTATTTTAAAAAGCTTAAACTACCAGCAGATGTTAATTTTTTTCTTCAATTTTAAAATATTTCAACTGTTTAAACCATAAGATTTACTTCTAATATGCAGCAGTGTTTCGCTTCAGTTTCAGGTAAGCTTTTCCTATTGAACGGCTGATATCACTGGCAATCATACTTTCTTCACTATGTTCGATTGCGGCAAGATCGCCGGCCAGTCCATGAAGGAAAACACCCAGAATTGCAGCGCTGAAAGGCGTATATCGTTGGGCTAGCAAACCTGTAATAATTCCGGTGAGCACATCGCCACTACCGGCAGTAGCCATTCCCGGATTGCCGGTGCTGTTGAACCATGCTTCACCAAGTGGTGTGGTGATTGTGGTATGAGCACCTTTTAGAACAATGTAAATATTGAATCGTTGCGACATTTTTCTTTGCATTTCAAGTCTTTCAAAACTATCAGACCATTTTCCAGCAAGGCGTTCAAATTCAATGGGGTGAGGTGTGAGAATGCTTCCGGAAGGCAAAAAAGCCATCCAGGTTTTGTTTTCAGAAAGTATATTGAGGGCATCGGCATCAAAAACAAGCGGAACTTTGGCATTCTGAATTAGCAACTTAAGTGCTTTTACGGTTTCTTCATGTGTTCCCAAACCAGGGCCAACGCCAATGGCATTGAATGCTGCAAGGTCAGGCAACTTGCTAAAATGCGTAGGGCATTCATCAGTGCTTATCATAGCCTCAGGAATGGAAGATTGCATAGGAACAAGTGCTTTTTCAGGAAGATGAACATGTAAAAGTCCGGCACCACTGCGCAGACAGGCCTCTGCAGCAAGGATCGCAGCACCACTTTTACCGGCAGAACCAGCAATCAACAGCGCATGGCCAAAATTTCCCTTATGAGCAAATCTAGCCCTTGGATGCAAAAGCGACTGAACAAGCGATTCATCAATCAAGTGATTTTTTGTTTGAACATCTTTTACAAAATCAGGATGCAGGCCAATGGGAACAATTTCCCAGTTACCGACAAAAAACTCATTCTCAGGGAAAAGAAAAGCCAGCTTTGGGGCTTCAAAAGTATAGGTATGATCAGCTTTAACAACACTTTCTTTTTTAAAATCAACGGGCATATCGGCATAAAGGCCAGATGGGATATCAATGGCAATCACTACTGAAGGACTTTTATTGATATGTTCTATCAATTTTGCAGGAAAACCAGTGATAGGTTTATTCAGGCCGGAGCCAAATATTGCATCAACCAAAAGATCATGTGGACCGCATTCAGGTAGCAAACTTTCAGCCCCAATTTCCGAAATTTCGGCATTGGGAATGTGTTTCAATAACTCAAGGTTTATCTCAAAATCATCGCTTCCCTTATCGGAATATTTAACGATGTAAGTGAAAACCTTGAAGCCTTGCTGCAAAAGCAAACGCGCAAGTACAAGGCCATCTCCACCATTGTTTCCCATTCCGGCAAAAACTTTTATCGGCTGTTCAGGGGATAACTTTGGCAATATTCTTCTGAAAATGGCTGTAGCTGCCCTCTCCATCAGATCTATCGACTTAATGGGCTCGTTGAGGATTGTAAAGGCATCTGCTTCACGTACCTGAGAAGTTGAAAGAATTTTCATAGTATTTTTGGTTAGCCTGATTTTCGAATTTTAATACTGTCTTTGCAAAAATACGCATCAGTAACGACATATGAATTGTTAAAAATTCCTTAAATTTGCAAAAACAAAAAAAAATTGATATCGATGAAAAATGTATTTCTATTCGCCTTAATGCTTTCGTTTCTATTTTACGGATGTACAAATCAAAGTCAGAAAACTGAACAAAATCAACTCTCTGAAGCCGACATGCAGTTGCTCGAAACAGCCAATCGCTATTTCAGTTTACTGCCCGAGCCGAATGATCCAAACACTCCGCTCACACTTCTGGGTAAAAAACTTTACTACGAAGAGTCGCTTTCAGCCAATGGTCAGATTAGTTGTAATACCTGCCATCCAATTTCCACTTATGGAGTAGATAATTTACCCACTTCACCCGGACATGATGGAAGTGTTGGTACACGCAACAGCCCAACAACATTCAATGCATACTTCCATGTGGCACAGTTCTGGGATGGCCGCTCCCCCGATTTGGCCGATCAGGCCAAAGGTCCGGTGCTTAATCCAATTGAAATGGGACTTCAAAGCGCAACTGACGTCGAAGCGATTCTCAAAAATAGTCCTGAATACTCCAAAATGTTTAAAGAAGCATTTCCAGATGAAGAGAATCCTGTAACTTTTGACAATTTTGCCATTGCCATCGCAGAGTTTGAAGGCACACTGGCCACTCCGGCAGCATTTGATGCATTTCTTGAAGGAGCTGTCAATGAGCTTGATACTGAACAAAAAGAAGGTTTGAGCTTGTTTATCGAAACGGGCTGTATTGCTTGCCATATCGGACCTGGTTTGGGAGGAAATATGATGCAACGCTTTGGGCTAGTGCATGGACCTTACTGGGACTTTACAGGTTCTGAGCTGAAAGACAGGGGCGTAGGCGACATAACCGGAAAAGATAGTGATCTGGATATTTTCAAATCACCTTCACTGCGCAATATTGAAATGACTGCTCCATATTTTCATGATGGAAGCATCGAAAGTTTGGAAGAAGCCATTCGCATAATGGCTTTTACACAATTGGGCAAAGAGTTGAACGAAGATCAAATCAATAAAATGGTGGCTTTCTTCAGAAGTCTGACCGGAAAAATCCCCGAGCACGCCCTTTAAAGAAAAATAGCCTGAGAAATTATTTCTTCAGCTACACCTTAATCAAAGGCAAACTTTTTGAAAGGCAAATGCGTTAATTCCTGAAACGAAAGTAATGCGTCTGCCTTTCATTGTTATACGATTCCAAGGCATTATCCTTTTCATTTTAAAGTAGTTACCTTTTGAAATTTATTTTTTCGATATGCGCAACTAAACATATCGGTGGATATACTATTTTTGTCATCCAAAGATTGAAAATATGGACAAGCCTCCACGACCGAGTAAAACAAATGTTTTTCTGAATTACAAAATATGGCTTTCAGGCCTGACCGGAAACGGCTTGATTGAAGACGAAACCTTTGGACTGATGGAAAAAATCGTCGAAAAAGGAACACTGAAAGCAGCTGCTGATGAGGCAGGCATGAGTTATCGAAAAGCCTGGGGAAAAATACGCTCGGCAGAAGAAATATTGGGGTATGCACTTCTTGACAAACACCGTGGTGGAAAAGATGGCGGAAACTCCTCACTTACTCCGGCAGCGTTTAAGTTGCTTGAAGCATACAGGGCGCTGCAGCAGCAATTTGACGATAGTGTTGAACATGCATTCAATACTTTTAAAGAAAGCATTAAAAAATCTACAGATGATAAGTAGGCTTGCTTCTTTGCTTTTGCTGGCTTCAGTTTTATGGTTTTCAAGTTGCGGCCAAAATAAAGAAAAAGAAAGGGTTATCATATTTCATGCAGGGAGCCTGAGTTATCCTTTTAAAGCGCTGATTGATGCTTTTGCTTTGGAATATCCCAACATCGAAATCATCACAGAGGCAGCAGGTTCGCTTGCCACTGTAAGAAAGGTAACTGAACTTAAACGAAAAGCTGACATTCTGGCTCTGGCTGATTATCAAATTATTGACAGATTGTTAATCCCTGAATATACAAACTTCAATATCCATTTTGTCACCAACAGCATCGGACTTGCCTACACCGAAAGCTCCCTATATGCTGAGCGTATCAATGCTGAAAACTGGATTGAAATTCTCAAAAAGCCAGAGGTAAAAATTGGCGCTTCCGATCCTGATGCTGACCCTTGCGGCTACAGGACCAGAATGTTGCTGCAGCTTGCAGAAAAAACCAACGACGAAACCAGCCTTACAAATGCTATGTTTACGCCTCAAAAACTACATCAACGTCCAAAAGAAACCGATCTGATTGCGCTGCTTGAAACAAAAACCATCGATTACATCTTTTTATACGAAAGTGTTTCACAACAGCATGGCTTAAAGTTTCTTGCATTGTCTGATTCCATAAATTTAAGTCAACCTTCGCTCAACAGCTGGTACAAAAATGCTGAACTGAGCGTCCGCGGAAGCGAGGAAGGCAGCACAATTCAGCTTGAAGGAGAAGCGATTGTTTATGGCCTCACTGTATTGGAAAATGCACCAAACAAAACCAACGCTTATCTTTTTATTCAATGGATGCTAAATCCTGAAAAGGGAATAAAAACGATTCAAAAAACAGGTCTAGCACCAATAGCACCACCTTTTATAACACATACAGGAACTTTACCAAAAGAAATACAACAAATTCAATATTAACTTTAATCTAAAAACAAAAAATGGATCACATATGCCCTATCTGCGATATCAGGCCAGCTCTTGAAAGGCTAGGTATCAAAAAAATAAACAATGGTGCAAGCACCGGCGCTGAATGGACTGAAACCAACGGAGATCTTCTCGAAAGCTATGCCTCCTGTGATGGGCGGCTTATTGCAAGTGTCCGACAGGGAACCTGGGACGATTATGAAAATATCATGGAAAAGGCGCAGGAGGCCTTCAAAATTTGGCGAATGATTTCAGCACCACAACGTGGTGACATTGTTCGTCAGATCGGAAATGAATTTCGTCGTTACAAGGAGGATTTAGGTCGGCTTGTGAGTTACGAAATGGGGAAAATTTATCAGGAAGGACTTGGCGAAGTTCAGGAAATGATTGATATTGCCGACTTTGCCTTAGGAATTTCCCGACAGCTTTATGGCTCTACCATGCACAGCGAGCGCCCACGCCACCGTATGTATGATCAGTATCATCCGCTCGGTGTGGTGGGTGTAATCACAGCTTTCAATTTTCCGGTGGCAGTTTGGGCCTGGAATGCCATGCTGGCTTTGGTTACCGGAAATGTAGTGGTATGGAAACCTTCTTCAAAAGTTCCACTTTGTGCTATCGCTGTCCACAATATCATCGCCGATGTTCTCAAACGCAACGATGTGCCTGAAGGAGTTACAAACCTCATTGTTGGCAGCTCAAAACATATCGGCGACAACTTTTTAGCCGATAAAAGGATTCCTTTGATTTCCTGCACCGGCAGCACAGCCGTTGGTCGCAGGGTTGGACGCATCGTTGGCGAGCGTCTTGGACGCACGCTTCTTGAACTTGGAGGCAACAATGCAATTATTATAACCGAAAAAGCCAATCAGGATATGGCACTCATGGCAACAGTTTTTGGTGCGGTGGGTACTGCCGGACAAAGATGCACCAGTACACGAAGGTTGATTATTCACGAATCTGTTTACGAAGAATACAAAACCAAACTGGTGAATGCTTACAAACAAATTCGAATCGGTTGTCCGCTTGATCCAAACGTTTTAGTCGGGCCGCTGATCGACAAAGGTGCTGTTCAGGCGTTTCTGTATGCTCAGGAGCAAATTGTTAAAGAAGGTGGAAAAATTATTCATGGCGGTCAGGTGCTTGAAGGCCCCGGATTTGAATCAGGTTGTTATGTTGAACCCGTTTTGGCTGAAGCTGAAAATCATTACCACATTGTTCAGGAGGAAACTTTTGCACCAATCCTTTACCTGATGAAATACAAAACCCTTGATGAAGCCATTGCATTGCACAATGCCGTGCCACAAGGCTTATCATCGGCCATTTTCAGCACTGACATGATGGAAACCGAACGTTTTCTTTCGCATGAAGGATCCGACTGCGGAATTGCCAATGTGAATATCGGTACAAGCGGAGCTGAAATTGGTGGTGCTTTCGGTGGTGAAAAAGATACCGGTGGTGGACGTGAGTCGGGAAGTGATGCATGGAAGGTTTATATGCGCCGCCAGACAAACACAATCAACTACAGCAGCGAACTGCCTTTTGCGCAAGGTATAAAATTTGTGCTTTAAAACACTCTATATGAGATGATAAGCTTATGAGTATTTTTTGAAATGGCAGCTATAAAAAATAATTTGATGCCATTTATAACATTATTTGATAAACCCAACTTGATCGAAAGCAAGTTGGGTTTACTTTTTTCTACCGAAAAGGCTTTCAAAGTATCACTTGAATATTCCTACTTTTGCATTTCAATCCAAATCCAGATCAATGAAGACTAAGCGCGAACAATTTATTGAAACAATAGAAAAGGCATACACTTTCAAAGGTGATTCCATTTTTTTAGGTGGTGCTATTTTAGACGGAGAAGCTGTTGGAGGGCTTCAGGTGAAAGCACCTTTGAAGATGTTCAACCGGCATGGTTTGATCGCAGGCGCTACAGGAACAGGAAAAACCAAGACCCTTCAGGGACTTGCCGAAAGTCTTTCTGACAGTGGTGTTTCTGTGTTAATGATGGATATCAAAGGCGACCTGAGCGGGCTATCGCAACCGGGTAATCCACATCCGAAAGTGGATGAACGTCATCAAAAAATTGGAAAAAGCTGGAAAGCGGCTGCCTATCCGGTAGAATTACTCACCATTTCTAATGAGCGTGGGGTTCGCATGAGGGCCACAATTAGTGAGTTTGGACCGGTATTGCTGAGCAAAATTCTGGAACTCAACGACACACAACAAGGCATGGTGGCTTTGGCATTTAAATATTGTGATGATCGCGGGTTACCACTTCTGGATATAAAAGATTTCAGAGCAGTACTTCAATATCTCTCCGGAGATGGAAAAGAAGAAATACAAAAAGAATATGGCCTTGTCAGCAATGCTTCGGTGGGAGCCATTATGCGAAAATTGCTCGAGCTCGAACAGCAAGGCGCAGACATCTTTTTTGGCGAACGCAGTTTCGATGTGGAAGACCTCGTCAGACTGGATGATTCAGGCAGAGGTTTCATCAGCATCCTGAGACTTGTGGATATTCAAAGCAGTCCGAAACTTTTCTCCACTTTCATGCTTTGTTTACTGGCCGAAATCTATCAGCAATTTCCAGAAAGAGGCGACATGGACCAGCCTGAACTCGTAATTTTCATCGATGAAGCACACCTTATCTTTAATGAAGCTTCCAAAGCTTTGCTCAACCAAATTGAATCAATAGTAAAACTTATAAGATCTAAAGGAGTTGGTATTTTCTTCTGTACTCAAAATCCAGGTGATGTACCAACCGCTGTTTTAAGTCAGCTTGGCCTGAAAATTCAGCATTCATTAAGAGCATTTACTGCAAAAGATCGCAAAGAAATTAAGCAGGTAGCTGAAAATTATCCCGTTTCAGCTTTTTATGAAGTTGACAAAACCCTTACCGAACTTGGAATTGGTGAGGCTTTTATTACACTTCTCAACGAAAAAGGCACTCCCACCCCACTCGCACATTGTTTGCTTTGTGCGCCCCAATCCAGGATGGACATCATCACTGAAACAGAAATGGAACAATTGCTCAAAAAAAGCAGGTTAATCCATAAATACAACGATGCCATCGATCGTGAAAGTGCTTATGAGATGCTGCAAAAGAAAGTCCAGTTGGCAGAACAAGTTAAAGAAGAGTCACGTCAGGCAGATCCAAAGCCTGCGCAACGCGCAAAAACTACTCCCGGAACCTTTGAAACGGTGATGAAAAGTCCGGTCACAAATACAATTATCAGAGAAATTACCAGGGGCATTTTGGGTGTTTTAGGAATTACAGCTGCTTCAAGAGGCAGAACAAGAACATCTTCTGCAAAAAGAAGGTAATGCTGGTTTGGAAAGTTTTGCCACAAACTTGCTTTTTTGACCTTTTACTGATTTGTAGCACCAGCAGAAAGATTTCCGTTTACCTTTGGCGACTTATCTGAAAAAATGAATCTTTCAAATTATACCGGCGAGCTGGCATCATTGCTAGTAGCTTTTTTCTGGACTATCACAGCGCTTTCATTTGAGGTTGCAACGAAAAGAATAGGTTCACTTGCCGTAAATATCACCAGATTGATATTTGCGATGGTGTTTTTATCCATCTTTTCATGGTTTTATCGGGGCATTCCATTACCCACAGATGCCTCAACCCACGCTTGGATCTGGCTGAGTTTGTCAGGCTTGGTTGGATTTGTTTTCGGCGATTATTTTCTTTTTCACAGCTACCGGCTTATCAGTTCGCGTATTGCCATGCTCATCATGACATTTGTGCCGCCTGTAACAGCCGTTCTGGGCTGGCTGATCTTAGGTGAAAGTATGCGTCCGCAACATCTTCTGGGTATGACACTTACAGTCACCGGAATTTCAATAACCATTTTCAATAAGCCAAACGGACAAAATTTCCAGTTGAAATATCCACTAAAAGGACTTTTATATGCGTTTTTTGGTGTGCTGGGACAAGCAGGCGGTTTGGTGCTTAGCAAATATGGAATGCAGGATTACAGCCCATTTGCATCAACACAGATTCGCATCATTGCCGGAATGATTGGCTTTGGCATTATCATCGCCATTACCGGAAAGACCGTTTCAATTTTCAAAGCATTGTCAAACAAAACCGCACTGGCTGGTGTTACCTTAGGCTCATTTTTCGGTCCGTTTCTGGGTGTTTCCTTCTCGCTCGTTGCCATTCAAAACACAAGTACAGGTATTGCTTCAACCCTCATGGCGATTGTACCGATATTAATTATTCCTCCGGCAGCCATTCTGCTGAAACAAAAAGTCGGATTGATGGACTACATTGGTGCAGTCATCAGTGTTGGAGGCGTCGTACTTTTCTTTGTTTAAGCGAACCAAAATTTTCTGAAACTATCTTTTGGCAGCAGCTGTTTCTGAAGGTTCACTTTCTGTTCCGGCCTTGTTTGTACTTGTCAGATAATAATAATATTGATTGCCGATCAAAGCTGTTTCGTCAAGGTAATCGAACGCATCGGAAGGGAGTTTCACCAAAAGTCGGGCGGATGAGCCGGACTGATATCTGTACAGATTTACTGATTCTATTCCTTCATAAATAGATTGCGACCATTCGAGGCGAATCCCATTTTCAATTGAAAAAGCATATAAAGCAAACGGAGGTACCGGTATATCAGTCTGTAAAGAAACCGTAGCTACGGCACCAGAAAGACTAACATTTCCATCAATATCCACTGTTTGAACCATATAGCTATACACCTTTCCTGACAAAGCAGTTGAATCGGTAAAATTGTTTACATCCAACAAAAGGTTCTCAGGAAGCAATGAAACAAATTCATTATTTTTTCCTTCTTCAACGCGGGAAATTAAGTATCCAACAATGCCAATATCACGGGCTTCAACATCCTCCCAAAATAATTTCACTTTACCATCTTCTTCAAAAGCCTCAACAGTTTTAGGAATATCCGGAGGGTTGCTAATAACAGGCCTTACATAAACTTTGTTTGAAAAATCACTCTCAACAAAGCTTGTGCTCTCTGTTTTAGCGGCATAGGTATAGGTTCTTCTTCCGGAAAGAGCAGAGAGTGTGTCGTAAAAAACAATTAAAGAAGCATCAGATTTGGGAATTAGATCTGAAACAAGTATCAGCGTTGGCACCAAGCCATCGTCGCGATAAATTCGCACCCCTGCAACTTCCTCATCGGTAATCTGAATACTTAATACTGCTCCACCTTTAACGGGCATTACCGACTCTATGTATGGCGGAACCGGCGGTTGAGGGTTGAAGGCAGCGCTGAAAATTACATTGCTTTTTATTGATTTATTCCCGGTAAGGGAAACTGCTTCCAGTTGATAAAAATAAACTACATCTGCTTTTGTATCTCTGTCAGTAAATGAAGTTTCAGTTGCTGAGACAGAAGAAAGCAACATATAATCTTTGTCTGAAAAAACACTCCTGTAAATATTTATAAATTTAACACCTGCTATATTACTGAGTTTCCACCTTACATTTACCCCAAAATCATTTACAGTTTTTGTTGCCTGTGTTGAGGTGAACCATGCTTTTTGAGTGAGGTCGCCCGAAATCAATGCAATCTCTGACGACTCACCAGCTTTTCCATTGCTGTCATACGGACTTATGAAATATTGCAGCATTTCTCCTGGACGAATGACGGGTGGAACAGTATCTTGCACGACATAAAAAGTAGTGTCGTTTTGCAAATAACTCATCTTGTTTCCGTTAACCTGTACAACCTTTTTTTCATCGAAGCGCAATACAAGAAAATCCCAAGCAGGCTTGGTTCCTGTAGAAAACCATTTCACATAAATCATCTCTGGAGTAAGTTCACTTTCATAAAAAAATGGTTTATCAAAAAGCTTTTCTGATGTTTGAGCCTGACAAAAAAAGGAAAAAAGGAAAAATACTGAACAGGCTATCAATAATGGTGTTTTTTTTGTTTTCATCTCAAATTACTTTTTTTGTTTAATCAAATGTCATGGCCAATCTCATCAAGGACACAAGTTTTCGCCGCAGCTTCCAAGCATGAGATTAAAGCTAGTGCCAGTATTTCCAATTTTCATTTTCAGGCCAATATCAGGTGAAACAAGGCTTACACCTGTCCAGTCAATTCCATAAAAAACCTCAGCCTCGACGCCGGCTTTTACACTTCCGCAACCTAAAACTTCATAATTTCCATTAGAAAAATAGGTTCCGGTAATACCGAGTTGCGCATTGGCAAAAGCCGAAATCCTGTATAATCCGGCGCTGATACCGCCTTGAACATAACCATCTGCGAGCAATGAAATTCCATAGGTATTAACTTCAGGATCAAAACTCATCCATGTTCTGGCATTCATCGAAAGATCGGCTTTTAGCTGAACGCCCACAAACTGATCAATGAGAGGCAGTGTCACACCCCATTCAATGCTTGGGATAAGTTGTTTTGTAAGTGTACCTTGAAGCAGAAATCCTGAAACCTTGTTTTGAAACGCAGATGGGATACACTTCAAAGCTCCGAAAGTGCTTCCTACGTCAGGGGGAACTGCGGTGTAGTCGCCAAACAAACCAAATAAACTACAACCGCCCAGACCAGGAATTGTAATCTGACCTCCGATATTAAGATACCATCCATTTGGGTCAAAAACACAGTTTGCGGTTCCCTGTGTATGCATTCCACTGATGTTTTTGTCGATGTCAACGGAACCTATCAGCCTCGAATTCAAAAAATCATAAGAAAAACTCATTCCGGGGAAGGCATCAAGTTTGCTTACATTTATACTTTGTCCTTCTGCGCTGATTTCACCGTTGCAAACAAATTTAAGTCTGCTTGGCTGAGCAGCGTTGCTTATGCCATTCATCCCTACCATTTCGCCTTCAAACCAGAAGTTATTCCACTGATTTAAAGACTTATCAACCTCCATCCCTCCCTCAACATTTGTGAAATACTTTGAGTGATTTTGAGTGATATAGATTTTCTCATCCCAGGGGATATCGATTTCAGTAGATGCATTCCTGTGTTTTAGAACAACATTTACCGGCCCTAACTTTCCGGCTTCTGTTGCCGTTCCGTTCGCAGTAAACAAGTTGTTGCTTAAGCTAAGGCTTGGTGTCTGCCACAAAAAGGCCATGTTGTTGTGGGTGAAATTAATTGAGTTAGGATTGTCAATAAAAAATTCCAACCCGGATGGTTTTTTTACCCAGGCAGCGTTTCCATTAAACTGCTCAATATACGGGATGCCAGGTTTAAAAATTCCAATCACCTTCAACCAAGGTGGATCAGCATTTTCGAAAAGATTAATGGATGTACCGTCAATGGGTAAAAAGTCGACCAAGCCGAAAAGTTTTAAGGTTTTTGGCTCTGGAGCAATATTTGGCACACTTCCATTGCTGAATAATTCAATGCCGGCAATAGTCAGATTTTGCCCTTCAAGACCGGGTAGATTTTCAATATAACCTACTTGTGGTCCACCATCAGAATTGGCATAAATCAACCACTGAAATCCTTCGCTCGTATTGTAAAACCCAAGTCCTTTGTTTGTTGTTGTTACATTAACAGGCACAGTACCAAGAATCTTAACATTACTGAAATCAGCTATTGTTTTATCTCTGTTGATGGTGTTGGCAGTAATTTCAACATTTTTAACCGGCACATCCATCGATCCGGTTTTGATTATTGAATTATTCAAAAGAATGCCATTGCTCGACATTTCCCAATCGTTGCTGTTAAGTTTCCACAAACCTAAATCCATTGATATCAAGGCTGAAGTATTTATTGAAAAGTCCGTTTTCGTTATTTCAACATCACCAAGATCAATAGCAAGATTTGATGGCGTAATATTGTTGCAGTTGGTGTTGAGAATGGTTTTAAGGATAACTTTCTGATTGTTCAAATGTGATTTGGAGAAATCAGCATGGGCAGCCTGATTGAAGTTTGGAAAGCTGTAACGCAAAGCATCCCCTTCGCTGTTGCAAACCCAAAAACCAGATGGAGGCAGCGTTACCGGCTTAGTCACCGAGGAATTACCTGCAAAAACAGGTAGGAGCATTTTCTCTGTTCCAGCCCCTTCACTGCCTGCGAGCCAAATTTGTGGCAATGTTAACCCGCTACTGTTAAATTCCGTTGATGGAATGCTTATCCTGCCTTTGATAACGCCAATTGCAGAGCCTGTTTCCTGTCTGTCAATCAAGATCTTTCCGGGCTGTGGCACTGACAATTTTCCTTTAAAAGTATTGTTGATGACAATATTGTCAAGACTGTTCAATTCCATTTCGACCGGCAAAGTAGCTGGCTCTGCTAAAGGAACACCTTGATTATTCGTTTCTAAGGAAGGCACAATTGAAATATTTTTGAAAGGCATAAAAGCAGTCTGGTCAATCTTAAACTGTTCGTTAGGAGGTAATTGCGTAATATTACCACTTATTTCAACGACACCGCTAACTGTATCGGCCGTAAGTTTTGTTACTTCCATCGGAAATCCCATCAGTCTTGTTATATCCATATCGTCATAAACGGTGAGGTTAAAATCGACGTTGATACATTGATTTGAAGCTGTATTTACAAATATTGTTTTTTCATCTCCAATGAAATTTGAAAGCGATTTCATCGCAGAAATATTTTGAGAGAAAAATCTGACCGGAAAGTTATTGAGTTTATAGGATCCTTCACCGTTTCCGCCATAACCTGAGAAAGCGTTCAAAGGTTCAGCTGCTCCCTGATGCCTTACATTCGCACCGGAAACTGGCGATTCTGTTCCTTGTCCTGCATAAACAAACCCCTGCAGACAGGCAGCTCTGGGTAGATTACAGTACAATATCGTTTTGTTTTTGCTAACCGGAATTTTGATCTGATAAATCTTAGTCTCAAAATTGCGCGTCGTACTTTCATGCATCCCCACACGTACTTTGTACACAACATTGTTGTCGGTTCCGGCATTTTCAAAACTCAGTTCGGCAATACCATCTGCATTCGTCGTTGTACTGAGAGGATAATACTGACCTGTATTATTGGGATATGTGACTTCGGGCAGACTCACAATGACGTTTTCAACAGGTAGCAGAATTTGACCTGCCACACGAACAAAAACTTTCAGCCTGCGCTTGATTGAATAAAGATAGAGGTTCTTAGTTTGTGTTTTATTATTTGCAATAAATGAAACTGTATCTGTAATAAAGTTATTTTTCTCCACAATCAATTGCTGCTGAACGCCCGGCAACAAAGGAACAGGGATTTTATATTTACCAAGTGCATCGCTTTTATAGCTCTTACCTTGCGGCAACTTCACCCAAGCGTTGCTTAGCAAATCACCTCTTTCAGCATCCCTGATCACACCTGAAAGTTCAGCACCTTTCTCAAGTTTGATGTTGGGCAAAGCCATTTGCTTTCCAAATTTCAAAATACCAATGTTGACCTGCCTGGAATCATATCCATCCTTTTTAAACATTATTTTTCGGTCAGGCCCCGAAATCTTTTCTGAAATTCGGCTGAAAACCATTGCAAGATCATTAAAAGCAAATGCTCCATCGGAAGCCGTTATCATAACCTCACTCCATACATAGGAGTTACAACCGCTGTTTACTACACAATCGATCAATGAGCCGTATTGGCTGGTTTTATGTGTCGGATATAAAAAGGTTGGATCAACAGACGGGCTGAAATTATAATATTCAGTTACAGTAACCCTCACTCCTGATAATGTTATTGGCTCATGGAAATCTTTTACTATACCTGAGATACGTGGATATTCAGCTTTTAAATAAACCGATTTATCATAGGTATAATAATTATAAAACTTGGAAAAAGGTTCCGTAGCCGGATTAATATTTCCAGTTAAATAGGGTATTGTTTGTGGCGGACTTATTGGGCTTGGAGCACCAAATGTAAAATTAAGATCACTGTTTGGCGGCACTTCGGCAATCAGGTAATATCTGAAATTTGGATCACGGTGCCAAACAACCCTTTGAAATCTTACAACGCCTTGAAAAGTAGTTCCGTGAGCTACTACCTGAAATCCGGGAAATTTATTAATAATTGAAGGTGCAACGGCCTGATAACTTTGACCTGCAATTTTGCCATCTTCAAGGGGAAAGAGCGATGCGGTTGAATTAATCTTTCTGACGAGATAGACATTAATGCCACTAAGCACATCAATATCCATGGCCTTTTGATAAATCTCACCCAGATTTGTATGTGGTATTGCCGTAACATCCAACTGATAACTCCGTACTTTGGTTATTACATTCGAAAGATTTAAAGACGTTCCTTTTACAGGCAAAATCAATTTTTCAGGATTGAAATAATAGTTTTTGTGAGGTGCCTGAATCATTATCAAAGCTACCCTGTGATAGTCTCTGGAAACTTCTGCAGATCCTGAGCAAATTTTACCAAAATCTTTGTTGTAAAAGAAATTGAAATCAAAATTGCCATTCGCATCTGTTGTTGTCACAGCGAGTGTTTTCCCTACCTCAGAATCGATGCAGGCTTGATGCGGTGAAAGTATGTAACGAAGTACATTTTCATTTGTTAATGGCACATTTCTGTTTGTTTCCACGTGTGCTACAACAAGTGTCAGACTTGCCCCAGCCAGGTTATAAGTTTTATTGTCTCCAGCCTCAGCATATTTATACAGCAATTTTCCTTGCACATTGGTTGGCGCATTGATGGGTGGCGGCACAATAGTAACTCCGCCAATAACGACAGGCAAATCAGGCTCAATCGGATCAATCGGATCAATCGGAATTATTTCAGGCAATGAAATAGAAGATTTCCATATAAAACTGCATATCTCACTTCGTCCGCCATTGCGAAAAACAATGCGACCCATTGGTTCAAAGGCTGTTACTGCAAAAGCATAAGTCTTTCCTGTAACAAGTGCAGGGTGAGCTGGTCCAAAAACAAAGACATTTCCTGTAACATTGGTTTCAAAAAAAACAGGGATCGAAGCCGAATTAAAGGCATCGTTAATATCATGGCCCGGTGGATTCACTTCTACAATTCTAATCTTGTAACGCGTTGTTAGTGGCGCTCCTGCTGGCATTGTCCATGAAAAAATGACATTTTGAGGCGAAATAGCTGTTAATTCAGAACCACAAAAGGGTTGTGTGATGACGGGAGGTTCAATATTTGTTATTGAAAAAGCAGCGCTGCATCCGAAAGGCTCTTCAGCTGAAAGCGGGAGGTTCGTTGCAAAATCAAAAGCCCTGATACAAATGGTGTAATCATCTTCCGGCAATCCGTTTCCATAAAGTATTTGCTGCTCATTAATACCTTCATAGGCAAGCCTCTCGGCACCAAAAACATCCTGGATATTGTTGAGATTGAGTTTAAAAATTCCGTTTGGCATAATTGAAATTGGCTGAGAAGGCCTTTGTCCGGGTTTAGTGTACAGCCTTATTCCACCTGAACTTCTTATTTCTCCCATCAGATAGATTTGCTGAGTCCGCGCCGGAAAGGATAAATTTTGAACTGTTACAAGAATCTTGTTTGGATTGCTTGTGTAGTCGCTGATCTTTGTTGAATACGGCGGTGTCACTGCAATATTGACTTGCACCGGGTATTGTTGTGCAAAAAGCAGTTGGCCTGACATTAATAAAAGCAGTAAAAAGTTCCATCCCGAAATTTTTCGGAAACTGCTTGTTGAACTGATATTAAAATGTAAATACATAGCCTAGATCTCCTTTAATTTCAGTGAAATTTGGCACTAACATTTCAGCAGGATTTTCTGATCTGATGAGAAATATACTCAACCTGAATGCATGTTTGCTTGCTAATTGATAAGACGAAAAGAATGAACTGTTGATGATCGTGCTGCTTCCATGATCTGTTTTGTTAAAAATAATTGAGTTGTTGAGTCCAAGCATAAGCTTGCTCTGAAACAGCATTTTAGAAGCACCAAGTGTAAAGCCCGAGGCTGAGTTCTCAACAAAATAATTTTCGAGCTTGTTATAATTGATGCCAAAAATGATCGAAAATGATTGTTCAACAAATCCAAGATTATAATTCAGATTCACCAAAGTTGCTTTGTTTTCAGAAAATAACTGTGTTGTTTCATTCTTGTCGTTTAGATTCATCCGGTTATAAAGCAACATCACCATATGATTGTGTTTGGCGTTAAAAAACATCAGCCTTGGAGCTATGCTGAGGTTACTTGTTGCCTGATACAACTTCAATGAATCGATAAGTGGTACTCTTCCAGCACGTTGATTGCTGCTGTAATTATTGTAATTGATGTCGATCCCAAAAACCTGAACCGGGCTGTAAGAAAGGTTCAAAGAAGAAATAGTACGCAATGATGTGGCTTTTTTACTGTTTCGCAGATTGTCGCGTTGCAATCCCACACTTCCCCTGATCAAAAGTTTCCGCTTTAGCAAAGAAAATGAGGGTGCTATGACAAGATTTTCAACGTCGTTGTTAAAAAAATAAGCCCCCATCGAACGGTAGCCGGGATCAATTCGCCGGTATTCCAGCCGGGAAGAAAAAACTTTTGACTTGAAGTTGATTGAAGTCCTTACCGCTGTCAACAATTCTGAAGATTGATTGATAGCAAAAAGATTATCCAACTTATCCAGAACAGGAATATTTTCAATGCCGTCAAAACCAGGTGCTGAAAGGTCTGTGGTATAAAAACTTGCTGCGAGTTCATTTTCAAACCAAACTTTCTCCGAAAATGCAATCCGTGTATTGAGTCCTGAAACCACATTTTCTTCCACCGGGCTCAACTGCTGATCAGAAGGGCTATTTACAGAAGTGCTATCGTCCTTGATTTTCATTAAAACAAGATCGATATAGGTTTTTTGTGTGCCAACACCCAATTTTACAGCAAAACCTTTGCGGGTGGGCATTTGATTTGTATCAATAGCTTGTTCAAAAGCAGTTGTCCGCTTTCTGAAACGTCCGTAAACGGCTCCAAATCTGAATTTTCCGGGAGTGAGTTCAACGCCTCCACCCAAAAAAGTGTGTCCTGCTAAAGTATATTCCGAAAAGCTAACGTTCCGGTAGCCAAAATGTGCCTTAAGCCATTTATAGGTCGGACTGGTCCCAAATTGATTAAATGGCTGAGAATATTCAGTTTGCCGGTCACTAAAGCGAAACGAAAAAGGCATTTCAAGACCATAAACTGAAACATTAGCATTGGCAGCAAACATCATCGAAAATGGAGACATTCTGTTTTCGATGCCCTTAACATTATAGCCAATCAGATTTGCTGACAAACTACCATGAATTGAAAATGGTTTCTGGTCTCCGGAATTATCAAGTTGCTGTCCGGACACAATAAATGGAAAGCATAAAAAAATTGCTTTTGTAAGGATGAACCGAAAGCTATAACTCGGCATTCCAAACAGTTTTAATGAATGAAATAATCTTTCAGAAAAAAACTTGTCTAGCTATTTTTCAATAATTGCTGCTAAAGATACAACATAATGAACCGAAAAGAAAGTAAATTTTTTATAATCTTAAATTATTGATTTATAATATTTTAAATTAATATTTCTTGGCTTAAACCTTAATAACAGTCATATGTTTACCTTTTCAAACCGTTTGATTTTCTCTAAATTGAAATAATAAAAGTGAGTATTGCTCAATCAAATTTAGAAAAACAGAGGTCTGTATTCAAATAAACAGAAGTGATTTTTGATAATTTTTAGGACAAAATGACACCGAAAAAAAAGATAATTATGTCCGTTTGACTCAATAAAATGTTCAGAAAAATGACCTTACTTGTGAAAAACTTTACTTGTCAGGCAGTTGTTATATTTTTGGGCAGATTAACTTTTTCTTGATCCCTTTTGGCATTTTTTTTGAACATAAGCTATTGATAATAAATTGTTAAACATTAAAGTATGGAGGATTAAGTTATGTCACTCGTTAGATTTTCTCACAGTTTTCCGAGCTTATTCGACCGCTTTTTTGACACTGAACTTTTCGATTGGTCGAACAAGAATTTTTCGGACACCAACACCACACTTCCTTCGGTAAACATCAAAGAGGATGAAAATGGTTTTGAAGTCGAGATGGCGGCTCCGGGATTCGAAAAGAAAGACTTTAAAATTGACCTCAACAACAATCTTTTGACTATTTCTTCAGAAAAAAAGATTGAAAATGAAACCAAGGAAGGACAGCAATTTACGCGAAGAGAATACAGCTATCAGTCGTTTTCGCGGTCATTTACATTGCCAAATCTGGTCGACAGTGAAAAAATTACCGCAAAGTATGAGAACGGAATTCTCAAAGTAGCAATTCCAAAAAAGGAAGAAGCTAAACCTAAGCCAATTAAACAAATCAAAATCAGTTAATTAAATCACTTGTTACGCGGATGTCATTTCAAAGGGAAATCATTGCGATTTCCCTTTTTTATTGGAATAAACCTGCAATTTTCTGAAATCTTAAAAAACAATTGATTTTATTTGTGTCCTCTTTTTTTTACTTTTATGCTTTCATAAAATTAAAGACAATAGATGGCTATTTCTGCTGAAAAAGCAAAAAAACGAAAAGGTTTCAGATTTGGCCCGGGCGCTCTGGTGACGGCTGCATTTATTGGGCCTGGAACCATAACCACCTGCTCCATTGCAGGAGCTGGTTTTGGTTATGCCTTGCTTTGGGGGTTGGTTTTTTCAGTCATCGCAACCATTGTTCTTCAGGAAATGTCTTCCCGGCTTGGCATCATCAGCCGGCAAGGCCTCGGAGAAGCCCTGCGCAAACATTTCAACCAACCTGTAACAAAAATTCTAACAGCGCTTCTGGTAATTTCGGCGATCACAATCGGCAATGCAGCCTTCGAAACCGGAAATCTTCTGGGCGCTTCCATTGGACTTCAATTGTTGTTTCCGAATTCGGCAATTCCAATAGGCATTTGGGCTACTTCTATTGGCTTCATTGCCTCTGCTGTGCTTTTTGCTGGTAGTTACAAAATCATCGAACGCTCCCTGATTGGCCTTGTAATTGTGATGAGTCTTACGTTTCTTACCACCGCATTTATTGTAAATCCAGAAATTACGGCAGTTTTCAAAGGCATGTTTATCCCGACTTTTCCGGATGGATCATTGCTGGCAATTGCCGGATTAATTGGAACAACAGTTGTTCCATACAACCTCTTTCTACATGCCTCGGCGGTTCAGGAACGATGGAAAGATGCTGACGATCTTCCTGAGGCAAGGCGAGATATATTTGTTTCTGTTATTCTTGGAGGCGCCATTTCAATGGCAATAGTAATCACTTCTGCTGCTGCATTTTTCGGCGTAAACGGCTCTATTTCAAGCGGTGCAGACCTTGCTGTGCAACTGGAACCTTTGCTGGGGAGCTATGCAAAATATTTCATTGGAATCGGTTTGTTTGCTGCAGGAATATCATCCGCTATCACAGCGCCGCTCGCTGCCGCCTACGCCACAGCAGGCGTTCTTGGATGGAAGAAAGATTTAAAGTCAAAACATTTCAGAATGATTTGGTTGGGTATAATTGGTATTGGCATTGCCTTTTCACTTTTCGGTTTCAGACCAATAGAAGCCATACTTTTTGCACAAGCAGCCAATGGAATTTTGTTGCCCGTAATTGCAATTTATTTGCTTTGGGTGATGAACAGTCAGCAAGTGATGGGAGAAAACACCAATAACCGTTTAACTAATTTCATAGGTTTTGCTGTTGTTTTGATTGCCTTTAGTTTAGGCATCCGAAGTCTGCTCCATGTTTTTGGTTTAATCTAATTCTAAAAAAATGATAATCGACCTTAATTGCGATATGGGTGAAAGTTATGGCTCAAAAATCATTGGCAACGATGAAGCCATAATGCCTTTCATAAGTTCGGCCAATATCGCTTGTGGCTTTCATGGCGGCGATCCGCTTACCATTGAAAAAACAATCAAACTGGCCATTAAGCATGGTGTAAGCATTGGAGCACATCCCGGATATGCTGATAAAGAAGGGTTTGGCCGGAATAAAATGCACCTCAGCCTTGAAGAATTGAGGGCAACAGTTTTGTATCAGGTAGGTGCAGTGAAAGGTATGACTGAAGCTTTGGGAGGCAAACTAACCCATGTAAAACCGCATGGCGCCATGTACAATTCTGCAGCCGGAGATTTCGAAATGTCGCTTGTAATAGCAAGAACAATTAAAGCAATAGATGACAAATTAATCCTGTTTTGCCTGTCGAATTCAGAAATGGTGAAGGCTGCAAAACATATAGGATTATCGTTCGCATCAGAGGTTTTTGCCGACAGAGCCTATAACAATGACGGCACACTTGTATCAAGAAATCAGGCAGGAGCTGTGATTAATGATACAGAACAAATGATAGAACGTGTTTTATATATGATTCATAATAAGGGTGTTAAAACTATAACAGGAGAAATAGTTCAATTAGAGGCAGATACAATTTGCATACACGGCGATAATAGCTCTTCAGCAGAATTTGTAAAAAAACTGCATTTTGTTCTTAAAGCCGAAGGAATTGAAATGAAATCATTTGTTAAAAAATAAAGCAATGCTGCAATATTTTCCATCTGGCGATTCGGCACTGATCATCAAAGTGGGTAATGAGATTTCACTTGAAATCAATCATAAAATCAGGGCATTGCTGACAAAGATTGAAAAGGAAAATATTCCAGGCGTTATAGATTTTATCCCCTCCTACAATGAATTGATGATTTGTTATGACCCGCTGAAAATTAGTTTTCACAGCCTGCTGACCAAAATAAAGTTTTTAAGTAACAATTTGGAACTGCTTTCACTAGCCCCATCATCAACAATTGTTATTCCTGTGCATTATGGTGACGATTTTGGCCCTGACTTGAACGAAGTAGCAAACTACAACAATTTGTCTCCGGATGAAGTTGTAAGAATTCACTCCTCAGCAAGCTATCATGTTTATATGCTGGGATTTACCCCAGGTTTTTGTTATCTGGGAGGGATGGATCAGCGGCTGGCAACTCCAAGAAAACACAATCCAAGACTAAAAATACCGGCAGGAGCTGTCGGAATAGCAGAGCAGCAAACAGGTATCTATCCAATCGAAAGTCCGGGCGGATGGCAATTGATCGGTCAAACTCCCGTAAAGCTTTTCGATCCTTCAAGGAAACCGGTATTTCTGGTTGAGCCAGGTGATAAACTGCAGTTTGTTTCCATCACAAAAGAAACTTATAATTCAATTTTGAAAGAAGTTTCAGACGGAACCTATCAGATTCAGATAACACACGAAACCCAAACCAACAAAGCATAATCCGGTTGAAAATGTCAAAAATCATCATCAGATCGGCCGGTTTTCTCAGCACTGTTCAGGATTGTGGAAGGACAGGTTTTCAGCGCTTTGGCATGCCTGTGTCAGGTGCAATGGATGTTTATTCGCTTCATCTGGCCAATTTGCTTGCAGGTAACCCAAAATGTGCAGCAGCCATTGAAGCAACCTTAACAGGCTCCGAAATAGCCTTTTCATCAGATGGTGCAATCGCAATCTGTGGGGCTGATTTCGGAGCAAGCCTGAATGAAAAACCAGTTAATATGTACGAAACAATTTTTGTGAAGAAAGGAGATGTTTTAAAGTTTTCAGGACTTCGCAATGGTTGCAGAACATATATTGCTTTTGCCGGTGGCATTGAAGTTCCTGTAGTTATGGGCAGTCGTTCAACCTATCTTCGGGCAAAAACCGGCGGAATGGATGGAAGAGCTTTGGTTGCCGGCGATATAATTACTTTGGGCGAAATCTCAACGAAAGTTCAACTGAAAAAAGTGCCAAAAGCATTAATTCCAGATTATTCAACAGATATGACATTCAGGGTTATTGCAGGTCCTGAAGCCAAAAGCCTTGATTTTACCGGGCTCAGAAATTTCTTAACAACGGAATATCGGGTTACTGACCAAAGCGACCGTATGGGGCTGCGGCTGGATGGGTTGCCAATAAAAAGCATTAACGATAATCACGACATCATTTCTGCCGGAATTTCTCCAGGAACAATTCAGTTGCCCGGCAGCGGTTTACCAATAATTTTAATGGCTGACAGACAAACTACGGGTGGCTATTTGAGAATCGCCAATGTCATCAGTGCAGACCTTGACCGCATCGCACAACTTAAGCCTGGAGATAAGATTAAATTTCTTGAAATATCACTTGAAAAAGCGCACGAATTATTTGCTGAAAGAGATTTTCTAATTAATAAGTTCCTCATTTGAAAATGATTATAGATTTTAAGTACCATTGAACTAAAATAAAAATGATTTCGCATTGGAGAGAAATTTCCCATCACTTTAGCAAGTTGTCCGAAAACTGATTGAATGTAACTGTAAAACAAATATTCGCTATTTTTGAGACTGCTAAATATTTAGTTTTTCAACACTAATTCATGATTTATGAATAGAATCTTACGGTTTTTTACGCTTTGCAGCGCATGCATTTTATTTTTCAGTTTCTCAGTGAATGCACAGGAAACAGAAAAAAAAGAGAAAAAAGGCTATGATTTCACTTTGATGAAAGAAGTGCCTCACACACAAGTTAAGAGCCAATCCCGATCAGGAACTTGCTGGAGTTTTGCAGGAAAAGCATTTATGGAAGCAGAAATATTGCGCCTGAAAGGTGAAACGCTCGACCTTTCTGAAATGTTTGCAGTACGCAATGTTTATAGTGTAAAAGCAAAAAAATATGTACGACTTCATGGCAGCCTGAATCTGGGGCCAGGTGGCGGTTTTAGTGATGTTTTGATGGTTGCCGCTGATTTTGGCATTGTCCCCGAATCTGCCTACACCGGATTGGTAATTGGTGAAGAAACCCATATTCATGGAGAAATGGATGAAGTACTGAAGTCCTATTCTGATGCAATTCTTAAGAAAAAGAACAAAAAACTTACGCCTGTCTGGCATGATGGCTTCAACGCATTGCTTGATACATATCTCGGAGAATACCCCTCAGAATTTGTTTTTGAACAAAAAAAATACACCCCAAAATCTTTTGCCGCAACCACGAAGTTTGTACCCGAAGACTATATTGAGCTGACATCTTTTACACATCAGCCGTATTATAAGCCTTTCATCATGGAAATTCCTGACAACTGGATGTGGAGTGAAGCCCTCAATCTTCCGCTGGATGAATTGATAGAAACGATTGATTTTGCGTTAAATAACGGATATACCGTTGGCTGGGATGCTGATGTAAGTGAAAAAGGATTTGGCTGGAAAAATGGCGTTGCAATCGTTCCGGAAGAAAAACCGGATAGCTATCCCGGAAAAGAAAAAGCAGAATGGGAAGCAATGACTGAAGCTGACAGGCAAAAAGCCATCTATAGTTTTGATGAAATTGTTCAGGAGAAAAAAATAACCGCTGAAGTCCGTCAAACGGCTTTTGACAATCTTGAAACCAATGATGACCATCTGATGCTTATTGTCGGAATTGCAAAAGACCAAAACGGCAATCAATATTACAAAATCAAAAATTCCTGGGGAACAACAGACCACATTTATAAAGGTTATTTTTATGCCTCTACACCATATATGCAATACAAAACGGTGAGCATCCTTGTTCATAAAGATGCTATTCCCAAAAACATAAAAAAGAAATCAGGCATTTAAAAGTTTCAAAAACAGGCTTCAATGCCTGTTTTTTTTTTGCAGTGAAATCAAAATCTCAGGAATGGCTGGAAATCTATATTTTTGCCGGTAGAATCAATTTCAAAAAGATTGGACCAAAAAAATGTTATTCAAAAACAACAGTCTAAATTTGTTTTTCGCCTTTTTAGGAGGGTTGTTTTTGCTTTTTCTGGTTGCGCCACTTCTCAATCTTATGCTGGCAGCTTCGCCGGCAAAACTGTTTGAAACAGCTTCTGATCCTGTCGTAAGTAAAAGTATCGGCCTTTCACTAACAATGGCCGCTGTAGCCACTTTTTTCAGTGCTCTGCTGGCAGTGCCATTTGCCTGGCTCATGGCTCGCAGCAAATTCAGGCTCAAGCATTTAGTTTCCGGACTGATAGATCTGCCAATGATGATTCCACATTCAGCCGCTGGAATTGCTCTCCTGGGTGTTATCAACCGCGAAAGTGCTTTCGGACAATTTGCATCCAATCTGGGTATAGATTTTATTGATCGACCCGCCGGTATTGCAGTTGCAATGGCATTTGTAAGTGTACCGTATCTTTTCAATGCATCATACAATGCCTTTTCAGGCGTGCCGTTGCGTACAGAACATGCCGCACTCAACCTGGGTGCAAGTCCGATAAAAGTCTTTTTCAGGATTAGTTTGCCTTTGGCCTGGAAAGGTGTTTTAAACGGACTCATCATGATGTTTGCCCGTGGAATGAGCGAATTCGGTGCTGTGATTATAATAGCCTACAATCCTTTCACAACACCAGTACTGATTTTTGATCGGTTTAATGCGTTTGGTTTAAAAAATGCGCAAGGGATTTCTGCTTTGTTTATTCTGATAAGTCTGGTAGTTTTTATAGGTCTGCGTCTCATTACTAAACCTAGTGAAGATGTTAGAAATTAAAAACCTGCAGAAAAGCTTTCCCGGATTCAGTTTTGGACCTGTAGATTTAAAGATAGACCAAGGTTCTCACTATGTTTTGCTGGGGCCAAGCGGCTCAGGCAAATCACTTTTACTTGAGCTTATTGCTGGTTTTCAGAAAGCATCTTTTGGAGAAATAAGTTTGAATGGAAACAATCTTTTGCAACTACCTCCTCACAAACGAGGCATAGCTATGGTATTTCAGCGTCCGGCCTTGTTTCAACATCTTTCGGTTGCCCAAAACATTGCTTTTCCGATGAAAGCAACAAAAGTTTCTGAAAGAGAAATAAGAAAAATCACTTTTGAACTTGCTGAGCAATTCAGCATTGAACCGCTGCTCAAGCGTCGTCCGGCAAGCCTTTCAGGAGGAGAGGCACAACGCGTTTCACTTGCCCGCGCACTTGCTATGAAGCCTTCATTGATTATGCTGGATGAGCCACTTTCCTCGCTCGACGTGCAACTCAGAACCCAGATTCGACGCTATCTTCTTTCGCTGAACAAAGAAGGCTTGACCATGCTTCATGTGACCCATGACTATGAGGAAGCGCTCAGGCTTTCGAGTCATGTTGGAATTATTCAAAATGGCACAATAATTCAAACGGGAAAACCAGAAGTTGTGTTCCGAAATCCTGCATCGGCATTTGTAGCCGAACTTTCGGGCATAAGAAATTACTTTAAGGTTCGGCTGGAAAATCTTCCGGGTCAAAGCAATAAAATAGCATCCATCAATGGATTGGCTATTAAACTTTATTCTGATTCATTGTCCTCAGATGGTTTTATTCTAATTAATGAAGATCAAATTATTCTATCCACAGAAATACATCAAAGCAGTGCCCAGAACAATTTTACCGGAAAAATTGTTACTTACACGAAAAGGCCTGTTGGCAATGAAGTTGAGATTGATATCGGTATTCGGATTTTTGCACATATATCTGATGAATCATTAAACAGGATGACACTAAAACCAGAAATGCAAGTGGCAGTAGCGTTCAAGCTGGCAGCAGTAAGATTTCTTGAATTATAATTTCTCTTAGCTAAATTTGATTATTTTTGGCACTTTATTTTAATCCTAACAACAATAAATAAGTACTTTATGTATATTCCTTTACTCAAAAGCCATTCTGGATTACGTTGGATTTTATTGATCCTTTTCGTGAGTGCACTCGTAATGCTATTTCGCGCTGCTTACCAGGGCAAGTTTAGTAAAAAGCTTGTTTTAACAGCAAAAATGACACTTATCTTAACACACATACAATTAATATTGGGTTTGGTTCTTTATTTTATCAGCCCCAAAGTGATGTTTGCAGCCAGTTCAATGAAAGTTACTGTTTCAAGGTTTTATCTGGTAGAACACATAAGTCTCATGCTGATAGCAGTAATTTTGCTGACAATCGGTTTTTCTAAAGCGAAAAATTTACTCAATACCCAAGCCGGAGCAAAAAAAATGTTCACTTATTACCTCATAAGCTTCATTCTCATCATGATCTCTATACCCTGGCCATTTAGGAGTTTTGGCGCAGGATGGTTCTGATTTTTTTATAAATATTTTAATTTGTATTTTTAACTAACTTTGAAGCAAAATAACCTTTAAGCAACAGCACAACACATGGAACAGCACTATAGTTTTTTCAGGTCTATTCTCATTTTTATAGCGATAGGTATTTGGGTCATCGTACTTCAAAATGCCGGATTGTTGCCTCAGATGAATCCACAAAAGATTCAAGCGGTTGAAGTAATGGAAATCAAAGGTGTGGTAGAAGTCGAAAACACAGTTTACATCAAAGGGCAGGTTGACGCCAATCTTGAAAGCATTAATGGTTACAATAAATTTTATAAAGATCCCCGTACCGGAGAGTTTTATGTGATTCCGGTGACTGATCCCTATGAATAGAATCTTTAAAATATGCCTTTTATTTTTCGTTACAGTTCTTGCTGACAACTATAAATACGCAGCAGGACAAAACCCTCATTACTTTGCTGATAGTTTAATAACATTGCTATCAAACATCGATGAAAGTGTAGAAAAAGTTTCATACTACAACAAACTGGCCATTCACTTTAAGGAATCAGATCCTGACAGAGCGCTTTATTACAGCAGACAAGCTTTGTCTCTGGGTAATAAATTACAATCTGTTGAGTCTTGTGCACTTACCAATAAAATCATGGGTGAGATATTCGAGGACAAGCATAACTATCAACCATCGATTAACTATTACCTGATCAGTATAAAACATTACAAAACCATCGATGATAATTTACAACTTGCGATTTTATACAATAAATTAGGTCATATTTATATCACCAATCAATATGATTATGAACAAGGTATGGCATATTTTAAGATTGCACTTCAGCACGCTGAGAAGATCAAGGCACTTAAAGAAATTGCCAGTTCAATCAATTCCATAGGTGGCATTTATTATTACCAGAAGGATTACGACAGGGCGTTTACATATTTCCGTGATGCATTGAAAATACGGGAAGAACTTGGTGATGAGATAGACATTGCAGCTTCTCTCAATAATATAGGTGAAATTCACAGGTTGAAAGGAAATTTTGTTCAGGCACAAGACTATTACAATCAAGCTATAAAACTAAACGAAAAACACAGGCATCTCAAACATCTTGCTATTAATTATTTAAACACCGGATTGATCTATTCAGCCAAAGCAGATACACAAAAAGCGAGAAATTTTTTCATGCAAAGTATATCGCTAAATACCCAAAATAAAGATACAATTGCTTTGATCAGGGTTTTGACAGAGTTAGGGAATCATTTCAACAAATACAATCAATACGATTCATCTCTTTTGGTCTTTCAGCAGGTAATGAATCTTTCCAAAGAGAATCACTTGCTTGAAGGACAGCGGGATGCCGGCCTTGGCTTAAGTATTGCTCACGAAGGAA
This sequence comes from Bacteroidales bacterium, assembly GCA_030683155.1. Taxonomy (GTDB): domain Bacteria; phylum Bacteroidota; class Bacteroidia; order Bacteroidales; family F082; genus JALNZU01. The sequence goes on from JAUXMV010000093.1 coordinate 40,993, forward strand.
AGGGAAACTTGAAAAAGGCCTTAGATAATTACAGGCTGTTTACTCAAATTAAAGACTCACTCTTCGTTAAAACCAAAGCTGATCAGCTTGATGAGCTTCATACAAGATTTTCCCTCGATCTGAAAGAAAAAGAGCTTGAACTTAAAGACAATGAAATTGCGTTGCTTCAGCGCGAACAAAAGATTTTTCATTTCAGACAATTACTTTTATTGCTCTCATTGCTGTTGCTGATTATTTTTACCGTTTTAGTCTACTCTAAACTGCAGTCCAAACACAAAAAAAACAGACTAATCCTTGAACAAGAAGCTGCTCTGAGTAAAGCAAAGCATCAACTAATGGAACATGAGTTAAGAAATAAAAATAACGAACTCACCAATTTCGCTATTCATCTCGTTGAAAAAAATAAATTCCTTCATGAATTAAAGTCAGAACTTAAAAATTTGCGCAACGCTCCTTTAGCACTTCGTGAAGAGAGAATTAAAGAGTTGACTCTAAATGTTCAACAAAACATAAACTTACAAAAAGACCTGGAAGAATTTCAAAAAAATATTGACACCGTTAATGCAAGTTTTTTCCAAAAATTAAAACAGAACTTTTCCAATCTCACAAAAAATGAAGAACACCTTTGCGCCATGCTCAGGTTAAATTTATCTTCCAAAGAAATTGCTTCACTAAACAACATTTCAATTAGAGCAGTTGAAATGGGAAGGTATAGATTACGCAAGAAATTTAACATCCCATCACATCATTCACTCTCTGAGTTTTTGCGAGAATTGTAGAATAAAGTTTTCTCTTCTCCCCCCTAACTGTTGTAGAACTAACAAAAATTTTATTTAACTGCATATCAATACTTTAATTATGATTTTGTAGAAGTAAAAGTATCTATTTAGTATCATTTTTATTGACTTGTATAGTCTTTGTCGTAGCGTGAAAGAGTTTTCGTATCTTGCAACCTCTTAACTTCGCCGAAAATCAGAAGATGAAAAAAGAAATTATGCACAGAATTCAAAAAACAGGAGTCATTTTCCTGTATTTTATTCTTTTTGTGACACTCATTTATTTCATTTTTTTTAGCAAATAACTTAATTCTTCTGATGACTGAACTGGAGCTAAATAAACTCATAACTGAATGTCTGTCAAGTAGCAGACAGGCTCAGTTTCGGCTTTACGAGAAGTTCGCACCAAAGCTTTTGCCACTTTGCAAAAGATATTCTAAAAATGAATGGGATGCAGAGGACATTCTTCAGGAAGGTTTTATAAAAGCATTCAGATATTTGCCGGATTTCCGCAACAATGGCTCATTTGAAGGCTGGATGCGTCGCATTATGGTTACTTCAGCACTCAACTTCTACAAAAGGAAAAAAATAATTTATAACGAAACCGAGCTTAAAAATTTACCTGATTTTGAAATCCCAGAAATGGTAGTTACAACCGGTTTATTTCAGGAAGAGCTCCTTAAAATGGTAAATGAACTACCCAATGGCTATAAAAAGGTATTCAGTCTTAACACCATTGAGGGCTACTCACACAAAGAAATAGGTGAAATGTTGAATATAACAGTGAATACTTCAAAATCTCAACTTACCAGAGCCAGAGTTTCTTTGCAAAGAAAATATAACAACCTTTCAGGTTATAACGATAATAAACCAAATATTTTACAATCTGCTTAATAAACCAAATCTTAGTAATCAATTAAAAACTAATTCTATGAGAAAATTTTTTACTTTTCTAATTGCAATTTTCGTTGCACAGCTTTCATTCGGACAAACTTTTGTGAACGAAAATTTTTCCGGCACTGCGTGGCCTCCAGCCGGTTGGTCATTTGATGGGTTGCCCGGTCAATGGGCCAGAAGTGCAACAGCAAATGCTGGGGGAGCTGCTCCAGAAGCCAGATTTACATACATTGCACAGACAACAACTACAAGATTTGTCTCTCCGGCTTTTGATTTGAGTAGTATAACTGATGTAACCTTAACTTTTAAGTACTTCTATGACTGGTATGCCAATGGGGTAACATTTGGAGTTGCCAAACGATTTGGAACAACAGGAACCTGGGAAATAGCATGGTCTGTTTTGCCTACAGGTAATCAAGGGCCAAAAACACAGGTAGTTGATTTCACTAATATAGGTCAGGCAGGATTTCAGTTTTGCTTTTTCCTGCAAGGTAACCTCTATAACATAGACTACCTTTATATAGATGATGTCAAACTCTTTAAACGTGAAAACCTCGATGCTGGATTACAAAGCCTGGATGTTCCCTCTTACTTCTTAGGTGAAAGAAATGTATCTGGTAAAATTGCAAATGAAGGTATTACTACTTTAACCTCCTTTGATGTAAATTACAGCATTAACGATGGAGAGGCTATTACAACTTCCTTTGGTGGACTAAACATTACAACGGGTAACACATTTGATTATACTTGCGTTCAACCTCTCAATCTTAATCCGGGTCTTTATTCACTCAAGGTATGGGTTTCAAATGTGAATGGTGTTGCGGTTGATGATAACCCATCAAATGATATGATTACCAAGAATGTTGGAGTACCTACACAAACTTTGCAGCGCAGACCGCTTTTTGAAGAGTTCACTAGTTCAACATGCGCTCCTTGCGCAAGTTTTAATAACAGCGTTTTTAATCCTTTTGTAAATCAAAATGGAGAAAACATTGCTTTGATTAAATATCAGATGAGCTGGCCTGCACCAGGCGATCCATATTATACTGCCGAAGGTGGCGTACGCAGAGTTTATTATGGTGTAAGTGCTGTTCCTCAGTTGTTTACTGAAGGAAAAGGTGTTGCTACTTCAGCTGCAGCAGTTAACAATGCCTACAATGCCGGTATGGCTGACCCTGCCTTTGTTATGATCACAGGTACACATTTGGTTGAGGGCACAAACTTTACAGTAAATGCAAATATTACTCCTTATGTTTCCTTAACCAATGCAACATTACATGTTGTAATTCTTGAACGTTTGACTACTGGTAACGTTGGTAACAATGGTGAAACTTCTTTCAAACATGTAATGATGAAAATGATGCCTGATGCCAGTGGTACAACAATGAATATGGAATCCGGTGTTACAACTTCTTTAAGTTTTACACATGATATGTCAACAACACATATGGAGCAAATGGACGATCTGGTTGCTGTAATTTTTGTTCAGGACAATTCCAATAAATACGTATTCCAGGCAGCTTATACACAAGAAGCCGGAAGTGTTGCTGCCACAGTAACATTTGACCCAATCAACGGTGCAACAGGTATCACAACAGAAGCTGATCTGAATATTCATTTTGATATGCCTGTATTTTTAATCGGAGGAGGTGATATTACCAACGACAATGTAGCTGATTTGATTACACTTCATCAAGTTGGTGGTGATGCTTTTCCATTCACAGCAACAATCAATGATGAAAAAACTGTTATCACAGTTTCACCCGTTGGATTACTTAACTCCTATACAAACTATACTTTGGGTATTGCAGATGTTCAAAATGCCAATGGCGTTGTTACATCCGCCTCTTCAATTAATTTTGAAACAGGTATGCATGTAGGTGTTGGAGAATTTTCATCAACTTTCATCAATATAACTCCTAACCCTGCAAATGAAGCTGTTAACATCAGCTATTTTACAGGAAAAGACAGCAAAGTTACTATCAGCTTGCTTGACTTAAACGGCCGCTTGGTAAGAGAGCTTTACAATGGAACAATGCCTGCCGGACAGCATCAGTTCAACTGGAATGCCAGTGACATTTCTTCTGGTGTTTATATGATCCGGTTAAATACCAATGAGAATGTATCAACATCCAGATTGATAATTAAAAAATAAGTGTTTATAAGTTCAGATTGTTTAACCGCCCTTTAACGAGGGCGGTTTTTTTTTGAAAAATAAAAGCAATTTAGCTGCAATCATTTGTGTTTGCTTAACTTGCAGCATTATTTAAAACGCTTATACCTATGAAAATCATCAAACTGCTTCTGTTCATTTTAGGAATCCAATTTACTCAAAGCTTTTCCATTCAGGCACAAGCTGTTAAAGAAAACCTAATTGAAATTGGCTTCGACAGTGTCCGTGAATTTCAGATTAACATAAGGCGCTATGAAAATGCCTACGAAATTTTTATTGCACAACCGCTGAACCATAAAAAGCCTGAGCTGGGAACCTTCACTCAAAGAGTAATTATCAGGCATCGCGGTTTTGATAAACCAACAGTTTTTGTAACCGAAGGCTACGCTGCAGGCTATGCACTTTGGGCAGATTATGATGAAGAACTATCCGAAGCACTGGATGCTAACCTTGTTGTTGTTGAGCACCGTTTTTTTGGCAAGAGCGTGCCTGTGCCAAAAGACTGGAAGCAACTCACTCTTGCCAATGCCACTGCCGACCTTCATAGAATAAACCAAATCCTTAAACAGATTTATACAGGTCCATGGATAAGTACAGGCATCAGCAAAGGTGGGCAAACAACGATTTATTACAGATTTTTATATCCTGATGATGTTGTTGCATCCGTACCTTATGTTGCGCCACTCAACTTTTCTGTTGCAGACAAAAGGGTGTATCATTTCCTTGATACAGTGGGCACTGCTGATTGTCGCATGAGACTGCTTGATCTGCAAAAGGACTTACTCAAAAGACGGGATATTTTTGAGCCCATGTTTGCTGATTCATCTGCAAAACGCAAGCTGAGTTTCAACATGGTTGGTGGTATTGAGAAAGCGTTTGAATACAATGTACTGGAATTTGGATTTGCCTATTGGCAATGGTATCCAATTGGCTGTGAAGGACTTCCTGAAGCAGGTAGTGATAAAAATGATGTGTTCAATGCATTTGTTGCCGCTGCTGGCTACGATTTCTTTGCTGACCAAAGTATTCTGGACTTTCAGCCTTTCTTTTATCAGGCACTCACAGAAATGGGTTTCTATTCATACGAAACCAAACCATTTCAGGGATTGTTGAAGCATATTGAAAAACCAACTTTCAACCATACTCTTCCTGATGGCATGAAAGTTAAATATTGCAGGCGTCTGAGCAAAAGAACAGACCGTTGGCTGCGTAAAAAGGGTAATAATTTTATCTATGTGTATGGAGGCTACGACGCATGGTCGTCAACGGCGGTTCAGCACGGTACCAAAACAAATGCAATGAAATTAGTGCTCCCCAGTGGCTCACACATAACACGTCTTGGAAATTTTGATGATGCCACACGTGATAATGCAATAAATACATTGAAACAGTGGATAGAAAAGGATTATTAAAACAAGAAGAATTTGTGAGAACTAAGTTTATAACAACAATAAACTACTGTCTGTTATAAAACTTAACCAAACATTTTTCAGGATTATCTGAACCAGGTCTGTGTGCGATCCGGACCAGTAGATACCATACTTATAGGCACATTAACTTTTTGTTCTATATAACGGATATATTTTTCGAAAGCTTCTGGAATTGGCTGGCCTGAATTTGGCTCAGGCATTGGCTGATTCCATCCTGGAAGAACGTCATATACAGGGTCTTGAACTTTCGTGCAAGCTTCAAAAGGAACATAATCGATAATATTTCCATCCATCTTGTAGGCTGTTGCCACTTTGATTTCTGATAGCTCATCCAATACGTCAGCTTTCATCATGATTAGTTCAGTAACGCCATTCAACATGATTGCATATTCCAGAGCGGGTAAATCCAGCCAGCCACAGCGCCTTGCACGCCCTGTTGTTGAACCAAATTCACGGCCTTTCTGACGCATCCTTTCGCCGGTTTCGTCCATCAGTTCAGTTGGAAAAGGACCACTGCCAACACGTGTGCAATACGCTTTGAAAATCCCGAAAACCTTTCCGATTTTATTGGGTGCAAGCCCAAGACCTGAACATACTCCGGCGATTGTTGTGTTGGAAGAAGTCACAAATGGATAACTGCCAAAGTCAATATCAAGAAGTGTTCCCTGAGCACCTTCTGCAAGTATCTTTTTGCCCTGCCTTAACATTCTGTTGATATAATACTCGCTGTCAACATGTTGTAAAGCATTCAGCTGCTTCAACGATTCCATCCATTGCTGCTCATATGCATCATACTCTAATCCATCAATGAGGTGCTTCTTGTAATCAAAACCAAATAATTTAACCAGTTGAAGGTGTTTCTCTTTTAATGAATGAAAGCGATTGATAAAATCTGAAGCACAGATGTCACCTACTCTAAGTCCTTCGCGACTAACCTTGTCAGTATATGTTGGTCCGATACCTTTTAAAGTGGAGCCGATTTTTCCTTTGCCCTTTGCATTTTCAGAGGCTGCATCAAGCAATCGGTGTGAAGGAAGAATTAAGTGTGCCTTCCGGCTGACAAACAAATTCCTGCTAACATCGATGTCACTCTCATTCAATTTTTTGATTTCCCGCTGTAGGATGGCCGGGTCAATTATAACGCCGTTACCGATCAAATTGACTGTATCCTTATTGAAAATACCAGAAGGTATGGTATGGAGTACGAATTTCTTTCCATCAAACTCAATGGTATGACCTGCATTGGGCCCACCTTGAAATCTTGCTACAACCTCATATTTTGGGGTAAGCACATCAACAACTTTTCCTTTTCCTTCATCGCCCCACTGGAGGCCTAAAAGCACATCAACATTCATAGCGTAATTGTGTAATTGATACTTGATAACACATGCTTAATAAGGATGTTATCTATGAAACCTATATAACAACAATGATTAATTGCACATGTTAATGACGGAGCAAAGTTAAGTCAAAAGTTGCGTCAGACTGCGTGAAACAGAAAATTGATGTGGAAAAAAATTACCTAAGCACTTCAGGCATTACAGATTCCGCTGGAGCTGTTTTAAGCTTTCCGAAAAATGTGAGTGAATGATGCGTTACCTCAACCCCAAGAAGCTCCTCAACGGACTTCTGTATTTCCTGTATCCGTGGATCACAGAACTCAAGCACAGCGCCATTTTCAATACTGACAAAATGATCGTGCTGCTTAAATTTAAATGAGCGCTCAAATTGGGCACAGTTGTTTCCAAACTGATGCTTCGTTACTAAAGAACAATCAAGTAACAACTCAATTGTATTGTACAAAGTAGCCCTGCTAACCCTGTATTTGTTATTTTTCATTCTGATATAGAGTGTTTCAATATCAAAATGTCCTTCGGTCGCATAAATTTCTTTGAGAATTGTATAACGCTCAGGTGTCTTACGGTGTCCTCTCTGCTCGAGAAAATCTGTAAATATTTTTTTTACAGTCTCAAAAGTATCCTTCTTACTGTCTTTCATATGTATTACCTGATTAAGGCTGATAATCTGCTGGTTTTAACAGCGGATTTCCGCTCTGAAAACCCATTATGTTATTGAACCGTTTTCTTACTTTCACTCTACTATGAAGTGCATGCACTCCAATGAAAGGGTAAAATTACAAAATTATATTAAATTAGAATGAATAAAAATAAAAAATCGCACTCCTTATCTTATCAATTGATATTCAACGCAAAAGAAACAAAATCATCGTCATTAAAACCATGAATATTTTTTACTTTTGCAAACAAAAACCAAAATTATGGATGTGAATGAAATGATCTTTTCTATTGCGTTGCATTCAGGCCTGAGGCCCGAAAAAGAAGCTAACCTGAGCGCACTTATAGCCCTCATTGGAACAAAGGATGCCGAACTCTCAAAATTGGTTCAACAATATAAAAATGCTGCAGATGCCTATCAATATATTAAAGGTGATCATGAGCTACGGCATAAAGTGAAAGATATTTGGGAGATGCATCGCAACAGAACCAAAGCAGAGTTTCAGCAAAGTCAAAAAATTTTAGCTGATTACTGCACTAAAGCAGGACTGCCGGTGGATTTTCCTACAGAAATTTAAAACTGAAATATTTCATATATATATGCACTGATTATTAATTACTTAAATCATTCATGAGCAAAATAGTTTAAGCATAATTCATTTTGAAAAAATGATAAAACGACTTAGCTGAAAACCATGTATTGACGCTCAAACAAACTCTTATTTAATATTTTACAAAATTATTTTAGCTTATGGTTTGTCAGTCCAAAAATAATTCCGACTTTTGCAGACCAAATTCTTTAACAAATTATTTTTAAAAATTAAGCTATTATGCCAACAAAAATCAGATTACAGCGTCATGGTAAAAAAGGAAAGCCTTTTTACCACATTGTAATTGCGGATGGTCGTGCACCTCGGGATGGAAGATTTATTGAGAAGATTGGCACCTACAATCCAATTACAAATCCGGCTGAGATCAATCTTGATCTTGATAAAGCCGCTACCTGGCTGCGCAACGGAGCACAGCCAACAGAAACTGTCCGTGCTATCCTCTCTTACAAAGGAGTACTTTACAAAGCGCATCTTATGAAAGGTGTCGACAAAGGAGCCCACACAATTGAAGAAGCCGAAGCCAAGTTCCAAACATGGCTAACAGAAAAAGAAGCCAAGATTGAAGCGAAAAAACGCGGTTTAACCGATCAGGAAAGAATCGAACGTAAGAAAGCACTTGAAGCCGAAGCGAAAGTTAAAGCTGAAAAAGAAGCCGAAGTTGCTAAAAAACGCATGGCCGAATTAAAACTCGAACAAGCTGAAGCACTAGCCGAAGAGCAAGCTGAAGAAGCACCGGCAGAAGAAGCTTAAACGAATGAATATCAAACAAAAGCCGGCAAAAATGCCGGCTTTTGTTATTTTAATGATGTCGATACTAAATCACGATAAACATAAGCTATGAAAAGGGAAGATAGTTTCTACTTTGGAAAAGTAATAAAAACCCATGGTATCGTTGGTGGTATCAGTATTCGTATTGATGCCGATCAGCCTGAAGTATACAAGCAGCTGACAATGATGTTCATCGAAATAAACAAAAAGCTTATCCCCTACTTTATTCAAAGTCTGAATATAAACAGCAATAAGGCTTATGTAAAACTTCAGGATGTTGACACAATCGAAAAGGCCCTCGAGCTTGCTGGCAATGAAATATTCCTTCCCCTCGAACTGCTTCCCAAATTAAGCGGAAACCGTTTTTATTTTCATGAAGTCCCTGGCTATAAAGTAATTGACGAAAGTTTCGGCTTGATAGGAAATATCGAAACTGTACTGGAATATCCCAATCAAGCTGTTTTTCAGATTTACAATCAAAATAAAGAGGTGCTTATTCCCATTCATGATGACGTGATTTTAAAAGTAGACCGTCGCAGCAAAACTATTCATATCAAAGCTCCTGACGGACTTATAGCACTTTATTTGAACGGTTAATAAATCTAATGAGCCACCACAGGCCATTTCATTTCAGGCATTTCAGCCTCATGCATCACCAATCGACGATGAAGGTGGGGACAGATGCTATTTTATTAGGAGCTTGGGTAAATGTAGAACATGCAACACGCATTCTTGATATCGGAACCGGTTCTGGTATAATCCCCTTGATGATCGCTCAGCGCAACAAAAAAGCAACGATTGTGGGTGTCGATATTGATGGCCCATCAGTTGCTGAGGCTTCACTCAATTTCAAGGTATCGCAGTGGAGAAACCGGCTTGAAGCTATACATGCCGACATCCTTGATTTCATGAAAAACACAGTGCAACGCTTTGATCTAATTGTCAGTAACCCTCCGTTTTTTACACATGGCATTAAAGCACAGGTTCAAAGACGCAATCTGGCGCGTTTTACTGATACCCTTCCTTTTGCTGATCACATAAAAGCTACTGAGATTTTACTTGATACTGATGGAATACTGACAGTGGTGCTTCCTACAACCGAAAGTCTGAGATATACTGAAAATGCACTTTCTGCTGGTTTTTCAATTGTTCGCAGCCTCAATATTGTGCCTGTTGAAGGCCGTGAGCCCAACCGCATAATCATAGAATTCAAAAGAGGGAACCTTGTCGAACCCAGCATAGAAACATTTGTCATAAGAAACAGCTGCGGAAATTTCAGCGAAGATTACAAAAAGCTGCTTGAGAACTATTATCTTGGTTTATAAAAAACAGTTTCTTTGGTTCAGGCAAAAGACCAAGTTTTCGGATTGTTTTATACCTTTGCGTTGAATCAAAAAATGAATACCATGAAAACGCTCTTGCTCAGCTACCGGTTTTTATTGCTTCTATTAATTTTTAGTTTATTCTTTTCCTGCGGAATAACAACAAAACAAGCAGATGATATTCTGGTGATTGCTATTTCAAAGGAAAGGAAAACAGAGGGCAAAAAATACGGGGAATGGCTTGCACATCAGCAAATTCCTTTTCGTTCTATCGATCTTTCATTGATTGCAATAGATGCAATCCCAGATTCATTGGCCAAAAGCCACGCCCTTTTGCTTACAGGTGGTGCTGATATTTATCCCAGACGGTATGGTAAAGAGGGTGATACAGCACGCTGTGGTGTGTTCGATCTCGAAAGGGATGCTTTTGAAGCACTTGCTTTCCAAACTGCAAAAAAACTTGGATTACCTGTACTTGGCATCTGTCGTGGAATGCAATTCATTAATGTTACCATGGGTGGAACTTTATGGATTGACTTACCTTCCGATATAGGTTCGGGCGATTTGCACCGTATGGGAGAAGAAGGTTGGTCAGATCATGAGGTTATAGTCATGCCGGAAACTTTACTTTTTTCACTTGCAGATGCTTCCGAATTTCTTGTTGCCAGCAACCATCATCAGGGAATCGAACATCTTGCTCCCGGGCTAAAAGCAGCAGCAATGAGTCAGGACATGCTTATTGAAGCCGTTGAAGGTACCAAAGACTCTGGATTTCATTATCTTTTGGCTGTGCAATGGCACCCAGAATGGATGGATCGCGCTGACGAGCTATCTGGAAAAATTGCTGTTTCATTCCTTGAAGCTGCAAAAGAATTTAAAGCATTGAAATAGAAAGAAGTTCTCCAAAGATTTCTGAAACTATGTAAATTCAAGATCCTGATTGCCGAGAAAAACAAAAAATCAGGGAGTAGCCACCTTTATCATTGCCCGCTCACTTTGTTCTTCGTTAAAGATGTAAACAAGACGGAAAGTCAACAAATTATTGTATTGTTTCCGATTCCAGGGCTGCGAGTTTCCTATTGTTGTAAACTCCCTTGTCCTTATTTTGGTCATTGAGTACTGATATCTGAAGTTGAACTTTAATCTGCTGACAATCCTCATCTTCAAATCAATTAACACACTGTAATCACTGGGACTGTAAACTCCATTCTGAGCATTTGTGATCGTTTGTTTTCCATGTTCAAACTCCGTTGCTCCGACAAGCCTGCCAAATGAAAAACCTGTTCCAACAGTGATAAACTCCTTGTCTGTATAATGAATCATCACAGGTATTTCAGCATAGTTTAACCTGAGCTTATAAGCTCCCGTGAGGGTATCATTACCCACAAAAGCCATGTATTGCGCCTTTTGGTTCGCGCCTTTTTGAGAGTAGGAAGTCTCCAGCGAGATATCCCAGTTTTTTTTGATCGGAATCAAAGCTCCGATACCAAAATTTGAACCAGGCAATTTGTATCCGTATACTTCATCACCATCCACCTGCGCTAAATTGATTCCGGCAGCGACGAATCCCTTAATAATCTGCCCTTGAGTACCCATTGCAAAAAAGAGCAAACAGATTCCAAGCCAATACTTTTTCGTTCTCATTTCCCGTTTTTCTTTCCTTCTACAAAACTAGAAAAAAACTGTTTTGGTATTCATAAGTTTATAATTCATCAGAATATAAGGTTCATATCGAAACATTTTCAATATTGTTGCGGTAGAACAATGTTAGGAATAATAAATGTCGCAGATAGTTTTCAATGAATATAACATTAATTATCAGTATTTTAAAATATTTCCTATGAAATTAAGTCAGATAGTCAACCCCATAAAAGCAATTGTTTTACTTTCCAGACGGGTTCTAATAAAATTACTTTGTACTTCAATTGGCTAATCAAAAGATAAAATTTTCAACGTATTATAAATCAACGATATGAAAAAAGCAGTAATTGTTTCTGGCGCACGTACGCCCATCGGCAATTTCGGCGGTTCACTTTCAGCGCTAAGTGCTGTTGAACTCGGCCGGATTGCATCAGCAGAGGCAATAAAAAGAGCAGGTATTCAGCCTGACATGATTGATGAAGTCATTGTTGGCAACATCCTTTCAGCTGGTCTTGGACAAAACATAGCAAGACAAATCGGTATTTATGCAGGTTGCCCTGAAACGACTCCTGCCATAACAATCAATCAGCTTTGTGGCTCCGGCTTGCGTGCAGTCATGATGGCAGCGCAACTGATTCAGCTTGGCGAAGCAGAAGTTGTTTTGGCAGGTGGCAGCGAAAGCATGTCGAATGCTCCCTACCTTTTGCCAAAAGCAAGAAATGGCTATCGCATGGGCGATGGAACAATAGTCGACAGTATGATTCTGGACGGGCTGACCGATGCTTTCAACAATTATCATATGGGTATTACAGCAGAAAATATTGCCGAACGGTGGAATCTCAGCCGTGAGGAGCAGGATGCCTTTGCCCTGAAAAGTCAGTTGAAAGCCGAAGTAGCGCAAAAAAGTGGTCGCTTCGCTGAAGAAATCGTCAATGTGATCATTCCTCAACGCAAAGGCGACCCAATAGTGGTTGACACAGATGAATTCCCAAAACACGGCCTGAGCATCGACAAATTAGCCAAACTGAGACCAGCTTTCAAGTCGGATGGCACTGTCACTGCCGGCAATGCATCCGGAATCAACGATGGTGCCGCCGTGTTGGTAATAATGAGCGAAGAAAAAGCGAATTCATTAGGGTTGACACCTTTAGCAACAATCGAAGCATCTGCCTATGCAGCGCTCGACCCGAAAATAATGGGTTATGGTCCTGTTCCTGCCACAAAAAAAGCGCTTTCCAAAGCAGGCTGGGACATTGCCGACATTCAACTTATTGAAGCCAATGAAGCTTTTGCAGCACAATCGCTCGCTGTAGTTAAAGACCTCGGTCTCAATCCTGACATTGTAAATGTAAATGGTGGAGCCATTGCACTTGGTCATCCAATCGGCGCCTCAGGCGCGCGCGTTTTGATAACCCTCCTCTACGAAATGAAGAAAAGAGATCTTCAGAAAGGTCTTGCAACACTTTGTATTGGCGGTGGACAAGGAATTGCAATGTTGCTCAAAAGATAGAGATTGAGAACAGAAAATTATTAAGAAACATAATACCTTATTTATATGCAAAGTTTATTGGATAAAGTGGCCATCATCACCGGTGGTGCAGATGGAATTGGAAAGGCTGCTGTGCAGCGCTTCGCTGCAGAGGGCGCAACCGTTGTGATCTGGGATTTGAATGAAGAGAAAGGAAATGAAACCGCTGAAAACCTTCGTCAGCATGGTCATAAAGTTGAATTTAAAAAACTTAATACTGCCAATTTTACTGAGGTTGAAGCAGCTGGAAAAGAAGCATTTGAGACCTATGGCCAGATAGATATTCTGATCAACAATGCGGGAATTACGCGCGATAGCACCTTGAAAAAGATGAGTCCGGAAAGCTGGCAGCAAGTGATCGATGTAAATCTGACCGGTGTTTTCAATTGCACAAAAGTCGTTTCTGCTTATATGCTTGAACGCAATTACGGTCGCATCATCAACACTTCTTCAGTGGTTGCATTGTATGGCAATTTCGGCCAGACAAATTATGTGGCAAGCAAGGCTGCACTTATCGGGATGACAAAAACACTGGCCAAAGAACTGGGAAGAAAAGGCATTACCGTAAATGCTGTAGCTCCAGGTTTTATTGCAACTGACATGGTTGCTAAAATGCCGGAAAATGTCCTTGCCGGAATGCGTGATAAAACACCCGTTGGCAGACTTGGAAAGCCCGAAGAGATTGCAGCGGCATACCTCTTTCTTGCAGGTGATGAAGCAGCCTTTATCAATGGCGCCATCCTGAGTGTTGACGGAGGCGTAGTAATCTGATTGCTGCAGAAATAAGTTTCTGTGAATTACTGATCTGAAAAAGAACACAATGAAAAAAATAAACGCAATCATCCACTCCACAGGCATGTATGCCCCTGAGCGCGTTGTCCCGAACAGTTATTTCGATGCCTTGCTTGGCGAAGATGTGAGCAGCTGGCTCGAAGAAAATGTTCATATTTATGAGCGGAGATGGTGCAATGAAGACCAATCCACGGCAGACCTCTGTATCGAAGCAGCCCGCGAAGCCTTGGAACGTGGCAATGTAAAACCGGAAGAGATTGATCTGCTTGTAATTTCAACTGATACCCCGGAATATGTTTCTCCTTCAACTGCTTCTAAAGTGCAGTTTCTGATGGGCATGACCAATGCAGGAACCTTCGATCTGAATACTGCCTGTGCCGGCTTTGTGACAGCACTTGACCTTGGCGCGAAATATATCAGATCGGATGAAAACTACAAAACGGTAATGGTGATCGGCGCTTATGCCATGAGCAAATACCTCAATATGAGCGACAAAAAAACCGTTACGCTATTTGCCGATGGAGCAGGTGCTGTTATCCTGAAGGCAGAAGAAACACAAGACCGCGGTTTTCTTGGCAGTCAGTTGATCACCAAAGGCGAATATTATGGCCATATGGGCATTTATGGTGGCGGAACTTTTCAGCCAATAAACAAAGAAATGGTTGAAAACAAAGACCATCTGCTCAAGTTTGTAACCAAATTCCCTAAAGAACTGAATCCTGAAATGTGGTCGATGATGGCAAGGACACTGAATGAAAGACTTGGTCTAAATCCTCAGGACGTTGACCAATATTTCATGACCCAGATCAATATCAATAGCATCTGGGAAACGATGGACAAGCTTGGTGTAAGTCGCGACAAAGCGCCGACAGTCATGCAGAAATATGGTTACACCGGATCAGCCTGCATCCCTTTTGCCTTGCATCAGACTATCCTCAAGGGAGAAATCAAGCGTGGCGACTTGTTATATTTCATCGGTTCCGGTGGCGGACTTGCTTTTGCCAGCGCTGCTTTCAGATACTAATAGCTTAAATATCAACAATCAAAAAATATGGTTTCGTCAGCACAAATAACAGGAGCATGGATACTGATCATCGTTTATGTGGTTGGTATCCTGATACTGGTTTTTAAAGGCGCTTCAAAAACCAAGAGTATGAGCGATTATGCTTTGGGCAGCGTATTATTTTCGCCCATTGCTGTCGGACTTTCTTTGGCAGCCTCGATGACCAGTGCAGCCACCTTTGTGATCAACCCGGGATTCATTGCCAATTATGGTATTTCCGGAGTGATTTCATACGGCATTGCGCTACCCTTAGCAGCCGTTGTTTCGCTGATAGTGCTTACAAAAAGTTTCAGAAAACATGGTCAAACTGTTCGCGCACTTACGCTGGCCCAATGGATTGGAGCACGTTACAACAGCAAGCCCTATGCTTTCTTCATGGGAATTCTGGCGCTTCTGCTGATGACTTTTATTGTTTTGATTGTTGTCGCCCTCACAAAAGTTATTGCTACTGCCCTTCAGATGAATGATGTAGGTGTGATGATTGCCATTGTGGTTTTCGTGTTTGGATACATGATGTACGGAGGAGCCAACTCTATGGTCTATACCAATACTATTCAGGCAGTAATCATGATTATTGTAGCCGTCATCCTTCTTACGAGCGGCTACAGTCATTTCAGCGGCGGAATCAGTGCATTTATGGGAAAGCTTGCAGCCATTGACCTTAATCTGGTGAAAACAACAAATCCGGGAAGTCTTTTATTCAGAGACTTTTATGAGATCCTTTTCGCACAGATTGTTGTAGGCATTGCCATTGTTGTGCAGCCACATATCATTACAAAATCACTTCTTTTGAAACGCGAAAGTGATGTAAATAAGTTCCTCGTAACAGCTGTGGTTGCAGAATTACTGTTTTTTGCTGTTGTAATTGCCGGCCTTTATGCACGTCTCACCTTCCCCGATCTGAGTGTGGATGGAAAACTACTTCCCAATGACGGCATTATTCCGGCATATGTGGTAAAAATCTTTGCCGACGGGCCATTAGCGATTATTGTCGGACTTTTTGTGATTCTTGGTCTTATTTCGGCCGGGATGTCAACCCTTGAGGGACTCATTCAATCTGTTTCAACAACTATCACTTCTGATCTGCTTAAACCTCTTTTCGGGAAACAACTTAACGACGAGTCAAAACTTATTGCAGTGAACAAAGCTGCTATTGTTTTGATGGGACTGGTAACAATTTACCTTTCTTACGGACAGTTGATGCAACCTAAGCTCAGTGTCGGTATCTTTGCACAAAATGGCGTATATGCCTATTTCAGCGCAGCGTTCATTCCGGTCATCTTTGGTATTTATGTGAAAAACATCAAGGCCTCGGTACCAATGATTGCGTCCATAACAGCCATTATAGTGCATTTTTCAGTGTACTATCTTTTGCCGGTTGCTGTAAGTACTTATGGCTGGGATTTAGGATTTTTCACCAAGTTTGTTCAGGGATCGGTAAGAAATCCAGCCATCGCCTCATCAACAGCCATTGTTTTTTCAACCATCGCCGGCATAATCGCCTGGAGGATACAACTTAATAAAAAGAGCGTATGATCAATATATTTGACTGGGCCGGAAAATGGGCTGAATACAAAGCACACGACGCTGCACTTGCCGAATATGAAACAGGTCGTGGTGTAAGTTGGTCAAAACTTAACAATCTTGCCTGCCATACTGCCAGCTGGCTAAAAAATGATTTCGGCATTATCAAAGGCGATCGCATTGCAATACTTGCAGAAAACAGTCTGGAGTTATCCGTTCTTTTTGCTGC
Organism: Bacteroidales bacterium; assembly: GCA_030683155.1. Taxonomy (GTDB): domain Bacteria; phylum Bacteroidota; class Bacteroidia; order Bacteroidales; family F082; genus JALNZU01. Next base: position 57,762 of record JAUXMV010000093.1, read on the forward strand.
AGCTCAAAAATCAGGCATCGTTTTGGTTCCATTGAACTTCAGGCTTACAACCTCAGAAATTGATTATCTCATAGGAAACTGCGAACCTAAAGCAATCCTCGCTGAGCATAAGTTTGCCGAAAAACTTGCTGGCAGTGAGCATTATAAGAAAACTGTCAACAAATTAAGCATTGAAGATTTTGCGCTTGCAAATGATGCAATTCTTGCTTCAGATACTACATACACTTTCCAAAATGTTGCACTTGAGGAAGACCATCCGGTCTTTCTTATCTACACTTCAGGAACGACAGCTTTTCCGAAAGGAAGCATTTATACCCATAAAATGCTTTTCTGGAACAGCATCAATACGCAACTAAGGTTGGATATTACAGCCGACGACCGCTCAATCAACTGTGCGCCCTCATTTCACACTGGAGGATGGAATGTGCTGTTGACACCATTTTTGCACCATGGCGCCTTTACTTTGCTGATGCGGAAATTTGAGGCAAAAGAAGTCCTTCAGGCATTGGAAGACTATAAAATGACGATTTGGTGGGCTGTTCCGACAATGCTGAAAATGATGGCTGATGATCCGGTCTTTGAGAGCGTAAAGCTCGACAATCTGCGCTATTTTATTGTTGGCGGAGAGGCGATGCCTATCCCGTTGATTGAACTGTGGCACAAAAAAGGAATACTTATCAGACAAGGATATGGACTCACTGAAGTTGGTCCGAATGTGACTTCACTCAACCATCAGGATGCAATCAGAAAGCAAGGTTCAATTGGAAAACCTAACTTCTACTATCAAATCAGGATCGTAAATGAAAAAGGAAATGATGTACCGACCGGAGAAGCAGGTGAATTTCTTTTGAAAGGACCTACAGTAACACCCGGCTATTGGAACAATGAAGAAGCCACATACGACAACATTATTGACGGATGGTTTCATACAGGTGACCTTGTAAAAAGAGATGAAGAAGGATTCATTTATGTTGTGGACCGTTTGAAAAACATGTACATCTCAGGCGCAGAAAATGTCTATCCGGCTGAGGTTGAGTTTCAGCTCAGAAAGCATCCATCCATTGATGACGTGGCCATTATTGGTGTAGCAGACGAAAAATGGGGCGAATCCGGAATGGCTTTTATCAGTCTGAAACCAGGAGAAAAACTAACAGCGGAGGAGGTCACAGCATTCTGCACCGATAAACTTGCCAAATATAAAATACCCAAACATATTCGTTTTATGGATGAACTTCCAAAAAACGATGCCGGCAAAACAGATAAAAAGAAATTAAAAAGTATGACGCAACCAAAAGCATCACATTAACATCAAATCTAATAGTATTATTAACCTAAATTTAAATTTATCATGAAAACAAATCTTTTCAGGCTTATGGCCATCCTGCTCGGAATGAGCGTTTTAGTAAGTGCTTGTAAAAAAGATGATCCGGGTGTAGCTGCAACTATCCTCGAATTAACCGTTACTGACGACAACACAGAAGCTACTGTAGTTTTCAGTGAAGCCGTTTACAAGAACAACGACAAAACTGGCGCACTTGACCAGAATTCTTTTGCAGTAACAATCACAGGTGGAACAGCAACCTTGGCAAGTTTCACGGTAACGCACACAGCCGGAACGGCTTCTGCATCGTTAAAACTTACGCTTAATGGTGTAGTAAACGGACAGGAAACGCTAAGTGTTGCTCCAAAAACAGCTACAAGTATTTACAGCGGTTCAGGCGGTGCAACCCCAGCAACTGAAGTGAAAACCAAGGTCCTAAAGGAAACTGGCATCATCGGACGCTGGTACTCTTCAGGCGCCAACGTGGCTCCTATCTTACTTTCACTTGGAATTGACTCAGTATATGCTGATTTCAAAGTCAATGGATCGTATGAAGTGAAATCCTTTGCAGGCGGTTCACAAACTACACTCACCGGAAATTACGTTCAAACGAAATCAACCTTTGGTAATATCTGGAACATTACAGTGAATCAGGGACAACCTTCAAGTTTGACAAGTGTTGGAATTTTTGAAGTAACAGGGGGCGCAAATGTTACAATGAGGTACGAAATTGCACAGACAGATCCTCAGATTCCCGGTGTAACTGCACCAACAGCGGCTGGAGGCTTCGGTAGTACAAGCGGTGGCGCTTATGGTATGTTGATTGTTCAAAAATATATCAAACTTCCATAAACTTTTTCGGGGGGAGAAACACATTTCAGAAGTTGCAGCGGAACATGTTTCCGCTGCCTTCTGTTTGTTTACTCCTTCGGCTATCAGAAAATCTGATTTTCCTTTTCATTAACTTAAAGGCAATGCTTTTTCCGGTTTAATAACCAGGCATTTCTGTGTAAAACATTCCTTCAACAACAAAATTCTTTTCATCATGAAGAAATTTTACCTTTTGTACTTTTTTTTGTTTGTGATTATACAGCACAACGCTTTGGGACAAAACCCCGGCGTAAGTTATTTTCAACAGGAAATTCCACAAAAAGCCAACAAAGAATTTCAGTTTCTGGCGTTCTTCATCAATCAGGGCGTCACCTCCAACTTCTACCCTACCAACGAATTTTTGCGTGGTCAGGTCGTAGGACGGCTTTTTGGAGCTAACTCAACAACAACATCTGATACTGCAACTTCCATGTATGTTGAACAGCGAATCATCCCATTTTTCATCTACCAGCCAAGCCTCTTCGACGGAAAAGCAATCCTGCGTGTTTCCATGGAAATCGATTGGACATGGGGTGATGCATCTTATGGCGTTGGCGGAAACCTTGGCAGTGCCATTTCAGCGGATCAGGTAAATATTCAGACACAAAATGTGGAACTCGAACTGCTTCCCTGGAAAGGCTGGGCTATAAACCTCGGTCTGCAGCGCATGTTCGATACACCCTACAATCCTTACAGAACACTTTTCGACAAAATGGCCAACAGTGGTTACCGCCTCTCCTACTTCGGTACCGATGCTGTGGGAGTAACAGTGCGTCACGACAGGGATTTTGGTCGTTACAAGTTAGGCTTTTTCAAATTTTATGAAAACGATATCTTCCGCGACGACGATGTAAATATGTTCGAATTCATGGCCGACAGAAGCATTTCTCCTCTTTGGAAAGTGGGTGCTTCGGTGAACTATGTACGCGACAGGTCTGCAGGAAAAGGTGGCGTTTCAATTCTTGGTCAGGGCTTAAACTCCCTGCTGAACGACCATAACGGCACCTTCAAATTTAAGTTTGGGCCTAACCCCTACAAAGCAGACATTGTCTGGCTTGGAACTTTCTTCAGCCGCAACCTGGATATGATGGCTGATCCATTTTCACTTTCAGGTTTTTTCAATTACAATCTTGGTTCAGCCGATGTTCTGAAATCTGCTGATTGGGAAAAAGCAGCCGATATCGGTGGTTTTGCAGCCAATCTCAAAGGAATGTACCGCTACGGGCAAACAACCGACGATCATCTTAAAGTTGATCTTATCTATACCTCAGGAGACAAAGACGGATTGCTTGACAATAAATATTCAGGCGTCATGACCGCCAACACCTGGGGAGCACCCGGTGCAATTTTCATCAGTTCAGGCGCTTACATCCTCATGCCTCATGGCAATGTTGTGAATCGTTACACACCAGCCGTAGCCGACCTGTCAAATATGGGCTATGGCTTAAGTGCTGCAACAATGACCCTTTCAAAAGGAATTATACCCCATCGCCTGATCGCACGTGCCGGTGGCGCACTTGCTTTCAGCAACACTGCACCACTTGCAGGCGGCAAACATATTGGAACAGAAGCAAATATGGCTTTGATTTACAATATTGGCACCTATATGAGTCTGGAATGGCACACTGCACACATGTGGCTCGGAGATTTCTACGACAGTGCCGACGATCGTTTCAGTGCTCCTGTCAATGGCGGAAAATATGGCGAGCGGCCTGTAAATCCATGGACCAGCTTCCTTGTCATGAAATGGTTAATGTTCTGATTAATATCTTTTAAAAGAAAAATACCATGAATACGAACCATACTTTTTCAAAGAAAATGAAGACTGATAAATACCCGATTGTGCAAAAAATGATGCAGATGTTCTTTGCCCTTATCATACTTGCTGGCTTCAGTCAATGTAAATCATCAGAAGTGAATACTATGCAGACCAAACGCATAAACCCCTATGGCAACCTGCCTTCCTATGCATCCTTTGATGAAATTCCTTATCCTTTTGATGTGAAGAAAGTGCAGATTGACGAAAACACTGAAATTGCCTACATAGATGAAGGTTCCGGCAAGGAAACGATTATTTTTATCCATGGACTTGGCAGTTATCTGCCTGCATGGAAAAAAAATATTGAAGGTCTCAGCAGCGATTTCCGTTGTATTGCCATCGACCTTCCGGGTTACGGAAAATCTTCAAAGCTTCCTCATTCAGGATTAATGACTTACTACGCCCAAACTGTAAGTCAGTTTATGGAAAAACTTGGCATTGATAAAGCCATAATTGCCGGACACAGCATGGGCGGACAAATAGCGATGGTGATGTCGTTGTACCATTCTGACAAAGTGAAAGGACTTATCCTGGCAGCACCTGCAGGATTTGAAGCATTTACAAAAGGTCAGAAGCAATGGTTTCGCAATGTTATGACACTCGATGGCGTGATGAGAACCCAGGTAGATGATATCCAAAACAATCTTTACTACAACTTCTACCGGATGCCTGAAGACGCTGAATTCATGATCACAGACCGCATCTCGATGCGAAAAGCGAAAGATTTTGAAGCCTACAGTTATGCTGTTGTTCAATCAGTAAACGGCATGGTGGATGAGCCTGTTTTAGCACATCTGGATAAAATATCAAAGCCTACCCTGATAATATTTGGCGAAAATGACAACTTAATTCCAAACAGATTCCTTAATCCGGGGTTTACAAAAACCATCGCAGAATCAGGACATAAACGTATCAAAGACAGCAAATTGGTGATGCTTCCAAAGACAGGACACTTCCTGCAGTTTGAAAATCCAACAGGCTTTAATCAAGCTGTAAGAGATTTTTTATTGCAGAAATAGTTGAATTTTGGGTTTAGATTGCGTATATTTGAGGTGTTAATCTAAAATCAATTGTTTTCATAATTTATTTTTTTGGTTAGTGAGCAGGGTATCCGTGGTTGGGTACCCTTTTTTTTTCGTTGCTGTATAAAACACAGCCCTCTCAGAAGAAAATAACAAAAATAAAATGCTGAAATTACTGACCCATTTCTTTCATACAGCAGACCAAATTCTTCCCGATTAAAAAAATCTAAGTGATATTATTTCACAATGTGAAATTAATAACAAAAAAGCTTGTTTTTATTTAACTACAACATTACTTTTGTTGCCTGATGCCAAACTTAGAGCAAAAACGAATATGAAACATCTGCCGCACAAAACCATTGAACGACTCAGCCAATACAGGCGAGCGTTGTTAATTTGCCTTGAAAAGGGACAAACCCATATTTATTCGCATGAAATAGCTACAATTCAGCACATCACTGCTGTGCAGGTACGCCGCGACCTGATGCTTATCGGATATACCGGAACACTGCGTAAAGGATACAATGTCAAGGAGTTGATTGAATTAATCGGGGAAATAATCGACTCCAGCGAAGGTATTAACGTTGCTATTATCGGAATGGGGAATCTTGGACGTGCTTTGATCAATTATTTCACAGGCAAGCGTTCACATTTGAAAATTGTTGCCAGCTTTGATATCAATCCCGACAAAATTGGCAACACAATGTCTGGCGTACCTTGTTTTGGAACAGATGAAATGTCGAAGGTGATTGCAGAAAAAGACATCAAAGTTGGCATTATGACTGTGCCGGCTGAGTTTGCTTCTCAAACAACTGATCTTTTGGTAAAGGCAGGCATCCGCGGTATTCTGAACTATACACCCAAACCCGTGAATGTTCCGAAAAATGTATATCTGGAAGAATATGACATGATTACATCCCTTGAAAAGGTTGCATTTTATGTTAAACTACAGGAAATGGAATAGTTTTTTAATAAGTGTCATGTAATTCAAAAGCCTGAAAACCAATTGGTTTTCAGGCTTTTTCTGTTCAAATAATTCAATAAAACGATAAAAAAATATTCTATACAATAGTGATGCGGGTTCCACTGCCATCAACGCCAAGCATTGTTGACTCAAGGATGATCGCGTCTTTTCCGCTTCTTTCAACGAAATTGATTGCAGCCCTGATCTTTGGAGCCATGCTGCCTTCCCCAAACTGACCTTCTTCGAGATACTTTTTGGCATCAGCGATGGTTAACTTATCCAATGATTGTTCCTGAGGTGTGTTGAAGTTGATGCAAACTTTTGGCACATCGGTCAGGATGAAAAATTTATCTGCACGAATCTGTGAAGCGAGCAATGAACTTGCCAAATCTTTATCAATCACGGCATCAATACCCTGCAACTTGTTGGATTCAACATAAAAACATGGGATACCACCTCCGCCAACTGCGATGACGATATGACCTTCACGGGCAATTTTTTCTATGGTTTGACGGTTGAAAATAACCAATGGCGTTGGTGAAGCAACTACCTTGCGCCAGCCGCGACCACGCGCATCTTCCTTAAATACAGATTTGGTTTCTTTCGAAATCTGCTCAGATTCTTCTTTGGTATAAAATGGTCCGATAGGTTTGGTAGGATTCTGGAATGCAACATCGTCCTTATTGACCAACACCTGGGTGATGATGGAAATTATATCACGATCCATATCTTTAGCCATCAGCACATTGCGCAACTGTTGTTCAATCACATAACCGATGAAGCCCTGTGAGTAAGCCACGCTGATGTCAAGCGGCATATCCGGCAATCCATACAATTTATGTCCTGCAGTGTTGGCCAGTAAAATATTACCTACCTGAGGGCCATTTCCATGTGTGATGACAATATTGTAATTGCGTTCAATCAATCCGATAAGATTGGTACATGCATCGTAAGCATTTGCTTCCTGCTCATCGATGGTACCTTTTTGATTTCCTCTTAAAAGGGCGTTGCCTCCAAAAGCTACTACAGCAAGTTTTTTCATATATTTTATTCTTTTTTAATAATTTCAAAGGAAATGGATGGCAAATTTACAGAAATATTCAATCACTTAACGTTCGACTGTGATTTTTTTCACAATATTATTTGTATGACTAAGCATAATAAAATCAATCTATTAGAATAAAATGTAAAAACGACAATATTTCACCAATGATGAATATTTGATGTATTCCAAAGAACTTAGAGCTGGTTTTAATTTGATACTTTTGTTTCATAGGTTTAATCTATTATTTCGAATTTTATACCCCATTAAAAAATGCAACATTCTATGATCCGAATTTTCAGACTTTTCCTGGTCATTTCCACACTAATTCTATCAGGCTATCAATTGACGGCTCAGGGATTTTTGCATGCCAACGGGAAAAACATTCACAATGGAAATGGTGAAGCCATTATTCTCAGAGGTATCGGCACGGGCAACTGGCTTCTGAATGAAGGCTACATGATGAAATCGGATGAAGTAGTCGGTACACATACTGGCTTTCGTAACAAACTCATCGAAACCATTGGCTTGAACAACACCAATGCTTTTTATGAAACCTGGTTAAACAATCATTTCAGCCGCCGCGATGTTGACTCTTTGAAAGTGTGGGGTTTTAATAGCGTTCGTGTGGCGATGCACTATAAATGGCTCACTTTACCGATTGAAGATGAACCTGTTGCCGGACAAGACACATGGCTTGAAGCAGGCTTCGTTCGTCTGGACAGTTTGTTGGGTTGGTGTGCCGACAATCAGATGTATTTGATTCTCGATTTGCATGGTGCTCCCGGCGGACAAGGGAAAGACGCCAATATCTCGGATTATGATCCTACAAAACCGTCCCTCTGGGAGAGTGCTGAAAACAGACGCAAAACCGTTGCGCTCTGGAGAAAACTTGCCTCACGTTATGCCAATGAGCCATGGATTGGTGGATACGATTTGATCAACGAACCCAATTGGAATCTCCCAAATGGCACAATGCTCAGACAATTGTATCTATCAATCACAAATGCCATCCGTGAAGTGGATCAAAATCATATGATTATCATCGAAGGCAACTGGTTTTCAAATGATTTTACAGGCCTCACCCCTCCCTGGGACAACAATATGGTTTATAGTTTTCACAAGTACTGGACTTTCAATACTCTGGGTTCAATAAACTGGATGATAAATTTGCGTAAAACGCACAATATTCCCATTTGGCTTGGTGAATCAGGTGAAAATTCCAATTCATGGTTTAGCAGTTTGATTGAAATATGCGAAGATCTGAATATTGGCTGGGCTTGGTGGCCTGTTAAAAAAGCCGGTATCAACAATGTTTTAAGAGTTCCTGAAAGTCAAAGCTATAACAATCTTATCAATTACTGGAAAACCGGATCACCTGTCATGACTTCCCAACAAGCATTTACTGCGGTAATGGAATGGGCTGACAATCATCGTATTCAAAATTGCATTGTTCAGCGTGATGTGATCGATGCCATGATTCGACAACCACATACAGATGAAACACTTCCTTTTAAAACACATAGGACAGGTGGTTTAATTCATGCAGTTGATTACGATCTTGGTAAATGTTCCTTCGCCTATTTTGATAAGGATACTGCAAATTATCATTTATCTACCAATTCCTTTACAGCATGGAATGCAGGTTGGCAATACCGGAATGATGGAGTGGATATTGAAAAATGCACAGATGCAAGTGCAACAAACATAGGGTATAATGTAAGTCATATCGAAGAAGATGAATGGTTGCAATATACCATGATTGCAGATAGCGCTGCGGCTTATACTGTTACTTTCAGGTCTGCGGCCAACGCACTTCCTTCCATTGTGCGGCTTGAAATCAATGGTTTAGCAGCAACAAGTTTGCATACTTTACCCAATACAGGAGGATGGCAAAATTGGGCCAATTCCTCCATAAATAATGTCATTGTACCTGCCGGAACAAACAAAGTCAAAGTCTATTTTGAACGAGGTGGCTCAAATTTAACTTCACTCATTTTCACCAACCCGACGGCCGTAGATGCGGTTCCATTTCAAGCTTTGGCTGCTGAAACAAACACCCAAGGCACACAAATCTTTCTTACTTTAAACAAAAATATTACGGGTTTCAATGCCTTGCCAACTGATTTTCAGGTGAAAGCAAATGGCATCAACCAAACAATTTCACAGGTTGCTCAACATGAAGGTAACGCACGAATAGTGGTGGTTACGATGTCGAATCCCGTTCTAGTAAACCAAAACATCAACATTTCCTATACCGGCAATTCAATACAAACAGCTGGTATGCCGCTCAATACATTCATAAATATGATAGTGAAAAACATCATTCCAAATCGTTTTATGATTCCTGGAAAAATCCAGGCAGAAGACTTCTATTTCAACAATGGCTTCCAGCTTGAAAATTGCACTGATGTCGGTGGTGGAAAAAATGTTGCATTTGCTAACAATGGCGATTATCTCGACTATCTGGTCAGCATCAGTGAAGCTGGTGAACACACATTCAGTTTTAGGGTTGCCTCGCAGTATTCGAACGGGAAAATTGCTATTCAACTTATCAATGGACCTAATATCAACAACTTAAAAACAATTAGTTTTACTCAAACCGGCGGATGGCAAAGCTGGAACAATCAAAACATTGTAGTTAATCTACCTGCCGGAGATTTTAAGTTGCGTTTGTTATCAGTGGATGGGGAATACAATCTGAATTGGTTCGAAATCACCAAACCAACCGATATCATTGATTTGCGCCTTCAGAATTCAATTGTTGTTTCACCAAATCCAAGCAATGGATCATTCAACCTGCAAGCTAAACTGGATATTATAGGCAATGTTTTGATTGAAATTGCAGATACAAGCGGACGATTGGTCTATTCGAAACAAGTAAGTCATGCAATGGAATTGAATGAAAACATGAGGTTGGATCATTTGAAAAGCGGAATCTACTTTTTACACCTGAACTCCGAAAAGGGCAAAGCTGTTGTGAAATTGTTCATTGATTAGCCGCAATCCTCTTCTTAAAGCTATAATTACCATTTTGGAATCATCATTTCAGGCATAATTATGTGCTTGTTTGATGGGTTCAACTGGTTAAATGTTGTTAAATTGTGGCAATATGACTGCCAACAACAACATTCATTAAACAAAAACGCTTTAAGTTTGTCTTCATTAAAAACTAAAATCATGAAAAAATCTATCTTGCTTTCTTTAGTTCTGATATTATCAGTTTCTGTTGGCCTTTTTGCGCAAAAGAAATCTTCAGAAAAACGTGTAAAAACCGAGCATGTTTTTGAAGCGCTACCCTATGCCTACGATGCACTTGAAAAGTCTATCGACAAAGAAACCATGGAAATCCATTACGATCGTCATCACAGAGCCTACTTCAACAATTTCGTAAAGGCAATTCCCGGTACCGAATTGGAGTACCTTTCATTAGAGGAAATTTTTGCCGGAATGAGCAAATATCCTGTGGCCGTAAGAAACAACGGTGGCGGGCATTATAACCACAATTTGTTTTGGTCGGTGATGTCGCCAGATGGTGGTGGAAAACCACAAAACGAACTGATGGCAGCCATTGAAAGCACTTTTGGAAATTTTGAAGAGTTTCAGAAATTGTTTGAACAAGCCGGCGCCACACGTTTTGGAAGTGGATGGGCATGGCTGAGTCTGGATGAAAACGGAAAATTATTTATCAGCTCTACACCAAATCAGGACAATCCTTTGATGGATGTGGTTGAACAACGCGGTACTCCTATCCTCGGCCTCGACGTTTGGGAACATGCTTACTACCTCCGCTATCAAAACAAGAGAGCCGGATATATGTCTGCTTTCTGGGATGTCGTCAATTGGAATGAAGTTGAAAGACGATTTGCTGCAGCCCGAAAATAAGGTTTCTAGATATTGTATCTCAAAAAAAGCGTTGAAGCAAACAAACTTCAGCGCTTTTTTTTATTCCTTTGGATCACCTTCATCCTATTTTTCCACCCTGAAAACCGGAAAGGTGTCTTCCATCAATAAATACTCAAATTCAGGGTAACTTGCCAGTCCATACAAGGCTTGCGGCTCAAGCGCCGTGACAATTTTATGCTTAAAAATCCCTCCGGTGGGAAGATAAAAGTAATCATCAGCAGAAAAATTCTTAACTAAAACTTTCTCGACATCAGGATACAGGTTTGCAAACTCCTCATCGAAACCTGGGTTTACAGCATTAATTCTATAGACAAAAACCTTGAGATTATTGGGCATAAATTCTTGGTAATCAATCCCGGAACGCTTGAGCCATTCCGAAAGCATCGTATCTCTTTTTGGTATCAGATAAGCTTCAGGTGGCCTGACATCCAGCAGAGAAACTACTTCACTGTGGTACTCTTCAACAAGAAAAACAGTATCGGTGTTTGTTCGAAGGTTCAGTAAAGGATACCGCAATGGCGCATTCCCCCTGAAATGATCCATCCGGATTGAAACCATCTCCTGTTTTTCGATAAGTTCGTTGCGCGCCAAGGTTGTTGCTTTGTGAATATCATCTGCTTTTAAATAAGCAAACTCAAGCAATGCCAATGCTGTAACATATTGACTTTGAGCTCTTCGACTGATATTGTCGAGCGAGTCACGTCCGTTCATTCCCTCAACGATGACAGAAAAACTACCTGCTATACCAAAACTTTGCCGCCCGTCATTGATATCTACTGTGCTGTGACGAAGCCGTTTATCATTGGGGAAATCACCCAGTGTATATTCAAAGAAGCTGAAGTTTTCCTTTTCAACTTTTTCCTTCACAAAGGGCAATGCGGCTTCCTTAAAAAGACTGCGTAGTTCAGGATGCACATTGATATTGGTTAGGCCACCCAGTTGAATATCAAAATTTCGTCTGAAACCAAAGTCAGCCCATGCACTCCCAAAAGGATAATACTCATGGAAATCGATTGTCATTTCCGACTTGTACTGACTATAGATACGCTGAATGAGCCTTGTCTCCGCCGCCCGACACAAAAGATGATCTCTATTCAGATCAATATCTTCAGCAGTTCTGCGCGAATGCCTTTCAGCCCCTGATGGATTGCACTGCGGAAGTATTAACAGGTTAAGTTTTTTGGCAAGATGGGCATGCTTTCCTTCAGAAAAATCGCGAATAAGCATAAGTAAACCTTCCATGCCTGAGGGCTCGTTTCCATGTTGCTGTGCAAGAATAAGAACATTCAATTTCTGAATGGTTTTATCCTCTTTTGTGACAAAAACAAGCGGCATAGTGGTGCCATCATCCAGGTCATAGAATGCCGTTTTAATGTCCGGCTGCAAAGAGTCGCATTGCAAAAGAAATGCGATCAAATCAGCATTTGAGGTTAATGATCCGTAGTTGGATTTCTCCAGAGGCGTTTGTAATGCATTGGTCTCAGGTTGCTTACAGCCTATGAAACCAAAGAAAATCAGTCCGGTAAAAAGACTGGCAAGCAATACATAAAATCTCATAAAATTCATTTTTAATGACGCTGCGAAATTACTTTAAAATGAAACAGTTTCGAAATTGGAAGCAGTATGCTTGTATAAAAAAGAAGTCCGGATTATAGGCTATTAATATTCAGACCTTTAGCATGCCCCGAAAGCCGCGAACGGCATAGTATGATTCAGCACCGTTGTGATAAAGGAAAACCTGGTCGTAGCGTCGGTCACAAAAAAGAGCGCCACCCAGCTTTCTTATTTCTGCAGGTGTTTTCACCCAGCTTGAGGTTTTTGTATCAAAACTTCCCAGTTTCTGTAATTCCCTGTATTGCTCTTCTGTCAAAATTTCAATGCCCATTTCAGCAGTCATGTCGATGGCATTATGGTGTGGTTTATGCTCTTTCCTTGACGCAAGTCCTTCGCGGTCGTAACAAATACTTCTGCGCCCTTTTGGGCTTTCAGAAACACAATCAAAAAAGAGATATTCACCGGCTTCTTCATCATAACCTATCACATCCGGCTCACCACCAGTTCTTTCCATTTCACTGAGCGACCATAGTTTATAAGTATCCTTTTCAAGCTTTGTCTGGATTTCACTCCATTGAAGACCCTGATGCCGGTTCATATTTTTCTCAAAACGATCTTTTAAAGTATTTATGAGGGCTTCCAGTTGAACTGGTGACAACTCCTTTTTATTTTCGTTTGCCATAAGCTGTAATTTTTATTTCATCAAAAACTTTTGTAGTCTAATTTTGCTATTCTTAGTAAAGTAGCTATTCAGTTTTTCAGTTATTCGTTGGTGTATAATCAATTCAATTTTAATGGTTTAATGAAATTGCATTAAGCAACAATTCTGAAGAAAATCCTGTTAGCGTGCTTTTTGCATCAGACCGATTACATTCGAAGTCATGACCTTTATTCCGGTTTCGATGGTAGCTTCAAAATCCGGTAATAAATATGGTGAATGCAAGGGTGCCGGAGTCTGACCTTTTTCTTTCAATGAGGCCAGCAGCGCAGGACTTGAGCTACCCAGCCAAATCAGACTTGTCGGGACTTTTTCTGGTGTGTAACCATATTTTCCAAAATCTTCGCCAACCATCGCAGGCTTCACCCTGAGAATATTTTCTGATCCAATGATTCCGCCCGTAAATATTTCAAGTTGTTTTGCCAAATGTTTATCATTCATTACAGGAGGTGTATCCACATCAAGAATTTTCACTTCAGGAAGCTTATCTTCAGGCATACCGGCCATTTGTGCCGCCGCAGCCGAAATGCGTTTCAAAGAAGCAATGATCTTAGTGATGGTTTCATCGCTGTAATAGCGCAAAGTCAGTTCCATTTTCACCTCATCGGGGATGATATTTGGTCTTGTGCCGCCATGAATAGAACCAACAGTGACTACAGCCGGTTCCAAAGGGTTGATCTCCCTGCTGACAATGGTTTGGAGGTCGATCACAATTCTTGCTGCAATCACTACCGGATCAATGGCCTTTTCCGGATAAGCGCCATGTCCGCCAATGCCAAAAACAGTGATCTCAGCAGTTCTAACACCCGCAAAAACAGGCCCTTCCACAAGACCGATGGTTCCGGAAGCCAACTCAGGATTGATGTGAAATGCAAGGGCTGCTGAAGGAACAGGAAATTTCTGAAAAAGCCCTTCATTGATGGCTTTTGTAGCGCCACCACTCACCTCTTCCGATTCCTGTGCAATCACAAGCAGGGTTCCGCTCCAGTTTTCCTTCAGGGCAATCAAAGTACGCAAAGTGCCTGTCCAGACAGACATATGGATATCGTGTCCGCAGGCATGCATCACAGGGACTTCAGTTCCCACAGTGTTTATTGTTCGCCGGGTACTGGCAAAATCAAATCCTGTTTTCTCCTCAATGGGAAGTGCATCCATATCAGTGCGTATCATGACGACAGGGCCTTCGCCATTGCGGAAAAGTCCAACTACATTGTTGCCGCCGAAGTTGCGGGTAACCTCGAAATCCAATTGTTCAAGTTCCTGTGCCATGCGATCGGCGGTGGCAAATTCCTGGAAAGAAAGTTCCGGATTTTGATGAAGATATTTACATAATTCAAATGCGTATTTGGTTTGGAACATAGCTTCCTGACTTATTCTCTCAGTCAATTGCGCGCTTGAAGTCAGGTATAAAAACATAGCAGTCATCAGTATAATAGGTTTAGTTTTCATTGTTCGTACATTGTGATAAGCTGGCAAAGGTAGGATTTTCGTTCTTGTTGACCTAAAATGAATGAATTTGGAGTCCAGCCTAAGACTTACAGACAAATCCTATTTTCGCTCATAAAAATCATCTTTTTCTTTGTGCAGCTTCGTGCTTGGTGGCGCTCTGTGCAATAGCTATGTCACAAAGAACCGAAAAGAATCACGAAGTTCTTCAAAGAGATTTTGATTTCAGATTCAAGAAAGACAATCCTCTGCAGATCAAAACGGGATTTAGCCGATTTCTCGGCTACTTATTATTTTGATGTGCTGGGGATAATAATTACCTTAGCATAAAAAAAGCAAAATGACAAAAGATGATCTTTTTAAAGAGTTGTTAAGCCTTGTAGTTCCAATAGAAATCACACAGGATTTTGAGTTAAAGGAG
>JAUXMV010000100.1 GCA_030683155.1 Bacteroidales bacterium
TTAATGAATAAGTCATAAAAGCAGAAAGCCATATAAAAAACTTTTCCTCGATGATTTTTACGCGTCTCATTGTCGTTTGGTTTTATGGATAAGATACCTGAAGAAAAGGTTTATCATCAAAATAATTATAAACAACAGGAAAGCGGCAAACATCAGTGCGGCATCGTACATTGGAATTGAAAGCATTTCGCCGTAATTGTTGGCGATGAGTGCTGGCAATGGATAGGCCGCTTCAAAAGGATTCCCTGAGGTTTTTACCACATTTCCCACAACCATCATCACGGCAATCGTTTCTCCAAAAGCTTTTGCGATTCCCAACCCATAGGCTGAAATAATTCCGGGATAATTGCCTCTGATCACTACATGCTTGACTGATTCCCACATTGTAGCGCCCAGAGAAAGGGATGCTTCTTTAAGCCCGTTTGGCACCGTGTTGAAAACTTCAATCAGCATATTGAGTGTATAAGGAATGCACATTACGGCCAATACAATTCCTCCGGAAAGAACAGAATAGCCTGACGAGCTAGTGCCAAAGAATGGAGCTGCATAATCTGAAACAAATGGAACGATGACAAGAATTCCCCATACACCATAGATCACCGAGGGTAAACCGGCCAAAACATCAATCACAGGATGCATAACACGGATAAGCCTGGGTGAGGAAAACTGCGTCAGATAAATTGCTGCCAGAAGACAAACAGGGGCGGTGAATAAAAAAGACAGCAAAGTGACATACAATGAGCCGGTAATAAACGGCCAAAAGCCGAATTCGCCTGTTGATGGAGCCCACATAGAAGAAAAAACCAGATGAAAAATGGATTGTTGTTCGAAAAGGGGAGACGCTTTTAGAAAAAGTCCAACACCAATAAAAAGTGGAATGACAAGAATTGTTGCCATAGAGGTAACCATCCAGAATCCATTGATTTTATCCAGTAAAACTCGTCTTATCTGCATGGTTGGTATTACAAATCTGCTAGATATTGATTGATTTTTTTCTGATCAATTGGCACATAGCCAGCTTCTTTCACAAATTTTTGGCCATCGGTCAGACACCCTCTCAAGAAGTCGAGTACAGCCTGTTTTTCGGGTTTTCCTTTTGAGACAAAGTAAAGTTCCCGTGCAGGTGGAGAAGGATAAACGCCTGCTGCAATAGCTTTTAAAACACCCTCAAAAGTCTCATAGAAATCCTCTTCAGGATCAATTAAACCATTGTTGTTGATGTCAATAGGGATTACTTCAACACCTGGTCGCTTGAGGCCGGTATGGATATCATATGCATAGATAGTATTGTTAAACCCGATGCTCAGCTTGTCTTTTGCCACCGCATCAGCCAGTCCGGGATCGCCATAAACGCCGATTCCAAGAAGATTTTCTTGCTTTCCATCCAGATATTTGGCCCAGGTTTCGGCAGCACCACAGGCGTCGGAACGTGTGTAAATAAATATTTTCGAGTTACCCTGAATGTTAAGTGTCGAACACCAGTCAGTTGTAGTTCCTTCAATGAAAATCGATTTGAATGCTTCCCTGCTGAGACCTTTTTGTTTAATAACCGAAAGGTGGGGGTTTTGACTGTTAATTGTTGGCACAACGGCATCAATTGTCAATCCTACCCACCACACGCCCTGTTCAATTTCTTCCTGTGCTATTTCTCTGGAAAACATGCCAAGGTCAACAGCTCCAGAAAGTGCGTCAGCCATGCCTTTTCCGGCACCTCCACCTGAAATGTTGAATCTTACTTCCGGATTGATTTTTTTGTACTCCTCAGCCCATTTCACGGCTAAAGGATAAAGCGCAAAAGCACCGGAAAGACTTATTGTTTGATCCTTCCTTTTTTGGGATGCACAAGAATTGAGCAAAACCAATGCAATGATGCATAATAGAAATCCTGTCTTTTTCATATCCTGTTGATTATAAAGGTGATGCTGTTTGTCTGAATATTTCAGTGTTTAAGGTTAACTGAAGGTAGAAGAATTGCGAAAATTTGTTGTCTGGGACATTTTGCACTGCTTTTAAGGTTTCAGTTGGCAGCATAAAACTATAGCCGCCCTCCAGATTGCCCCATGTACTGAATCGATATCTGAGCAGAAGATCATTTTCAAATCCCAATGCTTTATCAGATGGTGTAAGCTGATTTGCTTTTGAAAGGGTGAAATAATGGCATATATTTTTTATGCCTATCGACTTTGAGATTTTGTAATCGAGATACAAATAGTAATCAATCAATCCGCCTTGTTTTGTGTGCGAAGGGAAATTACTGAAATAGTCCATATAACCAAAAAAAGCATGTCTGTTTCCATACAGCGGATCGAAAAGATTGTCTTTGCTATTGTTCACGGGTATTTTTTTGTTTCCGCTTAAATATCCCAGCCCTGCACCAGTAGTTAGATTTCTTTTAGAATAGCTGATGTCGGCATCAAATAGAAGTGCACTAAGTTTGTTCCCGTTTTGGTTTTTGCCATATTGATAATAGCCATTTCCCCAGGCTGTTAAACCCTTGTTTTTATAAATTCCATAGAAACCTGTTGTATGTCTGAAATTCAGTGCATTTGTAGTGTCAGTTTTAGTTATGCCTGATGAAATGTGCAGCAGAGAGAGCTTAAAATGATTGTTTATTTCTCTGTTTACCCAAAGAAAATTCAATGATTTTATTCTGGATTTAGGATATGGATTTTCTGAAAGCGCATCAACAAGTGTATTCCAACTTGCTCCGGCGTTTATATTCCAGCCTTTTGGTATTATTTTGAGAACAAGGGCATCATAGCTGATGCTGTTCTGATTCCAGTTTCTGTCGCCAAGCAGCCGTTTGTTGTCGTAGACTAATTGTTGCCGTCCCGTAGAAACCCAAATGTTTTTTCCAAGCTTCAGCTCGGCAAAAGCCTCCAAAATGTCGAGAGATGGATTATCTCCCGGTCCGGTGGCACTCATTTTAGCCTGATCTCCCCAGATTCTTACATCCTGCGGTGTGAACCTCATTTTTAGCAAATCAGAATCAAAACCTAGTGTCATTCGGGTTCGTTGCGAAATCAACAAGGCTGGTTGCTGGCCTTCAGTGGCCAGTTTTTGATAGCCATCACGCAGCTCGAGGCGGTTTCTTAGCTGGGCATCGATAAAAAACTGCCCGTTTACCTGATTGAACGCTGAAAGCAGGCAGGTCGTGAATGTTAAAAATATGACATGAAATTGTTTCATTAATATGGTAATTATGACGGCTCAAAATTACCTTTAGCCATTAGGCCAAACAACAGTTTTAAAACGTAATCAGTATTATACGTTTAAAAGCGGATCAATAAGTCTTTAGTCGTAGCGCTACACATCCGCAATACCATTTCTGATGGCAAACATGACAAGGCCTGCAGTGTTTTTGCTTTCAGTTTTTAGCAATATGTTTTCACGGTGCTTGTCAACAGTTCGTTTGCTGATTCCAATATTTTCTGCAATCTCATGATTTGACAATCCTTGACAAATGTGATATAGCACCTCTTCCTCCCGTTCGGAAAGTAAAGCTGATTTTAACGGACGCTTTTTCTTAGTGAGATTTCTGGTGATTCCTGACAGAATCTCAGGTGAAAAGTAATTAAAGCCCGAGATAACATTTTCAATACATTCTTCTACTTGCTTCATGCCCGAGTTTTTAAGGATAAACCCACGTGCACCGGCATTGATCATCCGCGTAT
The DNA here is from genome assembly GCA_030683155.1 of Bacteroidales bacterium. GTDB lineage: Bacteria > Bacteroidota > Bacteroidia > Bacteroidales > F082 > JALNZU01. The sequence continues at coordinate 3,675 of JAUXMV010000100.1, forward strand.
AATAATCTTCATCCGCATACATGGAAAGCGCAATTATTTTCAAATCAGAGTATTTTTCAAGTGATTGAATTGTCGTTTCTATGCCATCCATGCCGGGCATGCCAATGTCCATAAAAATCAAATCTGGCTTGAAGGTATTCAATAATTCCAAAAACTTGTAGCCGTCAGAAGCCTCCTGAACGTTTTTGACATAAGGAAGCGACTCTAAAAGTATCCTCAAACCTTCCCTGAATAGCTTGTGGTCATCGACAATGCAAACAGAAAATGGATTCATCATGTGTTTTATTTTTATTCACCTTAAAATGAAATGATTATACTATTCTTGAAAAGCTGCATTTTGTTAATCATCACGAAAGTCAATTTCTACATTTTCTGTAAGCTCAAACTTCTTTATTATTAACGATCTCTATGGTAATGTTGACTCTAACACCTTCTCCCGGCACGGTATAAGTGTCGATTGTGCCATTCAAAGATATCACTCTTGATCTGATATTTTCAAACCCAAGGCCTTTTCCTTCTATTTTAAGAAGATCTTTATTAAATCCTATACCATCATCCAGGTAGTCGAGTTTAAGAAAACTATTTTCTTCGATCAGGTTAATGTATATGTTCCTTGCCTGCGAATGCTGAAGAGAGTTTGAAATAAGCTCACATGCAACTCTGTAAATTACAACTTCTACGTTATAGAGATATCTTCTGTCTTCAATGTTGGTTTCAAAATTAATGGTGGGAGAACCTGTTACAGGCAAACGTGAAATAAAAGATTTTATGGCTTTATTAAGTCCAAAATTGTTCAATACATGTGGGCTAAGCTTGTTTGAAATTTCTTTGAGCGAAGTGATTGATTCATCAATTAATTTTTCAGCATTGGCGAGTATTTTGTTTTCATTGCTATCACTTCTTGCATTAAGACTGGCCGAAATTGCCATTTTTACAGAAGATAGAAGCGGGCCTAGACCATCATGCAATTCTTTTGAAAAGTTCAGGCGTTCGTTTTCTTCAGTTCTTACTATTGCCGACAACACCCGTGATTCGTTTTCCTTCCGAAGTTTATCCAATCGTTCCTGAATGTTGAAGATACGTTTTATAAAAATAAGGCTTCCAAGCATTAAGACTGAAATAATCACAGCCGTCCACGTACTTAACAAACCGGTGACCAATCTGTTTTCTGAATCTGAAAGTTGAATAAATTCGATTACTCGTCTTATTGCCATCAGCAAAAAACCAATGGAAATAAGCCACCATGCAACATTGTTTTTGGTTCTTTTTGTCAAAGAAAGTCCAATAATCGCTGCTGCAAATTGCAGAATGATAGAAATAATTAATGCAACTTTTATCGTCATAGGTTGAATTATTTTGACAAAGTTATCACCTAATCCTTGAAAACAAACAAACCAGGCACCATTTATTTAGAAATTCAACTTTGTCTTCAGCTATCTGTTCAAAATTTATGACCTTTTCATTCCTGCTATTGACAATACCAAATCTATTTCTTTAGAAATCAGTATCAGTGGCCCTTCCTGACAGGGAGGCCTCTTTTCTTTAATATTCCTGAAATATTGAAGTTTTAATCCCGGCAGTATCTCTACTGCTTCAGGAAAGTCAAAATATAGTTTGCAAAAGTTTCGGGCAGCTGATACATCAATCCATGACCGGAATCCTGCACTTTAATCAGGGTGGCTGAACTGATTGAATCGGCAAGTAAAGTTGAATTCTGACTTGGAACAACCTTATCCTTGTCGCCACAGATTACCAAAACAGGCATGTTCAGCAAATGCAGATGTTGGGCAGAACCTCCATCCGGTTCCAGCCATTCCTGTATGGCAAGATATTGCATGCCAATGGTTTCGTAGTTATAGGGTTCGGTGGCCTCGGGCAGAAATTTCCAGGGTTCCGGGTTTGCTGCCATCCATTCGTCTGTGAAAAGCAAGCTGAGACGCTCCATCGGTGTGGCTGCCGGATTCTCAAGAATGTCAATGATTTCCTGAGATGGATTGACAACAAGTGTGTCGCCGCAATTGGTCGCATAAAGTACCAGCTTGTTCACTTTCTCAGGATGGTTAATCGCAAACATCTGTGCAACATAGCCACCCATTGACCAGCCAAGCACATGTGTTTTGTCGATACGCAAGGCTGAAAGGAGTGCGTTTAAATCTTCTGCAAGAGCGCTGACAGACATAGTCGATTCAGTGTTGGTGCTCAGGCCCATCCCCCTGTAATCAAAAACAATGACTTTGTATTTTGTCTGCAGAATTTCAATGGCTTTGGTACTCCATAAATCCATATTGGTCGAAAAGCCGATGCACATAATCAATGGTTCGCCTGAACCATAGGTTTTATAGGCAATTTTCGCATTGGCAATGTCGGCGTACATAACTACACCGTCTTCATTATTGTCATCATCATTGTTTTTTTTGCAGCCTGATACCATAATTGAAAGAATTAAAGTTAACAAAAATGTTGTACGAAAGAATCTTTGATATTTCATATGTGAAAAATGAAGTTATCTCATTTTTAAAAAAAAAACCTTCAAACCAACTGCATTAAGCGTGTGTGCTGTTCCGTAAGATCACCAGAATTAGCGGACAAAGTGCTTTATTATAATGTAAATCGTCAGGCAATGAATCGTTTAAATCTTACTTAACTGACTTTTTTCTTTTGCAATCAACAGTAGCTTCCTTTACTTTTCATCTCATTTCAGCAAAAGTTTTGTGTAAAAAATTTTGCTTTTTGTGAAATGATTAACAAATGTATGCTATAATTCAGCTTAACGCAAGACTGCATAAAAATAATTCTTTGGTGAGTTGAGTGCCTGCTTCTTTTTGGTGTAAAATACCGATGCATACATATAAAAAAAGTCCAATTTTCCCCAAAGACGGAGAAATTGGACTTAAATTTTTATGCAATCAGATTGATCTATAGCATTATTTCAAAACAGAGCCTTAAAAATTAGTCAAACAAGTCAGTTGCTGAGAACTTTACACAAGTTTCTGACAAAATTAACTGATTGCAATTGCTTGTTGAGTCAGGTTTGAAAAGTATCTGCTTTGTTTGATGTGGTTTAGTGTAATTAACGCCTGACTGAAAACTTTTTTGTACTTTTTTCTTTGTCTGAAATCACATTCAGCAAGTATATGCCTTCAGCAAAGTTAGAAACATCGATTAAATAAAGTTGTCCCAGATCTGCATCATTGTATTCTTCGGAAAACATGATACGGCCAGCAACATCGGTGATTGTCAGATTGATCATTCCTTTGGCATTGTCTCCGAACTGAATGTTAATCTTGTCATTGGCAGGAACAGGAAAGATGTTGAAATTTACCTCTTTGTTATCTGCAACCGAAACCGCCGTTAAGGATGCTTCGTTCGAGTAAACAACAGGAAAATCATTATTGCGCAATCCGATAGAACATCCTGAAGGGTGCTCAATTTTTATCATATAGGAGACGTTGCCTGAAGGCGCATTGAAATCTGTAAACGAATTAAAACTTGCTGAAATCGTGGCAATCTGCTCATAAGGACCATTGCCCGACTTGCGCATGATTTTATATGAATTGTAATTAAATCCGATATAGGTTGTCCAGATCAGGTTCCAGTTGTTGTTAAACCCCTGATTGATTGTAAGGTGGATAGTCTGGTGAAAATTGCCGGCCGGAAAAATCCTGTTGTCAATATCACGAAAACCAACTTTGTATCGATAGGGTCGCATGGCAGGATTGGAACCCTCATCGGTAACCATAGGTACATCGTTGTTACCAACTGTGGCAATTACCTCATAACTACCGGCCTGATCTGTTTCCTTGTAAACCAAAAAATCGGAAATAAGATTGGAAACAGACTTTTCCCAGATGATGACATTGTGATTGGTAAGGCTGTCAACTGTTACCATACATATCGGTATTTCAGGGAAAGGCATGATAGTAAAGACTTCACTGACATCTGTGGATGCTTGTGAATTTAAATCCCTGATCCGGATAAGACATGCGACTGAATTTATGTTTGGGGTATTCCACACATAACTTCCGAAATTCCCAGTGCTTGTTGCACTATTGATAAATGCCCATGTTTGGCCGTTATCAGTCGAAATTTCAAGGTCACAATCATCAGAAAATGAATCCTGAACAGTCCAGCTGATAGTTATAGGGCTGTATCTGTTAAATATTTCTCCACCGGCAGGGGAGGTAATGGTGTAAACAGGTAAGGGGCTTATCGTAAAAACTTCGCTCAGCGCAAACACAGAGGGATTGCTGGCATTGGAAATCTTAAGAATACAGGTTTCTGAGGGAGTATCGGATAAAACAAAGGATCTGTAATTAATGTAAGCGTCGATATTCTGAGCAACCGTTGTATACCTCAGCCCGTTATCAATCGATATTTCAACGTTGATCAGACTGATGCTGTTGTCAAGAATCAACCAGCTTAGTGTTGTCAGGCTGTTTACAAAAATAGCAGATGTTCCGTAGGGTTGCAAGATGGTAATTGGCGGAGCATAATTGGTAAAGGGGGCATCACTTACGTCGTTTATGTACGGATAATTATAGTCGCTGATTCTCAGAATTGCATTGGTGGTAGCGTAATAATACGTCCAAACCGATGCGCTTCCACCATCAGGCCCTGTAACAAATTCGCCGTTATACCACCAGCTGTTGCCACCATCAGGAGAAAATTCTATGAGCACATAATACCCGAGATTTTGTCCCGTCCAGGTTACTGTTTCATAACTTCCTGCTGTCCAAACCTCTCCGCCGTTTGGAGATAGCAAGGTAATAGATTGAGACCACCCGCTGATTGAAAATATAGCCGTAAAAATCAGCGCGAAAGCCAGTGACTTAATAGATTTTGATAGTTTGATGATTCTTTGATTCATTGTTTATTTTAGTGCAATTTAAACAAAGCTTCATTGCTTATGTTCAACTGATTCTTCGAATAAAAACTTCAGGATACTTATTACCCATATTATTTTTCGGTTATCGTATCGAATTACTGTGGAATCGTTGAATCGTTGAATCGTTGAATTGTGGAACTGTGGAATCGTGGAACTGTTGAATCGTTGAATCGTTGAATCCAAAAATAATCGCAGGTTATTAAGATCCGCGCAAATCCGCTCAATCTGCGCCTGCCACGTATCGAAGCATACTGTGGTCATCTGCGTTCCATTTTAATCAACTATACAATAAGTCTTTCCATTGCAACAGAACCTAAATACCCACCAACCCCGAAGGAGTTGAACATGAATAACCCTGAATGAAATTCGTGGATAATCAGCATATCCTTAACCACCAACCCTGAAAGGGTTGAATCTAAAAGTAAATTACCAATTCAATTTTGCACTGGATTCTGGTGCAAAGTTCCTGTTTTTACAATCCTGAACTTAATATCCAGAAATGAAAACAAAGAACCCAGAACAACTCCACTAACCATCATGCCAGCCGTGGTGGAAGCAGACAGAAACAAACATAAAAATCTAAATGCCATTTCCGGAATTAAAAGGTCGAAAGCTATTGAATTTGTTGTTATTTCATTTCAAGTATTTCTTTATCAGTTCATCCAGTTTGAAGAACTGTAAAGGTTTTGAAAGATATTCATCGAAACCGGTTGATAAAATATTGGTTTTTTCCTGGCTAAAAGCATAAGCCGTTTGTGCAATGATTGGCAAATTGGGTCGCATTTGCTTAATAAGCCTTGCGGCTTCAATGCCATTCATTACAGGCATACGAATATCCATGAGAATTAAATCAATATCAGGGTTTTGTTTGGTAAACTCCACTGCTTGTTGTCCGTTTTCTGCATGAATGATTGAAATGCTTGATTTTGATAACATTTTGCAGAGATACTGATAACTTGTCCAGTCGTCTTCAGCAATTAAAATTTTACTTTGTGTTTTTTTTACATAGTTCACATTAATTGCAGCCACCGATTCCGACTGCGGAATAATCGGCTCAAATGGTATGGTAAAATAAAAAGTGGTGCCTTTACCCATTTCCGATTCAACCCAGATTTTGCCTCCGAGCAGCTCAACCAAACCTTTCGAAATTGCAAGTCCCAAACCAGCTCCTTCATAATTTTTTGTCATCGATTGTTCAACCTGAATAAATCTTATAAACACCTTCTCTTGCAATTCAACAGGAATTCCAATGCCAGTGTCTTTTACAAAAAATTGTATGAAACTACCTTTGGTTTCGAAACCAAAATCAATCCTTCCCGATTTGGTAAACTTTACAGCATTATTAATTAAATTGGTCAGGATCTGATGCAGTTTTGCATCGTCAGAATAAATCATTTTTGATTTATCGTCTGGATTCAGATAATTCAGAATGATTTTTTTTGTCTTGGCGATCGGGGTAAAAAAGCTAAATAAATCCGAACATATTTCATCTATTACGATGGCCTTCCGCTCAATTACTATTTGACCTGTTTCAATTTTTGAAATATCAAGTATATTGTTTACGATTTCGATCAGCCGGTTTCCACTTTGACAAATGATGGCTGAATATTCTTTAATCTCTTCACGGCTTACATCATCGTAATTCAGTAAAGCAGAAAAACCTATGATTCCGTTGAGTGGAGTGCGTATTTCATGTGACATATTCTGCAGAAATGCCGTTTTCAGTTTATCGCTTTCTTCTGCCTTCTCCTTGGCAATGATAAGCTCAGCTGCCCGCTTTTCCTTCTCGCAATTTTGAAACAAGAGTTCTTTATTGGCAATGATTAATTCATTCGCTCTTTTTTCCTTTTCCTTATTTTGAAAGTGTAACTCCTTATTCGCGATAATTAATTCTGCTGCACGTTTTTCCTTTAGCTTATTTTGTATGACCAACTCCTTGTTTGCAATGATTAATTCTCTTGCGCGTTTATCTTTTTCAATCTGTTGAAAACCAAGCTCTTTATCTGCAATAAGCAACTCTGCTGCACGATCATTTTTCTCACTGTTTTGAAAAACAAGTTCCTTGTTGGCGATAATGAGTTCGGCTGCGCGCTTTTCCTTCTCTCTATTCTGAAATTGAAGTTCCTGATTTGCGATATATAACTCATTTGCCCGTTTTTCCTTTTCTTTATTTTGGAAGTGAAGTTCTTTGTTAGCGATTATCAGTTCTGCTGCCCTTTTCTCCTTTTCATTGTTTTGGAATGCCAACTCCTTATTGATAAGGATGTATTTTTCGTTTTGCAATTCTATTTCGACTCTTTTTTCATTGAGTTTTATTACTGCCATTTTTCGTCCACTTTCGAGTTCAAACTCGCGTATTGCCCTGTTGATAGCTGGTACAAGCCGTTCGAGCTTGTTTTTAAATACGTAATCTGTTGCCCCGTTAACCATCGCATTAATGGCTGCATCTTCCTCAATTTTTCCTGAAACAAAAATGAACGGGATAGTAGAATATTTTTCTTTTGCTAGCCTCAGGGCTTCAAATCCATCGTAATCAGGCAGACTGAAATCGGATAAAATGATATCAATATTTCCCGATTCAAGATTTTTTTTATACGCTGGCTCGGAATCAACCAAAAAATACTCGTTGCTGATTTCTCCACTTTCAATTATAGAATAAATGAGTTCAGCATCTTTTTCTGAATCTTCAAGATGGAGTATTCTTATTGCTTTATCCATTGAGGCAAATGTTTTTTTGTGATAAACTACATCAATATTATTTGAATTTAATTGGCGGTGGTTGATTGATAACAGCCCAATATTGACCCATAACTTTTATTGCATCAATAAACTGAACAACATCAATGGGTTTCACAACATAAGAGTTTGCACCAAGTTTGTAGCTTTCTACAAGGTCTTTTTCCTCGCAAGAAGAAGTCACCATGATAACCGGAATAAGCTTAAAATCTTCGTTGGAACGTATATGACGGAGCACCTCTATTCCATTCATTTTTGGCATTTTGATATCTAGCAAGATGACAGCTGGATGACTACTTCCCTTGTTTCCTGCAAATTTGCCCCGCTTATAAAGATAATCCAGAGCCTCTTCTCCATCTTCAGCAACATCGACTTCATTGGCTAGATTTTTTTCGTTCAGTGCCGCAATTGCAAGTTCAACATCTTTAGGGCTATCATCTACAATCAGGATTCTTTTTACCTCTGTATTCATTTTCCGTTTTTGTTAATATGATTATTTAATAGGAATGCTAAAGAAAAATGTAGCGCCATTGTCAACTGCACTTTCGGCCCAACACCTTCCGCCATGTCGCGTAACGATTCTGTTTACATTGGCAAGTCCAATTCCAATTCCTTCAAAATCTTTCACTTTGTGCAATCGCTGAAACACACCAAATAACTTATCGGTATATTTCATATCAAAACCGACACCATTGTCTTTTGTGTGAAAAACTATACTTCCATTTTCCGACATGCCACCAATTTCGATTATTGCTTTCTCTTTGTTTCGCGTGTATTTCAATGCATTGGATATAAGATTCACCCACACCTGATGCATGAGCGTTTCGTCTCCCAAAATATCAGGCAGATTAGTAAGTTTTAGCTCAATATTTCTGCCTGCCATTTCTTCCTTGAAAGTTCTTAAAACATTATTTACCATGCTTTTGGAATCAATAGGAGTGCGCTGCATATCGGTTCGGCTAAGCCTTGAGAACGTTAGCAGGGCATCGATGAGGTTTCCCATTTCATGGGCTGAATCTGAAATAATATTCAAATACCGCTTTCCTTTTTCATCTAATTGGTCAGCACTGTTTTTAAAGAGTAAATCGATAAAACCGGCGATATGCCGCAAAGGCGCACGCAAATCATGCGAAACTGAATAACTGAATGATTCCAGTTCTTTGTTTGCAGCCATTTGTTTTTCCTTTTCATGTGATTGAAAATCAAGTTCTTTGTTGGTGAGAAGAAGTTCAGCCGCCTGTCTTTCTTTTTCCTTGTTTTTAATCATGTTCATACCCGAAGCAATCACCAAAAGAAAGGTGAATGCTGTCATCAAAACAAATATTGTTACAGTAAATTTGTTGTAATTGGCAGAGATCTGTTTGTTATCCAACATGCGCATATATAGCAAATCGTTTTCTTTTTGTTGAATATCATAAGTAATATTCCGCATTTTATCAGAATACAATTTTCCCAGATTGCTGGAAACTAATGTAATAGCTGTGCTCAATCCATATTTTGATCGCAAGTCAACTGTCATTAATGAAAATTCCAAACGTTTTTTCACATAAAAGTTTAACGAATCAACCTTTTGTTGCTGCAACGGATTGTCCTGAACAAGGCTTCTGAGACTCGCTATCTGATCTTTTATCAGCGCTTTTGAAGCAGTTAGTGGTTCAAGGTAACTGCTGTCATTGGTTAAAACAAATCCACGCGAGGACGACTCAATGTCTTTTCCCATCGAAAGAATTTCTTCTGACTCATGAATTATTTGCTCTGTTTGCTTCACCCATTTTTCAGAATCACGCAACTTTTGGTTGCTTTTATAGATCAATAAAGCCAGAATGCTATTTCCTGCTAAAATAACGAAAGAGAAAATGACAAGTTTTTGTAAAATACTGAATTTCATTGTTATATATAATATTGGAGACTACTCAAATCTGAATGTAACTATTATCCGGATTCAGAAAATTTATTTATCCATTTCATTCAATTGGTTTATTTCTCTCATATTCTTTTCTTACAGCCTTTTTCCACGCTTCTGTTTTCTCATTCGACGTAGATAAATTGATATCAGAATTTTCTGGATTGCTTTTATCAATGTCACTATTTTCAGGGGATATTTTATCGAATGGGTCAATTTGTGATGAAAATGAATCTGCCATAAGTTCGCTTTCAAGTGGCATTATAAATACATCCTCACTTTCCGGATTCTCATTCTTTGGAAATCCACTGGCATTGGGTTTTTCTTCGTTTTCTTTGTGCTCGGTTAAGAGGTTTTGGTTTTGTGATTTTGTTTTCATTTCTAAATAATTTTAGAATACAAAGTTGATCACTGTGAGGCTGTAAAATGTTACATATTTTTCACCAAATATTTACATGATTCACACTTTTCTATGATTTTCCATCATTAAGTCGATATTCCTTATGCCAAAGTTGAAAATGGTGGCAATGTCATCATTGCTAATTAAAACTGAAAATTTTTGAATAGATAAACCACAACTGAACTGTAACAACAAAATCAATCTGAATATAGATGTCAATACTCAATCCTTGCTGATGTTGTTGACCACATATTGTCCTTTTCTAAGTATGTTGCACCTGATTTTTTTTTTTACCGATCGCTTTACACAAATCACTGATGCCTTCAAAATCTAATTCAACAATAATAACTAATATAACAATTTTCACAACTAATTAATATTCAATACATTAATACCAATTCTGCTATCTTAGAAAAACCATCAACCTGAATCCAGAATTCAAATCGAAACCCGCGATTCTAAATCCAACATATTTTTCTAATTTCACAGTTCTTTTAAATACCAAAACTTCTGAGCTATCATGCAAGGAAAGAACATTTTATCATTTTCACTAACAATGAAAACAGCCGAAAAAGGCTATTTCTATGCCTTTATTGCAACCATTTGCGGTTCGCTTGTTTACCTTTTCAGCAAAGCAGCGCTGAATGAAGTAAGTCTGCCACAGTTTGGTTTTTGGTGGTTTCTCACAGCGATCTTCTGGAACAGCTTGATGGCGCTCCATCCAAAAGGTGGATTTTCGATTAAGAAGTTTACACAAAAAGATTACAGGACATTGATTATCATGGGATTATTGGAGCTCGTTGCCACCTCCACCTTGTATGCCGCCATTGCTGTTTCAGTCAATCCTGCCATACCTTCTTTCCTCCGAAATCTGGAATATATTTTTATCTCTGTACTTGGTTTTGTGCTATTGAGTGAACGCTTTGGAAAATGGCAGCTTGCAGGTGCTTTTCTCACCTTTTCGGGTGCCTTTATAATCAGTTTAAGAACTTCACCTACAGAAAGTTTTTTCACCGCTGCTTCAGGCCTGATGCTGATTTCAACTACTTTTTATGCCGTTCGGACAATCATTGCAAAGAAACACATCCGTGAAATTAGTCCGGTGGTACTTTCAATTAACAGAGCACTGTTTCTGATGACTTTGGCGCTCTTTTTTATGGTTTCCGAAAACCTCCCTTTTATCATCCCTTCAAAAGCATTTCTCAACATTATGGCCGGTTCTTTTGTTGGTCCTTTTCTCACCTCCATCTTTCAGTATTCAGCACTAAAATACATCGAAGCTTCAAAAACTGCAATTGTTCAAAGTACAACAGGCATGTTTGTTATGCTCGGAGCCTTCATCATGTTCGGAGCACTTCCCACTGCCGTTCAGGCTGCTGGCGGAATAATTGCCATCAGCGGTGTTGTATTGATGATGTTGAAAAAAGGTTAAGAATTGAAAGATTCATTAAATATCTGATTTTGTTTTTTTAAGCGAAAAAAGGTTTCAAAAGAATAATTTTCCCTCAGTGTGAAAAAAATCCCGACTCTCTTTAGAAAAGAATTGTGTTAGCTACCAAAAAAAAAGGAAGACAAAAAATCAATTAAGATTCTTTGCCTTCCTCTATGGTTTCAGTGAAAGAGCTTGATTGCTATTCCTTGTAAAAATCGTCTGCGGTATTTTCTTTGTTTCTGATTTTTTCGCTATAACGCGAACGTGAGTTTTTTTCTTCTGTAAACATGCGTTTCATGTCGGTTTCATTGGCTTCAAACTTCATCGTGTTGGTAATTGAGATGGATAAAGCAAATTTATCTACATCATGATTGGCGCCGATATAGGTGAAAGTCCAGTTTTTCTGTTTGAGTTCTTCAATCATTTTTTTTATGGCTTTGCCACTAAACTCTCGAGAGCTGTTTTCCTCGCCGTCGGTTAGAATTGTCACGAGGACATTGCAGTCAGTAAGAGAATCACTTAACTGCCTCAGATGCTGAATGCTGTTGCCCATTGCATCGTAAAGGGGCGTGCCTGCGCTTGGTTTGTACAGACTGCGATCAATTTCTTTCAGCCTGGAAACATCCTCATTTTCAAGGATTGTCTTCACTGCGAGACTATTAAAAGAGATAAGGGTAATGAAGTGCTTCTGTTCGGGATATTGTGCTGCAACGCCTTTCACTGTTTGCACAATCTCGTTAAACCCGCTGATAATCATATCCTGAATATCGTACATTGAGCCGCTTTCATCAAGGATGATCAGATTAAAAACTTTGTGTATTGGTTCCATGGTGTATTAATTTAAGTGAATAATTCAAGGATAATGAAAGGATTAAGCTGTATTGGCAAAATCGGTTGACTGAATGAAATATGAATGGCAACAAGACAAAGACCAAAAGCATTTCTGTTTGCTTTGGGGATCGAAATCTGAATGTTGAATAAGCTAAACATAAGCCATTTTTGTTGAATGGCAAATGTACGTCCGGGCTTCGACAAGTAGTGTCGCGGCTTAAAATTTATTGATTTTTTCTTGTATATAGCTTTTAAGTGATTGTGGTTCAATTACTTTTATTTCACCTAAAAGACCTAAAACAAAGCGCCCCACACCAGTAAGAGAATAAACTTCCGATGAAAAAATGTATTTCTTTTCTGCAACTGAAATAAATGGCACAGCATCCGGATGCTCCTCGCTTAAAAGCTGTCGGGCGCGCCGACTCAGAATCAAGGTCACTTTTATAGGTTTGTCGCCTGTAAGGCCAAAAACATCCATTCCTTTCCGCTGATGTTTATCCTCATGCTCCCAGGGTTTACCGGTCAGTAAAACATCCTGAATGCGGTCCGTCTTATAGGTTTTAACTTTACCTGATGATGGTTCATAAGCACTCAGATAGCGGAAATAGTTCATAAAGCGTATCGGTTCAACAATACGGTCACGTATTTTGCTGCTGTCTGAAGATTCATAGTCTTTCAGAATAATTTTTCTTTTGTATTGAATAGCCTTCCGGATATTTGTAATTACCATTGACTGATGCAGGTTCGACATTGTTTCAGCCAATTCCTCCAAATCAGTAAGTGCATAAAGTTTGTCGAGCAAAACATTTCGCATTGGCCCTTGTTGGGAAGTGATGAGCAGCGCATTGCGTATCATCAGCGCCTCTTCAAGACTGAAGGTGATAAATTCTTCAGGCTTAAGGATATTTTTTCCTGCGTTTCGAATAAAAAAACGGGATCCTTCCTGCTCAATGTGGAATCCGAGATCACGCAAAAGCACGATATGCCTTTCAATCGTTCTTACGTTTACTTCAAAATGTTCGGCAATCTCATGCTTGTCGCAACCAAAAGGCGCGCGAAGTCTGACGATAAACTGCAGAATACGGGCAAGTTTGCGGTGGTCGGGCATAATGCTTTATTGATCTAAAGTTGTTATTCCTTTTGTTTTTATATCACATTGGTCAGTGTTAATGATGCTAACTTTTCAATGTTCATTTAGTGCTGTAAATGTAGAAATTATGCCACAGATTATGAAATATTTTTTAATCAAAATACGATTCACTAATAAAACTTATAGATAATGGCCAAAATTTTATATTTAACTATCAAATGAAGCCCCTTTTTCAAAATCATAATCTAAGCTTTAAAATTTTCTGTTGAAGAGTGCTAATACGTAAACTATTCATAAATAATAAATTAGGTAATATTTTATCATACCTGTTTTTGTAAAGCGATAGATAAAATGTATTTATTAACTGGCTCTTTACGAAAAAATAACATAATTTTGTATATATTCTTGCAGGGCAATAAAGGATATTTTGGTAAAATTCTGAACAGTTTTCCTGAATAAAAACCTTGCATAAAAGCGTTTGATTATCCCGATAACTTGCGCATGAAGAATAGCGGACGTTAAACAATTTATTGAAATGCGTAAGAAAAGGTTCATTAATAAGGTCGTTTGGATCACTGGCGCATCCTCCGGGATAGGGGAGGCCTGTGCTTACCTTTTTGCAAAAGAGGGAGCAAGTCTGATTCTTACAGGACGTTCGGCTGAGGCTTTGAGCAGGGTAGGTGACAAATGCAAGTCATTGGCTGCCAGCTGCGAAATATTGCCCTACAATCTATCCAATCTGGATCAGATTCATGCTTTGGTTGATGATGCTTTTGCTTGTTTTGGAAAAATCGACGTTATTTTTAACAATGCAGGGATAAGTCAGCGGGCTTTGGCGGGCGACACTTTGTTTTCAGTTGATAGGATGATTATGGACGTGAATTATTTTGCTCCTGTACTTATATCAAAGCATGCCTTGCCTAAACTGATTGTGCAGGGAGGTGGTACTATCGCCGTAACAACAAGCATATCAGGCAAGTTTGGCTTTCCGCTGAGGTCAGCCTACAGCGCATCAAAACATGCGTTGTATGGCTTTTTTGAGACCTTGCATGCTGAGTATTTTGATAATAATATCCGTGTAGTTTTTATTTGTCCGGGACGGGTAAAAACGAATATTTCCTTCAATGCATTGAAAAATGATGGCCAACAACATGCCCTTCTCGACGACGGACAAGCCGATGGTATCAGTGCTGAAAAGGCAGCCCAAAAAATTGTAAATGCAATCTACAAACAAAAAGCTGAAGTTTTAGTTGGAGCAAAAGAGCTTCTCATGGTCTATATAAAAAGATTATTTCCCGGCTTAACTCGCAAATTAATTAGAAAAATTAAACCAACTTAAAAATGAGTAATTACATAATCAGCGGCATTCAGCAAATAGGCATTGGTGTTGAAGATCTTCCTCAGGCATGGAAACATTATATTGATGTCTTCAATATGGATGTCAGGATTCTTGAAGATGACACTGTTGCTGAACTGATGCTTCCATACACCGGAAACAGCCCTCAAAAACGTCATGCTGCCATTGCCATCAATATGCAGGGTGGTGGAGGATTTGAAATATGGCAATACTCACACCGTAAACCAAAACTAATTGATTTTGAGATCAGTTTTGGTGATATTGGCATTTTTGCAGCCAAAATTAAAAGCCGCGATGTGAAACAAACTTATGATTTGTTTTCTAAAAATCCTTCAATAAAAGTTCTTGGCTCACTGAAAGAATCTATTGACGGTCAACTGACTTTTTTTGTAAAAGATCGTTATGAGAATATATTTCAGATCGTTTATGACGGATACATTTTCGTAGATGAAAAACGTGGTACAGGCGGTGCCGTTGGTGCCATCATTGGCGTCAGCGACATCGAGAAGGCTTTGCCGGTTTACCGGGATATACTTGGCCATGATGCTGTTGTGTATGATGTCTCCGGAAAATTCGACGATTTGGAAGCACTCAATGGAGGTGATCGAAACTATCGAAGGGTACTTTTAACGCATACCAATCCCAGAAAAGGCGGCTTCAGTAAACTATTCGGAAAGACATATATTGAACTGGTGCAAGCGCTTGACAGACAACCGCGAAAAATTTACGAAAACCGTTTTTGGGGTGACCCTGGTTTCATTCATCTTTGTTTCGATGTAATCAATATGAATGGGTTGAAAACGGCTTGCGCAAAGATGGGTTTTCCATTCACTGTGGACTCTTCCGTGAAGCACAATGAAACCAACTCTTTCGACATGGGTGAGGCAGCGGGTCATTTTTCATACATCGAAGATCCCGATGGCAACCTGATCGAATTTGTTGAAACCCATAAAATCCCCCTCATAAAAAAGCTGGGTATCAACCTGAACCTCCGCAAACGCAATCCTGAAAAGCCCTTGCCAACATGGATGCTCAAATTCCTGAAATACGGCAGAGTGAAACATGGGGAGCTCGAAGCGAAAGGTGCGAAATCTTAAACCGGAATGGTTTGATATTTTCATTGTCTTTGGAGCGTTTTTCTATTCAAATATTTCGCTTTTATTAATGCCTTTAATGGTATTTTTACGTGAATATAAATACAATAAGAAGTGAAACAACAAGAAAATTCCCCAAAAGAATGCTATGTAGCGATTGGTTTTAGCACTCTCGAATTGTGATAAAAAACCAAAGTAATTCCAGGCTTCAGTAATGCTGTTATAAAGTAGAAAAGTAGCTAAGTGAAACCTGAATCCAATGTCGTAAAGTGGTAGCAATTCATAGTCCTTTTTGCCAAAGTACCAACCGATTCCAAAATTATAGAAAAAGTAAACTACTGCAATAACATAAACCTGAAGAAACAGCCGACTGTCAAGTGAATGACTTAAGCCATAACGGAATACAATGGTGCCAACGCTGAAATAAATTGCAAAATTGATTAGATTTCTGGTTAAATGTTTCATTTTTTTATTCCTCCTTATTTAATAATTGTTTGATTTTTTCATTGAAAAACAGATGTATATTTCTTCTTGTAAATGAATCGAGCAGCGAATTTCCCAAATCAGTCAAAAAATAATATTTGCGTTCAGGTCCTTTATTGCCTTCTCCGGCTTCGAAATCCACAACACCAACATGTTGAAACTTGCGAAGATTTCGATACAGACTCTGACTTTCGCAGGTCATCGTTTGATTCGACTCTTCTTCCACAAAGTTCTTAATCTCTTCCACATATTTCTTCCCGTCTTTTAATGAGAGAAAAATCCAAAATGTGAGCTGCCCTTTTTTATAGGTTTCTTCCCAGGCATTGAGTAAATCAACTAATAATTCGTTCTTTCCCATGATATAATCAATATGTATTAATCAAGATGTATAATACAAAGATAGTATCAAAATTTATGCAAAGTCAAGTTTTTCTTTGAAAAAATTCTATCATATTGACATTTAGTAGTATATATAATATTGGTGAATGTTTTTTCAATAAATTTTCTGACAAATGGGCAAGAAAAAGTTCATGCTAATGAAATATCAAAGGTAGCTGAATGCAATGTTGTTTCATTATTAGCTTTGTGAAAGTCGTTTTTCTAAAAAAGCACTTCATCCTATCTAAGGACTGTCAACTCATATAAAGTTCAATTCAGAAAATTTCGTTGAATTAAATTGCTTCAAGCATCTGGCAAGCAGCTCTGGCTTTTCTTTAGATCGTAAAGAAGGCAATTTAGGATATTTGTTCAACGTAAATTAAGCAAGAAGTTCAATCCCACTTTGGAAGAAAACTGCATTTCAAAAGTTCAAGAATTTGATTTTCATAACAAGGAAGCACCAGATTGGATTACCAGACCTTTTGATCAATTTTGTCCACATTATTTTAAATAAAAAGTGAATCAATCATTTATTTATGTGTAGTTTTGACACTGAAAGTTACCCGAAATGCAGGTTTGAAATGAGAGAAAAAGTTTTGTTGAACAAAATCTGAAAAGTGCAAAGTTTTGGAATAATTTTGAATCTCTATCATATTGATTCACAATGTTGGGATTGGATTTCATGTAAGGGTCACACAATTCGTCAATCGTAGATTCTGGTTCGAAAAAAAATAACCTCAAAAACTAAATGAATATGGAAATTTTAGAAAATCTAGACCCTTTGCTTAGAATCTTTTGGTATGTGGCAATCCCAGCAAGTATAATTTTTTTCATACAAACAATTATGACCTTTCTGGGGTCAGACGCTACAGATGGTCTTGAAGCTGATTTTGATGGTGATTTAGTTGGTGATGAAGCTCCATTCCAACTGTTTTCTTTAAGAAACCTGATTAATTTTCTATTGGGTTTCAGCTGGACAGGCATTTCCTTTTATGCTACCATTTCAAACAAATCCATACTTATCATTCTCTCATTGGCAGTTGGTGTTCTATTTGTTTTATTATTTTTCATTATCATTAGACAAGTGCAAAAACTAGCCGAAGACAATTCCTTTAAAATCACCAATACGTTGAACAAGTCAGCCGAAGTTTATCTTACAATTCCTGAAAATAAAAAAGGAAAAGGCAAAATACTGGTTAGTGTAAAAGGTGCATTTCATGAGTTGGAAGCAATGACAGAAAATGATAGAATACCTTCTGGATCAGTCGTTAAAATAGTGAGAATAGAAAATAATAACATCCTAATTGTAGAAACTATCTAATTTAATCTAATCAATTCAACATGACACCAATCGCAATTATTGTCGTAGCGGCAATTGTATTATTCGTAACAATTTCCGCATTAGTTTCAAGATACAAACGCTGCCCTTCAGACAAAATTCTGGTCATTTATGGCCGAACAGGAGGCACATCAGCAAAATGTATTCACGGGGGAGGAGCCTTTATCTGGCCAGTTATTCAAGACTATGCATTCTTAGATTTAAAACCATTATCTATTGAGGCCAACCTGACAAATGCGTTGAGTCGGCAAAACATACGTGTTGACGTCCCATGCAGGTTTACAATTGCCATTTCAACAGATGCTGACAGTATGAATACAGCGGCAGAAAGGCTTTTAGGCTTATCCTCAGAACAAATTCAGGAGTTAGCTAAAGATATCTTATTCGGTCAGTTACGTTTGGTAATTGCAACAATGACCATTGAAGAAATTAACTCGGATCGTGATAAATTTCTTGACAATATCTCGAAAAATGTTGACAGCGAGCTAAAGAAAATTGGTTTAAAATTAATCAACGTAAATGTAACCGATATTAAAGACGAATCGGGCTACATCGAAGCTTTAGGAAAAGAAGCCGCTGCAAAAGCGATTAACGAAGCGAAAATCAGTGTTGCCGAACAGGAAAAAATAGGAGAAACAGGAAAAGCACTTGCTGACAGGGAGAAAGATACGCAAATAGCCGAAACCCACAGAGACAGGGATGTGAAAATTGCGATAACTCAAAAGGACAGAGAGATCAGCATTGCCACAGCGGTGAGAGATGAAACCATTGGCAAGGCTGAGGCTGAAAGAGATACAAGAGTAAAAACATCAGAAGCAAATGCCCTTGCAATTAAAGGCGAAAATGAAGCTAAAATTGACATAGCCAACTCTGATGCTGCCCGCAGAGAAAAGGAAGCAGAAGCAATGCGTATTGCCATAAGTGCTGAAAAGGTTCAACAAGCCAAAGCTTTAGAAGAATCTTATGTTGCTGAACAAAAAGCTGAATTGGCACGCTCAGAAAGAGAGCGTTCGACTCAAATAGCAAATATTGTTGTACCAGCAGAAATTGCAAAACAAAGAGCAATCATCGAAGCACAGGCAGCAGCAGAAACAATAAGGGAAAACGCTAAAGGTGAAGCCGATGCGATATTTGCCAAAATGGAAGCTGAGGCAAATGGCTTATTTGAGATACTGACAAAACAAGCCGAAGGTTACAAAGAAGTTGTGGCAGCAGCGGGTGGAGATCCAAATAAAGCATTCCAATTACTTCTTATTGAAAAGTTGCCTGAGCTTGTAAGAACACAGGTTGAGGCAGTTAAGAATATCAAAATTGATAAAATAACTGTTTGGGATTCTGGCAATGGACAAAACGATAATGGTAATTCATCAACAGCAAATTTTGTTTCAGGTATGATGAAAACCGTTCCTCCGCTAAACGACTTGTTTAATATGGCAGGCCTTAACCTACCATCATTCTTGAAAGGAGCTGATAGTCCTGATCAAATGCAAAACAAAAACGACTCAGGAAAGAATGAATAACATATCGCTAAATTAAGTTGCAGCGCTTACCGCTCAAAAAAGCCATTATTCGGAAATGAGTAATGGCTTTTTGCATAAAACAAATTGAATTAATTATGTGGATATATAACAAAGAATATATCAATTCAGAACATTGCAAGAAAACCGGTTATAGCTTCATTATTATCTCATAGGACAAGATGAGACGGCTCTTTTGTACCTAACATCTTGAATTAAAAGCGTACATCATTTTGAGTTATTTTAGAAAGCTTATAAATTGTGTTATGCGGTTGTTAATACAGACTTATTCATATTTTTGTTGTGTATAACAACAAACAAAACATGTCCATCAATAACCTTTTTAAAACAGTAACAATCTTTGTCTTTTTGGTCCTGTCAGTACAATTATTTCCTCAGAATCTTGCTGTCAGCCTAATTCCGGAGCAACTAAAAAAGGATGTAAATTCCGTGCTGAGGTATGACAATACAACCATTGAAATAAGCAAATCCTATGATATGACAATTACGCGTGAATGGGCTGTCACAGTGCTTAATTCGTCGGGGAATGAACATATTTTTGCAGGAAGTGGCTATAGTAAATCATTGAAAATAAATGAAATGACGGCCAGAATATTGGATGCTAACGGCAAGGAAATAAAAAAACTAAAATCATCTGATATTATTGATGTAAGCGCAGTGATGTCAGGCAGTATTTTTGTTGATGACAGAATTCAGTATTTCAAATATGGGCCTGGTGGTTATCCTTATACTTTTGTTTTTAAACTGGTTACAAAAAACAAGAACACAGCATTTCTTCCTGACTGGAACCCGCTTGCACATGAATTTCAATCGGTAGAATCAAGCAAATTTACACTCATCTATCCCGAAAACTGGAAACTCAGTACCAACGAAAAGAATCTGGAATCTTTTGGTGTGACCAAAACAACCGAACCGGGTAAATATTCGCTTGAAATCAGTAATGCTTTGCCTTTGACAAAAGAATACGGCAGTCCGCCATATTACGAAATCAAACCCTTTGCCTCTGTTTCAGCCAATTATTTCCAGTTGGAAAACATCAAAGGTCAGGCATCCAACTGGAGTGAATTCGGTGAATGGTATCAAAGTAAATTGCTTGGCGGCAACGAGCTGGTGCCGGAAAACACGCGAAAAGAGGTTCTTGCACTTGTTGAAGGTTTAACGGATTCAATTGAGATTGCCCGAAGAGTGTATAGCTACGTACAACAAAAAACACGTTATGTTTCCGTTCAAATTGGTATTGGAGGATGGAAGCCCATGACAGTGGCCAGCGTAGATGAACTTAAGTATGGCGATTGCAAAGCGCTCTCCTTTTACACACAAGCTTTGCTAAAAGTGGCTGGTTTGCCCGCAACATATACCGTTATATATGCCGGCAATTATCCAAAGGATTTTGATACCACATTGGTTTCTGTTCAGGGAAACCATGCGATTGTTTCCATTCCATTGAAGGACACTACAATTTGGCTCGAAACAACCAATCAGTATATTCCATTCGGATATTTGGGCGATTTTACCGATAACCGCACTGCACTCAGTCTGTCCGAAAAAGGCACTAAGCTAGACAGAACACCCGCTTATGCTGACAATATCAATAAACAGGAAACTTCTGCCTGGGTAACTTTGGCAGCCGATGGAATGATCTCTGCAAACTTAAATTGTCGTTCATCCGGGCTGCAATATGATGATAAGTATTATCTGGAATATCAGAAAACAGATGAAAATGAGAAGTTTTATCAAAAAACATGGAATTACCTTCAGTTTTTGAAACTAACGAAAATTGACTTAAAAGCAGACAAGCAGCAAGTTGTTTTTGAAGAAAATCTGGAGCTTGAAGCTCAGAAGTACGGTGAGATGAGCGGCAACAGAATGCTGTTTCAAGCCAATATTTTCAACCGAAACACATTTGTGCCTCCACGCATTACCGACCGAAAACAAAAGTTAGTCATTCCCCGTGGGTACTACGACACCGACAGCTATGAAGTGGAACTTCCGGAAGAATTTGTCGTTGAGGCACTTCCGTCAAAAGCTGAGATTGACAGCCGCTTTGGACAATATGCCCTCAGCGTTGAAAAACTTTCAGAACATAAGCTTCGCATTACACGTTCCTACCTGAAAAAAAATGGCAGCTTCGCGGCAGAAGACTACAGCGACTACATTCAATTCAGGAGAGATGTTGCACGATATGACCAATCTAAAATTATCCTAATAAAAAAATAATTATGAAGAAGAACTGTATTCTTTTCGCTCTGATACTATTCATCACAGCATCAACATTCGCGCAAAAAGTAAAATTTCGTAAAATTCCGGATGAGGCTCTTCAGGAAACAATCCACAAAATCGATAGTGAGGCTGAAGCTGCTGTTTTACATGAATATAGCAGGGTCTATTATGCCTATAATTTAGGCGAGTTCAAACTCATAACCTACGTCCATAAACGCGTCAAAATATACAACCAAAAAGGTATGGATTGGGGTAATTTCTCAATTCCATATCACAATGAAGGCAGATTTACGAAATTCAGGGCGTACACCTATAACCTTGTTAATGAAAAAATAGTTGAGACAAAACTTGAAAATGACGGCTATTTCACCGAGGAGTTCAACAAGGTGCTGAACCGCAGGAAATTTGCCATGCCAAACCTTGCTCCTGGAGCTGTCATTGATATCGAGTACGAGCTGTCAGAACCCTCCACTATCTCATTGCGTCCGTTCTACCTTCAGCAGGATATCCCTGTTGATTACATAGAATATGAAGTAGAAATACCTGAATATTATACATTTAACTCCTCGTTAAAAGGGCTTCCGCTTTCTGTGAAAAGAAAAAATACTACCAAAACAGGTTCGCTAGCTGAAATGGGAAGCTCGTCACAAGCCAAAAATACCACCTACACAATAAAAGTTGACGTTTATCAGGCGAGCGATGTCCCGGCATTGAAAGAAGAACCTTTTGTACCAAGTATGGATAACTATCGCACTTCGGTTAACTACGAACTCTCATTCTTCCGCGGCAGCAGTGGCCGGACAATCAGTTTTTCATCAACTTGGGATGCCATTGCGGACCGCTACAGGGCAAGTGATAATTTTGGGAAACAAATCGATCAGCGACTCAACGAACTCAATCCAGTAGTTGAAAAAGCCAAAAGTCTTCCATCTGAAGAAAGAATGAATTATCTCTTTTATTTTGTGCGAAACAAATACAAATGGAATGGAAACAACGGAGAATTTTGCGAAAAAGGTCTGAAAAAGCTGCTTGATGAGAAATCGGGCAATGTAGCTGACATCAACCTCCTGCTCCTCAACTTGCTTAAAAAAGCTGATATTGAAGCGCTTCCCGTTGTTATGAGTACCAGAAGCAATGGATTTTTAAACATCAGTCATCCAAGTTACACCCAGATAAACTATGTTTTGGCTGCCGTAAAAGCCACCGAAGGTTTTATCTTTCTCGATGCAACTACATCATACCTTGATGCAGGCTTTCTTCCTGATCGTGCCATCAACCTTGATGGAATTATCATTACAGAAGACAGGAAAGGGGTGAGGGTTTCCATCGAAAACCCCAACAAAGGCAGTGTTCAAAATACTGTGTTGTCCGAACTCAAAGAAGACCTCACTATTACTGGAAAAATACGCACTATCTACAGCAATTATGATGCAGGTATAGCGCGTGCGGCCTTTAAAACAGCAGAGAAAGAAGGTGGATATGTAAAGAAACTGCATGAAAGATATCCAGCAATGGATATCATCAACTACAGCGAAAGCGGAGCAGACAGCCTTCAGCCCAGAATGATTGAAAACATTGAGTTTGTTTTGGAAGGACAGGTTGATCAGGTGGGCGACCATCTGTATCTTAACCCGATGATGATCTGGCAGGATAAAACGAACGATCTTAAAAGTGAGAAGCGCGAGTTTCCTGTTTTCTACCTGAATACAGGCATGGAGAAACACATGATTTCCATCAAAATACCGGATGGTTATGAGGTGGAATCATTTCCAAAAGCTACCCGGCTTTCGCTGCCCGAAGGATTGGGAAGTTTCATTTATTCAGTTACAGTTGTTGGAAACAATATCAGCATACTCTATCAATACGATAAGGTTGCCGATATTATTTCTCCCACTTTCTATGCTGCCCTGCGTAATTTCCAGACCCTCGTGATAGATAAACAAGCAGAAAAGATTGTTTTAAAGAAAATCTGACTCAGTTTTTGGAAGGTTTTACGGACTTTTTAGCGTTTGATTACAAGTTCTCTTACTTTTAAGAGGATATAATTAAAATTTGTCGATTGCAAATCTGAACTCAAAAACTGCCAATTCATTGAAGGATAAGCTTTACTTTAAGGTCGGCTGATGTTGGGTTAAACCAGCAATTCCGCATAAAAAAAGGACTATAGCTAACCCCTTGTAAATGATTAAGCTAAAATATTTTGGATAGAATATTTTTCGCACTAATTTTGTCACAGGTAAACAAGCGATTCGAAGCACGTCAACAATTTGTATAAATA
>JAUXMV010000103.1 GCA_030683155.1 Bacteroidales bacterium
TTAATGAATAAGTCATAAAAGCAGAAAGCCATATAAAAAACTTTTCCTCGATGATTTTTACGCGTCTCATTGTCGTTTGGTTTTATGGATAAGATACCTGAAGAAAAGGTTTATCATCAAAATAATTATAAACAACAGGAAGGCAGCAAACATCAATGCGGCATCGTACATTGGAATTGAAAGCATTTCGCCATAATTGTTGGCGATAAGCGCTGGCAATGGATAGGCCGCTTCAAAAGGATTCCCTGAGGTTTTTACCATGTTGCCCACAACCATCATTACGGCAATAGTTTCTCCAAAGGCCTTTGCAATGCCCAAGCCATAGGCTGAAATAATTCCCGGATAATTTCCTCTGATCACCACATGCTTGACCGATTCCCACATTGTGGCGCCAAGCGAAAGCGATGCTTCTTTCAGCCCGTTTGGTACTGTGTTGAAAACTTCAATCAGCATATTGAGTGTATAAGGAATGCACATTACGGCTAAAACAATTCCTCCTGAAAGTACCGAATAGCCTGACGAGGTAGTGCCAAAGAATGGAGCTGCATAATCTGAAACAAATGGAACGATGACAAGAATTCCCCATACACCATAGATCACCGAGGGTAAGCCTGCCAAAACATCAATCACCGGATGCATAACACGGATAAGCCCGGGCGAGGAAAACTGTGTCAGATAAATTGCTGCAAACAGACAAACAGGGGCAGTAAACAAAAACGAAAGTAAAGTGACATATAATGATCCTGTAATAAATGGCCAGAATCCGAATTCACCTGTTGATGGAGCCCAGCTGGAAGAAAATATTAATTTGAGTAAAGATTGATTTTCGAAAAGTGGTGCTGCTTTTAGATAAAGGCCAACACCGATAATAAAAGGAATAATCAGGATGGTTATCATAGAAAAAACCATCCAGACTCCGTTTACTTTATCAAGAAAAATTCTCCTGAACTGCATTTACACTATTCTATTTCTGACAGATAGTCATCAATTTTATTCTGATCAATGGGCACATAACCGGCTTCCTTCACATATTGTTGGCCATCGGTCAGACACCATCTCAAAAAGTCAAGTACAGCTTGCTTTTCGGGTTTTCCCTTAGAAACGAAATAGAGTTCCCTTGCAGGTGGAGAAGGATACACGCCTGCTGCAATTGCATTTAGAACACCATCAAAAGTCTCATAGAAATCTTCTTCAGGATCAATTAAACCATTGTTGTTGATGTCGATAGGTATTACTTCAACACCAGGTCGCTTTAGACCGGTATGGATATCATACGCATAGATAGTATTGTTAAACCCGATGCTCAGCTTGTCTTTTGCGACAGCATCAGCCAGCCCTGGATCGCCATAAACGCCGACTCCAAGAAGGTTTTCCTGTTTCCCATCCAGATATTTGGCCCAGGTTTCAGCAGCTCCACAGGCATCGGAACGTGTGTAAATAAATATTTTTGAGTTACCCTGAATGTTAAGTATTGAACACCAGTCAGTTGTAGTTCCTTCAATGAAAATCGATTTGAATGCTTCTCTGCTGAGACCTTTTTGTTTGATTATTGCAAGATGCGGGTTCTCGCTGTTAATTGTCGGCACAACGGCATCAATTGTCAGACCAACCCACCATACACCCTGATCAATTTCTTCCTGTGCTATTTCTCTGGAGAACATGCCAAGGTCAACAGCTTCAGAAAGTGCGTCAGCCATGCCTTTTCCGGCACCTCCACCTGAAATGTTGAATCTTACTTCCGGATTGATTTTTTTGTATTCCTCAGCCCATTTCACGGCTAAAGGATAAAGCGCAAAAGCACCGGAAAGACTTATTGTTTGATCCTTTCTTTTTTGGGATGCACAAGAATTGAGTAAAACTAAAGCAATAATGCATAATAGAAATCCTGTCTTTTTCATATCCTGTTGATTATAAAGGTGATGCTGTTTGTCTGAATATTTCAGTGCTTAAGGTTAACTGAAGGTAAAAGAATTGCGAAAATTTGTTGTCAGGGACATTTTGCACTGCTTTTAAGGTTTCAGTTGGCAGCATAAAACTATAGCCGCCCTCCAGATTGCCCCATGAGCTGAACCGATATCTGAGCAAAAGATCATTTTCAATTCCCAATGCTTTATCAGTCGGAGTGTTTGGGTTTGTCTTTGAAAGGGTAAAATAGTGACATATATTTTTTACACCAATCGACTTTGAGAGTTTGAAATCGAGATACAAATAGTAATCAGCCAATCCGCCTTGTTTTGTGTGTGCAGGGAAATTGCTGAAGTAGTCCATATTGCCAAAAAATGCATGTCTGTTGCCATACAGCGGATCGAAAAGATTGTCCGTATTATCATTGTCCGGAATGATGTTATTGCCGCTCAAATAGCCAATTCCTGCTCCTGCCGTGAGTTTCCCTTTGGAATAACTAATGTCAGCATCGAAAAGCAGCGCGCTTAAATTGTTTCCATTCTGGTTTTTTCCGTATTGATAATAACCACTTCCCCAGGCTGTTAAACCCTTGTTTTTATAAATTCCATAGAAACCTGTTGTATGTCTGAAATTCAGTGCATTTGTAGTGTCAGTTTTTGTTACACCCGACGAAATGTGCATTAGTGAGAGCTTAAAATGATTGTTTATTTCTCTGTTTACCCAAAGAAAATTCAATGATTTTATTCTGGATTTAGGATAAGGATTTTCCCTTAGCGCATCGACAAGTGTATTCCAACTGGCTCCTGCGTTAATATTCCAGCCCTTTGGCTTTAGTTTAAGAACAACGGCATCATAGCTGATGCTGTTCTGATTCCAGTTTCTGTCGCCAAGCAGACGTTTGTTGTCATAGACTAATTGCTGTCGTCCCGTTGAAACCCAAGTATTTTTTCCAAGTTTCAGCTCTGCGTAAGCCTCCAAAATGTCGAGTGAGGGATTATCTCCCGGTCCGGTGGCGCTCATTCTGGCCTGATCGCCCCAGATTCTTACATCCTGTGGTGTGAACCTGATTTTCAGTAAATCATTATCAAATCCAAGCGTCATGCGGGTTCGTTGCGAAATCAACAGCGCCGGTTGCTGGCCTTCAGTGGCCAGTTTTTGATAGCCATCACGCAGCTCGAGACGGTTTCTTAGTTGAGTATCAACAAAAAACTGTCCATTTACCTGATTGAACGCCGAAAGCATGCAGATCAGCAATGTAAAAAATATGACTTGAAATCGTAACATTGATATGGTAATTATGACAGCTCAAAATTACCTTTACCAGTTAGGCCAAACAACAGTCTTAAGACGTAATTAGTCCTCTACGTTTAAAAGCGGATCGATAAGTCTTTAGTCGTAGACTTACACATCCACAATGCCATTTCTGATTGCATACATGACAAGGCCTGCAGTGTTTTTGCTTTCAGTTTTTAGCAATATGTTTTCACGGTGCTTGTCAACAGTACGTTTGCTGATTCCAATATTTTCTGCAATCTCATGATTTGACAATCCCTGACAGATGTGATACAACACCTCTTCCTCCCGTTCGGAAAGTAAACCCGATTTTAAAGGGCGTTTTTTTTTGGTAAGATTTCTGGTAATTCCTGACAGAATCTCAGGTGAAAAGTAATTAAAGCCCGAGATAACATTTTCGAGGCATTCTTCTACTTGCTTCATGCCCGAGTTTTTCAGGATAAACCCACGCGCGCCAGCATTGATCATCCGCGTATAGTAATCTTCATCCGCATACATGGAAAGCGCAATAATTTTCAAATCAGGATATTTTTCGAGTGCTTGAATTGTCGTTTCAATGCCATCCATGCCGGGCATGCCAATGTCCATAAAAATCAAATCCGGCTTGAAGGTATTTAATAATTCCAAAAACATGTAGCCGTCAGAAGCCTCCTGAACGTTTTTGATGTAGGGCAGCGATTCTAACAGAATGCTCAAACCCTCCCTGAACAGCTTGTGATCATCGACAATGCAAACAGAAAATGGATTCATCATTCGTTTTGTTTTTGTTTATTCACCTAAAAATGAAATGATTCTATCAATTTGAAAAGTCATTATTTGTAAAATCCTAAAAAAGTTTGGTTAAACATGTTCAATGTGCTCAGGCGTCTTTTTTGTTAATCTTACCAATAGTGATGTTCACCCTGACGCCTTCCCCCGGCATGGTATAGGTGTCGATGGTGCCATTCAAAGATATAACTCTTGATCTGATATTTTCAAACCCAAGGCCTTTTTCTTCTATTTTTAGAATGTCTTTGTTAAAGCCGATGCCATCATCAAGGTAGTCGAGCTTTAGAAAACTATCTTCTTCGAATAGTGTAATGTATATGTTCCTAGCCTGCGAATGCTGAAGAGAGTTCGAAATAAGCTCACACACAACTCTGTAAATTACGACTTCTACGTTGTACAGATATCTTTTGTTTTCGGTGTTGGTTTCAAAATTTATTGAAAGGGAACCTGTGTCAGGCAATCGGGAAATGAAAGATTTTATGGCTTTATTCAGTCCAAAATTGTTCAGTATGTGTGGACTAAGCTTGTTTGAGATTTCTTTGAGCGAAGTGATTGATTCATCAATTAATTTTTCAGCATTGGAGAGCACTTTGTTTTCTTTGACATCACTTTTCATAGTAAGACTTGCAGAAATCGCCATTTTTACAGAAGATAAGAGCGGCCCTAAACCATCATGCAATTCTTTAGAAAAGTTCAGGCGTTCGTTTTCCTCTGTTCTCACTATTGCTGACAGCACCCGGGATTCGTTTTCCTTCCGCAACTCATCCATACGTTTCTGAATGTTGAAGATGCGTTTTATAAAAATCAAGCTTACAAGCATTAAAACTGAAATAATCACTCCAGTCCAGGTGCTTAACAAACCTGTCACCAGCCTGCTCTCTGAATCGGTAAGCTGGAAAAATTCGATGACTCTTCTTATTGCCATCAGCAAAAAACCAATGGAAATAAGCCACCACGCAATATTGTTTTTGGTTCTTTTTGTTAAAGAAAGACCAATAATCGCTGCCGCAAATTGCAGAATGATAGAAATAATTAATGCAACTTTAATCGTCATAGGTTGAATTATTGTGACAAAGTTATCACCTTCTTATGATAAATGTGACTTAATCCGGAAATAACTTTCTTAAGTGCAGTTTATTTCAATAACGTAACGCTGCCCTTGTTTTTTCGCTCATGGCTTCTTAAGATTTTGCTTTCAATCTTTTCAGTTGATTTCTGTGATTTTTTGACCGGCTCCTTCAACAAAACAAAAGATCTGAATTTATTGGATAATTTTGCAGAAGATTTGATAATTAGGAACAGTAAACCCTGAAGATATTTTTCGGGCAAATTACTTTTCCATTTTAGCCTTGAAATATTAATGGCATAATTGTAAATTTTGATGAAAAAAATTTCAGAGATACTTCAGCAGGATAATTTTTCACGCAATGATATCGTAGCTTTGCTGAAAAGCGAAGGAAAAGAAAAACAGCTTTTGTTCGAAAAATCGCATGAAACAAAGCAGCGTTTTGTCGAAAATAAAGTTTATTTCAGAGGCTTGATTGAGTTTTCGAATATTTGCAGAAAAGATTGCCTTTATTGTGGCATTCGAAATTCAAATAAGGAAGTGCTTCGGTATGATTTAACGGACGAAGAGATAATTGATGCAGCACGTTTTGCTTACGAAAACCGTTACGGATCGGTAGTTTTGCAGTCGGGCGAAATCACAAGTCCCAATTTCACTGAGCGCATCAACAGATTGTTGGATCAAATTATGAAGTTATCAAACAATAATCTCAGGGTAACTTTGTCCTGTGGTGAGCAAACTTATGAAACTTATGAAAAATGGTTTAACCACGGTGCGACAAGATATCTGCTGAGAATCGAAACTTCCAACAAGAATCTTTATTACAAGCTGCACCCTGAAAACGCAGCCCATTCATTCGAAAAGAGAATCAGCTGTCTTGAATCACTTAAAAAAATCGGTTATCAGGTTGGCACCGGCGTGATGATAGGATTGCCTTTTCAAACGAGTGAAAATCTTGCAGATGATCTCATTTGGATGCAAAATATTGAGGTGGATATGGTTGGTATGGGACCCTATCTGGAGCATGAACAAACGCCTTTGTTTGCTTATCGGGATCAATTGCTGCCGCTTCAGACAAGATTTGATCTTTCTTTGAAAATGATAGCAGTACTGAGAATCATGATGAAAAACATCAATATTGCCGCTGCTACAGCCATGCAGGCAATTGATAAACTTGGCCGTGAAAAAGCCATTAAAGTCGGTGCCAATGTAATTATGCCGAATATCACTCCCGGAACTTACAGAGATAATTATAAATTATACGAAAACAAACCTTGCACTGACGAGGAGCGAGAAGATTGCAAAACATGCCTCGAAATGCGAATTGCATTGACAAGCAACGATATCGCTTATGATGAATGGGGCGATTCGCAGCATTTTATCCTGAGGAAGGAGTCCTGAGGAAACAAAAAATCTTGAATAAGTATCAGTAAAGGTGAATATTTGCAAATAATGAGTCCCTTAGAGGAAACATTTTTGACAAGAGTTTATAATTCTTTCGATTAGTTTCCTAACGAAGACTTATGGAAACTGATATTCATTTTTTTTCGATTAGACTTTTTTTCGAGAAACTACTTTTAGATTAATGACTCATTTTCTGTCAAAAAAAAGCAATTTTTTATGAATTTAGAATGCAGAATTTTCACCTCTTTAAACTTTGATTTGAAATTTAGAATCAATCTTGATAAGAATGCATGTAGTTTATTACAAGCTATATAGATTGCATTCAGCAACAGCTGAAAAAAGTTTTCTTTAAAATAAGGCTTGTATTAATTTAAATATTTTCTTATTATTGTTTCTTGAGCATTAGGACAATGACAACACTCAACAACCAGTCATACCCCCCCCGCCCGCCGCAAAACCAAGTCTTTGCTGGTTTAGTTGTACCATATTTTGTAATTTTGAGTGTTTGGTATGAGTTGTACAATACGATCACAATTAGCAAACTATTTATACCATGTTGCACAACAAAATATATTTTTTTGTTAGGGAAGAATAAGTTTGACTGAATGTTACACCGTATATCATTTTATACGGTGTATAAATAAAGTTTTTTTAGGTTACAAAAATAAATATTTAGCAAAATGAGAACAGTTATAGAAAAATCAATTATATTAGTTATCCTTGTAAGTTTCTTTTCTTGTGATAAGAGTTTTGAAAACACAAGGAGCAATCTAGCAACAAAAAGTACAACTTTGCAAAAAATTAGTGAGTATAGTCCTCCCGCCAATTTTGCAGGGGATATTTTTTACGGTTTTACATCTGAAGTTAAGACAAACAACAACCTTGATTTGAAAAGCCAAAATAGTATTGAAGATAGACCGATTGATGAGGTTATCTGGTTAATTGGCGCATTAATTAACAGGAATTATGGATTTGTAAAAGATTCAATTGAATACCTTGTGATTGATACAGCATATCATATTCTGCCAATAAAATCATTTAATAGTGATGGTATGCCAATTATTGAGGGAGAAACCATCTTGAACAAATACTATGAAATTGAAAATAACATTAAGTTAAACGATGAAAATGAATTTTCATTTTGGTCACTGGCCTTAATAGTTGAAGATTATGATGAAGAAGAGATATTGATAATGTCTGTTTCAAGTGGGGGCCCTAAAAGTAGTACACGTATTCTTATTATGCCCCTTCCACCTGGTACACCTATGCCTTTGTTTGATACGAATGATTGGCTTTGGGCCGGATCAAGTCCAGATTTTGGCATATATCACCCAATTCATAATACCGCAAGTTATAGATTCTTTGAGAAGTATTCCCAAGGTTCTCCTTATACTTATCCCTATGAGTATGTTTATACATATAGTTATTATCATTCAAGATCAGCCTATATCGCACCAGGCGTTGCTGACAATAGATTTATTTGGGACAATGGAATTTGTGCTTCCCGCAAAATGTATGGTCCAGAACTAAATCAATTTCTTTTATCAACGAAACAACTTATTGATGAATGGAATCCTTTATATAACGGACACCCGGATTTCCCGAATTTAGTTATTGGCTGGTTTTACATTTATTGTGTGGACTACCTTTGTTCTAGTCCTCCATGTCCTAGTCCGGGATCTCCTTATGGCTATCAAACCTGGTTTACTCATAGATATTATGGGCAAGTTTACCGCCGTACTTATGTTGGACCTGCGGAGTAATAGACTATATTAGCAACAAAAATATTTACACTCATGAAAAACATCATTACACAATTCCGGCTGTTGGCATTTATAGTTTGCATTACAATCTCAAACTTTGGTATCGGCCAGCCATTAAAGCCTGTATGGATCAGCACGGGTGATTATGTTGCACCCACTTTCATGCTTGAAACTCCTGAAAGGTATATTTTGGGAACACTCGCAAGTACACTGAAACCTGATGGAAACATGGGCGATCCCTTTGTTGATTGGGGCAGTATTATTGTATCGACAGATAAAAATCTGATGATTCAGGACAGCATTTTTATTCAATTTATCGACGACTGGTACGTAATGATTTATCAAACCCTGCTTCTGGACAATGGCCAGATTCTTTTAACTGGACGCGCCTTTCATACCGATTCAAACGATTACAAACTGGGAATGATATGGTTGGATGAATCGTTGAACCAATTGCATCACAAATTGGTTGGTATTGAAAATCATTATATTGACCCAAGTGGCGCGATAGTCGTCAATCAGGCAGGGAATCTTGTAACCTGGGGTCATGTGCCGCAAAGGGAAGCTGTAGGTACTGAAACACCATCCAATCAGTACTTTTTCATTGAAATGGATCAAAATGGAGAAATCGTCAACAGTCTGGTGCAAAACCTTGATGGCAACCCATATTATTTGTGGCCTGTAGGTCCAGATAAATACCATATGTGGAGCTGGGAGTACAGCGTCGTTCAGTTGAATGCTGATTTAAGCCATGATACTACCTATCCGATCAATCTGTCTTCTGAATTTTTTATCTGGCGACCCCAGCCATTCAACGACCAAAGTTATTTTTTACTTGGTGACAGGCATGGTGACAGTCCTGGTATTCTTCAACTTAATATTGCAGTTGTGCATGTTGATAATGAAGCAAATGTGCTGAATTCTTTTATGTTTGGTTTTGATGGAGAATTGGCCACCGGAGCATGCTTGAGCAGCATTGATCCTGATATTTTGTTCATAGGTGGGACGAGAAGGGAGGTAGATTTGACGCTGATTGATTCTACTGATTTTAACCAAATTTTTATCAACAAAACCAATATTTCAGGCGAAATAATTAGAACTAGCTTTTATAGTACAAACGGTCAAATATGGCTGGGTAATCTCTTAGCCACTTCTGATGGGGGATGCCTTATCTCTGGTGGATATTATGACTTTATGAATCATCCTTTTACACATATTTCAGATGCATTTTTTCTGAAAATGGATGCCAATGGCATAATTACTAGTCTGCAAACAAATAAAACGCCCTTAAAGCCAACAGCTTATACAATACATCCCAATCCGGTTAAAGAAAAATTCAGGATTCAGTGTGCAACTGGTCAGACAACTAAGGCAATGCTTTACAACCTGAACGGTGCATTGGTACAGCGTTTTGAGTTTGTTTCGGATTTTGAAGCCGATGTTTCGACTCTCATGCCAGGAGCCTATTTACTGCAACTCAACCGGCAGGATGGTTACATGGAATCAAGAAAATTGATAATTATGAACAGATAAAAACCAAAGCATCGAAATTATCCAAAGTATATTACAATTTGCTTTAATGCATTTTGTTGTGAAAAAACGGCTGAAACATCTCTGCATCAGCCGTTTTATTTATCAGTACAAGATAAGTTTAAATCATCTTTTTTGGATCAACCCATTCAGTGAACTGTTCGTCGGTGAGCAATCCCAATGCGAGTGCTGCCTGGCGCAGTGTGCTTTTTTCGGCATGTGCTTTTTTGGCAATTTTGGCTGCGTTGTCGTAGCCAATGTACGGATTCAGGGCTGTGACAAGCATCAGTGAGTTTTCGAGGTTCATTTTTATGCGCTCCTCATCGGCTTCAATATCCACTACTGCATGGTCAGTAAAGCTCACGCATCCATCACCGAGCAGACGTGCCGCCTGAAGCAGATTGTAAATCATCACAGGCTTGAAGACATTGAGTTGAAAATGACCCTGCATTCCACCGGCAGTGATGGCAGCATCGTTGCCAATAACCTGTGCGCAAACCATCGAAAGGGATTCGTTTTGTGTCGGATTCACCTTGCCCGGCATAATCGATGAACCGGGTTCATTGGCCGGTAAAATGATTTCGCCTATACCACAGCGTGGCCCTGAAGCCATAAGACGCGTGTTGTTGGCAATATGCATCAGGCTTACTGCCAATTGTTTGAGTGCGCCCGAAGTTTCGACAATGGCATCGTGCGCTGAGAGGGCTTCAAACTTATTGGGAGCAGTGACAAATGGCAAACCGCTGAGTTTTGAAATGTTTTCGGCAACTTTTTCCGAATAACCTTTTGGCGTATTGATGCCTGTTCCGACAGCGGTTCCGCCCAAAGCAAGTTCACTCAAATGATCGAGGGTGTTTTTCAAGGCCTTTATTCCATGGTCTAACTGCGAAACATAACCTGAAAACTCTTGTCCTAAAGTAAGTGGTGTGGCATCCATCAGGTGGGTACGGCCAATTTTTACAACATCTTTGAAAGCAAGCGCTTTTTCGTTGAGTGCATCACGCAGTTTTTCAACACCAGGAATGGTGACTTCAACAACCATTTTGTAGGCTGCGATATGCATTGCTGTTGGAAAAGTGTCGTTTGAAGACTGTGATTTATTCACGTCGTCGTTTGGGTGGATGATCTTTTTGGCATCATCGAGGCTGCCGCCACCAATCACATGTGCGCGGTTAGCAATGACTTCATTCACGTTCATATTGCTTTGTGTGCCGGAGCCTGTCTGCCAGATAACGAGCGGGAAATTGTCGTCTAACTTACCTTCCAGAATTTCATCAGCTGCTTTGGCAATGAGGTCGCATTTTTCTGTTGAAAGCACACCGAGCTCCATGTTGGTGATGGCTGCAGCTTTTTTCAGATAGGCAAAAGCATAAACAATTTCCTGTGGCATGGAACCTTCAGGCCCAATGCGGAAATTGTTGCGTGAACGTTCTGTTTGGGCGCCCCAGTATTTTTCGGCTGGCACCTCCACCGGTCCCATTGTGTCTTTTTCGATGCGGAATTTCATGGTAAAAGTTTTTTGGTTTGAAAATTTTTATTTGAATTTCTTTTCTATACGACTGCTTATGTTATGTAAATCTTCGCCGATTTTGCGCATGTCTTCCTGATAGCTTTCAAATTCACTTTTTTTCAGAATGCCAATCTGAGAACATACATAGAGCAAAGTTTCCACTTCAAAAAGCACTTCAGCTGCTTTACGCATATTTTCTGCACTGCCGGGCTGAATACCGTTTCGTGTGCCGGAAGCCACTAGCACGGGCAGGTCAACGATACGGGTTCTTATTCTGCGGGTGATACCTTCTTTTTCTTCGGGAGGAAACGTTGAGCTGATTGCATAGATGAGTTTGACAAACTGCATCAGGTTTTCCCATACCGGAAGATTTGTAAATTGGTGGTTTTTATTCATAGAAAAATGTTTTTACAAAATTCGTAAAATATTCTCAGGAGGATCAGCCCAGACAGCTTTTTCTTCTGTTTCGACGAGAGGACGCTTCAGAAGCTTTGGATTTGCCGCAATTTCTGCTATCAGCTCACTGTTCGATAACTGACTGTCTTTAATGTTTTCCTTGTAATACTCTTCTTGTTTGCGCATCATTTCGCCTGCAGCAAGACCCGTTTTCTTAATCAGGGCTGCCATTTCTTTTGTCGTAAGTGGATTTTTGAGGTAGTCAATTACTTCAAATTCTTTGTTAAGACTTTTAAGATACTCTAAACCAGCTCTGGATTTTTTGCATCTTGAATTGTGATAGATTTTAATCATGATTTTTTTTGTTAGTCTCTGCCAAATTCCATGAGGAATGCTTTCAGAAAACCATTCAGGTCACCATCCAGCACGCCCTGCGCGTTGGATGTTTCAAAACCTGTTCTGTTATCTTTTACAAGTTTATAAGGATGCAAAACGTAGGATCGTATCTGTGATCCCCATTCAATTTTCTTTTTGCTTCCCTCAATGATGTCAATGGCTTCCTGTTTTTTTCTTAATTCGAGTTCATATAATTGTGAACGCAGCATCTGCATTGCTTTTTCCCTGTTTTGGCCTTGCGACCGTGTTACCTGACATTCGATCACGATGCCTGAAGGCGCATGTCGCAAACGAACGGCTGTTTCTACTTTGTTTACATTTTGCCCGCCCGGACCACTCGAACGAAAGGTGTCCCAGCTGATATCGGAAGGATTGATTACAATAGTGATATTGTCGTCCACCACCGGATATACATAAACAGAAGCAAAACTTGTATGCCTTCTGTTTGCTGAATCAAATGGTGAAAGCCTTACCAAACGATGAACGCCGTTTTCGCCTTTCAGATAACCAAAGGCATAGTCACCCTCTATTTCGAGCGAAACGCTTTTGATGCCTGCCACTTCGCCCTCCTGAAGGTCGAGTTGTTTCACCTTATATTTGTTGTCTTCAGCCCACATAAGATACATGCGCATAAGCATTTCTGCCCAATCCTGACTTTCGGTGCCGCCTGCGCCGGCATTGATGTTTACAATGGCCGCAAGCTTATCTTCTTCGCCGCCGAGCATATTCAGAAACTCCAGATGCTCAATCTTTTCGAGGCAGTTTTTGTAGGCCAGATCAATGTCATTTTCGTCGGCATCGCCACTCTCAAAAAAATCGCGGGCCAATGCAAGTTCTTCATAAAGTTGCACTGCTGTGGCATAACCTTCTGTCCA
Organism: Bacteroidales bacterium; assembly: GCA_030683155.1. Classification (GTDB taxonomy): domain Bacteria; phylum Bacteroidota; class Bacteroidia; order Bacteroidales; family F082; genus JALNZU01. The sequence goes on from JAUXMV010000103.1 coordinate 12,907, forward strand.
GCGTTTTTTTTCGTTGATAACTTTAAGCTGTTGCTCGGCTTTTTTGGCATCATCCCAAAAGTCGGGAGCAAGCGTCTTTTCTTCTTCTTCTTCTATTTCAATCTTTTTACGATCGACGTCAAAGATGCCTCCTCAGGGCTTCAAGCCTCTTACCCAATTCCTTGTACTGTTCGGTATTGATCATATTTTATTCGTATTTGTGTGATTAATCAATTTTATAATGTGGGGATTTAAATCTGTAATAGATGCCGCAATGAAAGTCGCGAAGTTACATAAAAAGGCAATAAACCGCTGTAGCTAAATCTTTTCGTTGATTATCTGCCAAACCAAGGAAGGTTGAAATCCTTTCTGAATGGCATATTGGGCCAGTTTTGCATTGTATTTATAGGGGTCTGACTCATTAATCTTTTTTGAAGACAGTACTTTTTTTAAAATTTGAATATACTCTTCACTGTCAAGCTCTTCTAATCCAATCTGAATGATGAGATCGGGTATGTTTTTGCTTCGCAGGGCATACAGAATTTTATTTCTTCCCCATTTGTTGATTCTGAGTTTTCCCAACGCAAAAGCACGCACAAAGCGGTCTTCATCCAGATAGTTTTCGTTTTCAAGCTGAATAACTATTTTGTCGATTAACTCACTTTGCACACTCCATTGTGATAGTTTGTTTTTCACATCTTGTATGCAGCGTTCTTCGTAATCGCAGTATTGACGTGCTTTTTCAAGCATTATTGTTTGCTCCGGCGTCATAAATAGCGTTATTGGTTTTACGACTGCAATGTACGCAAAAAACTGCCTGAAAGCAAGTTACATACAGAAAGAGTTTCAGTTGGAAAAAGCGTTTAAAGTCACATCAAAAATTAGAATGGAGTTGGCCGGTATGGTTCCGGTGACTCTGTTTCCATAGCCGAGGGTTGAAGGAAGATATAGCTTGATTCTTCCGCCGGTGCCAATAAGTGGAATTCCAAGCTGCCATCCTGTGATAAGGCTGCTGAGGGGAGAAGTAAAACTATTGCTTTCATCGAATGTGGCTCCTGTCATTAAGGTTCCTTTGTACTTGACCGTTACTGTTGAATTTACCGTTGGTTTCGATTCAGATCCGGGAACTGAAATGACGTAATAAAAACCACTTTCGCTATACTGTGCCTCGATGCCGCTGTTATTAAGAAAGGTTTTGATTTTTTCGAGATCAACCGCTTGTTGGTCAACCGCGTCTTTGGTGCAACCTGAAAGCAAAAAAATAAAAATAAATGCTATCGGAAGCAGTGAAATTTTAATGTTCATATAAATTTAAGTTTGTTTAAGCCATTGTCAGGCGTTCAATTAAAAAGTGAAATAATAATTTATGTTTTTTTTTGGCTACTTATGGTTTCATAACCTGTTCATGCGTTGTGTGCTTTGATCAGCTCACCGACCAACTCCGGCAAACCGGTGGCAGCAGTTTTTTTGATGTAGACAACATTGGTGAGGTATGAAGAGGCCGTAGCTTTTGGATCGACCAGATAAACCGGTATAGAAGAGGGTGCATAATCAAGCAGGCCTGCCGCCGGATACACTTGCAATGAGGTGCCAACAACAATCATAATATCGGCTTTTCTAGTGATGGGAATCGCCTTCGAAATATTGGGGACAGCTTCTCCGAACCAAACAATATGTGGCCTGAGCTGAGCGCCTTCGGCACATTTATCGCCCTTTTTCAGTTCCCAATGGTCGAGGGTGTACACAAGACCGGGATTTTTGGTGCTGCGTACTTTCTTCAGTTCTCCATGGAGGTGTAAAACGTTTTTCGAGCCGGCTCTTTCATGCAGATCGTCCACATTTTGGGTTATGATATCGACATGAAAATAAGATTCCAACTTAACCAACGCATGATGGCCTTCATTGGGTTCAACTTCAAAAAGCTGTTTGCGTCTTTCGTTGTAAAAATCCAGTACAAGCTGCATATTTCTTTCCCAGGCCTCCGGAGTGGCAAGGTCTTCGAAACGATGTGTGCGCCACAGACCATCATCATCTCTGAAGGTCTTGATACCACTTTCGGCACTGATGCCGGCACCTGTAAGCACTACAATTCTTTTCATAATAATCCTTTCAGACAAAATTTATTTTGAGTGTTTTCAGGAGGTAAAATTACAATATGTACTTCAAACCGACATAAAGAAAGCCGCTCCCGAAAGGCGGCTTTCTTTGGAATGTTTTTTTTAGAATAATTTCATTTCGTCCAATACCTTCATCAAGCCTTGAACTGATTCGGATGAATCATAAAGCAACTTCTTCTCTTCTTTATTCAGATCTACTTCAATGATTTCTTCGATACCGCGACGGCCGAGTTTTACAGGTACACCAAGATATACATCTCTCAGTCCATATTCACCTTGTAAGTATGCGCAAACAGGGAAGATACGGTTTTGATCGTCAACAATGGCTTCAACCATTTGTGCAGCAGCGGCTCCCGGAGCATACCATGCAGAGGTTCCCATCAGATTTACGAGCTCACCACCACCTTTTTTAGTGCGTTCCACAATCTTGTCGAGTTCTTCTTTTCCAAGAAGCTCAGTTACCGGAATACCATTGATTGATGTGTATCTCGGCAGTGGAACCATTGTATCGCCATGGCCTCCCATCAAAAGGGCATGCACGTCGGTGGGAGAAACATTCAATGCGTCAGAAATAAATGCACGATAGCGGGCAGTATCCAATGTTCCGGCCATACCGAAAACCTTGCGGGATGGTTTGTTGCTTGCCATATAAGCTGCATAGGTCATTACGTCAAGCGGATTTGAAACCACAATGATGATGGCATCAGGCGAGTATTTGACGGCCTTTTCGGTCACTTCCTTCACAATGTTTGCGTTTGTCTTAATCAAATCATCGCGCGACATGCCGGGTTTACGCGGCAAGCCTGAGGTTATAACAATAACCCCTGAACCTTTGGTTTTCAGGTAATCGTTCGTTGAACCTGTAACACGTGTGTTGTAATGGTTGATAGGGGCAGTCTGCCAGATATCGAGGGCTTTGCCTTCGGCAGTACCTTCTTTGATATCAACCAGAACAACTTCTTTACAAAGATTTTTGTGAGCGATAACATTGGCGCAGGTTGCACCTACATTTCCGGCTCCGATAACAGTGATTTTTTCCATAGTTGTGTATTTAACTTTGTTTCGAATAATTCAGTTTTTTCCATTTTGTTGTGCAACCCGACTTATTTTTTTCTACAAACCAAATGTTGAAACATCAAAGAAGTTGCGCAAACGAAGTAATGCACAAATATACATATCTTGTTTTATGTTTGTTGCCGGCAAATTAATTTTTTAGTCTTTATTGTGATTTTTTTTGACGTAAGTTATGTCTTCAGCATGCATAAAAAAGGCCGGATTGTTTGTCCGGCCTTTTATGAAGATTTAAAATTTACCTCATTTGTGGCAAACGTCCGGGTGTAAATGGTGCATTGAGGGCATCCAGACTGGCTTCAACAGATTTTAATTCATCGTCGAGTTTTTTCAGATGGTCTAACACTACCGGCAATTCTTCCCTGACGATTTCGTAATTGGAACGCATGGTTTGTGTTGGTTCGCTTGTCGATGCCCATGTTCCTGAAAGAACTGCGCCCATTCTGTAGCTCAGTGATACTTGTTCCGGTGGAACTTCTTCGAAACTTGCAGCTGCTTTTGTTCCGTTCATTGTGTAGTCGATATCGCGCAATTGTTCGGTGATGCTGCGTGTTTTCTGGCGCAAGGCGTCAGGAGCCTGATAGGTGTACTGAAGCAGTTGACGGATGTTTTCATTGCGTCTTTCGAGCTCTCTTGCAAAGCGCTGAGCGCCATCAACAACGCTTCTGAGTGCTGCAGCATCTTTATGGAACTGAACCATTGCCGGTCTGTTGGCAGCTGGCAAAGAAGTATTGTTCAACACTTTGGCTTCAAAAGATACTGGTCCGCCAAGTTGTTTCACTTCACCGTTATGGTCCATTGAAAGTTCAACTGAATATTTACCCGGCAAAATCATCATACCGTCCATATTGTTTGAAGAAGGCTTGAATTCGGGCTTTTCAGCAGCGCGCGCCATTGGGCTGTCATAACGCAGGCGCCAGTTAACGCGGTTGATACCTGTTTTGGGTTCCTGATAAAGTTTTCTGACGATATTGCCCTCTTCATCTTTAATCGTAAAAATGAGGTAAGGAGCGATTTCGTCTTCTTCGGCTCTTAATTCTTCTTTTGTTGGCTGAGGAATGGGTTCAGATTTATCGAAAAGTTCTTTTTCTTTTTTAAGACGCAAATCCTTTTTTGTTTTTGGAACTTCCTTCAGGAAATAGGTGAAAGTTGCACCAAAATCGGGGTTGGGAGCTGTAAAATACATGGAACCGGTTCCGTATCTTGCACCAGCCTCAAGATACATCAATGCATCTTTCACTGGGAAAAGCATAGCTTCTTCGCTTTTTAGTTTTTTGGCATCAACATGGCGCAAAGGGTCATAGTTGTCTATAATATAGAATCCGCGGCCAAAGGTGGCAATGACAAGATCGTTTTCTCGTTCCTGAATGGCAATGTCGCGAACAGGGATATCGGGCAGGCCAGCACCAAGTTTGGTCCAGATTTTTCCGCCATCAACACTGAAGAAGAAACTGAATTCTGTTCCAACAAACAAAAGGTCTTCTTTTATGAAATCTTGTGCAATGGTATGAACAGTTTCTTTTGGCAGATTGCTCGAAACTGAAGTCCATGTTCTTCCTTTATCGGATGATTTCAACACATAGGCTGTAAAATCATCGCTTTTCAGGTTGTTGAATGTTGCAAAAACAACATTTTCATCAAAGCGGGAAGGCATGACATCGCTTACATAGGCATACTTAGGTACGCCGGGGAAATTTTCCTGTTTTCTCCATGTTTTGCCATCATCTTCGGTCACCTGAATCAGACCGTCATCGGTACCGACATAAATCAATCCAGCTTTAATTGGAGACTCAGCCAATGATACAATTGTTCCCCACTGTGAGGTCGAAAGGTCCTTGGCTACGGCATTGGATGGCCAGTATTTATCCATCACTTTAAACTGGTTGCGGTCTTCATCGCGTGTGAGGTCTTCGCTGATAACTTCCCAGCTGTTGCCTCTGTCGTTGCTTCTGAAAACTTTGTTGGCACCCATATAAAGTCTTGTTTTATTGTGTTTGCTCAGGAAAAACGGGCTGTCCCAGTTCCAGCGGTAGTGCAGTTCATCTTTGCGCGGTTCGGGCTTGATCTTTATGCGTTCGGCACTTAATTTGTCATAGCGGAAAATGTTTCCGTATTGATAAGCCGAATAAACAATGTTTGGGTTGTCTTCTTCGATTGCCTGCCAGAAACCGTCGCCACCAAGGGTTACAACCCATTCATCACTGGCAACGCCGCTGCTGTTGGTGTTGCGGGATGGACCACCCATGCTGTTGTTGTCTTGTGTGCCACCGTATACCCAGTAGAAAGGTTCAGTATTATCTACATTGACACGGTAATACTGTGTGACGGGTAAATTTGATTTGAATATATAATGTTCGCCATCATCAAATGTTTCGTACAAACCGCCATCACCACCAATGGTAAAGTGTTTTGTGTTTTCAGGATTGATCCACATGCAATGGTCGTCGACATGGCGTTTACTGACGCCAATATTGTTCCAGGTTTTGCCACCATCGTTTGTAACCTTTGAATAAACTTCGAGGCTGTAAACTTTATCCTTATCAACCGGATCACAAACGATGAAGTTGAAATATTGTCCGCTGGAAGAATAACTGCTCATTTTCGTCCATGAAGCACCTCTGTTTGTTGAACGGAAGAAGCCACCTTTGTCATCGGCAGCTTCGGCAATCAGGTATATATAATCAGGATTTGCAGGGGAAACTTCGATACACATTCCGCCAACATGACCTGAAGGAAGGCCGCTTGTGAGCTTCTGCCAGTTTTTGCCGGCATCGGTAGTTTTGTAAACAGCTGACTCAGGTCCTCCGCCGATTTTGGTATAGAAATGTCTGCGCCGTTGTTCAGAAGTTGCATAAATGACATCCGGATTACGGGGATCCATCGTCATATGGTTTACACCTGTGTTTTCGCTGATGTAAAGCACTCTTTCCCAGGTTTTGCCGCCGTCGGTGGTTTTATAGAGACCTCTTTCGCCGCCCGGCCCCCAAACAGAACCTTCTGCTGCCACATAAACAACGTCAGAGTTGCGTGGGTCAATCAATATCTTTCCAATCTGACGGGATTCTTTCAAGCCCATGTTTTTCCATGTTTTTCCGCCATCTTCGGTTTTGAAAATGCCGTTACCATATCCCAAAGCCCGTTGATGTGTGTTTTCGCCTGTGCCTGCCCACACAACGTTGGTATTGTTGGGGTCGATGGCCATTGCACCAATGGCGTATGCGCCATAATTATCGAATACAGGTGTAAATGTAGTTCCGTTATTAACGGTTTTCCAGATGTGGCCTGATCCAACTCCAGCGTAGTATTCGCTGTAGTCGTTGGGGTTTACAGCGATGGCTGAGATGCGTCCCGAAGTAAATGCTGGTCCAATGCCGCGCCATTTCAGTCCGCTGAAAGTTCCGCTTTTTAATGTGTCAGATGCCTGACTGTCTGTTTTTTTCTTTTGCGCGCTCAGGGGTGAGGCCAGTGCAAAGACCAAAAACATTGAAAGAATTAGTAAAGTCGCTCTTTTCATAAATAATTGTTTCATTGTAAATAGGATTTTGAAGAGTTTAAAAGTACTTCCAGAAAAACAAAACCATAATCTAAATCAGTTAACGGTTGTTTTAAGTCAGAAACTGATTCCGTCTTTTAAAATGATGCCGGAAGCAACGATGACCAGAAGTGCTAAAAAAGGTAAAATGAGTGCAGGTTTTTTATTAATATAAATCAACTCTTTTTGCTTTGGCGGCGACACAAATAAGGAAGGCAAGAGCAGTAAAAGCATAAACCCTGCCATGATAAAATCTTTTTTGTCGACACTTTCTCCTGCCAGAAAAATTATGATGACACTGCCTGCCATCCATGGAAGGAAAAAGAAATAAAAGGCAAGTTTTCCTCTGATGCTTTTCTCAGAAATGAAATTACAATCCAGATGAGTGTAGAATAATTTGGCTGCCAGAATTCCTGATTTCACCAGAAAAAACAGCGACAATCCGATCGTAAGAATTATCATGATACTTCTTAAACCCATTTCCTGGGCCACTTTTATCAGTCCGGTCTGTGTAATCAGATTCTCACTAAGCAGTCCAAAAGTCATGTTGAAAGCTTGCAGAAATATCCAGATGCTTGCAAAAAGATACAGGGCGGTTTTCTTTTTCTTTATCATGAAAATAAAAATTGAGACTATGCCAACAACAAAACTGCTCACCGGAGTGGCCATAAAAACACTGATTGTGGCATCAGAAGTCCATAGCGGACTATCATCGGACAGACCGAAATGAATATTGTTGATATAGAGCCGTGCCGGAATATCAAAATCGTAAGCAATGTAAAGTACTGAAAGCCCTGAAATAAAATAAGCCAGGTAATAGGTTATTAGAAACAACGAAAGGGATTGAACAGATAGTATCAGATACTTTGTCTTGTTCGTTTTGAGGGTTGTTTCGTCCATGTTTTTTCTTTTTTCGATGAAGAAAGCAGTTTTTCTGCTAAATCTTCTCGCTTGAGTTTCGTCAGGGTTTGTTTTATCCAGGCTTGATTTTCTTGTTTGTACCAAAAGAAAAACTTTTGCTGCGACTGTTTTTCGGTTTTATTTCGGGCAGTAAAAACAGGTTTCAGTGTATATGGGTCAAAACCCGAATAGTATATCACTGTTGCCACGGTCATTGGCGTTGGCGTGAAATCCTGCACCTGTTCCAGTTTAAAACCAAGCTCCTTGGTGTCGGCGGCCAACTGTGCCATCTCTTCAATTGTGCTTTCGGGATGGCTTGAAATGAAGTAAGGGATAAGTTGCTGTTTCATGCCTGTTTCGGCATTGATTTGCTCAAACTTCTGCTTGAGCTTATGAAATAGCTTGAACGAAGGCTTGCGCATGGCTTTCAAAACTTTCTCTGAAGTGTGCTCAGGCGCCACTTTGAGTCTTCCGCTGACATGGCGTGTCACCAATTGACGCAGGTATTCGTCATAACCCAGTTTTTTGTTCTCGTCATCGTTGTCGCTCAAAAAAATGTCATAGCGCAATCCTGAACTTACAAAAGCTTTTTTGATGGCCGGATGATTATCTACCTCTCGGTAAATTTCAGTCATTGGGGTGTGATCGGTATCCAGATTGCTGCATATGCTTGGAAAAATGCAGCTTGGCCTTTTGCAGTTGTCGCAAATCTGAAGGTGTTTGCCCTTCATTTTGTACATGTTTGCAGATGGACCCCCGAGGTCGCTGATGTAGCCTTTGAAGTCGTCCATTTTTGTAATCTGATCAACCTCAGCCAAAATGGATTTCTTGCTGCGGCTTGCAACAAATTTACCCTGATGGGCTGATATGGTACAGAAGCTGCAGCCGCCAAAACAACCGCGGTGCATATTCACCGAGTGGCGAATCATGGTGTAGGCAGGTATTTCACCTCGCTTTTCATATTTTGGGTGCGGTTTGCGCGTAAATGGCAGGTCGAAGGACGCGTCCATCTGCTCTTCGGAATAAGTTGGGAAGGGCGGATTGATAAAAAGACGCTTGTCGCCGACTTCCTGAACAAGCCGTGCAGCATGGGTTTTATTCGATTCCTGCTCGATATGACGGAAGTTTCCTGCATAGGATTTTTTATCTTTCAGACATGTTTCATGTGAGGCCAGATGGATTTCGCCCCAGGCAGATTTTTCGGCAGCTTCATTTTTGTCTTTCAGAAAAAAAGTCTGCTTGATATTGGTCAGCTCTTCGATTTTTTTGCCTTCATCAAGCGAATGCAGCAACTCAAGCAGTGCAAGTTCGCCCATCCCGTAGATGCCGATATCGGCTTTTGAATCGACAAGGATGCAGGACTTCAGCTTGTCTGACCAGTAATCGTAATGTGTCACACGACGCAGGGAAGCTTCAACGCCTCCAAGCACAACGGGGACATCGGGATAAATACTTTTCAGGATGCTGCTGTAAACGGTGGTGGCATAATCGGGCCGGAAACCACTTTTGCCGCCGGGTGTATAAGCGTCGTTTGAGCGCAGACGGATGTTGGCTGTATAATGGTTCACCATGGAGTCCATATTGCCGGAAGTGACACCGAAAAACAGTCTTGGCTTGCCAAATTTCCTGAAATCACGCAGGTCGTCCTGCCAGTTGGGTTGCGCAATAATGGCAATTTTAAATCCTTCTCTTTCGATGATGCGGCCAATAACAGCAGCGCCAAAAGCAGGATGATCCACATAGGCATCGCCGGTGATGAGGACAACATCCAGTTGATCCCATCCGCGGAGTTCAGCTTCTTTTTTTGTCGTTGGAAGCCAGTCAGTAAGTTGATAGTTTTTCATAGTTGAAAGTCGGTAGCATGCAAAAGTAGTAAAAGAAATACAACCACGATTATACGGCTCTTTCTTTCGTGCTTTTACGAATGCTTTTATCTTTCTGAAGATCTCAGAAATAAAGTGCTGCCGGTGAATCAGCTGCTGGGTTTTTAAGGCAAATATTTATCCTTAAGGATAATGGGCTGAAAATTTTCAATACACTCCCCTGAAGTTCAAAATTCTACATTCTTTTGTCAAATCCAAAAATTCCCAAACCCTTAAATCTACGAAAAGCATTCGTTTTAATAGCAGAGTATAATGAATCCCTAATGAGATGAGGCAATACATAGCAGGCGAATTTTGTTTAAAGACAGCCTCAGAGGCATAAAAAAAACAGGGCAAATGTTACCACTTGCCCTGTCTGTAAAAGCTAACCGTGTCAGATTAATTGAGTACTGAAGTTGTTAAAAGTGAAGCATTGTCTTTATGACAATCTACGCACTTCATTGTTTCAAGTACTGCAACGCCAGGGTGTGCAGCACTTTTCAAATAATCTGTTGTATATTTTCCCATTGCAGATTGTTTTACCCAATATGTATCATAAACCGGAATCGTACTCCAATCAATATTATTGATATTGGTCACCTGCATGGCTTGAATGTTATCATCTTTATCTGTAGAAAGAATCAAAGGCAGCGAAATATCATGGGAAATAGCTGCTCCGCCAGCGTCATGCATTGCAAAACTGATGCTGAATTTTTTACCTGTTGACAAACCAGACAGATCAGCATCGCGGTTCGAACCGGTCGAAAGTTTTCTTTTCAGAACAACAGTCCATTCGTTTCTGTTTGCATCGTAGCTGCTTTCTGAAGTAATGTCATGCTGATCAGAGTTGTAAATAATGCCTACACTGCGTGCTACCATAGCATTTTTGCCGGAAGCTACCCACTCAGCGTGTATTTCATTGAGTTTGGCAAGTGCAGCAGCCTGTGATGAAACAGCGCTTTCGCTTTGCCAGAATGTTTTCCAAGCCTCAAAATCCGCAGAACCTACCTCTCGAAGATGTGCTGGCAAATGAGTTGTTTGATTCAATGCAAGCCAAATAAGATAAGATAAATCAAGTGCATTTACTTTTTCTACTTTATCAAACTGACGATCCTGAAAGATTACTAAAAGACTGCGGTTAACACTCACATTTTTAACCTGAGGAATTTGGGTGAAAGGATCAGTAATAACCTGATTGGCTTCGTTTGCCATAAAATAACTTGGAACAACATATGTTCCTAAGGTTTTACCTTTATTGAAAACAAAACGGGGAAATCCATCTGTCAATACGCCGTGTCCTGTACCTGTAAGAACCGGTTGATCCTCTCTGAACCTGTCACCTGCTGCGCGGATAAACTTTGAAAGTGGTGTGCCGACATTGTCCCTGATTCTTTCAACATTGCCTACTGCAGCATCTTCAGCATAACCCATCGGGCCACTGCGTCCACCGCGCCAATGCCAATGGTCGACAACATTTTCTGTCAGTAGACGATGACTTGCCATACCCGTATGGCAGGTAATTGCACAGTTGGCTTTGGCAAATCCTGGTACTTGTGTGTTGTAATCATCTATCATAAACGATACGCGGTCTTCCTGTAAACGCTGAGCTGATGGAAGACGGTCAAATTTCTCTCCATTATGCTTCAACATATCATGAAAATGACCTGGATAATTTAATCCATTGCTTGAAATACCAGCTGGAAGCGTTTTCTTTTGGCTTTTCCATACAAATTTGAAAGCCACATTACTGGCATCATAAGCAACTTGAACACGTGTTTGGGTTTCCAAAGGCTTTTGTTGTTCAGGTTTTGGATCATCATCTGATTTACATCCGTTTATCAATAGAGAAATTGATAGAAAGAAAAGAAGAAGTTTAATTTGTTTCATAAATTAAAGTTTAAAAATAGTTATTTTGATTAGTTATAAGGTTCTTTTTTTGTTGTAACAAGGTCAGCTAATTTAACCTGCATCATTTCATTTTTGATTTTGGTGTTTAATTGGAACCAATAGTCCCTCGTTGGACACTCATTGGATTTTTTACACATGTTATGTTCACATGTACAGTCCACAATTGCCAATTCAGGTTCAAAAGCCCTGTATATATCATAAATGGAAATTTCGTTGGGTTTTTTTGTTAAAATGTACCCACTTCCCTTACTGGAGAAATTAGTCATTAAACCAGATGTTTTAAGTTGATTAATGATATGCTCCAGATACTTAATGGGAATTTCCTGAGTATTGGCTATTTCCTTTTGCAAGACGCCGCCATTCTCCCTGTGTTTTGCGATCTCGATCATCGCCCTTAAGCCGTACCTAACTTTAGTGTTTAACTTCATAAAGACAATCCTACTTATCCTACTACATTAGTAGGATACAAAATTAATCACTTTTATAAAATCTGCAACATGGTGGGCTAATTTGTACAGAGTCTAAATAACTAGTTTACAATACAATTTTAATATTGCTGCTTCTGTATTCAGAAAACTATGCTTGTCGCAATAGAGTAATCACCAAAAGAAAAGCATAGACGGGCTGCACTTTTTATACCAAAGTGAATTATAAATGAATCCAAAAGCTGTAATGGTATAATGTCGATGGATAGAAATGTTAGGCCAATTGAGGGAGCGATAATTGGACTATTACATTTCTCCTTTCGGTATTAAAGTTCCGCTAACACATCCAAGGCCATCAAATCTGTTTTTTCCATTGTGATTTTTACTGCTTCGATATTCTTAAGAATATGCGCTTCACATACATCTACAACGAAAGTGGTCAGTTGATCGAAAACAATCGTTTCAGCCCGGAAGGTGTATTGCTGCGTTCGCTGCAATATAGCTACGATAAATCTGGTTATCCTTCGCAAGAGGTTCATCTTTTGGCAGATGGCAAAATTCAGAGAACAATGCACTTTACATACAAATGGGATCAGCAGGGAAACTGGGTGCAAAAAGTTATCTTCGAAAATGATCTGCCAACACAGATTGTTGAACGGGAAATTGTTTACAGATAGTCGAAGTAATCCTTAATAAAGCTAGAATACCCGAAGGAGTAAGTGTTCAGGCATACCGGCAATTTGAAAAAATATTTATAATTTCTGATTGATATTTGAATCGATATGCATAATTTTGCAACTCGAATCATAAACCATTAGAAAATTATGAAAAGTTACACATTAAAACTTATTACGCTGTTTTTGGTATTGTCTTTCAGTTTTTCAAGCTGCAAAAAAGACGAAGATCCGGAACCACAAAAGAACATTGCCAAACTTGGTGCACAGTCTAACGCAAGTTTCGGCGGTTTTTTGTCAGTTAGTACAAAAACCGTTTACAAACAAGCAGATGCTTTCGCCAATCAGGGAAAAATTGACATCCTTTGTTTTTATGAAGAAGCTGGTGGCAATAACATCGCTGTTGCAGCACCTGGAACAGGCATCAATGGGATCTTTACCGGAGATTCTTCCCCCGAAAACTGGACTACTACCAACCAAACTTATTTTACTGATCCGGCAACTGAGATAACTTCAGCACAATTCGATCAGCTGAAAGATGGTGATGCTGTTATTCCGGGATATTTTGATGAAAGCATCACAAGCGGAAACAGAAAAAAGAAGGACATGAAAATTGGTGACATTTATGCCTTCAAAACTGCCGATGGCATTTATGGCGTTTTCAAAGTTACTGATGTGGCTCAGGGTGCTTCAGGATTCATGGAATTTGAGTATAAGATAAAGTAAGTCAACCAATTGTATTAAGGTGCCGGAAAGCCGTTTCTTTTCCGGTACTTTTTTAATTCTTCCACCTTACTCAATGCGCCATGACAAAATCTGCTATTCTTTCATGTAAAATCCTGCTTTTGTTCGCAGCTGTTGTTTTCTTTTCAGGATGTCAAAAAGACAGCAAGGAAATCATTCAACCAATCCTTTTATTAAAGTCGGGAGACTTTACAGCCGATGGTGCAATTATTCCCGTTGGAGGAAGGCTTTCTTTTGGTATTGTTGCAACAGAAGGCAGCGCTCCATTGACCAATCTAAGTGTCTTCAGAGAGGTTCATGGCAAGCGCATTACTGAACTTGACAAAGGAATTTACATTGAAAGTGGCGGACTTGATTTCATCTTTAACGCTGTGAAATCTAATGCTGATATTGAAATATGGCACTTCAGAGTGTTTAATGCCAACAGAGATTCCGCAACAGTTAAACTGACGATTACACTTGGCGAAGGGTCAGCATACGGCCCTGTTTTCCATTTCACTTCGGTCAGGATTGGTATGCAAGAAAATACAATCTATCCGAAATATCTCGACTTGCATTCAGGAATTGCTTATTCATCGGAAAACCTGGCCGGAAATGAAAACCTGATTGATTTCGTAGGTTTTGTTTATAAAACAGGTGGTGTTATGTCACCAACCCTTTGCTGCCCTGCATATTCCGGCAGCTCTTCTGTTACAGGCTTCTATCCTGAAATCGGAAGCTGGAGCGTAAGAAATTCTACCCTATATGATTACTATAGCTCAGACAACGGATTGATCAGCAATGCTTTATTTGATAGCGCCACGAATGACAGTCTTTTGGTTACAGCCTTTAATCCGGGCAATGTAAGTGGCTTGTGCAAATATGGTTATGCAGGACGCGTGATTCCTTTCAAAACTGAAGATGGCAGATATGGAATGATTAAAATGATCCATTCAGATACAACAACATCTGGATATATGGAAATGGAAATAAAAATTCAACATTAAGCTCACATGCGGATTTTAAGTTTAATAATTACAATCCTATGCCTCAGTTTCAACCTTTTGGCGCAAAACACACTTTCCGGAATTGTGGCAGAAGAAGCAACCGGACAGCCAATACCGGCTGCACATATTACCATAGGAAAACAAACGCTTGCAGCAAATGTATCAGGTGAATTCAATGTCTCAGACATTCGTGAGGACAGTTTAAGAATTATTGTCAGCGCAATTGGGTTTATAAAACAGGAAATCACCGTTGTTTTCAAACATAATAACCAATTTCTAAAGATCAGCATGTCTGAAGACCAAAAACTGCTTGATGAGGTGATTGTTGTTGGAACGCGCACAGAGAACCTTATTATGGATATACCAGGCAGAATTGAAATGATTACGGCAGAAAAACTCCGTTTGATCAACAACAATTCTGTTGATGAAGTAATTGCTTTCTTACCTGGAGTTCAGACATCACGCACTTTTGGATTGTTTTCCCATAAAGCAACTGTTTCGATGAGAGGTGTGAGTGGCAAGGAACAAGCACGGACGCTTGTGTTGCTGGATGGTATACCTGTGAATAAATCGGACGGAGGTTCTGTCAACTGGAATCTCATTTCGACCGGAGATATAGAAAAAATTGAAGTGATGAAAGGGCCGGGTTCGTCTCTTTACGGAGGCAATGCAATGGGTGGGATCATTAACATTGTTTCAAAAAAACCGACAAAAAAACTTGAAGGAAACTTAACTACCTCTTATGGAACATATAATACAAGAGGAATAAAAGGAAGTATCGGAGGCGTTCCAAAAATAGGGTACTACTGGGCTGCGTCAGGTTTGTACCGAAAAAGTGATGGATACATTGTGCAGTCTTATGCTGACAGAATCTCAAATCCACATATCATAAAATCCAACTTTGACGAAAAGGTTCTTAACATGAAAGCAGGCTATAGTCGTTCAGAAAAGTTTTCTGCCGGCATAAACTTCACTTTCTATGATGACAGAAGGGGAACCGGAGAAAAAGTATATCAACCTTATGGAAATACAACCGACCACGACACCTACAGCATTAGAGCAAGTTTGTCGGGTAAAAACACCTACTGGAACTGGAACGCTTCCTTGTTTTATATGGCAGAAAAATACAAGCGTGTAAGTGAATGGCTGAAAGACGATTACACCTGGTATGATGTTATTTCAAAGCGCGTTGACTATGGATTACTTACAGGAGTACACCGGACATTCAGAAACCATACCATATCTGCAGGCTTTGATGTCAGAAAAGGTTCTGTGAATGCTTCCGATATCTATTTCACTTCAACGGATCAAGTGGACAACAGAGGTAAAATGGATTTCTACGCTTTTTATATTCAGGACTTTTTTCGGCTTTTTAATAATAAAATCACTATCATTTCGGGACTGCGATATGATAATTCAACATTCTATCAGGGTGCATTTACAATCCTTCAGCCTTCATCTGAGACAAACTTTATGCAGGAATATCAGTTTTCAAACCTGAGCAATCAGACCTGGGGCGCTGTAAGTCCACGTCTTTCAATTCAATACACTCCAGATGATGACCTTCGCATCTATGCCGGCTACAGCAAAGGATTCAGACCTTCAGTACTTGATGATCTTTGTCGTTCGGGACGAATACGCGGTGGTTTCAAAGTGGCAAACCCTCAGCTGAACCCTGAACATCTGCATAACCTGGAAATCGGCGGAGACTATAAACCTGCCGATTGGGCAAAAATCAGCATAAGTGCCTACAATTCTATTGGTCGCGATTTTCTATACTATGTTTCCACAGGCGACAGCATCGACATGGGTTTTGGCAACCGGCCAATTATGATCAGAGCCAATATTTCAGATGTCAGGATATATGGCTTTGAAATGAATATGACATTATCACCGCTTGATTACCTGAATTTTTTTGGGGCTTATGCATGGAATGAATCTGTAATTTCGAATTATGAACCCATCAGTAAAGCCGAAAATACTGATCTGACAGGAAAATTTCTGACTGATGTGCCTGTACATTCTTTTTCTGCAGGGGCGCTGATACGGTCAGCTATAGCCGATTGCAGTATTACAGGACGATATGTCGGAGAAATGTATATCAATGACCAGAATATTACAGATGATATTCTTCTTACAGAAAAATATCCTGCAGCGTTCACACTTGACATGAAAGTGCAACGTGAATTTTACAAAATACTGACAGCCTCCCTCAGCATTCAGAATCTGCTTGATAAAAAAATCTATGAGAGCAAAGGTGCGGTCGGACCGGGAAGGTTTATTATGCTTGATCTGGGAGTTAAATTTTAATCTTTCTCTAAAAGAGAGACGATTTTCAGTGTATAAAACGATTGCAATTCTGAATTAAGCTTAAATTAAAACACAGTATATCAGTTATATATAAAATAAATAAAAATTATCTCAAAAATTACTTGACAGTTAGTGATTATTAACTAACTTTGCCGCATCAAATCTTGAAACAATGCTAACAGATCGTCAACTTGAAATAATTCACACTTCGATAAAATTGATTTCTTCAAAAGGAATTCAGGGATTAACGATGAAAAACCTGTCGAAAGAAATTGGAATTTCTGAACCGGCTATTTATCGTCATTACGAGAATAAAATTGAAATTTTAATCAGCATTCTTGATTATTTCAGCACTACAACACAAATGATTTTTGTTTCTGAAGTTCAAAAAACAGGATCTTCCTTGGATAAAATTCAACGGATTTTTGACAATCATTTCAAAGTTTTTTCCGAAACGCCATCGCTTGTAGCTGTAATTTTTTCTGAAGAAATCTTTCGAAGTGAGCCTTTGCTTGCAAAAAAAGTGAAAGAAATTATGGAAAGAAACAGCAGGGCCATTCAAGCGATTCTGGAAGAAGGAAAGCAAAATGGTGAAATTGATCAGAATCACAATGTTCAGCATCTTGCAATTATCATCATGGGTTCTCTGAGACTGCTGATAAAGCAATGGCAAATGGCTGATTTTGCGTTTGATCTGCAATCAAAAGGGATAGGATTTTTTAAGACCTTGAAACAGCTTGTCGGAGCAAAGATAAGCAATGAAATAGATTGAAAGTCTTAATAATGAGCATCATAAATCATAAAATATTATAGAAAATGAAAATTACAGACTGGAAACAACAAGAAATCAAGCAAACTCCGCACAAAGTGGATGTACGTCAGCTTTATGACAAAACTGATGCACAGGCTGTGCATATTTTGCTTCAACCCGGCGAACAACTGAAACCTCATATCACTCCGGTGGATGTGTTTTTCTTTATTCTTGAAGGAACACCTTCCGTGCAAATAGGTAATGAAATCAGTGTCGTGCAGGAAAACAATCTGGTTGAAAGCCCAAAAGATATTGTTCACTGTCTGTTTAATCACTCGGAAAGACAAGCAAGAATTTTGGTGGTTAAAACACCAAAACCTATATCAAATGCCAGATTATTATAATCTTTAATTCAAATCATTTCAGGCATGTATGACATGTCTTTTTTTAGAACACATTAGTTAGTTAACATTAACAAACATCAAACTATGACACAAAAATCAATGAAAAACCTGGCCTGGGTGGTCATTATTGCTATCATGGCTGTGAGCATTTTCTTCGTTTTCGAAATGGTTAAAAACGCCAGCATGGAAACCGATCTTGACGAATATATGCCTAAGGAGCATCCCGCCTTTGTATACAGCGATCAGGCCGAGAAGTGGTTTAACATCAAGGATGGTATTTTGATAGCAATCGAGAATGTAGATGGCATATACAATCAGGCTACTTTGCAAAAAATCAAAGACATTACTGAGGGCCTGCAAGATATGCCGGAATTTGAAGCTGCCGATATCGTTTCACTTTACACAGCCGACAATATAATTGGTAATGAAGAAGGTCTTGATGTTAAGTCTTTTTACAAAAATGTTCCTCAAACAGCGGAGAAACTAAAAGAGTTGCAGTTAAATGTAGCTTCGAATGAGATGGTTCAAGGAAGGTTGGTCTCCGATAACAATCAAGTTGCACTTGTTGTTGCTGCGCTGAACGACAGCGTTTTTTCGATGGAATTCTATGACAAAATCCTTGCTTTTGCCGATTCTTTCAACGGCCCTGAGGAAATTTATGTTGCTGGAGTACCCATTGTGGAAGGCACGATGGCTTATCTGGGTCCGAAGGACATGAAAACGATGGTTCCAATTGTGATTCTGGTGATTGTTATCATTTTGTATGCTGTGCTGCGAAGCGTGAGAAACACTCTTGCCACTTTGTTTGTGGTATTGTTTAGTACCATTTGGGCATTTGGACTTATGTCGCTCACAGGAATTCCAATTTATGCCGTAACGATTATGATTCCGGTGATGCTTATTGCCATTGGAGTGGCTGATGGCATCCATCTTTACAACCATCTTGATCTTTTTATGCAGGAAAATGAGGGCGTTAATAAGATTGAAGCCATCAAAGACATGCTGAAAAACATGTGGAAACCTGTTGTGATGACATCCGTTACTACTGCTGTTGGTTTCATTTCGCTGCTTACCTCAGAAGTCCTTCCAATCAAGTATTTTGGACTTTTTACGGCTTTCGGTGTTATGGCTGCGATGGTTTTCTCATTGGTTTTTATTCCGGCAGCCATCATGGTTTTTGGTATTAAAAAGAAGAAAATCATACATAAAGATGACAACAATCACGCAAGTTTTGCATACAGTTTTGCGGAAAAAACGCTTAAACATAAAGTGCTTGTCATTTCTGTTACAGCAGTTTTGATTTTTGTGTCCATTTTTGGAATTGGGAAAGTCTGGATCAACTCCAGTTTTCTTGAAAACTTTGAACGCAACAGTGATATCGTTCGCACAGATGCTTTTGTCAACAAGCATTTTGGAGGCACCAGCATGATCAATGTCATACTTGAATCGGAAAATGATGGTGTAATGTTGCAGCATGATGTGCAAAAAATGATGGTACAAATGCAGACATCTGTTGAAAATGTTGAGACAGTTGGAAGCTCATTTTCGATTGCAGATTATATCAAAAGGATGAATAAAGTCATGAATGCTGATGAAGAGGCTTTCAATGTCATTCCGGATGAAAACGACTTAATAGCGCAGTACTTGCTGCTTTATGAAATGTCAGGTGATCCTGAAAACTTATGGAAAGTGATAGATTATGACTATAAAAAAGCAAATATCACGTTTCAACTCAAAAGCGATAATTCCAAAGAACTTAACAAAGCCATTGAAGCGATTGAGGTTTTTAGAAAGCCATTTGAAGAAAAAGGTATCAGCATCAATTATGCTGGCAGCGGCTACAAAGCACTTGTATTTACCGGTCTTATTCTAACAGGCCAGATTAAAAGTCTTATTTTGTCAATAATCATCATTATACTGCTGCTTTCTTTAATGTTTAAAAAGCTCAGCATTGGACTGATTGGCTCAATTCCGGTGGTTTTGACTGCCATCATAAGTTTTGGGTTGATGGGTCTGTTGAATATTCCGCTGAGTACAACAACGGCACTTATTTCGAGTATTGCCATTGGTATCGGCATCGATTATGCGGTGCATTTTATTGACCGTTACCGCATCAATGCCCTTGAAACCGGCGACAAGCTGGCAACAATAAGAGAGACAATGCATCACTCCGGAAGAGCGATTGCCTTTAATGCAGTGGTTGTTATTGTTGGTTTTTTGGTTTTGCTATTCTCCGTTTTTCCTCCAAACCGTTCACTCGGAGCATTGGTTTCCATGAACATGTTTATCAGTTTCCTGGCAACTGTAACCATCATGTATCTGGTACTTTACAAATCCAATGTGTTCTTTAATAAAAAGAATAAAAGGACTGACATTTAATCAGTTAAAAATCAGATCTGCCATGAAACACTCTTTGAAACACTGCGGGATATTGATTTTGACAATTTTAATGGGTCTTGATACAATGGCTCAGAATGAATTGCCGGAAAGTGATTTTTTCAGTTCGGTCAGAGCCAATCAGACAGATAGTTATGTAACATTTTTGCAAGGAATCGGAAATCTTGAACCGCTTGTTTTTGAAGCAATGGTCGCACCCACATTTTTGTTGAGAACCAACAGCAGCGCTCAATACGGAGCGACAATCTCAACGGCAATCCGACTTAGGATGTATGCTGAAGAGTCAGTTCCTGTCAGATCGCCAAGCTATATGCCAAACATCACCTTCTATTACAACTTACCAAACTTTTATCCGGGTAATGATGGCTCCAACTATGTCTTTTTACTTTTGGGGCATCATTCCAACGGACAGGACGGAGATTTTTTTCTGGAGGATGGCAGCTACAATACCAAAACAGGAAATTTTTCAACAAATTACATGGAGCTTGGATTGTTCTTTAACCAAAAAATCGTTCCTTTTTCGAATACCTCCGAATACTTTAAAATAGCGCTTGAGTGGCATCCAAAAATAGACCTGAGTCCCGGCCTGGAAGGCAGGTATGGGTTTCTGCGCTTACACAACAGCTTAAATATTAACAGGTTCACAATAGGAAGGGTGAAATCAATTTTTAAAAATGTAAACCGGATCTACAACGATGTGCCACGGGTGCAAACGAGTATCGAAACAACCTGGATTTTTGGTGACAGAAGTGGCGCAAAAGCCTTTGATTTTAAAGAACGCTTTAACCTTAACCTGAAAATTGCTTACCGTCCTCAAGTGCTCAAAGATGTTAGTTTTTTTGCGCGCTTTTACACGGGTGAAGATTATTACAATATGTTTTTTTACCGCAGAATTAACATACTTCAAATAGGACTTCAAGCTTTTGCATTTTAACTTTAGCATGTCTTAATAATTCAAGAACAGCACATTAAAAAAAATTAAATAATTCATTTATAAATTAACAAATTAAAATCTCTATAAAAATGAAAACAATTCAAATGCTCTTTGCAGCAATAATCTTTTTTAGCCTTGCCGGATTCACAACAGTGAATGCTCAAATGGATGGGCAGAAAATTATGGAAGCAGTGTATAACAATCCTTCCGGAGATGATGTACAAGGCGAACTGAAAATGATTCTCAGAAACAAACAAGGCGATGAAAGAGTACGTCAGCTAAAGCAATTCATCAAAGTTGATGCTCAAACGGAGAAAAAAATCATGTTTTTCCTGTCGCCTGCCGATGTTAAGGGAACCTCTTTTATGAGTTGGAGCTATGTTGATGGCCGAGATGACGACCAATGGATTTATTTGCCGGCTTTGAAACGCACAAAACGAATTTCAAGCGACAGCAAAGCAGATTATTTCATGGGTTCAGATTTCACATATGATGATCTTGGCGACCGTCATCCATCGGAAGACCATCACCTATTGCTTCGTGAAGAAACAGTGGACAAACACGCATGCTATGTGGTTGAAAGCAAGCCAAAAGAAGCTGATTATATGTATTCCAAAACAATAACCTGGGTTATGAAAGACAATTTTCTTGGCTTGAAAAGAGACTTCTATGACGAAAAAGGCAATTTGTTAAAAACACTTACAATCACAAAGTTTGAAAAGATAAACGGGTTTTGGACGATTCTCGAAACCGAAATGCATAACGTACAAAAGAGTCATACTACAAAAATGATTTTTAGTGATGTTAAAATAAATCAGGGAGTTCCTGAAAGTAAATTCACAGAACGGAGTATGACATTGGGTCAATAATTTTAAAAACATAATGCAGATGAAGGTGAATCGATATCAGGGAAGCCGGTTTCAGAATTTATTTTGGTTTTCTTTAAGGTCACCTTCTCTGCATTGCCTAATAAATATGCAAAAATGAAAAGTAAACTTACAAGCATTCTCCTTATTTTGCTGTCGATCGCAATGCAAATAAGTGTAAATGCACAGTCTGAAAACATCAGTTTTTCTGGCTATGTGCGCAATTATACGGGCGCTTTGACAAGCAGTCCGAATGATTTTACGATTGTCCAAAACACCTTTAACCTTAACATTGAAAAGCGAACCGATAAGATTGGGTTTAAAGTAAACCCCTTTTTGTACCACTATTTTGACAAGGAACTTGATCTGGGTTTGCGCGAAGCCTATGTGGACATGTATTTTAAAAATTTTGATTTGCGGGTTGGTCGTCAGCAGATTATTTGGGGAAAAGCTGAAGGTGTATTTATTACAGATGTGGTTTCTCCAAAAGATTTACGTGAGTTCCTTTTGCCCGACTTTGATGAAATCCGCATGGGTATCACTGCTTTTAAACTGAACTATTATCTTGGTAACAGCAGTATCGAAGCAGTATGGTCTCCTGTGTTCATTCCAACACAAATGCCAGAAAATGAATCAATTTGGGCTCCAAAAATGATTTTCCCCATGTCGCCTGAATTTGATTATTCACATTCTGAAGTAAAACCGTCTCTCAAAAACAGCGAGCTTTTTGTGCGATACGCTTCAATGGGCTCCAAAATAGATTTTGAACTCGTGGGCGGAACATTTTTTTACGATGACCCTGCCATGAACATTACCCGAACCATAGATCCATCAACGATGCAACTTTCGGGTTTGATCGTAAAGCCAGAATATAATAGGGTCAACATGGCCGGAGGAAGTTTCAGTAAAGTGCTTGGTGGCTTTGTTCTTCGCGGTGAAGGCGCTTTTTACAATGGAAGATATTTTCAAACCAGCGATCCAATGGTCAAGGGCTCGGTAATTGAAAAGGACAATCTGCATTATATGGCAGGGCTGGATTACACCCTCGGCGGCGTGAAGCTCAGCTCACAGATTGTACAGGAATACATTATCGATTATGAAGAAGGCATCAGCAACCAGGAATTTGAAAACACGATGACTTTTTTAGCCAAAAAGGACTACTTAAGGGAGAAGCTTTGGCTGGAATTATTTGCCTATGTTGGTTTAAATAATGGCGATGCACTCGTGAGGCCAAAAGTTAGTTATGCCTTTGCCGATGGTTTTGATGTGCAGGCTGGAGCCAATCTGTTTTTTGGTGATAACGGACGATTTGGTCAATATGATAAAAATGATATGGTGTATCTGAAACTGAAATATGGTTTCTGAAATTTCAAAAAGATGACTTTTGGCGTCAAATCATAACAAATCAAAAAATGCAGATTTGTAAAGACGAAAGTTAGCTTCAAATTTTTTTATGCTAACTTTTGTCCTTTTCGCATTCTTTGAATTTCAAGGATTATTACATCATCAAAAATTTGACCTTTACGGTCATTTTATTTCTTTTTGAAGCAAAATATTGTTGCTATTTGAAAGAAACTGCCGGTGGTGCAGCAACCTTTTCCATTTCAAAACTGGTGATTAATCCGTTTTCTCTAAGGCCTGTCCAGTACATTTTATTTCCTTCAATGCGAAAATTCCAGCATTCATATGCTTTTCCTGTTCCGCCAGTGATGAGATCGTTGGTGTAATTGCTAGCCATGAGATCACCATAAAGATAATAGCGGCCCTCATTATCAGGTTTGTTTATCCAGTTGCCTGAACCATCCTGAAAATAGTAATCGTAGGTGCCGTCAGCAAAATAATCCCAGTAGTGAAAGCTGTTATCTGTACTGCCGGCCGTAGTGGTTTTCCCATACCAGGTGCCTACAAACTGACTTTTCATATCAACTGTAATTTTCTTGTTGGTATAGGTTTTCGAATCAGGATATTCAACATTGTCAACCAAAAATTTTGTCACAGCATACTTTAATGTTTGCTGATCTGCATAAATGATTTCAAATTCCATATTAAATGTGTTCCCGAATTGATTGGCACCGACAACAGTAATTTTTTTTCCGTCAACACTATAGGTGAAACTGTTGTTCTCAATCCAGGTCTTGTTGTTTGCATCTAAAATATTGCCAGATGCATAAGTCTGAGCTTTATCAGTCCTGTACTCAAAAGCAAAAGCTTCATCGGTGAGAACAGCCACATCGTTAACATGGGTATTCACCCATTTGCCGATAACCATTGCAGCATAATCGTTTTCTTCTTCTTTTTTACAACTCAAAAGCACTGAGAATAGTAGAATAACTAAAAATAACTTTCTCATAATTAATGGTTTATTTACTTGTTTTGTTAAAATCATGTTTCTTAATATTACTGAAATAACTTTTTATGTCAAAGAGTCACTGATAAAAGCAAAGATCAGACGGCTGCTTCAGTTATGCCGTCCAAGGCTAAAATATCTTCAGCTTCCATTATAAATTTCACAGCTTCGATATTCTCAAGAATATGTGCTTCACTTGTCATTTTTGGAATAGCGAGCATGAGTGGTTTGCTTATCAGCCAGTTGAGGGCAATCTGAAAGGCTGTTTTGTTGTATTTCGTTGTAAGCGCTTGCACAAGTGGATGTGTCAATGTGCTGGAATCACCTTTTAAGACCGGCCGCCACGCAGTGATGCTGATACCGTTTTTGTGGCAGTAGGGAATGACTTCAGATTCAATATTTTGGTTGTAGCTGGCTTTGTTGCGCGTAAAAAGATTGTACTCCACCTGATTTGTGATGATGGGTGCTTCGGTGTAGAAAGCTACTTCGTGCAGAAGCTTCACAGGAAAATTGCTCAGTCCGAAATAGCGGATAGTCTTATCTTCCAGCAGTTTATTAATGGCACTCATGGTTTGACTTAAAGGCACCTTTGCGTTAGGCCAGTGCAGCAAAAAGAGGTCGATCTGATCTATGCCCAGTCTTTTACGGCTTGCTGCAGCAGAGCGTAAAACATCGTTGAACTGAAGTGTGTCGCCTGAAACTTTTGTGGTGATAAAAAGTTTGTTTCGTTCATGGTTTTTTATTGCTTCTCCAACAAGTTTTTCGGCATGGCCTGCACCATAGATGGCAGCGGTATCAATGTGTTTGATTCCGTTTCCAATGGCAAAGTCAATGGCATGAAGCCATTTTTTATCTTCGCTTGTGTCGGCTTTCTGACGGCCACCCATTTCCCATGTGCCAAGGCCAAGCACAGGTAGGGTCAGTTGATTTTGAATAACAATTTCCGGGATAATGCTCATCTGTTCATTAATTTATCTATGGCTTCAAGCTGTAATTTACTAAGTGGATTTATTGCTCCCAGGTTATTGACAATGAGGTTTACTTTGGCACAGTTTTCAAGTACTTCGATGCGGTCGAATGCTTCCAAAAGGCTTTTGCCGACGGCTAAAATTCCATGATTTACCATCATAACCACCTCAGAATTTTTCGCTGCCTCTGCCACCTGCTGCGCCAGTTGTGGAGTACCCATCAAAGCATAGGGTGCCAGAGCAATATCTCCCAATATAGCCCATGATTCGCCCATGAGTGTGGTGTCGATTTTCTTCTGTGCCACTGCAAAGGCAGTCGCTGTGGGCGGATGTGCATGCACAATGGCCATCACATCGGGACGGGCGGCATAAACGGCAAGATGCATGCCGGTTTCCATGCTGAGCTTAAGTTCAGGGTTCTGATTGATTCCATTCATATCCAGAATCCCTATTTCCCTGGCTTTCATGCGTCCTTTGTCAGTCTGCGAAGGTGTGACAAGGATATAATCTCCCGCCCTGACACTGATATTTCCACCTGAAGTTGTTGTCAGGCCTTGCTTGTAGAGCCGGCGCATGAAGTAGGCAATAGCTTTTTTATGTGTCTTTAATTCATTCATATCATCAGTTTTTCAACAAGGCCGCGATAGACTGATAATGTGCTTTTACAACGCCTTTTTCGGTGATAATACCGCTGATCAATTTTGCCGGCGTCACATCAAATGCGGGATTATAAGCATCTGAACCCGGCGAGGCCACACGAATTCTGACCATATTTCCGTTGGTATCGATGCCGTCCTGGTAAAGCACTTCATCCTGATTCCGGTGTTCGATCACAATGTCTTTTCCGCTTTTACAATCCTTGTCGAAAGTCGATGTTGGAGCTGCCACATAAAATGGGATTCCGTAATGACTGGCAAGAATGGCCCTGTCGAGTGTGCCTATTTTATTGGCTACATCACCGTTTCGGGCAATGCGGTCAGCTCCAACGATCACTAAATCAATCTTTCCTTCAGCCATAAGACCGGCAGCGGCATTGTCAGGGATAATCAGATGAGGAATATTTTCGTTGTTCAATTCCCATGCTGTGAGCCTTGCTCCCTGTCCGCGCGGGCGTGTTTCATCCACATAAACGAACACATTCTTTTTTTGATCACGGGCAGTGTAAATGGGAGACAAGGCAGTGCCGTAATCAACAAAAGCAAGCCAGCCTGCGTTGCAATGGGTAAGAATTCTGGATTTGCTGCGAATCAACTGACTTCCATATAGTCCGATTGATCGCGTGTCTTCAGCATCTTTGCGGGCAACTTCCACTGCTTCTTCCATGGCTTTTTCCCGTGAAATTTTGCCGGCTTCAAAAACTCGTTCAACGGCATAAAACAAATTTCGTGCTGTTGGTCTCGTTGATTCGATGTCCTGACGAGCCTCTTTTAAGAAACCAATATAATTCTCTTCCGGGGCTTCCATACAAGCCTGTGCCATAGCATACCCAGCTGCAGCACCAATGGCTCCCGCACCTCTTACCACCATTTCTGTAATGGCCATGCAGGTGTCCCAATAGGTTTTACATTCATGAATATGGAAGTTGAAAGGAAGCATGTTTTGATGAATCATCATCACTGAACTGCCTTCCATCCAGATGGTTTGATAAGATTTTCCGTTTACAAGCATTAAAAATACTTTTTTTGATACAAAGGTTTTTATACTTTTTCAAGCAGTTTTAAAGCAATCCATGCCATTGAAGCCACGCCAGTTTCAAGGCTGTTTTCATCGATGTCGAAAGTGGACGTATGCAATGCATTATTGATTCCTTTTGCATTGTTGGCTGTTCCAAGTCGAAAAAAACATGCCGGTATCTCATGGGAGTACCAACCAAAATCCTCGGTTGTCATCCGTTGGGGAAGGTCTGTAACAGCTTCCTGACCGAAGAATTCTATTGCTGCCATCTGTGCCTGAGCTGTAATCTTATCGTTGTTGAGCAGCACAGGATAGCCCTTTTCGATGAAAACTTCTGCCGTTGCTCCGGCAGCAATGGCTGTATGCTGTGCAATAAGTGCGATTTGATTTCTTGCTTTTTCGCGCCAGTTTTCATCAAAAGTTCTGAAGGTGCCTTGAATCGTAACCTCTGCAGGGATGATATTGTAAGATCCTTCGGCAATAAGTCTTCCGAACGAAAGCACTGTTGGTGTAGATGGAGGCGCCATACGGCTGACAACCTGCTGGAGATTCACTATAATTTGTGATGCGATGAGCACCGTATCTGTAATGAGGTCAGGCATGGCGGCGTGACCACCCTTGCCTTTCACTGTAATATTTACTTCATCTCCTGATGCCATGAACGGACCAGCCCTGAAGCCAAGACTTCCACTTTCCATCGATGGCAAAACATGCAGCCCAATGATGGTATTAACCTCAGGATTTTGCAATACGCCGGCATCAATCATGGCTTTGGCACCACCGGGCAGCTTTTCCTCTGCAGGTTGAAAGATCAGCTTGATGGTTCCTTCAAAATCGTTTTTCAATTCCTTGAGAATCCGGCCTGCAGAAAGCAATATGGCTGAATGCGCATCGTGACCACAGGCATGCATTACTCCTTCATTGCGGGAGCAATAGGGTTGAGAAGATTGTTCTCTGATGGGCAACGCATCCATATCAGCGCGAAGAGCGATGCAACGCTTCCCGGGGTTCTTTCCTTCTATTAACGCGACGATGCCGTGGCCCGCAATACCTGTTTGGTGTGAAATACCGTATTCTTTCAGCTTTGCTGAGATAAATGCGGCTGTTTCCTTTTCCTGAAAACTCAGCTCCGGATGCTGATGAAGGTGCCGCCTTATAGCAACAGTTTCAACAAAAAAGGACGCCGCAAGCTCCTGTACCTTTCGATGCATGGTAAAGATTTTGATATTTTTGTATGAAGGCAAAGGTAATGCAAAAACAGATTTGACATAATAACCCATCTTTGTCCGACTTAAAAGACGGATGCTGTTTCAACAAAATTAAACGGAACGGATTCTGGAGTTTCTTACTGACCTGAAATCTTTGGGTTTGCAGTAGAAATTTTCTTTGCAACGAAAGGATTGTATGCAGCATATCCACGTGCTGAAAAGCCGTGTGAAGATTTCCCGTGCAATTGAGGAAACTTGTTTACTGAAAAAAAACCACCTTTCTTGTAACTCATAGGGCGGCAAAAATAGAATTTTCTTTCAGTCTGTTATTGAAAGAAAAAAATAGTTTTAAACAGTTTAATGCACTCATATTGTTTAGTCAAAATAAACTGAACCATGAACAGAATGATGTAAAATACTGAATTTAAAATAGATGGATCAGGTGCATATTGTTTGAATCGAACAACTTTCAATACCAAACCCGTTGAAGCGCGTAAAATTTTAACAGGCCAATATATTTCTACAACGGTTGCGAAGAATTAATCGATAACCCCGTCAGCCACTTTTCACTTTCCATTTTTCACTTCTTTCCATACCTTTGCGCCATGATCTTTGTTACAGGCGGTACGGGTTTGGTAGGCTCCCATCTTTTGGTGCAACTCAGCAACACGGGAAAAAGCATCAGGGCATTGCGCAGAAGAAGTTCTGAAATGCTTTTGGTCGAAAGGGTGTTTCATCTTTATGGCACTAATCCCGAAGCGCAACTGAATGCCCTTGAATGGGTTGAGTGCGACCTGCTCGATGTGGCTGCACTGGATGAAATACTTCAAGATGTGAAGGAAATTTATCATTGTGCTGCAATGGTATCATTTCAGCCAAGCGAACGGATTAAGATGATGCAGACGAATGTGAAAGGAACAGCAAGCCTTGTAAATGCAGCTCTTCGCAAAGGAAATATCAGTTTCTGTCATGTAAGTTCCATCGCCTCTCTTGGCCGTGATGACTACGGCGGCATAGTGACGGAAAACACACTTTGGAAAAGCTCAAAGCTTCAATCGAATTATGCGGTTTCAAAGTACAAAAGCGAGCAGGAGGTATGGCGAGGCGTGGCCGAAGGACTGGATGCGGTTATAGTAAATCCCTCCGTTATTCTGGGGCCGGGCAGTTGGAAATCAGGTAGCAGCGAACTTTTTAGTCTTGTGTGGAAAGGACTCCGCTTTTATACTGAAGGCATCACAGGTTTTGTTGACGTCAGAGATGTGGCTTCAGCGATGGTGAAATTGATGGAAGGCAGGCACTTTGGACAAAAGTTCATCGTTTCAGCCGAGAATTTGAGTTACAAGCAAATCTTTACATGGATCGCCGAAGCGATGGGCAAAAGACCTCCCTCAATAAAAGTGCATCCGTGGATGGGTGAAGTTGCATGGCGGCTATTGGCAGTTTTGGGTTTATTTCAAAGAAAGAAGCCGGCAATAACGAAGGAAACAGCGCGCTCATCCAACAGAAACAAAAGTTTCTCTTCCGAAAAACTTATTCAGCAATGCAATTTCAGATTCATTCCGATTAAAAGTTGCATCTCAGATGTCACCCAATTGTTTCTTGCTGATCATCGTGGGCAGGGTAGACGGATAAAAGCATGGCCGGACTTGAAATAGGAGGGCAGCGGTTTGATTGTCTTTTATGTCATTATTTCAGGAAATTCCCTCAATTCAATCTTCGCAATCTTTGTGATCAATATGTAAAATTTCAGGAATGCATCTTCATGACAAATGCTATTTAATTAAAATATAGTGTTTTAACGAAATTGATGCCCGTTAAAATTCATTTTAAAAACTTCGGGAAAAATATTTTTTTGTTTTTTCTTATTTAAACACATTCTAAAAACAGCACAAAATTGTAAAGCTCCGCCAATTAATTATAATTTTACAACCTTAAACCTTAAGCAAAAAATCATCGTATGAAAAAGACAGTGTTATTGTACTGGACTCCGGGCGGCAGTGTTGAGCGGGCTGCCAAAGTCATTTGCGAACAAATAGGAACTGATAAAGTGGATTTGTACGACCTCAGCAATTTCGACATCAAAAAGCTGGGTGAATATGACAACCTGATTATTGGCAGCGCCACCATAGGTGCCGATGTTTGGCGGGATGCCAATGACAACAACAAATGGAATGAATTTTTTGTGAAAGCGGAGGGCATGGATTTGTCAGATAAAAAAATTGCTGCTTTTGGTCTTGGCAATCAGATTTTCTATCCTGACAATTTTGTTGATTCGCTGGGATATATGAAAACAGAGGTGGAAAAACTAGGCGGAAAACTGCTCGGGCCATGGCCTTCTGAGGGTTATAATTTCACAGATTCGGAAGGTTATAAGGACGGAATGTTTTTTGGACTCGCTCTGGATGAGGATCAGCAGCCGGAAAAAACACCGCAACGTGTTAAGGCATGGATAGAAATGTTGCGTAAAGACATGAATTTCTAAAATTTGGGTTTTCTTGAAGCGTATGAAAAAGGGCTTGTGCTTTGGCGCAGGTCCTTTCTTTCTTTGTCAGTATTGCTGTTTTAAACTGAAAAAGCTTTTCAGATTAAGGACCAATAAGATTTTTGTAATGTTCGAAACGATCGATGATTTGCTCAACAAACAAAAATGTTTCCTCTCCTCTCACATAACCATAATAGGAAGCAGGGTCGTTATAAAAGGCCGGACGGGATTTATTGCGCATGAAAAAATCAACATTATCGGTCCAGATATCGGGGTTTTTGTTGTACTTGGCTGCCAGACGACGCGCATCCAGCACATGTCCGACGCCTGAATTGTAGCTGGCAAGCAGAAACTTTTTTCTTTCATTTATATCGGTGACCGATTCGGGAATCATGCGATCGAGATACAGAAGATATTTACCTCCCACACGGATATGCTCTTCCGGAGCTGAAGCTGTATCAATCCCAAATTGCTCCATCACTGCCGGCATCAACTGCATCAGTCCAAAGGCGCCTGCCCAACTGGTAACCTGATGTTTAAACTCCGATTCCTGATAAATCAAAGAAGCTAGCAGACGCCAGTCCCAGCCTATTTCGTTGGCTACTTTACGAATTGTTTCATCATATTGGGATAACTTGCCTCCTGTAAATGAGTGAAATTCACTTCGACTTCTGTTTCGGATGCCTTCACCAAAATATTTGTCATAAAGGAGTCTGTAGGATGTTGAAGACTGAAAATTTCTGAGCCACTCATTGAGCTCGGCCAGAAGTTCATTGTTTTGTTCCTTTCTGAGCGCCCACGCAATTTTTTGCTGAAAACTGACGGGTGTTTTAATATCCAGATTTGAAAAATTTCGCAGAAGCACTGTTGCCATATGCTCATCAGCGATGGTAAAATCTATTTCTGAACGCGACACGGCACCAATGAGCTCCTCCACATCGCGGTTGTCTTCGATGATATAGATGGTGTCGCCAATTTCATCGGCCAGCGTTTCAAGTCTTTTTTTAAAGATGCTGCCTTTCTGCACATGGATAGTCAAGCCGGCAAACTCCAGGCTGTTTCGCAACAATTGCTTTTCAATTTCATCGCGAGTGCGCATTTGCTGCCAGTTTTTGGGCATTCGTTGGATGAGCACCTGACGCGTAATCAGGATGGGATCAGAGAAATCGTAGCGGATCATTCGCTCACCCGTGACGGTCATGCCGAGAGCGATCATTTGCGCATTTCCCTCCTCAAGGTCGCGTTTGGCTTTTAAAAGATTGTTCTCAACATTCAACTCAAGCCGAACACCCAAATGGTTGCTGAAGGCTTTAAGTAGCTCATACTGAAAACCCATCGGTTCGCCACGATAAATGTAGTAATTGACAGAATTATAATCTGTTAACACCTTTATTCTTCCCTTTGAAAGGACAACATCAAGGCTCGAAAGGGTGTCATTTGATATTGTTTCCAGCAATGGTTCCACCTTATTTTCACATGCACTTAAAAAGAGCAAAACAGCAATAAAAAGTGCAACCGCAAACACATGCAAATGATTTAGCCGCATATCAAACCTCAAGTATTAGACCTACTAAATTAATTGATTTATCTATCAAAGATACAGACTTTATTTTTTTAAGTAAAATGTATTCTGTTTTTTCACGGGAACTTTACGATTTTGTCAAGCAATTTAAATTCTCAAACACCAACAAAAAACTTTTATAAGTAATTTTTACAAGCTTTCTATAGTATATTTGTCAATTGAACCGCAACACACCCTTTATGAAGCTATTCAGTGTTTTCAAATATTTTACGATACAGGCTTTTCTTTTTCTGTTTTTTTTGCCATTATTTTCTCATGCTGCTCTTAGTAAAATTGATAGTCTGCAAAATATTATTCAAAGCAGTAAAAATCAACAGGAAGTGGTTGCTGCACAAATTGAACTTGCCCGCAAGCTCATTCCCGCCAAACTTGACACGGCTTTCTTTCTCTTAAAAAAATCGGAACCTTTTCTTGGAGTCGGCGAAAACCTGACAAAGGCAAATCTTTTTAACACCTACGGATTATATTACTGGTTCAGGAACAACCAGGACAGTGCGATTTATTACCTGAAGAAAACTATTGCGCTGCCCGAAATGGACGAATTGGTTTATTATAAAGCGGAGGCCGTCAACAATACAGGAACATTATACAGCAAACTTGGCGAAAGTGACAGCTCTTTGCATTATTTAAACAAGGCGCTTGAGATAGATCAGAGAAGAAATAATCAAACAGGTTTAGCAAAAACATATTATGACTTAGCGGTTATATACAAACGAAGAGATCAGCTTGAACTTTCTGTACAATATCTTTTGAAATCAATAGCTATCCATGAGAAGCAGAAAGCAACAGATCGTTTGATTGCCAGTCTTAATGTTCTTGCCGGAAGATATTTTGATATCAAAGATACCGCAAACTGCATCCAAACCTATAAAAGAGCTGAAAAATTAGCTGTTGAAACACTCGACACAAATAACATGATACTGACTTACTCCAATATGTCACATTACTATCTCATGACTGATAATCTTGCCTTTGCAATAGTTTACTCAAAAAAGGGAATTGACCTTGCGCTAAAAACCAATGCACTTGATAAACTCAGCTCACTTTATGGAAATGCGGCAATCGCATTTTCGAAAATTAATGATCATAAAAAATCAGTTGAATTAATTCGAAAATCGAAAAATTTTATTCCCTACGTTTCTGCAATCAACAAGGCCGGAGTGTATTTGGCTACCTCAGATATCTATCTTAAAGCCGGATTAGTTGATTCCTCCAAATATTTCAATGATATGGGAATGGCTGAAGCCAGAAGAATAGGTTCAGTCGAATGGGAAAGCTGGGGATATAAATCGCTGGCTTCTATTGACAGTGCTAAAAATGACTTCAAAAGCGCACTGAAACATTTTCAAAAAAGCGTCATCCTGCGCGACAGTATCTTAAACAACCAACATAAATCGCGCATCGAAGAATTGTTTATCCTTCATGATCTTGAAAACAAGGAAAAAGAAAACGTTGTTCTGCGAACGCAAAACGCATTGAACGAGAAAATAATACGCAATCAGTGGTATGTTATATTTCTGTCAGTCATTATTCTTGCTCTCGTTGCTTTATTTGGGCTTTTACAGTCGAAAGCCCGTAAAAAAATCATGTTGCAGAAACAAGAGATCGAACAGAAAAACATGGCATTAAATGCGCTCAACAAAACCAAAGATAAGTTCATCACCATCATTGCACACGATTTGCGGAGTCCTTTTAACTCACTGCTTGGACTGCTTGATGTGCTTGTTTCTGATTACGATTCCATTTCCGATAATCAAAAACTCCAACTACTGAAATCATTGCACGAAAGCAGCACCAACACCTACAATTTGCTTGTGAATTTGCTGGAATGGTCACTTACACAACGAAATGGATTAACCTATAAGCCTGAAAAAGTAAACGTCAGAAATACAATCGCAACAGTATTTAGCTTTCTTGCTTCGCGGGCAGATCAAAAATCCCACCAGCTTATAAACAATGTTTCAGAAGAAACTGAGATCATAACCGACCCGAACATCGTTTCAAACATATTGATAAATCTGATAAACAACTCTATTAAATTCACTCCGGCAAACGGAATTATTTCTGTTGAAGCATTGGAATTGGAAGACAAAATCCGGATTTATGTAAAAGACAATGGAGTTGGAATACCTGCAGAGCGCATCGGAAGTATCTTTGATATTGATTCTGATTTTCAGCGAAGGGGAACAGAAAATGAAGTGGGAACTGGACTTGGCTTAATCCTCGTCAAAGAGTTCGTTGAATTATGCAAAGGGAAAATCAGTGTTGAAAGTGAGCCGGATAAAGGAAGCAGTTTTTGTGTAGAACTTCCTCAGGCTTAGTTTTATCCCATTTTCAGAATGACCTTTTGGTAAATGAAATCAATAAAAAAATGCCGCTAACCTTCCCGGGGTAGCGGCACTATCTTAACGGCAGTTTCTGCTTTTAGCTGTATTTTTTTTTACAATTATTTCACCCTAGTCCAGGAAGTCGTTCTGCCTAAAAGTGAAATACCAACATAGCCTCTGATTTTAAGAACGTCTTTACTTTCAAAGACCATAAAACTGCTGTAGGTTTTTCCGCTTTTTGGATCGTAGATTTCTCCGCCCGACCATTCCTTTTTACCATCGAAAGTAAATCCTTTGAGTATTTCCAAGCCCAATGTTGGCCTTGATTTCAGTTTAGCATCCGGATTGTGCTTGTCGGTTTTTGGCTTTCCTGTTTCCGAATCAATTGGTTCTTTGAGCCAAACAATTTTGCCATAGATTTTACCATCACGCTTAAACATTTCAACATGTGCATCTTTGTCCTGATTGAGCCAGGTTCCCAAAACATCATCTGCTTTGTTTTGTGCACTTAGATTCATTGAAGGCATTGCGATGAGCAACCCCATTAAAAAAACAATAATTCTGATTTTCATTCTTTTTCCCTTTTCGTTAATAAATTCCGTTTAATAATCCATTCGTTTCCTGATACAAGCCTTTTCTGGAAAAAGTGAACTGCCATACCATGACCGAAAGTGTGGCCAAATATAACAACTTCTTTCATACTGAAGCAATAGCTGATTGTGAAAAATGTTTTTTAAAGCAAAATTCACTTTTGAAGCAAATACATTTCAGACAGTTTCTAAGCCTGAAAACTGAAAACATATTGCAGGGCATTTTTTTCTTTATAATCAATTGAGATTGTTTTTTCTTTGTGCCTTAATGTCTTCTTGGTGGTTCTCTGCGCCATAGCAATATCACAATCTACTCAACTCCTACAACTGTCGGAGCATGGACTTGCACAAAGAGATAATGGATTCAGAATCCGAAAGTTTTCAGATTAAAAACATTCCTCAGCACATCAAAGTAAGATTTAGCCATTTTTTTTAGAATGATGATCCATGTCGGGCAATTTCATAATTTTGCACCTCAAAGAAAATCGAAAACTTATAATAATGTCATCACCAATTGCGCGAATTTTCTTTGGCAAATCACTTTTTTATTTTGAATTATAATTGATTATGAAAAAAACATTCTTTTACCTGATTGCCTTTACAATCATAACTTTTCCAATGTTCTATGCCTGCAATTCCGGAAAAAGCAGTAAAATGACAGGTGTCTGGACAGTTGATAATGTTGACGCGCAGTTTGATGAAACCAAAGTTAACCCGCAAACACTGCAGCAGGTAATTGAGATGGAAAAGCAGACCATGCTCAAATTCATTGACGACAGCACAATGAATATTATCATGGGTGAAAGCACTTTTCGTACCTATTGGAATTTAGACAAAGAAACTGGCAAACTTTTTTATCGTTTTGAGGATACCAAAACCAATTACAACGAACTTGGTGTTTTAATTGATGGCGTCATCGTAGCCGAATCTACTACCCCTGTCGGTAAGATCAAGGTAAGTTATAAGAAGACGAAATAGTCTGCCGAAAAACTTGCATTCAAGCCAAATTAATCGAACTTTATTCAGGAAATTCGAGGCTGTAAATGATAGCCTCCAATTGTCTTAAATGGTCCCGTTTGGGTTTGTTTGGTGCATACACATAACCCTCAATGGTAATCAATTGACCATTTTTGGGATGTATGACAGTGTAAGAAACAAAAGGCCCTGCCATGAAATCGCCTACAACATTCCATACTCCTCTTGTCTCGACAGCAAAATCAGTGACAAAATTCGTTGTATTTTTTACCACAGGGGGCATAAATTCTTTGTCGGTCGACATAAATGAACCTTCTGCAGGCCCGGGGATATGCTGTTGAACCAGGAGATCCCGGCGTGAAATAACCTTATATGGGTTCAAATCGGTTGTATCAAGGTACGGCGTAGTGAAGATAATCAGCGCCTGACTGAAATCGTTGGCTTCTTTTCTGATCCACATAAAGTCAGCTTCGTTTTTAGCGATGTAAAAACCCTCGGGTATAAGTAGCTTAATGTCAAAGGCTTTTAAAACAGGTTCCATCACTTTAACATTAGCAGTAGGCCTGAAAATGTTTAGCAATCTTTCGCGCTCCGACCGGTCATAAAGAAGCTTAAAGCCCTCCTTGTTCCTGTCGAAGGCTTCAATCCACGATGTAGCATCCGGGGCTGTAATTTTAATCACCCTTTGAGGCTTGGCCCACAGATCACTGCGCGTTTCAACCATAGCGTCCTTTAATTTTGGGTTGATTTCAACAACAAGCATGTTGCGATGCTTTTTAAACATATCGGAGAGGTTATCCACGTTGATGTTAGACAACCTGAACAGAGGCTCACTTTGTGTGAGGCCTATCTGATCCTGGCCAAAAAAATCTCTGATAGCGTCACCTTCAGCGCCCTGCCATTGTTGAGGGTTCTGCACAACAACTAAAATCTCAGAAGTCGCACCTACAGAACGGGCAATTCTTTGCTGGGGTTCATTGCAAGCTGCAAAGGCAAAAAGTGTGGCGACCAAAAAAAGAAAAAGATGCTTTTTCATAGCTATAAGGGATTATAGAAGATGAACGAATCGACATTCAGAATATTGCGCATTAGTCTTTCAGACTAAACAACCAAAAATAATACCCCTGACAGCAAAAATTGAATAGATTTATGTCACTGAGGCGATACGTAGTTTTTGTCCCGGCTTGATCTGAGAATTATTGTTGAGGTTGTTGAGTTTTTTTATCTGTTCCACTGTTACGCCATCATAACGCCGTGCGATATCCCATAGTGTGTCACCCGACTTCACAGTATAGATGACATATTTTCCATTACTGGTAGAAGTTTTGGCTGCCATTTGTTCGGGTGGATAAACACGTAGCTTTTGTCCGACTGCAATGGTTGATCCTTTAATGTTGTTCCATTCTCTGAGGTCGGTGATGCTGCATTTATATTTGTTGGCAAGACCGCCAAGGGTTTCGCCGCTTTTGACAGTATGAAAAGTTGCCTGAGCAGTCCTTGCCACAGGCGCTTCTCCTGGCTGTGTAACTGGTGTACCGGAACTATACACAACTAATTTCTGACCAATTCTAAGGTTCGTGGAACGCAGGTTGTTCCATGTCTGCAACTGCTTCACCGAAACGCGGTGTTTCTTGGCAATTAAACCAAGGTTTTCACCTTTCTTTACAATATGAACGTTTTGGTCACTTACCTTTTTTACTTCTTCGATAAGGGTTTCTTTTTCTATCCCCTTTTTTGTTTTAAATGCATAAATTTCCTGCTCATTGTTTAGAAATGGGCCTACATATTCTGAAGGGATTCTTATGATATAAGGATTGTCATTTGAAGCCGGGATAATATCTTTTTTAAACTGCGGATTGAAAAAGCGCAAATCTCCAATAGGAATATTAAGTTTTTCGTTTAGCTGCTCAAATGAAAGGATTTCTCTTACTGTTACTGTATCTGTTCCGTGCATCATCATGCCCGGATGCACAGGATAAATATTGTGCTCAGTGGCATATTTCATTACGTAATTCACTGCGATGAATGCAGGCACATAACCTCTTGTTTCACGCGGGAGATAAGGCCAAATTGCCCAATAATTTTTCACGCCTCCGGCACGGCGGATGGCGCGGTTCACATTACCTGCGCCGGCATTATATGCCGCAAGCACCAAGAACCAGTCTTCATAGATGTTATATAAATCAAGCATGTGCTGGCAGGCAGCTTCGGTGGATTTGTAAGGATCAAAACGGTCGTCGACAAGCGAAGTAACTTTAAGATTGTACACTTTGCCTGTTCCATACATAAACTGCCACAGGCCTTTTGCGCCCATATGCGATCCGGCGGTTGGGTTGAGTGCCGACTCCACCATAGCGAGATATTTCAGTTCGAGCGGAATATCGTAGCGGTCGAGCAGCTCTTCAAACATTGGAAAATAAAGGTAGGAAAGGCCTAGCATTCTGCTTGTGAGGCCTCTTTTCCGTACGGCATACAGATCGATAAAACTTTTTACATGGCTGTTAAAAACAAGTGGTATCGGGGTTTCGCGGTTAAGATCCTTAATGCGTGCCGCATACACACTATCAGAAAAAGTTGGCACATGGGAGAGGTCGTAACCATATTTATTCATGGTGGCAGAATCAAAGTACATGATACTGTCGTTGAAATACCTGATCCTGAAAAGACTGTCGAGCATTTTAACGATTGGGGAATCGTCGGCATAAAACTGTGCACTTTGTTCTTCAAGAAAGTCGGTGGAGATTCCCTGAGTGGTGTCGCCTGCCATAAGGCCAAGTGAATCCGGATACATTTCCTCTATTTCTGACTGGGAGCGGACTCCTATAGTAATCAAACACAAAAAAGCAATGATCAATAATTTCTTTTTGGCCATATATATCAACTGTTTTAAATCTAATCAAATAAATACACGACAGTAATTTCAAAAATTTTAACTGTTGTGTAACGCGGAAAAACAAAGCAATGTTGCTTCAATTGAAAAAAAGAGGACAATTATCATCCGGCAAACATAAAAATGATGCCAGTCGAATTATATCTACTTCTCTTTATTTTCCTTGTCTTTGTCTTCTTCGCCGCTGATCCCGTCTTTGAACTCCTTTACGCCACGGCCAAGCCCACGCATGAGTTCCGGAATTTTCTTGCCTCCAAAAAGCAACAATATCACCAATACTATTATCAGAATCTGGGTTGGTCCGACCATACCTAGTAAAATAGACGTCAACATGTTTTTTAAGTTTTAAATGCACGGCAAATATACAACAAAAAATATGTGCCGTATGAAGCACGTTTCATACCTTTGGAGCCAAAATATAACTGAAAAGTTCAAATTATTTAAGGTTTTACTATTTATGAAGCGATTTTACAGTGTCTTAGCTATTCTTTTGTTCTTCTTTTACGCACCTTCTTTTGCGCAATGGACGCCGGATTCAAAACCAGATTACCGCAAACTTCGGTATCTCTCAGAAGAAGAGATGCTCATACCTGTGCGCACCAATATTGATTTTGCTGAAACACCGCCTCCTCCCGGAAATGTCAGGCTTGTTGGCGAATATGAGCCCATGCAGGCTGTTTTGATCCGTTATCCCTTTGGAATTCCTTATACGCTTATACGCGCACTGGCAACTGACATTCAGGTGATTACACTAGTAGCCTCAAACAACGAAGCGAACACCGTACTCAGTTTGTACCAAAGCAACAACGTAAATACAACCAACTGTACTTTTCTTATTGCCCCTTCCAACTCATACTGGACACGCGACTATGGCCCATGGTTCATCTTTGACGGAAATAACCAGCCGGGTATTGTTGATTTTCCTTATAACAGACCACGCCCCAGCGACAACAATGTTCCTCCACGCGTAGCAGAGCATCTCAACATAAACCTCTATGGAATGAACCTGATGCATACCGGCGGCAACATGATGTCTGACGGATTCAAAATCGGAGCCTCCACCGACTTGGTATACGATGACAACTTGCAATTGTCAAATGCGCAGGTAGCTCAGAAAATGAATGATTACCTGGGGATTGAGCGCTATGATGTTACTATTGACCCGCTTGCCGATTATATCAAACATATTGACTGCTGGGGAAAGTATCTTGCTCCGGATAAGATTCTCCTTGGTCAGGTTCCGCCAAACGATCCCAGATACAATGATTTTGAAGCGGTGGCCAATTATTTCGCTACCACACCCAGTGCCTATGGCTATCCTTATAAAGTTTACAGAGTATATACGCCAGGCGGAACTCCGGCGACACCTTATACAAATTCTCTAATCCTCAACAACAAAGTGTTTGTTCCAACAACCGGAAGCCAGCATGATAACGCCGCTATTGCTGTTTATCAGCAAGCAATGCCCGGTTATCAAATTGTTCCGATTCTGCATAATTCCGGCACTACACGTTGGCAAAATACTGATGCACTGCATTGCCGCACGCATGAAGTGGCCGATCTGGGGATGTTGTTCGTTGAACACATGCCTTTATATGGTCTTCAAACCTGGCAGGATTCGATTCAGCTCACTGCCGGTATTATTCCTTACACAGGACAGGAACTTCTTGCCGATTCACTTCGTATCTTCTACAGTATCAATGGGCAAGACTATAACAGCGTGTCCTTGACGCAATCAAATGAATCTGTTTTTGGAGGTTATCTCAAAAACTATAGTGGAAACGATACCATCCGTTATTTCATCGCTGCTGCTGATGCCTCAGGCAGAAGCATCCGCCATCCTTATATGGGCGCTCTCGATCCACATATGTTTGTCCTCGGCGATCAAATGATGAACGACATCACCATCACTCCCGATACGCTTTATTTTATTGAAGATCGTTTCGGAAACTTTGTCATTAAAAATCAGACCGCCAATGAGGTGCTGATCGACGAAATAATGCCTATTGATGAGGATTATTTTGTAATGCTGCCATCGCTGCCAGAATTCCCTTTTGTGCTTGCGCAGGGCGATTCCCTTGTTGTAGAAGTTGGAATAAGGCCAGGTGTTTTTGCCTTAAATCCAAACTTGAATTATCTCACCTTCGAAGTTGGTATTGAAACCAATCTCAGTAACAGAACTATTACTCTAATGGTGAACGATCAGCTCATAAGTCAGAATCCTGAAACAGCTTTGACAAACTTTTCTGTCAGACCCAACCCATTCAGCGAATCAGTCGTCTTCTCGTTCACTTCCCTTGAAAAGCAGGATGTCGAACTGATTATATTTGACGTGCAGGGCCGCAGGTTGTTCAGCAAAATTGTTGCCACCGATAGCAATATGAGCAGCGAAATCCGCTGGAATGCCAATGAACATAGCGGTCTTTCTGCAAAAAGCGGACTGTATTTCTATCAGCTTAAAACGAATAACTGGCTTCATACCGGAAAAATATTACAGTATTAGAAAATTAAAAACCAGATACTTTTCTAATTGAAAATGCCTGACTGCAAAAACAGTCAGGCATTTTCGTTGCAGGAAAACCAAGCAATCAGACAAGAATTTGCGAAAGATAAATTGCTGCTGCCAAAGCAATTACGATAATCCAAAAAGTTACTGTTTTTGGCAGGTCATCTCTTTCAGGCTGATAGTCAAAATCACTGTTGCTCATTTTTTATTCTGTTGATTTTTTTAATTTCTATGCAAAAATAGGCTATTTAAACAAAAAATTCAATTTTGTTACTACCTGGTTTTAGGAAAAGCGGCCTGTCTTTGTCCGTTTTCAAAGTATACGATGAAGGCATCAGTAACACCATTCTCATCCCGGACGATATTACGGCTTCGTGCAGCCTCATTGTAGGTCGCAAAAGAACCAACGGTGTAAATAAACATCCCGTTGTACATGTCTTGTTTTATTTCAGCAGCATCCATTTTAAACCGTTTGGCTAAGGCTGTAATATCAGCCGCTTTCTTTCCATTGGCAAGAATCTGAACGCGGTATTCTGCATCTTTGATTGCTGAAGCCGGCGGGATTTCAGTGACAGTTTTAACCACAGTTTCTTTTTCAAAGTCTGTGGTGTCTACAACAACTTTCTCCACAACAACTTCTTTTTCAACCGGATCTGCTTCGATTACTTTATTCAATAAAAGCCAGCTGTCGTCAATAACTTTTTTAACGGTATCTGCTTCTTTTTCCGGGATTTGCGTTTTAGGTACTTCCGGAAGGTTTCTGATACTACCCGGACGCTTGCCAAAAGAATACTTAAGGCCTAAAGTAGTATAGTTGTAAATATCATATTTGAAACCATCGGCTTTCAAATCGAAATTGTCGGTTGCAAGCGCTCTGTTGGCAGTCTCGAAACGAATTGATAAATTTGGACTGAGCGGTATATCAAGGCCTATACCGCCTAGTAAAAAAGCATCCATTTGTGTTCCACCGATGCCATTGCCGTTTCCGTATCCGGCGCTTGCGAGTTCGTTACCCGTACTCAACTGATATAATTTCGCGTTATAACTGGCTATTCCGCCACCCAAAACGATATAAAAATCAGCAAAAAGCTTTGTGTCATAGCCTGAAATCAGGTTAATAGGGTAGAAGAGTGCCGTTGCATTGGCTTCGTAGACAAAAGATTGAAAATGAATATCGCTGATGCGTCTTGTGCCAACAACATGTGAATAGGCTGCCTGAAACCGGGCAGCAAAGGATGCGGAAAACCGGCGTTCAAGACCAATATCTGCAACATAGCGCAATTCGCTTCTGTTGGTGGTAACTGGTAAAACAGGATTTTGCTTTACATCGCCAAAAAAAATTGAAGTGCCGCCCGATGCTGAAATAATCCAGCTTGAAAGCGAATTTTTACTATCACTTCTTCCTGAGCTTTCAACACTTTGCTGAGCCTTGATGTTGCTGCTAAAAGCTATAAAAAACAAAACGGCCAGGATGTATTTTACAGAATTGGTCATATGCGGATAATTTTGGCACTAAATTACCATAATATTAATATTAACACCAAATCAAATTTAATAAGCCTACAAAAAAGTCTTGTCTCAAATCAAAAACAAACGACTTGATTCAGGGGCTTCTCGGTTCTGATCTCTCACATCCCAGATTGGAAGACAGTTACCATCCTGCCCAACAAGTCTTGTTCTCGCTATTGATGCACACCACTTTTGCCAAATTTATCCTGAGAATTCGGGAGTAAATGCCTATGCTACATGTAAATAATCCAATGAAACAAAAATATTGATGGCTTCGAAAGGACAATATTGAATGTGAAGGGGGTATTACATTTGTTTTTACTACGCAATATGTTTATTAGCAAAATGCACTATTACACTCCGAAAATAATTTTGACTTGAAAAACTAAGCGTAATTATCATTTTTTTCACTTCAAAACACTTGATTTTTTTTCAAGATGGAAGTAATTTTGCCACATATCTCCTGCTTGATGCTAATGCATTGCTATATTGATAAATACGGTCTTTTCAAACATGGAAAGAGGCAGTATTCTCACCCTCTAAAACAATTTCATTACTGGCATCGTCAATTAGCTTTACCCGTTACATGCAATAGGATTATGTAAGAGCTTTCATAAAAATCAGAATTTAATTTTAATCTTATTCAAAATGAATCTAAAAGTCATAATAAGAACGATTCTTGGTAATTCATTCTACTTGCCTTTTTTGCTTTTCTCCATTCAACCTTTACAGGCAC
This sequence comes from Bacteroidales bacterium, assembly GCA_030683155.1. Classification (GTDB taxonomy): domain Bacteria; phylum Bacteroidota; class Bacteroidia; order Bacteroidales; family F082; genus JALNZU01. Next base: position 56,561 of record JAUXMV010000103.1, read on the forward strand.
AAAATAATGATAACATCCTAAACAATCTTTCTAACTTTTTGGGTGTTTCTTCATTTAAAGGAGGAGCGCAAAGCGTCCAAAGACATATAAATCAATATGGCAATTGCCATGCGATAGCTCCTACCAACTGGTTAATTACCGGAACACGGAGGGAAGGAGATGCTTTGGATATCATCAGTTCTGATGGTAGGTTAGCTGTTGGTTATTTAATTACGGGTGTTCAAGGGAATTTAACTACAGGATATTACAGTTATCAGTATGCAAATCCTGAAACATACCTCAGTTTCATTCTATCTGAAAATGGCGCGAAAAATGTTTCTTACGGCCAAGTTTTTCAAGATCATTTAGGTTACATGATTCTTCCTTTCGAAATAAATCAATCACCGCCCGTAAAGGGAGTCGTTTTCTATCGTGTTTGGTCGATTCCAGGTGATCCATATGGTTATATTATTTCCATGCGCCTGGCAAAAGGACTTGAATCAGTTTGGAAAACTCATGGTAATCAGGCAATTGCCGTAGCGCTTTCGATTCGTTGTAATAAACAGTTAATTGTTCAGGATAACAGTAGTTCCCAAAATACAACTGACAAAAGAGTAGAATCCGAATACAATATGCAGCTAGGTATGGAATATGCCCATGATCCTGTTACCGGTGAAAACTACTGGGTCAATCCTTCGACTGACTTTAACGAAACAGGATTGTATGGTCCTGGTTATTACAAATCTGTGGGTAACGAAACAAAAAAACTGAAGAATGGACGAAGCGATAATTAGTTGAACAAAGCAATGAAAAGAATTATTTGTTCCTCCATCAAAACCTTTGATTCCATCATCTCTCAGTTCTGAAACCAATTAGGTATCTGCAATAGTCCAATCCATGTTGGTTAAAATTCAAAGTGGTATACAATCATTTGTAATTACCGTTGATACAAATTGCTCAATGTTGTAGAATTTCATTCTCAAAAACCCGTATAAAATTATAATTTTGTGAAATTATTCTCATCACTCATTTTTTATGGAGATAAAAATTGTAAATCATTCTGATAATCCTGTGCCTTGCTATGAAACAATGGCTTCTGCAGGAATGGATCTGCGTGCAAACCTAAAAGAAGCAGTTATATTAATGCCCATGCATCGTGCCTTAATTCCAACCGGATTGTTCATCAGTTTGCCAGTTGGTTTCGAAGCGCAGGTCAGACCCAGAAGCGGTCTTGCAATCAAGCATGGTGTTACTGTGCTAAACTCTCCCGGAACAATAGATGCTGATTATCGGGGTGAAATAAAGGTGATTTTAATAAACCTGTCAGCTGAGCCATTTACAATTCAGCATAGCGACAGGATTGCCCAGATGATTATCAGTCGGCATGAAAAAGCACAATGGATACAAGTAGATCAGCTCGATGAAACCGAAAGAGGAAGCGGTGGATTTGGACATACAGGGAAATAGGTTTGATTTGAAGTTTTCGTGCGATCCTTCCTCTCTTTTGAGAAAAACAAAAATTCTTCTGTTTGATTATTTTCCAAGTTTGAATTTATTGCCTTCTGGAAAAAACACTAGCTTTTGGCCATAATAATGAATCTGAACCTGCTCCAGTTTGCCTGTAAATGGAAGATTGTTTTTATCTCTAAACTGTGCCAGATGTATAAGAACACCAATGCGAGAGGCAATTTTTTCAAAACCGTGCTCAAATTGCTGCTTTTTTTCATTCATCACTACCACCTTTACCGGCCCTTTTGATCCTTTTCCATTGTTGTAAACAACAATTTCTTCCCTGTCAGGATCGTGATAATGATAAGAAAGATCAAATGAGGACAAATCCGGATTCCCTTTATTGAAACGTGAAAAGATACTCATGAATAGTTGGTTGTTAGGGTTGTTGTTTTTTGCTTATCAGGATGCAAATATAGATTTAAACACTACGGAAAATTTATTGTAATCAAATATTTAATAAGCAGACAACATTTTTTTGACAGAAACATCTCGGGTGAAAAGGTAATCTGAAATAACAATAAATAATAAGTGGACTTAATCATCATTTGTAAGTCCACTTAATTTGAATGAAATCCAGATTGTTTCAGCCGGATTTATCCTGAAGAAATGAGGGTGTTATTGTTAGTCTTTCACTCAGTGCGGGTCATTGCCCTTTTGGCAACAGGCCGGCAATCTGTCATGTGCTTTCTGATCTGCTAAAAGATCATCTGCATCGTAACCAATTTTAGTGATGGCCTTCTTGAGTTTCTCCTTGTCATTCTTTCCCTTGCGAAACTCAATCGTGATGATCTTGGTTTCTTCATCCAACGAGACGGATTTAACGCCTTTTTCGAATGCGAGATTTTTCTCCAGCCTGTCTTTACACATGCCGCAGATGGCCGATGTTTGGATTTCCACCTTTTCAAATTTGCTTTCTGCATCCTGAGCGGTCAATGCAGTACTACCCAAAACAAAAAGCAAAAGGATTATAACTGATTTAAAATTTTTCATTTTCTGTTGATGTTATTGTTATCTATAATTTTTCATTGTGCCTTGCAGAATTTCTTTTACATCAGCACTTTATTCTATGGTATACCTCAAACCGGCATAAATCTTGATTCCAGAAACAGGCCCCCAGACCATTGAAGAGTCGAAATGGCTTCCAAAAGGGTTTTCTGCCGAAATAATCGGATGATCCTGTTTGAAGTTGGTCAGGTTTTCACTGCCGAGATACATATTCCACTTGCGGTAGAACTTTGTAACCTGCGCATGGATAATGGTGTACGAAGGTGAAATGGTTTCGCGCTGATGTATTTCCGGATAGCTTTCTGTGCTGGGTAATCGGGTTTGTCCGTTGAATTGTGTTGTGAAATCAAACTGCCATTTTTTGAGGTTGGTAACATACGAAAGACTTACCAAACCCTTGTATTTGTTCACAAGTGGCTTTTCGAGCAGGCTGTTGTCAAAAGTCATTTTAACGTCGTTCAACCTGAAGGCCGCTGTAAGATCTAATCCTTTAACGAGTTCATAGTTGGCTTCGACCTGAAAACTGTTTGAATAGGAACTGCCCTCCAGATTGTAGATCTGTATGAGTTCGATGTCGGAATCGCGGTCGACGATCACCTGATTGATGAAGTCGGTGCGGTAAAGGTCTGCATTGATGGTAAGCTCCCTGTTGCCAATCAAAATATGCTGACTCAGGTTAACGCCATAGTTCCATGCTTCTTCCATGGCCGGTGTATTTCTGAAAACAATCCTTCGTGCTGATGCAAGCAATGAAGTGTTTTCGGCCAACACATTTGTGGAGCGGTATCCTTTTCCTGCCGATGCCCTGAAAATCGTGTTATCAGTAAAATTGTATCTGAAATGCATGCGGGGTGTAAAAAACAGACCATATTCATTGTGATGGTCTGCTCTGAGTCCGGCAATGAAGTTCAGCTTTTCGCCGTCGCTGAAACTGTATTGAAAAAATGCTCCGGGAACTCTTTCTGTTCGTGCGAAAATACTGTCGTTCAACTGCTCATTGTACTGGTCATATACAAAACTGAAACCTGTGGTATAGGTGTGCATGGTGTTTCCAATAAATGACTGAAAAAGCGCATTTCCATAATAGGAATTTTGGCGTGCGTCATAATCTTTAAGACCAAAGAAAGAATTCAGGTTATGATAAGTATATTGTTGTTGTATTCCTAAACTCGTTGCCGGTCTGTTGCGGAAAATGTAACCTGTTTTCAGAAATGCTTCAACGCGGTCAGTAAGGAGTTCAACCCCATAGCCATTTGTCAGATCTCTTGGTTTTTCGGGGTCAAAGCTTAGCTGTCCTCCACGACGGTCTTCTTTCATGGCTTTGATGCCAAATTGAAACTCGAAGCTTTCCGCATTATAATCCCAACGGTTAAAAAAATTGTACTGAGTGTAGAGCGGCTCATCGAGAAATCCGTCGTGGTTCATGTCCTGTTTACTGCCATTGAGGCTTACATGTCCGAGCACCATGGTTTGTAATTTCTCTGAAGGGCTCAGGCGCACATTGAAATTACCTTCCGAACGACCCATATGGTTTTGATAGAGATTCAGAAAAAACCGTTCACTGTCTCTTGGTTTCTTATACTCAACATTGATCTGTCCGCTGATGGATTCATAGCCGTTCAGCACCGAAGATGTTCCCTTGGAAACCTGAATGCTTTCCATCCAGCTGCCCGGAATATAGCCCAAGCCGAAACTGTTGGCCAGACCACGCATACTTGGCATGTTTTCGCTCATCATCTGTGTGTAAATTCCAGACAAACCCAGCAGTTCAATCTGTTTGGCGCCAGTAACGGCATCGCTGTAGGAAACATCAACGCTGGCACTTGTTTCAAAGCTTTCGGAAAGGTTGCAGCATGCAGCACGTTGTAATTCACCTGAAGTGATGGTTATTGCATTTACTGTGCTCATCCTCGAAACATAATTTGTTTTGGCACGTGTTGTCACTTCCACTTCTGAAAGCGTTAATGGCTGTTGCATTATATGTTTCAAGGGTTTGCCGTCAGCATGGTAATGAAGACTGTCGTTGGCATAACCGACAAAACTAAAAATTAAATGGTGGGCGCCCTTGGGTGTATCAAGGCTGAATGCTCCTTTGGCATCGGAAACAGTTCCCTTTTGTGTGCCTTCCCAGAAAATATTTACCCCTGGCAAAGGCAGCGTGTCATTGTTTATGCTCTCATAAACAAAGCCTTTTACTTTCTGTGCAAAACTTTGTTGTGAGATCATGAATATTGCCAGCAATGACAATATCCGAATATAATTATTCATGGTAACTATGCTTTAATCGTAAAAAAAAATGAAATGGATGCTCAGAAATTTTTGAGCGATGATGGATTAAAGCAGTACAGTTTCCAGTTTAAGCTGATGGATGGAAATGGCCAGATCTTTCCCGAAAAGGGAAGGCGGCTGATTTTGAATATCGAACAATGCCGTTTGCCCTGGGTTTGTTTTTGATGGAGCTATCAGCTCAAACAAACGCATCGTGAGGGCAAGAAACTTATTGAAAAGGGTTTTAAATTTAAGCTGTGGAAGGTCAAAGTCAGTAATTACTTTTAAAAACTGAAAGAAATCTTCGCAGCATTCTTCACTTAAAACAGGTTTTTGAGATGGTTCATTTTCTGGAATGAATGCACAGCAACTGTGAACGCTATCGTCAGAAACCTGCGTAATTCCGTAAGATTCCATTCCTTGATGATCACATGAAATAGGAAAAGGTAAAAGTGATTTTTGCATTTCATGTGATGTATGACAGTAATGCAGCAATTCCGCATAAAAAAAGGACTATAGCTAACCCCTTGTAAATGATTAAGCTAAAATATTTTGGATAGAATATTTTTCGCACTAATTTTGTCACAGGTAAACAAGCGATTCGAAGCACGTCAACAATTTGTATAAATA
>JAUXMV010000104.1 GCA_030683155.1 Bacteroidales bacterium
TGGCCATTGTCCAGAAGCAGGGTTTGATAAATCATTACGTACCAGTCGTCGATAAATTGAATAAAAATGCTATCCTGAATCATCAGATTTTTATCTGTCGATACAATAATACTGCCCCAATCAACAAAAGGATCGCCTATGTTTCCATCAGGTTTCAGTGTACTTGCGAGTGTTCCAAAAATATACCTTTCAGGAGTTTCAAGCATGAAAGTGGGTGCAACATAATCACCCGTGCTGATCCATACAGGCTTTAATGGCTGGCCGATACCAAAGTTTGAGATTGTAATGCAAACAATAAATGCCAACAGCCGGAATTGTGTAATGATGTTTTTCATGTTTTGTATAATTTGATTGTTTAGTTATTCAATAATAAAACAAAATTAATTTGTATCCATTGATAATGATTGGTTTAGCTGTGATAAACATTAAAATAATAACATCTTTAAATGTGTTGCACAGCGTATTTCTTTATCGCAGCTAAAATAATAAAAACAAGAACAATAAGCAACAAAATTTCTGTTTTATTGAGCTTTAGTTTTTTTTAATGTTATGTTGGAAAATTATTTCTGCACTTTTTCTAAAACTATTTTGTCACATAAATCTCAAACAAGCTAAGTTTGACTAAAATGTCTTACAACAACAATCGAAGAATGGAATTGATAAAATTTAGTTTATGCAACACATAGTTCTTTAGCCACTTCTCCTGTGGGTAAGTTTGCTTTTTTCAAGGTAATACGATCGCAAATTTACCGCAATAGCGATGATAAGAAAAACAATCGCAATCCCAAAAGCCACTACAATTCCATATTTTTCATAAAAAAACACACCCAATGTTGGAGCAAACAAGGCTCTGAATCCAGTTAAAAAAAGGTGTACAGACTGATAGGTGCCTGCTTCTTCCGGCGGGCAAAAATAGGCCGATCCGATGTTCCAGAGTAGCACCATTGTTGCAGCGAAAACCCCATGAGCAAGGATATAAAGTATCAGAACATAATATAACTTTATTCCGAAAACATTGGTGTGTTGTGGAAACCAAAGTGTCATAAGAAGAAAAAAGATATACAGAATAATTGATCCATAGGTTATTACCGAAAATTTTCGAAGATCGGTGCGGCCAATTAGTTTTCCAAAAAACGGAAGCAATAAAATTGCCAGTATGTTGTAGGCATTGCGATAAAATGCGACGCTGGAATAATTCAGATCCAACCCTTCATAAAAGTAAATGGCAATGACGGCAATCGATACCATGAAAGAGAATCCATAAAACATAAAGCCCAACTCAAAATCCCTGAAGGCTTTGTTGGTTTTCAAAATGTGAATCATCTCCCTGGCCGATTTTCTGATGGATTCAGACAATTTGGATTTTGGCTGAATGGTGGCTTCAGGATAAGGAATCATCGATAAAAGCCATAATGATATTATACCCAATACACCTGTCAAAGGCAGTGCAGTGCTGTAAGCTGAAGGGTTGATGTCGAGCCAGAGTCCATATAAAAACGTTATAGTCATCATGATAATTTTGTTGACAGTTGCTGAGTAACTATAGAGTTTCCCGAAATTTATATGGTTGTAATTTATTTTTAAAAGATAGTTGATGTTCGGATTGATGAAAAGTGCACCGAGATAATAAATGAAAAATATCAGCAGAAAAACGTAATGAAAATGCATGTTGACATCGAAAAGCTTTTCATCTTTTGGAAAAAATAGCAGGGCTAGCATAGGCAATCGTGTTCCCAAAGCAACGATTCTGAGAAGTCGTCTGCGGTTTTGTATTCTTTTCAGCCATTCATTGATGAAGAACAATGCAACAAAAACAACCATGCTGAATTGAAACAGAAAACTCATCATGTAATTGCTTCCGTGAAGGCTTTTCAAAAAAACAAACTCATTCAGGGCCAGCACGCCCAAAACAATGCCTTCGATGGAAGTGTAGGCTGTGTGCAGTTTGAAAGTACGCTTTTCGTTTGGCTGAAAGGCCTCCATTTTGTGATATTTTTGGAAGCAAAATTAAGCCTTCCTTTTCACTTTCTCTTTTAAAATGCAGATGTTGTCAGGATACCGTAATTTTAAGCCTTGTTTCCGAAACAAAAACAGCTGCCTTGAAAATGCTGATAAATTTCCGGTGAACAAATAGCTACTTTTGTTTATTGATATACATATGAAAATGGTGCATAAAACTGAAAACAGACCGGTTTTACTTTTTGACGGCGATTGCAATTTGTGCAATAAATCCGTTCGTTTTGTCATGCGCCACGAAAAATATCCAAAAATTGTTTTTGCCTCCCTGCAATCCGATTATGCCGCCAAATTGCTTGATGATGTTCAAGCAGTATCTCCTTTGCCCGATAGTATTGTCCTTTTCGAAAACGATAAAATCCTCCTTCGGTCCGATGCTGCACTCAGAATTGCCATATTGATGGGAGGTTGGACGAAAATCTTTGCTGTATTTTACCTGATTCCGCGTTTTTTAAGAGATGCGGTTTACAACTTCGTTGCTTCAAACAGAAAGAAAATATTTGGGACTTCTGAACACTGCGCTTTGCTTCCCGGAGCAGATAAATCCAGATTTTTGGATTTTCATGAAGGAATCTAAATGGGGCTTGCTGAAAAACTCAGAATGTTGATATTTCGGTGCGCTGCACCTCTCGTTTCAATTCTATTTGTATATTCTAAAAAGATTATCACCACTCTGTGGCTCATTTTTCAGGTGCAGCGCACCGGTAATCTTTGTAGAATTTTGTCCTGTGGTGTGTTTAAAGGTGCAGCGCACCGAAATATCTGATGCAAGGTTTTTTAACCAATATCTCCCAAATCCTTGCACAAGAAATAAGGAATTATCGAAGTGACCTCATATAGTACAATAGATTAGGACTTTTTCAGCAAGCCTAAATGGAAAAGGAGTTGAGGATAAATCAGATTTTATGGTTTTGATTCAAGTGTACCTAATTCATTTTGAAGAAATTCAGTAAGCATCGCAGCATCTTTCATTTTAAGTAAGTTACCATCACTTGCTACGCTCACAAGGCCGGTCTCTTCTGAAACTATGATTGCAATGGCATCGCTTTGCTCCGAAATTCCAAGTCCTGCACGATGTCGCATCCCCGGTCTTTCAGGTAAATCCAGCTTTTTTGTTACAGGCAAAATGCAACCTGCCGCTTTGATTTTGTCCTTCGTTATAACCATCGCCCCATCATGTAAGGGGCTGTTTTTGAAGAATATGTTTTCGATCAAAGGTTGAGATATATCGGCATTTACAACAACGCCTGTCTGTATATATTCAAAAAGATTATAATGCCGGGCAATGACAATCAAAGCGCCAACCTCCTTTTCACCCATCGAAAAACAAGCATTCACAACAGGTTCATAGTTATGAGATTGATCTTCCAGCATCCTGAAACCTAAAAATGAGAATTTTTTTCGATATCTGTTTATGATCTTTGGAGTGCCCAAAGCAAGCAGAAACTGCCGGATCTCAGGTTGAAAAATGATGATCAAGGCAATAAATCCCACACTCACAAAAGCACCGAGAATTTCTCCAAGAAGATCCATCTGCAAAGCAGTGATCAGCTTCCAGATAAGAAAAATGGTTACGATGCCGAAAAAAATATTAATGGCTACAGTGCCGCGCAGCAAATAGTAAAGTGTATAAAACAAGCTTGCTACGAGCAGTATATCTATGATGTCGAAGAGTTTTAATTCAATGAATCCTAAAAGAAATAATGTCATTTCAGCAAATTTATATGAGTTGTAATTGTTTGCAAAAATAGCGAAAGCATGTTTATCAGCGCGCTTTGATTTTTCAGCGGCAATAAATTCTTATCCAGCAAATAGATGCCACGTCAATCGGATCGGCCTTCAGAAATTTTCATGCACAAATCAATGGCCTCTTTGGCAGGCTTTATGTCGTGAACTCTCAAAATGTCGGCACCGTTGAGAATCAAAAATGTATGCAAAACAGTAGAGCCATTGAGTGCCTCCTCCGGATCAACAGCAAGCGTTTTATAAATCATAGATTTTCTTGAAATGCCTGCCAGCAAAGGGTAATCGCCATATCTCAGTTCGTTGAAGCGTGCAACCAACTGAAAGTTTCCCTCCATCGTTTTCCCGAAACCAAAACCTGGATCCAGCACAATCTGCTTTGCACCAAAGCGCTCAAAGGTGTGAATCTGTTCTTTAAAAAATGTTTCAACATGCTGAATGAGATCCTTTCCCTGATATTGTTTGTGCCTGTTTTCCTTTGTCCCAAAAAGATGCATCATTATATAAGGTACATCATTGGCGCCAATGAAAGAAGGCATGGATGCATCAAAAGTGCCTCCCGAAATATCATTAATGATCATTGCACCGGCTTCAACAGCTTTTTCTGCAACTTTTGTCCTGAAAGTATCAACGGAAATAACGACATCCTTGAAAGCTTCACTTATTGCTTTCACTGCCGGAATAATGCGTTTGAGTTCTTCCTCTTCCGATACTTCAGCTGCTCCCGGACGTGTTGAAAATGCACCTAAATCGAGTATATCTGCCCCTTCATTCAGCATTTTTTCAGCCGTAAACAACAACTGAGATGCCAATTCAATGCGGCTTCCTGCAAAAAATGAGTCGGGTGTAATGTTGAGAATTCCCATTAAAAGCGGCTTTTTTTTCTCAAGTCGCTTTCCCTGAAATTCAAATTTTACAGTTCGTGAAAAATCTGTATTTTTATCCTTTGAATGAAAGCTGCTTAACATGCTGCGCATAGTATTGATTTATAGGCAAAAGTAAGAATTGATTTGAATTATAATGTCGAAAAATAACACAAGTGAACAGTTTCAGACTGTTGTAGAAGATTGTAAAAAAATTTTTGAAGCCAAAATGGTTGATTATGGTCCTGCATGGCGCATTTTGCGGGTGCCATCGCTCACGGATCAGATTTATATCAAAGCCAACCGTATTCGCAGCTTACAAGTGAAAGAACAACAAATGATTCCGGAAGGAATTGAAGATGAATTTGTTGGCATATTGAATTATTCTGCAATGGCAATCATTCAGCTACGGAAAGGTGCCGCCGACAAGCCTGATTTAAGTTCACCGGAAGCAACAAAATTGTATTTGGATGTCTTGAAAGAAGCATTTGAACTCATGAGCCGCAAAAATCATGATTACGACGAGGCCTGGCGAAATATGCGCATCAGTTCACTCACCGACATCATCCTGATGAAGTTGCTTCGCATAAAGCAAATCGAGGATAACAATGGATCAACATTAATGTCGGAAGGCATTGATGCCAACTATTTTGACATTATCAACTATGCCGCTTTTGCGCTGATTTTATTAAAAACCCCTTAATTTTTTACCTATGAAGAAGTTTTGGATGACATTTAGCCGGCTCCTTGTTGGCGCGGTTTTTATTTTTTCTGGATTTGTTAAAGGAGTCGATCCACTTGGCACTGCCTATAAATTCGGAGATTATTTTGCTGCTTATGGCACTGACTGGGCAAATGCATTTGCACTTTTTTTGTCTGTTTCGCTTTGTGCGCTTGAATTTGCAATTGGTGCAGCGCTCTTTTTTAACCTGAGAATGAAAATTACGGCCTGGGCCTTGTTAATTATAATGATGTTTTTTACCGTACTCACTTTCTTTGATGCCATCTACGCGCCGGTACCCGATTGCGGTTGTTTTGGTGATGCCATAAAACTGACCAACTGGGAAACCTTCTACAAAAACCTTGTGTTGATGATTTTCGTGATTGTCATCTTCAGAAATCGAACTTCCTTCAAATCAGTGCTTTCCAATTTGAGTCAAAACATTGTGCTGGTTTTGATCTCTGCGATGTTCATTTATTTTTCTGTTTACAACTATCGCCACCTTCCAATGATCGATTTCAGAATGTGGAAAGTAGGTAACAAAATGACGGCAGATGCTGATAATGAGATGCGTGTGTATGTGAAATATCGTAATATAGCGACAGGGGAAATACGCGAATATCTTTCACCTGATTTTCCGTGGAACGATCCTGTATGGCTTGCTGAATGGGAGTTTTTTGATCAGAGAACTGAATCAGACAGTGAGCAGATTGCTCATAACCTCAAGGCAGAAGATGAGTTTCAGAATGATTTTACGCCCTACATTCTCGAAAGCAATGAAATGTTCGTTATTGTGGCTTACGATGTCATCAAAGCCAGTGAGAAAGGGCTTAAACGAGCTGCTGAAATTGAAAAAATGCTCACTGAGGCAGGTTATACTGTTGTTTTGATAACTTCAAGTCTGCCCGAAGAAGTAGAAGCATTCCAGAAGAGATACGACACAGCTTTTGAAACATTTTATGCCGATGACATTGTTCTGAAGACAATGATCAGATCCAATCCCGGCCTGGTTTTGTTTCATCAGGGCTATGTTGCCGGAAAATGGCATCACAATGATTTTCCTGACCTGAATGAAGTTCAGGCAGTTGTTTCAACCCTTGATCAATTGACTTCATCCGGTAAATGATGAGTGCATATATCTTCCGTCGTCTTTCCTATGGCCTGTTGGTGCTTATTGGTGTTGCGACGGTAGTTTTTATGCTTTTCACGATTCTTCCCGGCGATCCGGCACGCATGATGATGGGGCAGCGTGCGGATCAGCAAACGGTGGATGCTATCCGCAAAGACCTTGGGCTGGACAAACCGGTAATTGTACAATACATGCATTATCTGAACGACATTTCACCAGTTTCGGTTCACAATGCAACCGATTTCGAAAATCATTGGTTTGCAGATAAAGAAAAATATGGCGCATATCTCAACATTCTCAGTGTTGGATCTTCAAAGGTTATTTTAAAGAAGCCATATTTGAGACAATCATGGCAAAGCAGGAGGCATGTTTCGGTTATTCTGGCTGAAGCTTTCCCAAAAACACTCCTTTTGGCTAGTGTTTCAATACTGATTGCTATTGTTTTAGGAATTGTAATAGGCTCATTCACAGCTATTATAAACCATCCTTTCATCAACAGGGCAGTGCTGTTAATCACTGTTTTTGGCATGTCACTGCCTTCGTTCTTTGCAGCAATTCTAATGGCATGGATTTTCGCCTATCTGCTGGCTGACTACACCGGATTGAGCATGTTTGGAAGTCTTTACACTGTTGATGATTTTGGAAACGGAGAATATCTTGACCTTAAAAACCTGATACTTCCTGCGATAACCCTTGGTATCCGACCTTTGGCCATCGTGGTTGAACTGACACGCACTTCTTTGCTCGATGTTTTTTCTCAGGATTACATCAGAACGGCTTATGCAAAAGGCTTGAAAAAACGCAATGTAGTAGGTATTCATGCATTGAAAAACGCCTTGAATCCTGTCATCACAGCCGTTTCCGGATGGTTTGCATCTTTGCTGGCCGGTGCAGTGTTTGTGGAATATGTTTTCGACTGGAAGGGCATAGGTGTGGTCATTGTTGATGCGCTGGAGAAGTATGACCTGCCTGTTTTGATGGGTTCTGTATTATTGATAGCGGTTATCTTGATAATTATTAATATTTTTGTGGATATAATTTATGGGGTTCTGGATCCCCGGATAAGAATTAGTTAACGAAATAAATAAATCTAAAAACGAAGGTTATGCGTAAAAAAATTGTTGCAGGAAACTGGAAAATGAACCTTGGATTTCAGGAGGCTGAAGAATTGATCGAAGAGTTCATGACCCTGCTCGAAAAGCAGGAATTAGAAACCGAGATTATTCTTTGTCCTCCTTTTCCATATTTGGAAATGGCTAGCGACTATGCACAGGAAGAATTATTTCATATTGGGGCACAAAATATAAGCTCTTTTGAGGCAGGAGCTTATACAGGTGAAGTTTCAGCAAGTATGCTATCCTCAATGGATATTACACACTGCATTATTGGTCACAGTGAAAGAAGGAAATATTTCAATGAGGACGATAAAATGCTGACAGCCAAAGTGAATCAAGCTTTAATGCATAAGATTACACCGATTTTCTGTGTTGGAGAAGCTCTCCCTGAAAGAGAAGCAGGAAAGCACTTTGAAGTTGTCAGAAGGCAGGTAAGGCATGGTTTGTTTCACCTTGATACAAATGAATTTGCAAAAGTTGTCATTGCATACGAACCTGTGTGGGCAATTGGAACAGGCGTAACTGCAACTCCGGCGCAAGCAGCCGAAATGCACGCTTACATTCGCACCCTCATCACCGAAAGATATGGAAATGAGATAGCTGAAGCAACACTTATCCTTTATGGAGGTAGCTGTAATTCCAAAAATGCTGCTGAGATATTTGCTCAGCCTGGCGTTGACGGCGGCCTTATTGGAGGTGCTTCTTTGATCGCAGAAGAGTTTTTGTCCATCTGTAAGCAAGCAAAATAAAGCATGGTTTACCTTGAACTTTCATTTGTTTTACCTGAAAATGATTTGGTCGCTGATGTATTGGTAGCAAATCTGAGTGAGATTGGCTGCGATAGTTTTCTTCAGGAAGAAAACATTTTGAAAGCGTATATCGAAAAAGACAGTTTCGATCAAACAGCTGTTGAAATTTTATTGGAAGATAATCTGCTTCATGAGGTGAGGTTTACTGGTTTTGAAGTCATGAAAGACCAAAACTGGAATGCTGTTTGGGAATCATCTTATCAACCCGTTGTCATAAACGAAAAATGCCGGATCAGGGCTCCGTTTCACGAGCCCGATTCAGCATTTGAATTCGACCTGCTGATAGAACCCCGCATGTCATTTGGAACGGCACACCACGATACCACAGCACAAATGCTTGGGCTTTTGCTTCACCATGATTTTAAGGGTAAAGCAACACTCGACATGGGCAGCGGGACAGCTATTCTCGCCATTCTTGCGCGAAAACTCGGAGCTAATCCTGTTGTTGCCATCGACATTGATGAATGGGCGTTCAACAATGCCAAAGACAATATTTTACTCAATGACACTGAAGATATTCAGGTTGAACTTGGCGATGCTGATACCATAGGAGACCGAAAATTTGATGTCATTCTGGCAAATATCAACAGAAATATTCTGATTGCAGATATGTCAAAATATGCACAGGCAACCCTGAAAGGTGGCACTTTGATGCTCAGTGGTTTTTATTTGGCTGACCTTCCTATTATCAGAGATAAGGCTGCCGACTGCGGGTTTAATTATATTTCTCATACATCAAGCAATGAATGGGTAGCTGCAGTCTTTGAAAAAATGTAACTTTTTTTAAACTGAATGAATTTGCTCCTTCATGATCATTAAAGATCATCTAATGAACCGTTTAAGAAATTTAATAACACTTTTTTTGTGTTTTGTTTTCCTTTCGGCCCTGGGTCAAAAGGAAAATTTCTTTTCCGGCGAACCCGAACTCTTTCTCACTGAGATTGAGAGTTTTCTCATGCAGACTCCTGGAAAGAGGCAATTGGATCAGACCGCAGAACTTATGCCTTTGTTGAAAAATATCTGGAACAGCAACAGATTCAGCGATGCAGAGAAGAAGCTCGTTATTGAATTATCCAACAAAATGCATGATGAAAAATTACGCAATCACCCACAGTTTTACAATTATTTCAATGTCGTTAAAAGTTTTGGCCAGTCGAAACAATCAAAGGAAAGTTTTATTGAATGGAACAGCTATCTCATCAGGCTGATTAGTTCCAAATCTACCAAAGAATTTGAAAGTCTGATTGAGCAAACAAATCAGTTGCTCGTGTCAGGACGAATTGCCGGAAGAGGTACTACAAACTGGTATCTCAGGGAGGCAGATTTCAGCTTTGTTGCAGATACCAGCCTGATACTTATTGCAAGAAAAGCGAATCTCGTTTGTGCTACAACACGCGACAGCTCCGTCATACAGCAAACGGAAGGTACATACATTTATGCTGCTCAAAACTGGAAGGGCAGGGGAGGAAATGTTGACTGGCAGCGTTTTGGAAACGACAGGAAGCATGCCAATGTGCAGCTTTCAACCTATGAAATAGATTTAAACAGGGCTGTGTTTTCAGCGGATTCAGCAGTTTTTCGCAATCCGGATTATTTTAGTTTTCCTGTTTTGGGGAGTTTTCAGGATCAGGTTTTTAACAGTCCGCCAAATGAACGAACACAATTTCCCCGCTTTTCTTCCTATTTATCCGATTATGAAGTTGACAATGTTTTTCAGGGAGTCAATTATATTGGCGGAATTACTGTGGAAGGCTTGAATTTAATTGGAAAAGGAACATCAGGTCAGAAAGCGACTTTGAATTTTATAAAGGATAAAAAGACCGTTGCTTCGCTAAGGTCTGCATTGTTTATCTTAAGTAAGAAACGCCTTCAGGCAGAAAATTCATCTGTCTCTTTTTATCTCGATCAGGATTCTATTTATCATCCAGGTTTATGGTTTCGGTTTGACAATGATTCACGTTTATTGACATTGGCACGCTCAGAAAAAGGTATCGGTGATGGTCCGTTTCTCGATACCTATCATAAGGTTGATATTTTTATCGAAGCTGCCTATTGGCATATTGATCAGGATGAAGTTGTCTTTAAACAACTTGAAGGCCTCGCCACAAGCAGCTCGGGCAGTGTGGAATCATCCAGCTTTTTTTCTGATGTTGAATTTCGCAGGCTGCAAGGCATGGATGAATTAAATCCAATGATTGCGATCAACAATTATATCAATCAATTTGACACCAAGGGTGAGGTCAAAGTTGGATTTCTCTCATCCTATCTAAAGAAACCACCAGAACAGGTGATTGCTCAGTTGCTTCGCCTGGCAGCCAAAGGATTTCTGATATATGATGCTGAAACAAGCACAGCATTTGTATTTGAAAGGTTTCGGAATGTGATAGATGCCAAGGCCGGCAAATCAGACTATGATGTTATTCGGTTCAATACATTTACGACCGGCAGACAACCAAACCTTCAGCTTGATTTGAAAAATTTCGATCTCAAAATGAACGGTGTAGATGAGGTCATCTTAAGCGAAACTCAAGGTGTTCAACTCTTCCCTGACAGGAAGGAAATTATTGTGAAAAAAAATCGTGATTTTGTTTTCAGTGGATTGGTAAAGGCGGGATTGTTTAATTTTTATGCGCGTGAAGCTGCCTTTGAATATGATCCCTTCAAGCTCAATTTTTCTTTTGTTGATTCTCTATCCTTTGTTGTGAAAAGGCGTGATCAACCTTTAAACATTCCAAATCCGGAGTTTGTAAGGGTTAAAAATGTGCTTTCAGATTTAACGGGAACACTTTTTATCGACGATCCCAACAATAAATCCGGCCTGAAAAATATTGCCAGATATCCGGTTTTTGCCAGCACAAGCGAATCCTATGTTTATTTTGATAAATCAAATATTCAGTCGGGGGCTCTTGACAAAGAACGGTTTTACTATGTCGTAGATCCTTTTGAAATTGATAGTCTCGATAACTTTTCGACTGACAATCTCCGTTTTGACGGTTATCTGACTTCAGCTGAAATATTTCCTGTTTTTAGAGAGCCTTTGACTGTGATGAAAGATTATTCGCTCGGCTTCGATCATAGCGTACCGAAACCGGGCTATGCCATGTTTGGAGATAAAGCACTTTACAATAACATCATACATCTTTCAAATGAAGGGTTTACAGGTTTAGGGCAGCTCGATTACCTCACTGGAACAGCTTTTTCAAAACGTTTTGTTTTTTATCCTGATTCGGTTTTGGCCTTTCTCGACAGATTTGATATGGTAGAGAAAGAAACAGCTGTTGAGTTTCCTTCAGGTTTGGGCGAAAAACTTGATTTCGACTGGCAGTTGGCTGAAAATCTAGTGACGATTGAAACCAATTCGGATACCTATAATATATACGGGGATACTTTTTTTAGCGGAAAAATTGAAATATCGCCCTCAGGTATGCAGGGAGCAGGAAAGCTGGTTTTTGGAAACGCCAACATTGAGTCAGGAAATTATGCATTTTTAAGCAGGTCATTTTCAGCAGATACTGCTGACTTCCGGCTTTTCCCTATTGAAGGAAACAAGGAAGCCTTCATGGCCAATGATTACAACACTTTTGTCGATTTTCGCAAGCGTGTTGCTAATTTCAACCATATCGATCAGAAAAGTAAACTTTCTTTCCCTTTCAATCAGTATTACTGTACGCTTGATCAGGCGATCTGGTACATGGATGAAAACCGGATTTCACTGAACAACAACAGACTTGAGCGAATTTATGATTTTCAGAATCTGAGCCTTTTTGATTTGATTGACCTGGATTTGAAAGGTTCAGAGTTTGTTTCAGAGCATCCAAAACAGGATTCACTTTCATTCTTTTGTTTGGAAGCAGATTATGACCTGAATGATTACGCGATTTTGGCGAAGGATGTGAAAATTATCCGTGTGGCTGATGCCGCTATTTTTCCAACTGATGGCTTGGTAACCATTTTAAATGATGCTTTGATGAAGCCATTTGAAAGTGCTACAATCATTGCAAACACTACATCGAGATTTCACCAGATAAGTGATGCGAAGGTCAGTATTGAAAGTAAAAATAGTTTTAAAGCCAGTGGAAAAATAAATTACAAAAATCTCAATCAGGAAGTTTTTGTACTTAATCTGAAAGAAATAAAAGTCAATAAAGCTGAGAAAACAGAAGCAGTTGGAATGATTGATTCTGGCGATAACTTCTTTTTGAGTCCATGGTTTGGCTTTGCCGGTGAGGTTCATTTGGTTGCAGATCAAAAAAATCTGCGGTTCAAAGGCGGCTTCAGACTCACCCATAATTGTTTTGAAGCTGAGCAGCCATGGGTAGTTTTCGATACCATCATCGACCCGCTGAATGTGCGCATACCGATTGCAGAAAAAACTTTTGATATTTCTGGTGCACGCATCAACAAAGGCTTCTATTATGCTACAGTCAACGATAGTTATTACGCCGCATTCATGCAGTCGCCGCGGGGATCAGACAGGGAGGTTGCTTCAATTGCCGGATTACTTTCCTATGATAAAATAACTTCAACCTACAGAGTAGGTGATGAATCCGGAAGTAAAAACAAAAGATTTATACAATTAAACACAGCCAGATGTGTGATTTCCGGAAAATCTGACCTTGACCTTGACCTTCGTTTGGGAGCAGTGGAGCTTTCAACAATTGGTTCCTTTGAATACAAAATTATCCCTGATTCAGTTGAAATTGATGTTTTTACAGGATTGAATTTTCTTTTTGATGAAAAGCTAATGGGAATGATGGCAGACAGTATGAACGCCGCAAATTTACCAGGTGTAGCACTCAATCAGGGCAATTATCCAATTGCAATCGACCGTTTTATGGGTCAGGCCGAAGCAGAAAGAATCTCCAATGAAATTGCACTCTACGGTGCTCCAAGAAGAGTTCCTGAGCAACTTCAGAAAACAATTGTTATAAGCGACCTCAAGCTGAAATGGAATCCTGCTTCAAGATCCTTCATTTCCTATGGACCTATCGGCGTTTCAAATATCAACAAAACCGCTGTAAATAAAATGATTGATGGATTTCTTGAAATTGAAAAAAGCAGATCCGCTGATGGAATATCCCTATACTTTATGCTCAACTCAAAACAATGGTATTTTTTCAATTACCGCAATGGCGTCATGCAGGCACTTTCTTCTTCCGACCTTTTCAACACTGAGCTGATGAAAATTAAACAAGAGAAAAGAGTGCAATCAGATCCGAAATCAGGCGGTCGCTATGAGTACATTATTTCCACAAGACGCAGGATGGTAGATTTTTTAAGAAAAATGCAAAGTGTTGAATTTTAAATTTATATAAATGACAGAGATAATTTTACCCTTGGTTTTTGCTTATTTGATAGGCTCTATACCCACTGCCGTATGGGTGGGAAAATGGTTTTATAAGGTGGATGTGCGCGAGCATGGTTCGGGAAATGCTGGTGCTACAAACACCATTCGCGTTCTTGGCCTGAAAGCAGGTATACCCGTCTTACTTATCGATGTCATCAAAGGCTATATAGCTGTATTAATGGCTCCTGTGCTTTTTGAGCTTGGCGGCGGAGAAATTATGTCGCCTTACCTCGCAATTTTGACAGCTGCTTTGG
Source organism: Bacteroidales bacterium (assembly GCA_030683155.1). Lineage (GTDB taxonomy): Bacteria > Bacteroidota > Bacteroidia > Bacteroidales > F082 > JALNZU01. The sequence goes on from JAUXMV010000104.1 coordinate 13,998, forward strand.
CTGTGGTTGGACATACAATACCTGTTTTTGCAGGATTCAGAGGGGGTAAAGGTGTTGCAACGCTTTTGGGTGTTGGGCTCGGATTGTTTCCTGTGGCTGCATGGGTTGCAGTCTTGATTTTTGCTGTGATGCTCATTGCAACCAAATATGTTTCTTTATCAAGCATCACCGCGGGTGTGACTTTTCCTTTTTTTGTGTTTTTCCTGTTTCCGCCTCCAAACTGGGCTTATTATGTGCTGGCTGTTGCCGTGGCAATCTTTTTACCTTATACGCACCGAAAAAATATCAAAAGATTGATCGACGGGACTGAATCAAAAATCAATTTTTCAAAGAAAAAACCTGTTAATGAATCAAAATAATTATCAAAGTATAATTTTTGATTTTTCGGCTGAATTTTTTCTAATTTTACACTTTCAAAACAATACTATCATCTTATGAAATTTATCATAACCAGTTTAAAGCTTTTACGCAGCCTGCAGGCCTTGAGTGGTGTGCTAAACTCAAGCAACACATTGCCGATTCTTGATGATTTCCTTTTCAAGATTGTTGACAATGAACTATTCATTACCGCTTCTGACCTTGAAACAACAATGATTGTTTCACTGATCCCTGATCTGGTCGAAGGTGGGGGAGAAGTTGCAATTCCAGCGCGCATTCTTCTGGATACAATGAAGACATTTCCTGATATCCCGATTACTTTTGAAATCAACCGCGAAAATCTTGCTGTTGAAATCAAAGCCGGTGAAGGTAAGTTCAGGCTTGCTGGTCACCGGAGTGATGAGTTCCCTCAATTGCCGGTGTTGGTTGATACCAGCAGGGTTGAAATCCAGGCTGAAGTTTTGGTCAATGCTTTTGAGAAAACTGTTTTTGCAACCGGAAACGATGAGCTCAGACCGGCCATGTCAGGTGTTTTGTGTGAGCTGAAAGAAGATCATATGACCTTTGTTGCCACCGATGCCCACAAGCTTGTCAGATACAGAAGATTTGATGCCAAATCAGAGCACAACGCTTCATTTATTTTGCCTAAGAAACCTATCAATCAGCTAAAAAACATCCTTTCTTCAAAACAGGATGAGATTGTTGTACTTGAGTTTAACCAGACAAATTCAGTTTTCACTTTCAGCAACGTAAAAATGGTTTGCCGTCTTATCGAAGGCCGTTACCCAAACTACGAAGCTGTAATCCCTGCACAAAATCCGAATAAATTGACCATCGACCGCGCTGCGCTGCTCAATTCATTAAAGCGTGTTGCCATCTTTGCAAACCAATCTACCCATCAGGTCAGGTTCAAGATTGCCGGACAGGAGTTGATTTTATCTGCTGAAGATCTCGATTATTCTAACGAAGCAAAAGAACGTCTTAGCTGTAGTTTTGAAGGCGACGACCTTGAAATAGGCTTTAATTCACGTTTCTTCCAGGAGATGCTCAACAATCTTGATCATTCAGAAATCCGTCTGGAAATGTCGGCTCCAAACAGGGCAGGAATTCTTTTCCCTGTTGACAATGAGAACGAGAATGAAGATATTCTTATGCTGGTGATGCCAGTGATGCTTAACCAATAGATAAAAAAATATACTTTTTTAAAAAAACCTCGATTTGTCGAGGTTTTTTTGTTTTTATGTGAACAGTTTCACATGAATGTTGTTTAATCACCAAAAGCAAAACGTATGAATTCTATGTATAAACTTTTAAGTCTGTTAGGCATTGCAACATTTGTCCTTACAGTGTATTCCTGTAGGTCAGGAAAAATAACTGACACGGCAAAGGATCAGGAAACTATCATCAAAAAGCAATTCTCAGTTGAAGGCGAAAAACTAAGTTTATCCTTTAAAGCAGGTACGGCTCATAACCATCCAACTTTTGCAATTTGGCTTGAAACTGCCGATGGAAGCCTGATTCAAACACTTTTTGTAACAAGATCAATAGCCAACGGATATTACGCCTTTGGTGATGCCGGTGATGGAAAATGGCTCAAAGTTCCTGGTGAAGCGAAAAGACCAGCAGCTTTGCCTTATTGGTTGAACCGACGCGAAAAAACTCAGCCTGAGCAAACATTGTTGCCAACAAAGAACCAGCCTGTTCCGGATGCTTATACAGGAGCTACCCCTTCAGGCGATTTTATTGTTAAAGCTGTTACTCTAAAGGAGTTGCCGAAAGTCTTCAGGGTTTTAGTCGAAGTGAATCAGCCTTGGGATTGGAATAAATTTTGGTATAACGAAAAGTACCCCGGCGATTCAGATTACAAAACCTCTGCGCAACCTTCCCTCGTTTATGCAGTTCAAATAAATCTCGACAATTTGATGGAAGAATACCATTTAAATCCAATTGGTCACGGCCATCCTTCAGGTAAAAACGGACAGCTTTATACAGACATTTCAGGTTTTACCACTGCGCTTCAAATTTTTCAATCAATTTCACTCATCGTAAACAGGTAGAAACCATGTATTTAAACAGAATATTTTTAAGTTTCATTTTTGTGTTTTTGTCGTTTTCAATCGGTTTTGCTCAAAACGCACAGGTTCAGGGAAGAATTCTTGACGCAACCAACAATGAGCCTTTGCCTTTCGCAAATGTTGTGGTCAAGGGAACATCGTCCGGAGCAACAACTGACTTCGATGGAAAATTTTTGATCACTGGCCTCAAGCCAGGCTTTATTACCCTCGAAGCCACTTATGTAGGTTATGTCAATACTTCCTCACCGGAGATTCAGATAACCAATGCAAAGACAGAATTTGTAGAAATCAGAATGCAGAATGCCGGAGTAGCTTTACAGGAAGTTGAAGTTGTTGCCAATCCTTTTGTCAGAACCGAAGAAAGTCCGCTTTCATTGCAGAAATTAGGCGTTTCAGAAATAGAAACAAGTCCGGGTAGCAACAGAGATATTTCCCGCGTCATACAGTCTTTACCCGGTGTCGGATCAGGAGCTTCATTTAGAAATGACATCATCATCAGGGGCGGAGGACCAAGTGAAGCAACCTTCTTTTTGGATGGAATTCAGATTCCTACCATCAATCATTTTGCAACACAGGGATCTTCAGGAGGAGCTGTTGGTATTTTGAATGCCGACTTTATCAGTTCAGTTGATTTTTATTCTGGTGCGTTTCCTGCCAACAGGGGCAATGCTTTGAGTGGTATTTTTGAATTTACACAAAAAGAAGGAAATAAAGAAAAAGTCAAGTTCAGAGGCAGTCTTGGCGCTTCTGAGGTGAGCCTTACTGCTGACGGCCCTGCTGGTGAAAAATCAAGTTTTATTATCTCTGCACGACGATCTTATCTTCAGTTTTTGTTTGACGTAATCGGATTGCCTTTCCTTCCCACATTCAATGATTACCAGTTGAAATGGAAAACCCGTTTTAATCAGAAAAACGAGCTGACTATCGTGAGCATTGGTGCTCTGGATCAGTTTAAACTTAATACCGGCATAAAAAACCCAACAGAAGATCAGGAATATATACTTGCTTATTTGCCTGTTAATGAGCAATGGAGCTATGCCATTGGAGCTGTTTACCGTCATTTTAAAACCAACAGTTTTCAAACTTTGGTTTTGAGCAGAAATATGTTAAACAACATCAGTTACAAGTATCCGGAGAATGATGAAACGCAAGCGAGAATCCTGGATTATTCCTCTCAGGAGATCGAAAACAAAATTCGGTATGAAAACAACATCCGCTATGGTAGTTACAAGTTTGTCTACTCCCTTGGAAGTGAATACGCAAAGTATAACAACAGTACTTTTCAAAAAGTTTTTATTGGCAACGAACTTGTTGATATTGATTACTTTTCCGCACTCGATCTGGTGAAATTTAGTGCTTCGGCTCAATTGAGTAAAAACTTCCTGAATGAAAGACTAACATTATCAGCTGGTTTGAGAACAGATTTCAATAATTACAGCAATTCAATGATTAACCCTCTTGACCAGCTTTCACCGAGAGTTTCTGCCTCCTATGTTTTAACCGATAAATGGGCTGCAACCATGAATATTGGAAGGTATTACCAGTTGCCGGCCTACACAACACTTGGTTTCAGAAATAATGCAGGATCGCTCGTGAATAAAGACAATGACCTGAAATATATCGCAGCAGACCATTATATTGCCGGATTACAATTTATTCCCAGAAATGATATTTTCTTTTCTTTAGAAGGTTTTTTCAAAAACTATGACAGATATCCATTTTCATTAAATGATTCCATCAGTCTGGCCAATAAAGGTGCTGATTTTGGAGTCCTTGGCGCTGAGGCCGTTGTTTCAACAGGAAATGGTCGCGCTTATGGTTTTGAGGTTGTCAACAGAACTAAACTCAAATCCGGATTCAACATGATACTTTCATACACTTTTGTTCGGAGTGAGTTTGAAGATAAAAAGAATGAACTGATACCTTCAAGCTGGGATTTCAGGCACATAGGAGTATTAACCATAACAAAAAACCTAAAAAGAAATTGGATCGTTGGCGCAAAATGGAGGTTTGACGGAGGATTGCCATTTACGCCTTACGATCTGGAAAAATCATCAATCAAAGATGCCTGGGATGCTCAAGGTACTCCACATCTGAATTTTAATCAATTAAATCAACTCAGACTTGATCCTTATAATCAGCTTGACATAAGAGTTGATAAAAAGTACTTTTTCGATAAATGGAGTCTGATGTTTTATCTTGATATCCAAAATTTGTATAATTATCAGTCAGTGGGTCAGGATAATTATGTTCGTGAAAAAGATTCCAATGGCAATTTCCTGACAACCGACAATGGTTCAAGATATGTCTTGCGTGGCATCCCCAATACCTCAGGTACAGTATTGCCAACGATAGGAATAATGGTAGAGTTTTAATATAATTTTCTCGAATCGATAAAATATTTGCAGTTGAAGTAATTTGCTCTAATAGTTCAATCTTAACTTGTTGACTAATAGTGCTTAATATCATCAACTGCAAATGTTGTTTACTTCATTGTTCATAACAATTTTAATTTGTGAATAAAATAATTATAAAAAGAATGAAATATGACCTAAATTTGCATTCCGAAAACACATGGGACACATGTTAACGGAACCAAAAAATAATCAAAGAATTTCACAAGCCAAAGCGGCCTGTTTACTCAATATTTTTATTCTGAACGACGGCATTAGCCGTCTTTTTTTTGCCAGGTTTTTTCCCTCACAAAATTCTTTTTTTAATTTCTCAAGTGATTATTTTACTAACAATTATAATTAAAATACATGAAAAACAGAAGTTTAGTTTCAATCAACGATTACTCTAAAGAGGAGATAATTAAAATTCTTGATTTGGCTGAAGAATTTGAGAAAAACCCTCGACAGGAAACTCTTAAAGGAAAAGTTATCGCCTCACTATTCTTTGAGCCATCAACCCGGACCAGACTTAGCTTTGAGAGTGCTGTTCAGCAACTTAGCGGCAGTATTATTGGTTTTGCTAGCGCTGATACCTCAAGTGTAAGCAAAGGTGAATCGCTTAAGGATACCATACTGACGGTTAGTAATTATTCCGATTTGATCGTTATGCGTCACCCTGTTGAAGGCTCAGCGCGCTATGCAAGTGAAGTTTCGCCTGTGCCAATCATCAATGCAGGCGATGGCGCTAACCAACATCCAACGCAATGCCTTCTTGATCTTTATTCAATCAGAAAAACACAGGGAACGCTTGATAACCTGGATATTACTTTTGTGGGTGATCTTAAATACGGAAGAACCGTGCATAGCCTTGCCATTGCCTTATGTCATTTCAATACCAGATTCCATCTTGTTTCCCCTGTCGAACTTAAGTTACCAAGTGCAGTCAAACGCCATATCAAGGAGGCTAAGCTTCAATATGAGCAATATACAAGCTTGAATGAGGTGATTGATGCCTCTGACATTATTTATATGACACGAATTCAGCGTGAGCGTTTTCCGGATCCATTGGAGTATGAAAAAGTAAAAAATGTTTATAATCTGAACAATTCAATGCTCTCTGGTTCAAAGGATAATCTGCGAATTCTTCATCCACTTCCTAGGGTTAACGAAATCAGCATCGACGTCGATACAAATGCAAAAGCCTATTATTTTGAGCAAGCACTCAATGGAGTCTATGTCAGACAAGCAATTCTGGCTTCAATTTTAGCTTTAAAATAAATTTAACAGTCAAAATTTAAACAAGATGAATAAGAAAAGAAAAGAGTTGATTGTTTCTGCCATTAACAACGGAACAGTTATTGACCATATTCCAACAGAAAGCGTTTTTCAGGTAATTCGAATCTTAGGATTGGATAAAACCAAAAATCAGGTTTATTTCGGCACCAATCTCGATAGCAAAAAGTATGGTTTAAAAGGGATTATAAAAATAAGTGATACTTATTTTGCGAATGAGGAAATCAATAAAATAGCTTTAGTGGCTCCGTCTGCAACACTTATCGAAATCAAAGATTTCGAAGTTGTACGCAAAGCAAATGTTACCATTCCAGACAACATAGAGAAAATTGTTAAATGCTTTAACCCCAATTGTATAACCAACAAGCAGGAGGTTCCAACCAGGTTTTCAGTCATTTATGATGAAAATGGTAATCTAAAACTAGCTTGCCACTACTGCGAAAAAAACACCTCAAAAGAAAATCTGACTTTTGTCTGAGGCATTCTGCTGAAAAGATCTATGAAGAGCTGAACTTGTTTTCAGCTCTTTTTTTACCTTTGAATTTATATTTTTGCCTGCGAACAAACAAAGAGCATTGATATTCGTTTAATACCATAAATCGAACAGTGTGATGACAGACTATATACATAAACTTATTGCTCAGGGCGAACATCAGCAGCTTGACTTTAAGTTCGAGATTTCTGATAGCAGAAAAATTGCACGTTCATTGGTAGCCTTCGCAAATACCGATGGCGGAAGGCTATTGGTTGGGGTGAAAGATAACGGTGCCATTGCAGGTGTCCGGTCAGAAGAAGAGTACTATATGGTTGAAGCAGCAGCTCAACTTTATTGCAAACCGGAGGTTTCATTTCAGACAAAAGAATGGGAAGTTGAAGGTAAACTTATACTTGAGGTAATTGTGCCCAAGAGCAAAAAAGGGAAACACAAAGCACCCCTGAAGGGGGATGATTATAAAATATTTATTCGGGTAAAGGATAAAAATTTACTTGCTAATTCTATCCTTCTGCAGGTATGGAAACGCCAGGAAAGTAAAGTTCCTGTCAAGGTAAGTTTTACAAATACTGAAATGCTTCTTTTGGAGTATCTCTCTGAATATGAAAGCATCAGTGAAGCAAAGTTTATGGAGTTGGCAAGCATTAAGAAGAAAAAGGCAGATCAGTTATTGGTTGATTTCATCCTTCTGGGAATCATCGATATCAGGATGAGTGAAAAAGAGACCATTTTTAAAATGGTTGATCAACAATTTCTCGAAAAAATTAACAACAAATCAAGCAAGTTCAAACACAACTTATAACATGACGCTGAATTTTTACTGTTTCATGCAAAATAGAATTCAAATATTTATTTAGGAAAATTCAAACAAAAAAGTAGACTATGTTAATTTTAATCTCTCCGGCAAAGACGCTGGATTTTCAAGGGGAAGTTCATACTTCGTTTGCCAGCAAACCAGTTTTTGAGGATAAAGCCAATCAGATTGTATCAGCAATCAAGAAATACAATCCAAAAAAACTGGCTGAAATGATGTCAATCAGCGATAGTCTCGCGAATCTTAATTATGATCGTTTCCAAAGCTGGGATAGTCCTGATACACCTGTTCGACAGGCTGTGTTAGCATTCAAAGGAGATGTTTATATTGGTCTCGATGCTCATTCAATGACGGACGATGATCTGGTTTTTGCCCAAAAGCATTTGCGCATACTTTCCGGCCTCTATGGCGTTTTGCATCCAATGGATTTAATTAAACCATATCGTCTTGAAATGGGGACCCAACTCGCTATAAAAAAAACAACCAACCTCTATGATTTCTGGAAACAACATATTTCAAAAGCAATTCAGCTCGAACTCAATTCGATGCATAGCAATCTTATCATTAATTTAGCCTCCAATGAGTATTCAAAAAGTGTTGATTTCAAAGCAATGAAAGTTAATTTGGTTAGCCCTGAGTTCAAGGATTATAAAAATGGGGACTATAAAATCATTAGTTTCTTTGCCAAAAAAGCCCGTGGACTGATGAGTTCGTTCATCATCCGGAACAGAATCGACAATGCAAATGATATTGTCGCATTCGCAGAAGATGGTTATGCTTATAACAATGAGCTTTCCAAGCCTGGCAAACCTGTTTTCACTAGAGGTTGACAAAATTTCGTTTTTTATTAATCCTGTCATAAAAGATCTTTAAGATCAAATCAAGATCAACTTCAAAGGTTATCGATTGATTTTCAGAGACAAGCTTTAGCTTGAAAGTCATAAACAAATCTTTGTTCAAAAATTGAACCTGACAATGGTATTATTTCTCGTGAAGCAATTTGTGTTGGATTTTTAACCTTTTAACGATCATTTTTCACCTAAATACATCCCAAATCATATTATTCGGATTGTATCAAATCTCAGACGCAAAAATTTATTTGATTTTATGATGTTGGAATTGTGTCAGATAGAAGAAATTTGATATTTTTTTTCAAAAAACATTTGGATGGAAAGAAAAAGGTATTACTTTTGCACTCCCAATCGCGGAGAAAGATAGAATGAGTGAGAGAAGATTGGGGACAACAGAAAGATAAAAAAGTTCTTTGAAAGCTTGAAGCCAAAGCCTGGAGAGGTATAAGACACTACCTTTTCAATTTTTATTATATTAGATTTAATGAGTTTTTATATAGCGAATCTTAAAAGAGACAGACAAACTATTTTAGTATACAACGGAGAGTTTGATCCTGGCTCAGGATGAGCGCTAGCGGCAGGCTTAATACATGCAAGTCGAACGGGATTTGGATAGCAATATCTGATGAGAGTGGCGCACGGG
>JAUXMV010000005.1 GCA_030683155.1 Bacteroidales bacterium
TCTCCTTTAACTCAAAATCCTGTGTGATTTCTATTGGAACTACAAGGCTTAACAACTCTTTAAAAAGATCATCTTTTGTCATTTTGCTTTTTTTATGCTAAGGTAATTATTATCCCCAGCACATCAAAATAATAAGTAGCCTCAATAGTGTCTTGTGTTGAAATCACATTAAAGTCGTTTACTTTTTTTGTTTTTAAAGACATAGCTTTAGTGAAATCATAAGTATAAACATAGCTCTTGCCGGCATAGGAAGCAAGTCCCACAACCATGCCATGAGATGAAGCACGACCGGCATCAAAAAATCCAAGAGTCAATGGAGGTAACTCAAGTGTAAAAGATTCTTCTTTAATCATACGGCCAATGTGATGACCTGTGCCTGCTGCATCTTCCGTATCTTCAAATTTCCACAGTGTAACACCTGATTTAAACTTTGACTCAAATTCTGTTACAGGATCGGCTTCACGCAATTCCCATGGAGCAGGAAACTGACTGGTATGAATAACATATTCAGTGTTTTGTGTTACGCTAACACCTGGGAAAGTGCTGATAAACAAAGGGTGCATCAGCACTTGCTTTGTTTCGAAGTCATCAAGCCCAAGCAATGCCACTCTTGAGTTGGCACCATCCGTATAAAACAGATATTTTCCATCATACTTACCTGCCGTTTCGCTGAGAGCCGGATAATGCATGTTGCCATAGCCTGGTAATCGGTTGTCGGTTGTACCCTTTTTAAGCATCAGAGTACTCTCATCATCAAAACCATAACCCTGCCAGGGCTCGGGAGAAAATACACCAACGTATTTATAAATACGCATTGATGGCAGACCATAAACAATCATTGTTCCTGAGTTGCCCGAGCCCACAAAGGCAAAATACTCGTCGCGGCCACCACGAGGCATGAATGTTTTTACTGCAGAAAGTACATCGTTGTCGGTCAGCCCCCTGTTCTTTTTTACATCAGCAAGGGTTTGTTGGGCATGTGCCTCCTTCGACAACACCACACATAACATTAGCAACATGAATGTTAATGTTGCCATTTGCTTAAGATAGTGTTTCATAATCAAAAATTTTGGTTTGCTAGGTTAAACTTATTTTAAAAAGGTTATTTAAGAAACAATTCTGTATTAAGACTGACAGTTTCAATTGAATAAGCTGATAGATTATTTGAGCTGTCAAAGTATTGACGTTTTACTGACCAAGCTGTTTTCAATGTATTTTGATTAAATTTTCTGATACAAATTTAGAGCTCAAAAACAGACTGAAAACAAACTTGAAGTTTGAAAACAGGAATTACAACCACTTTAAGCCGCAAATAGCAGGAAGTTTGACTTGAGAGGTTTTCACATTTACTAATTTAAGCATTTAAATGCTTGATTTCCGCAACTTTTATGCTAATTTTGCTTTCAGTTATAAATTTGCGAAAAAGAAGTTTGAATTCCTGAATTAAAACTAATTTTGTATAAATTCGAAAATCATAGTCACATCAAGTGGTAAAACTAATTTTCAGAATAGAAAAATAGTTCTAGCTATAGTATCAGAAATAGTTCATTAATCAAAAACAATGGAGATCTTTAATCACTCACTCTGGTTGCTGATAAGTTATCAGTCTTTGGGATTTTCATTCTTCGCTATTTATCTGTTTATAAAGGATCGCCAGATACCACGACTATATTTTGGGTTATATATGGTCTCTTTTGGAATCAATATCTTTCTTTTACATCTGCATCTTTTTGAACACGATCGCTCATTGACGTCATTATTTCCATTTGTACTTGCCACTGGTTTTACGCTGATGCCACTTTTTTATCTTTTGCTTAAATCCCAGTTAAACGATAATTATCGATTTGAAGCCAATGAAATAATGCATTTCGTTCCGTTCATTATAAGCACGGTTACAATTGCCCCTTTTTGGATACTCATTACCTCCAACCGACCTGAGTATCTTGATCTTATCTATGGCATATTTCTTTTAAAAAAATGGCCGGGGCATCAGTCATTTTTAATAGAAACCAGCATGGTAAGCTTTATAAGTTTGCAAATGGTTTTCTACATGTATAAAACAAATTTGCTTTTTGTTAAGGTAAACCGCAGACTTGAAAATACTAACTGCAAGAATGCAAGAGTTTTTATAAGTGGGTGTAAAACTTTTGCATGGAGTTTTTTTATGTTAATTGTACTGTTAATTCTACGCAATTACTTACATATCGGAGAGCATACAATAAGCAACACTGTTTATATACTTGCCCTGATAACGCTTAATATCGGACACGCCTATTTTGGAATGCAGTTTTCTGATAAAGAATTTTCATCATGCCTCATTGGAAATGATATAACAGATTTCAAACCTAATTTGGCTCCAATTGAAAACAAGATAAAGGAATCGAAGTATGAGAATTCTTGTTTATGTGAAGAATTGAAGGATGACCTGCTTAAACGACTGATTGTTTTGATGGAGGAACAAGAACCTTACCTCAAATCAAATTTAAAAATCGAAGATCTCGCTGCTATGCTTAACACCAACAGCAAATATCTTTCGCAGATTATCAACGAGCATTACAATAAAAACTTTGCAAACTATCTCAATGGATACAGATGCAGTAAGGTCATTAAACTTTTTGACGACCCTGCATATGATGATTACAGTCTCGATGGCATTGCGGAAACCTGCGGTTTTCATAGCAGATCCTCATTTGTGGCAGCATTCAAAAAAACAACAGGCCAACTTCCTTCGGTTTATCGAAACTCAAGTCAGAATGCTGAAAAATCTGATTAAGAAAATTTCCACAAAAGCGAATCGCAGTGCTTCTGGTTTGATTTATTAACTTTTAGACTTCACTACCAGCTACCACCGGCACCGCCCCCACCGAAGCTTCCTCCGCCAAAACCGCCGAAACCTCCTCCACCACCGCCGAATCCGCGTGAACCACCAGAGAAATTTCCCCAGCTGCCTGAATGGCTTTTGCCTGCCTGACTTGCGAGCCACAAAGCTGTCCAAAAGGGAAGATTTGAGGATTTTGAACCACCAATTTGATTTGAAGACTGTGAAGATTTCATCAGAAATATCACAATTATGATGATAAGAATTGGAATAAACCATGCACCACCCAGGTCTTCCTGCTGGTATTTGTCAGCTGCATATTCACCTGATGCCAATCCTATTATAGCATTTATTGCGTTGTCGATACCTGTATAATAGTCGCCCTGACTGAAAGAAGGTATCATTTCCATATCGACAATCCGTTTTGCCAGAGCATCCGGAATTACTCCTTCCAGACCATAGCCTGTGGCGATAAAAGCTTTTCCGCGTGAACGCTCCGTCTTTGGTTTAATGAGTATGACAGCACCATTGTTGGAGCCAGCTTTACCGACTCCCCAGCTTTCACCAATCCTGAAAGCAAAATCAGAAACATCATAGTTTGCCAGGTCTTCTACAAGCACTACAACTAATTGTGTGGATGTGCTATCATTGTAGGCCACTAACTTCTGTTCGAGATTTGAAATCTGTGACTGATTCAGTGTGCCGGAAAAATCATTTACCAACCTTGGTGGATTGGGAGGTTGCGGAATCTGGGCTGTGAGGGGTGTCAGTGCAAGCACAAAAAGTGCCACTAAGAACAAGGTTGACAAGCCGTAAGTGCGGTTGATTCCGCTATGCGCCAAAGGATATTTCATCGCTGAGTTCATTAATGTCATCTTTCTGATATGGGAAATGCTTTTTCAATTTGAGGCCGGCACGATTGATGCCTGCTGCCAAACCAGCAGCAAACTCCCCGCGCTTGAAATGTTCGGCCAAAAGGAGTTTGACATCTTCCCAAAAATTTTCTTCTACCAATGCATTGATTCCGGAATCCCCAATGACGGCGAACTTTTTATCCTTCACAGCCAGATAAAAAAGCACACCATTGCGTTGCTCTGTTTTGATGATTCCGAGCTCTTCAAACAAAAATGCAGCCCTGTCAAGGACGTCTTCTTTGCAATAGTTATCAATATGTACCCTGATTTCGCCCGAGCTGTCGCGCTCAGCTTTCATGATGGCAGCTTTTACAGCCTCTTTTTCTTCATTGCTGAAAAAATTCTTTGCATTTGGCATGGCAAAAACTCAATTAAAATCAACAACAGGAGCCTTTTCAGAGCCCTGTGCTGCTTCAAAATAAGGTCTTGTCTCGAAACCAAACATGCCGGCAAGCATGGTTTGAGGGAAAGATTTGATGTAGGTGTTGTAGGTACGGGTTGTCTCGTTGAATTTCATGCGCTCAACGGTAATTCTGTTTTCAGTGCCTTCAAGTTGAGATTGCAACTCAAGAAAGTTTTGATTTGATTTGAGGTCAGGGTATTTTTCAACTACAACCATCAAACGTGATAATGCCCCACTCAAGCCATCTTGAGCCTGCTGAAACGCCTGCATGTTGGCTTCGGTTAAATTTTCTGCGTTCAGATTGACTGAAGTAGCTTTGGCACGTGCTTCCACAACGCCTATTAGGACATCCTGCTCCTGTGCTGCGAAACCTTTCACAGTGTTCACGAGATTTGGGATAAGGTCGGCACGCCGTTGATAAACGTTTTCAACCTGAGCCCATTGTGATTCTACCTGTTCACCATTTTGAACCATGGTGTTATAGGTGTTTTTGAAAAAGCCGTAAAAGGCAAAAACTAGTAATGCGAGAACCGCAATGATGATGATGCTTTTTTTCATTTCAAATGGTTTTTGAACTGCTAAATTATAAAATTAATTTAATTGGCGTAATATCGTGTGTAATAATTAACATTCGAAAGTTGAAATACATTATAGGTATTGTCAATCCTGAGGGTATCGATGAAAAACGAAACCCCTGACAAGAATGATAACCTGTCAGGGATTTTTTCGATTTTATAAAAATACCTTGACTGCACTTTAATGAAATGCAGTTCGTTAAATTTTCATCAAACTTCTTTTGACAAACTCATTGAGATATTTGCCTTTGAGCAAGTTTTTTGAAAGGCGGGCAAGATCATAAAGATGCTGTATAGTTTTCGTCTTTTCTTCTTCATCTTTTTCTGTGAGACCGGCTACCACAGCATGATTTGCATTCACCACAAGGGTGTAATGATCAGGAAAATCTCCAAAGCCCATCATTTGTCCGCCACCAAGTGCATTCATATCTTTCATACGACGCATAAACTCGTTTTGGGTGATGGTTACAGGCATATCGGTTTCACTCAAATTCTCAAATGATACATCAAACTGTTTTGAGTCAATGACCTTTTCAAAGGCTGCTTTCAGGTCTTCCTTCTGCTTGTCATCAAGTTTTGAAGGCAATGCACTGTCATCTTTCACAATCAGTTTGTCGATGGTGTTGGAATCGACACGCACAAAGGATGAATCTTTCAACTTCTGTTCAAGTGTATTCACAAAATGCGGATCGAGCACACCATCCATCAGCAACACATCATAGCCTCTTTCCTTTGCCGATTCGATGTAGCTAAACTGATCTTCAGCGTTTGTGGCATACAAAAAGATGGTTTTATTGTCTTTGTCTTTCTGGTTTGCTTCGATGTGGGTGCGGTATTCCTCGATGGTGAAATATTTTGAATCAACATTTTTCAGCAAGGCTAGTTTTTCGGCACGGTCATAAAATTTGGCATCGGATATCATTCCATAATGGATGAAAATTTTGATATCGTCCCATTTCTTTTCAAAGGCTTCGCGGTCTTTTTTGAAAAGCTCTTCCAGTTTATCCGCAACTTTTTTACTGATATAACCCGAAATCTTTTTCACATTCTGATCGCTCTGCAGAAACGAGCGGCTTACGTTGAGTGGAATGTCAGGAGAATCGATCACACCATGGAGCAAAGTCAAAAAATCAGGCACGATGCCTTCAACGGAATCGGTGACAAATACCTGATTGCTGTATAACTGGATTTTATTGCGCTGAAGCTCATAGTTTTGCTTCACTTTTGGAAAATAAAGAATGCCAGTGAGATTGAAAGGATAATCCACATTCAGGTGAATATTGAAAAGCGGTTCATCGAAGCTCATCGGATAAAGTTCCTGATAGAACTTTTTATAGTCTTCATCAGTGGCTTCAGTTGGGGTTTTCTTCCAAAGAGGATTAATATTGTTGATGATCCATGGTTTTTCTATAGAAATTGTCTTTGGATTGCCATCCTCATCTGCTTCACCTTCGATAGGTTCATCTTCTTTTTTAGTTCCAAACTGAATTGGCACTGGCAAAAACTTGCAATATTTGTTTAATAGTTCACGAATCCGATATTCTTCCAGAAACTCATCGTTCTCCTTATCTATATGTAAAACTATTTCGGTGCCGCGATCCTTTTTTTCGGTTTCGCTGATGGTGTACTCAGGACTTCCATCGCACTCCCATTTCACTGGCTTGGTGCTTCCGCCTTTTTTGTATGTCTTGGTGAAAAGCTCTACTTTTTCTGACACCATAAAGGAAGAATAAAAACCTAATCCAAAATGTCCGATGATCGCATTGCTTTCGGCTTCTGTTTTTGTTTTAAACTTTTTCACAAACTCTTCGGCGCTCGAGAAAGCAATCTGGTTGATATATTTTTCAACCTCATCCTGCGTCATTCCGATGCCACGGTCGCGAATGGTGATGGTTCTTTTCTTCTTGTCGACTTCCACCTGAATGGTTATATCACCCAGTTCCTCCTTCAGTTGACCTGTAGAAGCAAGGGTTTTGAGTTTTTGAGTGGCGTCAACGGCATTGCTTACAAGCTCGCGCAAAAAGATCTCGTGATCGGAATAGAGAAACTTTTTAATGATCGGAAAAATGTTTTCAGTCTTAACGTCAATCGTACCTTTTATCATCTTATTAATTTTTTAAAGTTCATTGCCGAGTGCCAATCAAAGCCTGTGCCATGCATATTTTGAAGTAAATGACTGACATTTTGGCGAAAAAAGGATGACCATTCAGGCTGCTGGTGCTGTCAAAGTTGACATCCTTATCGCGATTTTAAACTTTGGCGGCGGAAGCATTTGGCATTAACTCATTGAAATTGTGTGAATTGTGGAACGGAAAAAGGTTTGTATTTGGCTGGTTATTGGGTGTCTTGTACTGTTAAGAACTCAATAGATTTTTGCTTTACTCCATTTTCACACCGCTAAATTAGGAAATACATGCGTTGTGTGATTGGTGACTTTTCAAACATTTTTTGTACTTGTTTTTTTTAAAAAGTCAAAGCTGACTCGCCATGCCCGTTCTTGAACCAAAAATGCCCAAGACTTTTTTTCAAAAACTAACTCCTTGCAACAGAAGATTATAAAAAGCACGAAAACCTGCATTACTTCAAAGAATGTCTGCTAAATTTTCTATTAAAACCACGTAAAAAAGTCAATAAGTGCATGACATCTTTCTGATTTTGATTGGATGTATTTCACAATCTGTACTCTTCGCAGGGTATTTGATGCTCAGGACAGACCGTTCGAAGTCATAATTATTAGTCAGCTACAGCTTTTTCTTAAACAAAATAAATCGTAAGTTCGCCTCACATTTCTTTTGTTGCACTTAACGAATTAAATCATGCTGAAAAAATTCTTTCAGTTCTGTATTCTGGCGTTGGCAGTTATTTCATGTAACAGTAATCAAACCAACATTTTAACCCTTGTAAAAAATGGCAAAACCGATTACAAAATAATTATCCCAACAAACGCATCTCCTGAAGAGGTCAGAGCTGCAGATTTTTTGAAAGAACATTTGTTTCTTATATCGGGATGTGATTTTCCAGTTGTTTACACAGATGAACCTTATTCAGAAAACTACATCTTAATTTCAAAAAGTGATGAGATAATATCCGCTGATGGGTTTTCAGTTGCTACCCAAGGAAGTAGCATAACGATTAAAGGTGGGAATAACAAAGGTTGCATCTATGGAGTTAGCTATGTACTTGAAACCCATCTCGGAGTTCGCTATTTCAGCCCTCAATATGTTGTACTGCCTGAAGCCAAAGACATTATTCTTCCTGCAATACATGTAAGCGATTCATCGCCTAACACCTACAGGAATGTTCATGGTGATTTTATAAGGGATAAAAACTATCAGGATTTTCATCGGTTGAATCTTATAACCGACAGGTTTGCAGATGGTTATTATGTGCATACTTTTCATCGACTAATTCCATGGCAGGACTATTATGTTTCTAATCCTGAATATTTCGCTTATATGAACGGCAAACGAATCATAGATCAACTTTGCCTTACCAATGAGGATGTTTTCCGGCTGATTGTTGAAAAACTGGAAAAAGAAATGCTTTTGCAGCCCGAAAAAAAGGTTTGGTCATTGAGTCAGGACGACAACTTTTCATATTGTCAATGTGAGCATTGCAGCAAAATAATTGAAATGGAGGAAAGTGCTGCCGGCCCAATTATTCATCTGGTAAACCGCGTTGCCGAGCAATTTCCTGACAAAATAATATCCACACTGGCTTATCAATACAGCCGGCAAGCAACAACAAAAACCAAACCTCTTGACAATGTTCAGGTGATGCTTTGTACTATCGAACTCAACCGCGGTCAATCTATAGCCGATGATCCGCGAAGTGCATCTTTTTTAAAAGACCTGGAAGACTGGGGCAAAATCTGCAATCATATATATTTATGGGACTATACTGTTGACTTTGCCCACAGCATCAGCCCCTTTCCAAATCTGCATACACTTCAGCCCAACATTCAGCTTTTCGTCAACAATCAGGTGAATGAACATTTTCAGCAATCAAACACAGGAGTTGGGCATGAATTTTCGGAATTGAAATCCTATCTTCTGGCAAAATTGCTTTGGAATCCTGAAGTAAATGTGTCGGCATTAATCCAAGAGTTTACCGATGGCTTCTATGGTGCCGGCGGTATCTGGATAAGAAAATATATTGAGCACATGCAATCCGAAATCCTTAAAAGCGGCGAGTGGCTTGATATTTATGGTCCGCCAACAAATCATCAGCACACTTTTCTATCACTGGAAAACACCTTAGCCTACAATCAATACTTCGACGAAGCTGAAAATGCAGTAAAAGGAAATCCGGATCATCTGTTGCATGTCCGAACTGCCCGCATGCCCCTGCAATATGCCATGATGGAGATTGGTAAAGCCGACATGTTTGGTGACCGAGGCTGGTATCAGGAGGTGAACGGAAAATTTGTGTTGCATCAGCAAATGCTTGAAATTCTGGAATCGTTTTACAAGACAAGCATCGAATGCGGATCGGCACCGGTGAATGAATCCGGGCTGACGACAGAAGAATACTATCATGCCACTAAAAGGTTTATTGATGTTCAGGTTGAGGGAAATCTTGCATTTCGAAAAAAAGTCTCTGCATCCACGCTACCTTCACAAAAATATAGCGAAGGCAATCTTTCCTATCTTACAAATGGTGTGCGCGGTGCAAATGATTACAAAGTTCACTGGTTGGGTTGGGAAGGTCAGGATTTTTCATTGTATCTGGATTTGGAAAAAGAAACGAAAGCTTCTTCCATAAAAATCAGTACTTTGTGGGATCCAAAAAGTTGGATTTTGCATCCATTGTCAGTAACCTGCATGGTTTCAGTTGATGGAATCAATTTCACTGGCGTTGAAAAAAAGCTCGTAGATGGCAATCAGAAAAAAGAGGAGGTTATCAAACTATTCGCCTTCGCTGCAAAAGATATTCCATTCCGCTATGTGAAATTCGATATCAAAGGAACATTAAAACTTTTTGACTGGCATCCGTCAGCTGGCGGAACCTCATGGGTATTTGCCGATGAAATTGTTGTCAGATAATGAAACTATTTTGGAGGATACAATGAAATTTTTGAAATTAATTATTATTCCGCTGCTACTGACAGCAACTTTTTCAGTTGCCAATGCTCAGTTATACAAAAATAATTCCTTAGCTGCTGAGGAAAGAGTTCGTGATCTGCTTTCGAGGATGACCCCCGAGGAAAAATTCTGGCAATTGTTTATGATTCCGGGTGATCTGGGAACAGACAAAGAAAAGTATATGTCAGGAATTTTTGGTTTTCAGGTAAATACCGTTGGGCAAGAAGCAGGTGCCACGGGTCAGATGCTCCAATACAACGAAGGCCAATCAGGTTTTGAAACTGCATTAAAAATCAATGAAATACAGCGCTTTTTCATAGAGGAAACACGGCTTGGAATTCCAATCATACCTTTTGATGAAGCCTTGCACGGTTTGGTAAGATCAGGTGCCACGGCTTTTCCGCAAGCCATTGCCTTGTCTGCAACCTGGAACACTGAATTGATGCATGAGGTAGCCAAAGCCATTGCTGTTGAGTGCAAGACACGAGGAATAAGACAAGTGCTTTCGCCTGTTGTTAACATCGCTGCGGATGTGAGATGGGGACGTACCGAAGAAACTTACGGTGAAGACCCTTTTCTTGCAACAGAGATGGGTGTGGCATTTGTTTCGGCATTTGAAAAGATGGATGTGATCACCACACCTAAACATTTTGTTGCCAATGTGGGCGATGGAGGACGCGACAGCTATCCTGTTCATCTGAACGAGCGTTTGATGAGGGAAATCCATCTGCCACCTTTCGAAGCGTGTTTCAAGCGAGGAGGATCACGGTCGGTGATGACTTCTTACAATTCTTACGATGGCACGCCCTGCACCGCCAGCGATTTATTGCTTAATCAGTTATTGAAAAAAGAGTGGGGATTCGACGGATTTGTGATTTCTGATGCAGGCGGCACAGGTGGCGCAAATGTGCTGCACTTCACTGCCGACAGTTATCCTGATGCAACTGCAAAATCTATCAATGCCGGCCTTGACGTCATTTTCCAAACCAACTATGACCATTACAGCCTTTTTTCGCCTCCTTTCTTTGATGGAACAATTGATAATGAGGTAATTGATGAAGCAGTCGCTAGGGTTTTGAAGAAGAAATTTGAATTGGGTCTTTTTGAGAATCCATATGTTGACCCAGCTGAAGCTGTAAAATGGAATGGCCATCCCGATCATCGCCGACTGACAAAACAGGCTGCGCTTGAATCCATTGTGTTGTTAAAAAATGACAATCAAACACTTCCCATTTCTAAGAACATCAATACAATTGCAGTTATAGGCTTGGACGCAACCGAAGCGAGGTTGGGCGGCTACAGTGGTCCGGGCAATCAAAAGGTCAGTATTCTTGAAGGTATTCGCAATATTTTTGACGAAAAGGTCGAGGTGAATTATGCGATGGGTTGCAAAAGAGAAGTAATTGAACATCAGACAATTTCAGAAGAATTCTTAACCTGTGAAATGAATGGAGAAAGCCTTTCCGGCTTGAAAGGTGAATATTTTAACAATGTAACATTTGCCGGTGATCCTGTTTTCATAAGGAATGACAATCAAATACAGTTTCAATGGACCCTCTTTGGTCCAGACCCTGAAAAGATGCCTTATGATTTCTACTCAGTGCGTTGGAGCAGCAAACTGAAGTCTCCTCAAACAGGGAAATTCAAAATCGGGATTGACGGAAATGATGGATACAGGCTTTATCTCGATGGAAAAATGGTTTTGGATAACTGGATCAAAAAGTCCAAACAAGTTAATCTCACAGATTTTTATTTTGAAAAGGACAAAGAATATGCGTTGCTGATTGAGTTTTATGAGCCTGTCGGAAATGCATGGCTTCGACTTGTTTGGGATGTTGGAATAACTGACACCGAAACCGAAGAGATTGAAAAAGCAATTCAGTTAGCTAAAAGCAGTGATTTGGCTGTAATTGTTGCTGGCATTGAGGAAGGTGAATTTCAGGACAGGGCTTATCTGAATTTGCCCGGTCGTCAGGAAGAGTTAATCAACAGAATCGCAGCAACTGGAAAGCCAGTAGTAGTGGTACTTGTTGGGGGAAGCGCCATTACAATGCGTAATTGGATTGATCAGGCTGATGCCATCCTACTCGTTTGGTATCCGGGTGAAGAAGGTGGAAATGCTGTGGCTGAAGTGCTTTCAGGAAGTTACAATCCTGCAGGTCGTTTACCAATCACTTTCCCTGTTTTCGAAGGGCAGTTGCCCTTGGTTTACAATCATAAACCTACAGGAAGAGGTGATGATTATTTGAATTTAACCGGTCAGCCCCTTTTTCCTTTTGGCTTTGGCTTGAGTTATACCTCTTTTGATTACACTGGAATTCAACTTTCGAAAAGTATAATTTCACTAACTGACACAACCTACTTAACTGTAAACGTAACCAATACGGGAAAATTCGCCGGTGATGAAGTTGTTCAACTTTATCTTCGTGACGAACTGGCATCCGTAGCCCGTCCAGTCATGGAATTGAAGGGCTTTCAGCGAATCAGCCTGATGCCCGGAGAAACAAAAGCCATTACATTCGAAATCAATCCCGAAATACTTTCGATGCTTCAAAAAGATCTGATTAAAGTTGTTGAACCAGGCGATTTTAGAATTATGGTCGGTGCTTCATCCAAAGATATTCGCCAAAGAGTCATACTAACCGTAACAGAGTAAAACTGAAAAACACACTTTGATGTCAAAATGAAGGTGTAACAATTTAAAGTTATCCTTGCTAAGAAAGACTTTTGGCAATTGCTGAAGATTATTTCAGTGTTTGAAAATGTATTTACGTGATGCGAGAATGATTCCAGTTAGCAGAAAAAGAGCCAGAAACACCCTATACCAGATCAGCTGTTTTCGCTGTACTGCAATCTTTTCATTTGCCTTTTCAAGCTCTGCCTTTGCATCATCAACGCTTTTTCTAGACTCTGAAACCACGAACTCCATTTCGGCCAACTCTTTTTTGATAGAATCGCCTGCAGCGGTAAATATCCTATATTCATCCATGAATGCCTCAAAATTATTCAGGGCAGCATAATTAATCATTTTAGCTTCATTGATCAGACTGAAGTAGGCCGACAATCCATAATCATTTGCCAGCCGATGGCAAGAGTCAAGATAGCGGTTGGATTCTTTAAAATTACCGATTTTATTATAAGCAACACCTAAATAATATTTGGCAAGCGCAATACCTTCTTTATAGCCAATGACCTTGCTAATATTCAAAGAGCGTTCATAAAAACTAAATGCCAGATCAAACTGCTTTCTATCTCTGTAAATATTACCAATATTGGCAAGCACAATTGCCATCCCGAGTTGATTGCCTGTCTTCTCACGAAGCTCAAGTGATTGATTGTAATAATCGAGTGCCTGAATGGTATCGTTAAAATCCTGATAGTATATCTTTCCAAGGTTATTGAGTATGCGGCCAAGATTTGCATATTGTTCTTTTCGCTCGAAAACTTCTTTCGCTTCAAGCATCATTTTCAACGCCAAATCACTTTTGTTCCACTGCCAGTAAACCAACCCAACATTCATTGTTGTAACGGCATACATAATTGAATCGTTAAGATTCTTATAAATTCGCATTGCTTCCAGATAGCTTTCTGCAGCGTTGCTGAAGTCGCCCATGCTGAAATAAACAGTTGCTAGACTGGTTTCAGACGCTGCCTGCTGATCGGGAATATCATGCTTTTGTGCTACCTCTGAAGCAAGGTTGAAATGTTCGATGGCTTTTTTGAACTCTGCCATATTCTTGTAAACGAGTCCGATACGTATGTGGGCTTTGCACAATACTAAAAAGTTTTGTGTGTTTTCCAGAGCTGTCACTGACTTTTTCAGGTAATCCAAAGCTAGTGGATAATCGCCTGACAATGAAGCAGTATTGCCCATTGACAAAAAGATTATACCTTTCATATTGTCAACGCCCTCCTGTTCAGCATAGTTAATAGCCTGATTAAATGTTTCAAAACTTTTATCCATCGAAACTTCATTGTATGCTTCTGAAAGATGTATCAGCGTTTCAACACGCTCCCTGCCTTTTTGGGTATCAATCAGTTTGGATAGGCTATCAATTTTGGAAAGATCAACCTGAGAATATGTTTGATTGCTGAAAATGAACAAAATAACCAAGATAACATTTGCTCTCATTGCCAGTATTTTTTGCCAAATATAGTTACTATTGTTTTTGCTAAACAGAATTTTTTAGGTGTTTTCAACATCACATGAAAAAATGGAAACGTAAAGCAAGATCAAGGCAATAAAAATATTTGTAAACATTAAAGCCTTTTTGGGTTAGTATCGTGAAAAAATAAAAGGCAGTATGCTGAAACAAAGCCAATAAAAGCGATTTTTTTCAAGAAAACTGATTGAAGTACAACCTTGATGCAATAGTCAAAAACATTTTACTTTTCCCAATTTTCTTTTCAGTGTATTGATTAAGCTAATTTTGCAAATTCAAAACCATAAAAGATGGATATGAATGCAAGAGAAGAATTGATTGCTTTGCTGGATGATGCTTTGAAGCAAAATGATTTCATAAAGCTTACACTGAGTAAAGCCAAGCGAAAGTCAGACGATCTTAAAAGAGTAATTATAAAGCCGGTGGCGTTGAAGACAGGTAGGAAAATCAGTTTCCAGTATCAGTATCAACGGCGCGATGAGGTGAAAAATCACGACCCGGAACAATGTGCTGCCCTCGTTAAAACGATGCTTGAAGAGCAATTTCTCGAAGCCAATATGTTTACGCTGAAAGAACATATTATGCTGCTAACAAATAATAAAGGTAGCAGCCGGCTGATTATTAGCCCTTTGCAGGAATCTCCCAAACTTGATTTACTTCATGATAAACAAAAAACAAGACTTATTGATGGTAAAAAACCACATTGGTTTCTACTCGGACTTACTGACAGAGGTGGTAATATTCTGCCATCAATGCAACATAAATTCAAACAGATCAATAAGTATATCGAAATTCTTGAGCCGCTGATAGAGCAACTTGGACAAGAAAATGAAATTCATATTGCTGATATGGGCGCTGGAAAAGGCTACCTCACTTTTGCCCTTTATGAATATCTGACCAATAAAAGCCCAAACAAAATCTTTGTTACAGGCGTGGAACAACGTGAGGAGCTGGCTGAAAAGACACAAGCCATTGCCCAAAAAGCTGGTTTTGAACAGCTTCATTTCGTTACCGGAAACATTGACAGTTTTAAATCTGAAAAGCTCGATGTGCTTATAGCACTTCATGCCTGCGACACCGCCACCGACGATGCCATTGCCACAGGCATCAAAGCCGGTGCAAAACTGATTGTATGCGCTCCATGCTGCCATAAGCAGATTCGAAATGAGATGAGCGCCCCTTTCGATGCCCTGCCCATGCTGCGTTTCGGAATATTATTTGAACGTCAGGCCGAAATTATCACTGATACCTTGAGGGCGCTTATCATGGAAAAATTTGGTTATAAAAGCCAGATTCAGGAATTCATCGACGCAGGTCATACCCCAAAGAATTTGCTTTTAACAGGCATCAAAACTGAAAAGCCTGCAGATATGAGAGGTTTGGATGAAAAAATCGAAAATCTCAAAAAACAATACGGAATTAAGGAACATTATCTTGAAAAGGTTTTGTGTGAACAAAAACCTATGTCATGAGAAAAACAAACGACTTTTTCAAGTGATTAACTAAATAGCTAATTCTATGGTTATTAAATATTTAGCAATAACTTAGGCTTTGGAAATAAGACTTTACAGTCAATCATGTACTAAACTGTTCAAAATTTCATGTCTTGCATTTCAATACACATTGAATATTACTCAAATAACGTGCTAAATGACTAAAAACCATGCACTCAGAAATCAAAACTTAGGATGTAACTTATTGTTTTTTTATTATGGCTAAAAAAGTTTATTACATTTACCAACGATTTTGAAATGTAGGATTTTATTTTTACCAGCACTTTTATAAGCCCTGATACAAAATAGTCCAACATTGTTTTAAAACCCAAATAGAATTTTTAACGAATAAATGCTGACCCCATGAGCAAAGATGTTGAAAATATTTCAAAAATACGGGACATACTTTTTGGCAACAACCTGACCGAGCTTGAACGCAGACTGCAAAAAACAGAAGAATCTTTAAGACAGCAATCTCAAAATATCGACAGCAAACTCAGCGAGCATATCGATGGCACAAAAGTAAAAATCGATGATGTATTTGAAAAACTTGCAAGTCGCTTGGAAGGAGAAAAAAGCAGTAATGAAACAAATATTAGTGCTTTGCGTGACGAAATTCAACAGTTAAAAACAACAATAAGCACTTTCAAAGAGGAAATGGCACATGAGCAATTTGCCATGAAAAGAGCCATTGAAGATCAATTGAATCTATTGTCAAAACAGCAAAAACAAGCAACGGAGAACATACAGTCACAACTTATTGAGCGTATTGAAGAACTAAGAATTTCAAAAGTTGAGCGCAGTGCATTGGCTGTTCTGCTGTCAGATATTGCCATGCAACTTGTCGAAAAAGATCCGGGACAACCCGAAGATAGGTTGGATGCTATTGACCAAAACCAAGCTTAAGTATGGGGGAAAAACACAACACAAATCCTTCAGAAATACTGGAGGCGGGCAAGCTGAATGAGCTGCGCAATCTGATCATCGGACTTGATCATCAGGAACTTGAGCGTCTACAGAACCTTATCCGCGACCCGCATATTTTTGCTGAAGAAATAAGTGAGCTACTCCCCTACTCTGTCAGAAAATTAATCGAAAAAGGCGAGCTTGCCATTGATAGCCTCCAACCTTTTATCGAGGATGCAATGCATAAAAGCATCCAGAACAATCCAAAAAGGCTTGCGGATATTTTGTTTCCTATTATGGGGCCAGCGATAAGGAAAGCCGTTTCAGAAGATCTTAAACGTATGATAGCTGCGGTGAATGCCAATCTCGAAGCTGGTCTTTCACCCAGAAGCTTCAAATGGCGACTCCAGGCCTTGTTGAGCAAGCGTTCATACACCGAAATATTGCTTGCCAACACTTATATCTTTCATGTAAGCCATGTTTTTCTTATCCACCGCGAAACAGGGATTTTATTAAACCAGGAAATTGCTGCTGAAAGCACAGATCTTGAATCAGATATGATTTCAGGCATGCTTACCGCTATCCGTGATTTTGTGCAGGATTCTTTCAAAAGCGCAGCCTCCGGCAGTTTGGATGTTGTTCAGGTAGGCGATTTGAATATCCTTATCGAACAAGGTCCACATGCAATTATTGCTGCCATCGTTGAAGGTCAGCCACCAGCTGACTACCGGCTTACACTAACAGAAACAGTTGAGGCAGTGCACTTTAACCACGCGACAGATTTGGAAAAATTCGATGGAGCGACAAAAGTGTTTGTTCATACCTCAAAATTTTTAAAAAACTGTCTTCAAAAAGAAAAAAAAGAAAAGAAAAGCAATGTGCCATGGCCACTGATTTTCATTTTAACAATAATACTTGGGTTGATTTTCTGGCTTACTTACTTAAATTTTGACCGCAATAAAAGATTTAATGATTTTGTTGAAAAGCTTGATGAATTGCCGGGCTATCATATCACAAAAACAGAAAAAAGGAATAGAAATTTTTTTGTTTATGGTCTTCGTGATTTCCAGGCAGGGACATATGACAGCCTTTTAGCGCAAAGCAGATTCGATTCTTCCAGACTGAAGCTGCAACTCGAACCCTATATATCAATTGAGCCAGCAATGGTTCTTAAAAGAGCAGATGAAATAATAAACCCTCCTTCATCAGTGATTATAAATTATGCAGCAGGCAATCTGTTTTTGTCAGGCACTGCATCTGAAGAATGGGTGAATCAGGCAATTGAAAATGCTTATAAAATATATGGTGTAACCAATCTCGATACTTCAAGGCTAAACCAGAAAACTGACATACCTCAACCAGACCTTGAATGGATTATTCCGGCAATTGAAAAATACACCTTTATTTTCGAAATGAACGTTGTATCTTTGAGCGCAAAACAGCAGCAACAGTTCGACTCTTTGGTGCAGGCGGCAGTCCATCTTGATGATTATAACAATATGTATAACAAAAAGATGGCTATTTATGTCAGGTCATATACCAGCCGAACCGGAAATGTAGATGCGAACATGCGTGTTGCAGTAAAAAGAGCCGAATCTTTTGCTTCTTTGCTAAAAGATGCTGGCTTGCGAGATGAATTATTGGAAGCGCAGGTGCTTTTCACAGAAGATGTAAATGTATCTCAGATGCTACGTTCGGTGCGGTTTGAGGTGTTTGAAAAAATAGAATAATAAAACATGTTAAAAAAGAAAATTGCTATGTTAGGGGCATTTGCTGTAGGCAAGACAAGCCTGGTGCAAAGTTATGTCCACAGCATTTTCAGTGAAAGATATCAAACAACGATAGGTGTAAAAATTGATCAGAAAAATTTATGTTTTAATGATACAGATGTAACATTGATGTTGTGGGATCTTTATGGTGATGATGACTTTATGAAGATGAAGCCCAGTTATCTGATAGGTTCTTCCGGCTACCTTCTCGTTGCTGACGGCACACGAAACGATACAATAAATGTTGCACTTCGCCTTCAGGAAATGGCAAGCGAAACGACCAAAGACGCCCCTTTCATTCTCTTGATAAATAAATGTGACCTCATTGATTCATGGGAAGTTGAGCAAGAAACTTTGAATAAACTGGAACAAAAAGGCTGGAAAATTATGCTCACAAGTGCTAAAGATAGCATAATGGTTGAGGAAGCGTTTAGTTTGCTGACACAGATGATGCTTGAAAAAAACTAACCCCTGAAAAGCACTTTTCTTGTTATGAAATCCAACTACAGCCCAAATATAATTAAGGAATTCTCAGAATCAACCATCAAGTATATTTTGAGTGAAATCCCGCCCTATGTTGGTTTGGTTGTATTTCAGACCGATAGCGATGGGGAGATTCTTCAATGGTTTGGACCATGGGAAAAATATTTCACTGAAATTCCGGTAAAAGGAAAGAACATTGAAGATTATGCACCCTTTCTGTTTGGAATGATTCCGCCTTTGATCAATCCAATGGTTATATCACATCTGCGCATAAATAATACAACATATGCTGAGGTGCACATCTTTTTGGATGAAAATGACAAAAACTGGATTTTTTTACTTGACCAAACACGTGAGGTTGAGATCATTCATCCGATTTTTCAGTTGTACAATGAAGATAAACTAAAAAGCATCCAGGATCGCAAAGAATCATCAGCCAAAGGAACTTTATCAGCATTGTATCTCCTTGATTATATGAGTTTTGAAAAAGACGGAGAGCATTTTAGACTTCTTGGATCAAGACCACAATGGTTTGAAGAATTAAATTTAAAGCTTCATTATGATGGAAAGAAAATACTTCTTTGGGAAACTTTTCCCTATATCGAAGTATTTCAGCTTGAAGCACATGAACTTTGGAATTCTAACCAAGATGGAAAGCTAATAAGTGGTATCTGGGAAGAAAAAAAAGATGCATTTGAAGTAATATACCTTCAGGCGCTCGCACTTAGACATGAAAACAGAAATTATCTGCTGATTAAACCTTTAAACAAACAATCAGATTTAAATCAGGAGTTCATTCAAAAAGCCCGCGACCAAAGACTTACACTGGATCAACTTGCCAGCACCGAAAAAAAACTCAAGCAACTGCTTTCCTTTAAAGACCAGTTTGTATCGATCATTTCGCATGACCTTCGTTCGCCCATAGGCGCAGTGATTGGATTGGCAAATTTGCTTCTAACAGACGAAAAAGCCAATCATCAACTTAATTCAACACAACTCGAGCTTTTAACTGATATAAAAAATGAAATGCTTAGGTTGCTCGACTACAATGACAAACTCTATCAATGGTCAAATCTTGAACTCGGCAATTATAAAATAAGCCGAAAAAATGTTATTCCTTTGGATCTGGCAAATTTTGTAAAAAAAATGCAAGAAGCAAAAATGAAAGAAAAACAAATCAGTTTAAATATTCATATTGAACAAGACTTTTGGCTTTTTGCTGATGAAACTTTGCTCGGACAGGCATTGAACAATCTGGTAGGAAATTCAGTAAAATTTACACCTCAAGGAGGGAAAATCAGTATTAAGTTTGAGTCAGAAGATGATCAAAAAAGAATAGTCATCAGCGATTCAGGTCTTGGAATGGACGAAGATACCTGCAACAAATTATTTATAGGTTTCATGCGCAAAACCACCATGGGTACTTTTGGTGAGAAAGGAACGGGTTTGGGCCTAGGAATCGTAAAAAAAATTCTCGATGCACACTCCTACAGCATCCACGTTCAATCGCAACCTGGCAAAGGAAGTACGTTCACAATTGGTATCAACGAATATCCTTAATTTTTTTCCTCCTCAAGCCTGATCAACCAGTTACCTCAGGGAAATTTAACCTCCAAACAAAGCTGTTAAAGAATAGTAAATTGGTCAGTTTCTATTATCAATACTTTTCTAAAAAATAGTGGTCGGCAGCAAAACACTTCTTTCATTTAAGAGAAATTATTTCTTAAAAAACAGTTCATCACTTTCCGCTTTTTCTAAGTCATAATTTAATACTTAATCGTCATTTATAGAAATTCTTGTTGATTTCCTCTAAAAATTGCACAACAAATAATTTTTGTAATTTCTGATTCAAAACGCGTGCTGTATGTTATAAAAAATGTTAAATTATTATTTAACAGCACTTTAAATTAATGATGTAGTGTTTTTGATGTACCATAATTACTTTGTCGAAGTAAACTTGATGTAAAGTATTAGTTGCAATATCATGTCACATTAAATTAATATTGTTATCTGAATTAAAAATTCACTAATCCAAAATGAACACTAACCTGAAAAGTTATGAAAAAAACCACCTTTCTACTTTTAGTTTTAATCCTCCCATTTAGTTGGTTGATGGCCCAGTCAACCATTAAAGGCACAGTAAGGGACAGGATTACAAATGAAACTCTTCCAGGAGCAAATGTCATAATAGAAGGTACCACTTCAGGTACAATTACTGACATTGATGGAAAATACAGTTTAGATGTCGCACCCGGAAATTACGTTTTTATTGTTCGTTTTGTAGGTTATGAAACCTCACAACGAAATGTAGTCATTGAGTCAGGTCAGACTTTGACCATTAACTGGGTGTTATCACCGGATGTAACAGAACTTGAAGAATTAGTTGTCGTCGGTTACGGTGTACAACAAAAAAGTGTTGTCACGGGAGCCATCTCAGGTGTAAGATCAAAAGATCTGGCCAATATGCCAGTTACACGCCTTGAGCAAGCCCTGCAGGGCCGGACTTCCGGTGTAACTATCGCTGCCAGTTCTGGTCAGCCTGGTGCAGGTTCAACTGTAAGAGTGAGGGGAACCACTACTATTAATAACAGTGACCCTCTTTATGTTGTGGATGGAATACCTGTTGATGTTGGTGGTATTGATTACCTGAATGCAGCCGATATCGAATCGATCGAAGTGCTCAAAGATGCTGCCTCAGCGGCTATTTATGGAGCACGTGCTGCCAATGGCGTTATTATCGTTACCACTAAAAAAGGTGTAAGTGGAGACATGCGCGTAAACTATCATGCATACCTTGGAACACAGGCACCTGCAAAAAAACTTGACCTGTTGAATGCAACTCAATATGCAACCTTAAGAAATGAGTCGATGACCAACGCAGGATTATCCCCAATATTCCCTGACCCTCAGGCATTGGGAGAAGGAACCGACTGGCAATCTACGATTTTCAACAACAATGCCATAATTCAAAACCATGAACTAAGCATCAGTGGTGGAAATGAACGTTCAACCTACTATTTTTCATTTGGTTATCTTGATCAGGAAGGTATTGTAGCAACAGACATTTCGCATTATAAGCGCTTAAATCTCAGACTCAACACAACCCATCAGGTGAATAAATGGCTTAAGTTTGGGAATAATTTTGGCTATTCACACATTAAAAGTAAAGGATCGCTGAATACAAACAGTGAGTTTGGCGGCCCTCTGGGATCAGCCATCAATCTTGACCCTGTTACACCTCAAATTATTACTGACCCTGCAATTGCCAATGCACCACCCTACAGCAATCAGGCTGTCGTGCGCGATGCAAATGGAAACCCTTATGGCATATCGCCTTACGTTGGTCAGGAATTAAGTAATCCGCTGGCTTATATCGCAACAAGACTTGGAAATTATGGCTGGTCAGATAATTTTGTAGGCAATGTTTATGCAGAAATTGAACCATTAAAAGGGTTAAGATTCAGATCAGATCTTGGCTCTAAACTATCCTTTTGGGGGAATGAAAATTTCACTCCTGTTCATTATCTTAATGCTGCAAGCTCTGTTTTGAATAATTCATACAGCAGAGGAAGCAATCAGGGCTTTTCATGGAATTTTGAAAACACAGCTTCTTACACTACAAAATTTGGCATGCATGATTTTACCGCGCTTATTGGTACAAGCGCTTATGTTTCAAATTCCAGAGGAGTAAGTGCTGTTTACAACAACCTTCCCGTAAACACTTTCGAGGAAGCTTCAATGAATTTCGGCGTAATTGATGCCGACAAATTAGGTGGCGGATGGGAAAGTCCCGACCACCGGATTGCTTCTGTTTTTGGTCGTCTAAACTACAACTACGCAGAAAAATACATGTTCACCGGTATTGTTCGCCGTGATGGTTCCTCCCGTTTTGGAAGCAACAACAAATTTGGTTATTTCCCTTCAGCATCCATTGGTTGGAATGTAAGCCGCGAAGATTTCTGGCCAGAAAATGATTATGTAAGTTATTTAAAAATCAGAGGTTCGTATGGTGTTACCGGAAATGATCAAATTGGCGACTTCCAGTACTTGTCAACCGTTGGAAGCGGAAGAAATTACACTTTCAGCTACGACAATTATCTTATTGGCTACAGCCCGAATGCACCTTCTAATCCTGATTTGAGGTGGGAAGAAACAAGCCAGTCAAATATTGGTTTTGAGGCAACATTGTTTACTGATTTCAGGATTGTTTTTGATCTTTACGATAAAAGAACGATTGGCATGCTACAACCTATTGTATTGCCTGCATATGTAGGTGCAGCAGGTTCTCCTACCGGCAATGTTGCTTCAATGACAAACAAAGGATTCGAAATCGAGCTAAGTTACAGAACCCAGATTAAAGATATTGCACTTGAATTAAAAGGCAATACCTCTTATCTAAAAAATGAAATTACTGACCTTGGTACTGTACAATATCGTACCGGCGCTTACTTCCACTCAAGTAGTTACGAGATCAGCCGTTTGGCTGTTGGACAGCCAATTGGTTCTTTTTATGGATTCGAGATTTTAGGTGTTTTCCAATCATTGGGGGAAATTCAAAAATATTCAAATTCTGATGGAACACTCATTCAACCAGGTGCAAAACCTGGCGATTTCAAATATGCCGACCTGAATGGTGATGGCAAAATTGATGCTGATGACCGCAGTTTTATTGGTGATCCTACTCCTACCTGGTCTTACGGATTTACAGTTAGTGCAGCTTACAAGAATTTTGACCTTCTTGTATTTGGACAGGGTGTTGGAGGAAATGACATCTTTAACGGACTGCGCAGACTTGATATTCCTTCTGCCAACTGGACTACAGATGCACTTGACCGTTGGCAGGGCGTAGGCACATCAAATGAATATCCTCGTCTTGTGCATGCCGACCCAAATAGAAACTTCAGTAACCCTTCGACTTTCCATCTAACGAATGGAGCATATTTCAGGGTAAAAACCATTCAGCTTGGATACAATTTCCCAAGAACCTATACTCAGAAAATAGGATTACAGCAACTTCGCCTTTATGTTGGCGCAAACAACCTCATTACGATCACTCAGTATAAAGGCTATGATCCTGAAATCGGAGGCGCAAGCTACGGTATAGACAGAGGATATTATCCTCAGGCACGCAGCTTTATGGCAGGAATTAACGTAACTATTTAATCAGTAAAACTTTAAGACAATGAAGAAGTACATAATATATTTCACTTTCGTTTTTGCCGGCTTATTCATTCTGGCCTCATGCAACAAAGATTGGTTAGAGGTTAAACCTCGCGGAACCACACTCGAATCAAATTATTACCGCAATGCTGATGAAGCCTTTGCAGGTTTGATCGCTGTTTATGACCCACTTGGCTGGGAAGTAGTTGTGGATTACTCCAGTAAAGTAGGATTGCTCAACACTGCATCTGACGATTGCTGGGCAGGTGGAGGTTCTTTTGGTGACCGTGCTACATGGGAAGCATGGAATACTTATACGGTTGATCCGGCTGTAGGCCCACAAGATGACTTCTGGGGTCGTAACTTCGCCGGTATCAACAGAGCCAATACACTTTTATCAAAATTGGGTGATGTACCTATGGCCGAACCACTTAAGAAACAATATATCGCTGAAACAAAGTTCCTGAGAGCCTATTACTATTTCGATCTGGTGCGTTTGTTTAAAAACATTCCATTAATGATTGAACCACTTTCACCAGCAGAATTCTATTCTGTAGAACAAGTGAGTCCTGAAGCAGTTTATACCCAGATTGAAAAAGATTTGAACGAAGCTATTCCAGATTTGGCAGTAACTTTTGGAGAAAATGACAAAGGAAGGGTTACCAAGGGAGCAGCAACTGCATTGCTTGGAAAAGTTATTTTGTTTCAGAACAATGAAAACAGAATGCTTGAAGCTGCCAATCTTTTCGAACAGGTTGATCTGTCAGGCGTTTATGAACTTTTGCCAAAGTACGGCGACATTTTCAAGGCTGATAACAAGTTTAACAAAGAATCTATTTTTGAAATTGCACATACCTCTGCGGCAGTAGGCTATTGGGGTCCATGGCCACCTGCAGGCGAAGGTCATATTTTTACTCAGATGTGCGGCCCACGTGCTTTTGTCGGCCCAACATACTCACCCGGTTGGGGCTTTAATCCCATCAGAACCGAACTAGTTGATTTGTTGCGTGGCGACCCAAGATACAAAGCTACAGTAGCCAACATCGACAGTCTGGAAAAAGCCGGCCTTGCTACATATGAAAAAGGATACCAAAATACTGGCTATTTCCTGCAGAAATATGCACCGCTTAAGGCATTTCTTTCAAGTGGCTCAGGCGATCCTGTATTGATGTGGCCAAATAATTACATTGAAATGAGACTTGCCGATGTTTATCTGATGGCTGCAGAGGCTTATCTGCGCGGTGGCGACGGCGGCAAAGCCCAGTTCTACCTCGACCGTGTAAGACAAAGAGTTGGATTGCCATCTGTACCTGCAACTTTACCAAATATTTATTTGGAACGTCGTTTTGAACTTGCTACCGAAGGCCATCGTTTCTTTGACCTCGTGCGCACAGGTCAAGCTTCAACAGTGCTTGCATTCAAAGGTTTTACAGCCAATAAAAACGAAATACTTCCCATTCCTTTGAAGGAATTGGTAAATACAAAACTGAAACAAAACCCTAATTACTAGTTTTCATAGCTCTATTTTTTTGCGGTTAGTGAGTTGAGCAGGCCGTTGTTCGCAACGGCCGCTCAATTTTAAAATTTATGAAATGATATTAAGGAATCTTACAGTATTTTTAACAGTTCTCTTTTATTTCTTTCTCGCCTCGTGCGGAGGCAATAAAGAATCCAATAAACCCATTATCATTCTTCCAGGACCACCACAGGATCTTGGATGGACTTTTGAAGAAGCACCTTTCTGGTTCGACGAATTTGATTATAATGGTTTGCCCGATCCTGCAAAATGGGGATACGATATTGGTGGTGGCGGCTGGGGAAACAATGAACTTCAGTATTACACCAGCTTATTGCGCAATGCCTCTGTAGGCAATGGTTTGCTCACAATTACCGCTTTAAAGGAACAATTCGAAAATCGTCAATATACTTCAACAAGACTTGTTTCAAAAAATAAAGGGGATATTCTTTATGGACGTGTTGAAGTGAAGGCTAAAATACCCGCCGGCAGAGGTACCTGGCCAGCAATATGGATGCTTCCTACAGATTGGGAGTATGGCAACTGGCCTTCATCAGGTGAAATTGATATTATGGAACATGTTGGCTATGACCTCAATGTAATACATATGAGCACGCATTGTGAAGCCTACTACTGGAGATTGAACAATCAGAAAACCGCCACCAGAAAAGTAGAAAATGCCACAACAGAATTTCAGATCTACAGGATAGACTGGACACCATACGCCATTCGCGGATATATCAACAATCAGCATCTCTTTACCAGCGTCAACGAAGGAGGTGGATATAAGGTCTGGCCTTTCGACAAACGCTTTCACCTTATACTAAACATTGCCATTGGTGGCGATTGGGGAGGTCAGCAAGGTATTGACGACAATATTTTTCCTGCCTCAATGGAAATTGATTATGTGCGATTCTATCGCATGAACCCTAAAACAAACTAAGAGAGAATGAGAAACTTAAATTCCATATACCATATTTATCTGATTGTAATTCTTACATTAATCACTTCTTGCACCAAAGCAGAAGAGGAAATACCTGTTTTAAGTATTCCTGATGCTCTTTCAGTGACTGAAGGAACAGAAAGCACTAACTATGCGGTAATTCCTGTTACACTTTCCACATCTTCCAAAAAAGAAGTAACCCTGAAATGGTCAACTTCGGATGGAACTGCAACAGCCCCTGAGGATTACATAGCACAGGAAGAAATGACTTTAGTTTTTGCACCTGGCGAAACGTCAAAAGAAATACGTATTGAGATCGTAAGAGACACCATTTATGAAACGGATGAATATTTCTTTGTGGTAGCAGGAAGTCTGAAGAATGCTACTCTTGGACAAAGTCAATGCAAAGTAACAATACTGAATGATGATTATTTTGTGCCAAAGATCCAAATTCCGGAGCGATTGTTTTTTCAGGAAGGCAATGCAACACAGATAGAAGCAAAAATACCGGTACGGCTTTCTGGTCCAGCACTAACAATTGTAAGCCTCAAATGGTCAACCGTTAGCGGAACAGCAAAACCGGGCGAGGATTATATTGCTGTTGAAAACGAAACCATGGTTTTCAGCCCCGGTGAAACAGAAAAATTTGCTACCATAAAACTTGTGAATGACCTCATATTTGAGATGGATGACCAATTTAGCATTCACTTTTCCGAAATTCAAAATGCTACAGCTGAAAAGAATTCTACAATAGTTGTCATTCTGAATGATGACACTTATTCCGTTGATATGACTGATGATGGTGCCATTACACCTGACACCTATCCGCTTTTTCAATTAGTCTGGAGTGATGATTTTGACGGCACAGCCATTAATCTTAATAATTGGGGCTACAATATCGGAGCAGGTGGATGGGGAAATCAGGAATTACAAAGCTACACCTCTTCCCCACAAAATTCCTATGTTGAAGATGGCAAACTGAATATTGTTGCCACCAAACTTTACAATTCGTACAATTCTGCACGTTTGCTTACACAAGGTAAAAAAGAGTTTACATACGGACGCATTGATATCCGTGCCAAAATGCCCTACGGACAAGGTATATGGCCTGCATTATGGACGCTTGGCGCAAATATTTCACAAGTAAGCTGGCCCCGCTGTGGTGAAATTGATATCATGGAATACCTCGGTCACAGACAGCATGAAACACATGGAACAGTTCATTATTTCGACGGGGGTCATCGCTATAAAGGAGGAACCTATGCACTCCCAATGAGCCAGAGTTTTCATGATAAATTCCATGTTTTCAGCGTAGTATGGCAGGAAAGTGGTATAAGATGGTATGTAAATTATGAACTTTTTTATGAAATTAAAGATACTGATATTAAATATGAAGCCTTCCGCTTACCACATTTTTTCATTTTCAATGTGGCTGTAGGAGGCATCTGGCCTGGCTATCCGAATGAAACAACGGTGTTTCCGCAAAGGATGATTGTTGATTACATCAGAGTTTTTCAGGTGCCAGATTAAAAATTTGATTTATTGATTTTTAAAACCATATACACATTTAAATTATGAAAATCAGAAAGATGCTTGCAATACTGTTGGTGACAACACTGGCAATTTCTTGTTCTAACCCAGATACGTCAAGCCATTCAACTGGCAAAGACCCAGTTATTGAAGCTAAAGTCGCAGAGCTGCTTTCCAAAATGACACTAGAAGAAAAAGTAGGTCAAATGACTCAGATAACACTCGATGTGCTGATGG
This sequence comes from Bacteroidales bacterium, assembly GCA_030683155.1. Lineage (GTDB taxonomy): Bacteria > Bacteroidota > Bacteroidia > Bacteroidales > F082 > JALNZU01. The sequence continues at coordinate 27,995 of JAUXMV010000005.1, forward strand.
AAGGAGAAAAGCCTCAATCTAGTTTTGAACCGCTGAAATTTGACACCTCAGTATTGAAGATTGCTTTTGGAAAATACAAAATTGGCTCAGTATTAAATACAGCCAACAACCGCGCACGTGATACGAAACAGTGGAACAGCATCGTTAAAGAGCTACAGGACTACGCCATAGCCAACACAAGATTGCAGATACCTGTTATTTATGGCGTCGATATGATTCATGGTGCAAGCTACGTGGCCGGTTCTACACTTTTTCCGCAACAAATAGGTATGGCCGCAACCTGGAATCCTGAAATGATTAAAAGAGCCGGAGAAATTACCGCTTATGAAAGCCGTGCTTCCGGAATACCCTGGACATTTTCGCCTGTACTTGACCTTGGTGTTGACCCACGATGGCCGCGCCAATGGGAAACCTTCGGCGAAGATCCTTATCTGGCTTCCATCATGGGTCAAAAACTGATTCAAGGGCTTCAAGGATCTGACAACAATCTGGCTGACCCAAATCACATTGCAGCCTGTCTGAAGCACTATCTTGGTTACTCACATACCCTGAGCGGAAAAGACAGAAGTCCGGCCTGGATTCCTGATAACAAACTTCGTGAATATCATCTTCCATCATTCAAAGCTGGCGTTGATGCAGGTGCTATGACCGTTATGATAAACTCCGGCGAAATTAACGGTGTGCCGGTTCATGTGAGTAAAGAATTACTTACTGACCTCCTTAAAAATGAACTCCAGTTTCAGGGCTTTACAGTTTCAGACTGGTCAGATATTGAATACCTGCACACACGTCACATGATTGCTTCCACACAGAAAGAAGCTGTGAAACTTGCAATCAATGCCGGTATTGACATGTCGATGGTTCCCTATAACTTTGAGTTTGCTGACCACCTTATTGAACTTGTCAATGAAGGTGAAGTCTCAATGGCTCGCATTAACGATGCAGTAACCCGCATTCTAAGAGTAAAATTCATGATTGGTCTTTTCGAAACACCTTACACTTTGATGGAAAGCTATCCAGACTTTGGCTGCGTTGAATTTGAAGACGCATCACTTTTAACTGCAATGGAATCAGTTACTTTGCTGAAAAACGAATCAAACATACTGCCTTTGGCAAAAAACACCCGCATCCTTGTTGGCGGACCAGCAGCAAACACAATGCGTCCGCTCAATGGCGGATGGAGCTACAGTTGGCTGGGAAACCTTGTGGACGAGTTTACAGAAAAATATTCAACCATCTATGAAGCCATCAAGGCACAAGCTGGCAATCCGGAAATGGTTGAATTATATGAGGGCATTGCATTCAATCATGAAGCTTCATATGCAGAAGAAATTGTTGGCGATCTGAATGTCTTTGCTAAAAAAGCTGTTCAGGCAGATGCAATTGTTCTTTGTATCGGAGAGAATTCCTATACCGAAAAACCCGGAGATTTGGAGGATCTTTACCTCTCTGATAATCAACAGGAGCTTATCCGCATTGCAGCAAAATCAGGAAAACCGGTAATATTGATCCTTGTTGAAGGTCGGCCAAGAGTCATCAGTAAAATTGAACCGCTTTCAAAGGCTATTCTAAACGCTTATTTGCCAAGTAATTTTGGTGGAGTAGCGATTGCTAAAATACTTTTTGGAGAGGCAAATCCTTCAGGAAAGCTACCTTACACCTACCCTCGCTTTCCTAACAGTCTAGAACCTTACTACATCAAACACGCCGAGCAGCTCGAAATTGCAGGTTCACCAACAGGAACACAGTACAACCCGCAATACCATTTTGGCTTTGGACTTAGCTATTCAGAATTTGAATATCTGAATATTGAAACAGACAAAACTGAGTATCTCCCGAACGAAACAATGAAAGTGAAGGTGACCTTGAGAAATATGTCAAGTATTGCAGGCAAAGAGGTGGTACAGGTTTTCAGCTCAGATCATTTTGCTTCGCTTACCCCATCAGTAAAAAGGCTACGGGGATTTGAGAAAACAATGCTTCAGGCAGGCGAAACTAAAACTATAACTTTTGAGATTCCGGTTAACAGACTTGCGTTTGTGGGACTCAACAACAATTGGATTGTCGAGAAAGGAGACTTTACTTTATCATCCGGCGGCAAAACAACCCAAATCAAGGTTCTTGAAACCTTAGAATTTCAGAATTGAGAATTCGATTATCTAATCATTTGAAATCCAGTTAAAAAAATAGTATCTTTATCAATTAATTACTAACTTAAAATTAAATTTTAATTAACCCTTTATTAACCACAAAAATTCAAGTCATGAAAAAAACACTTCGAATCAGTCTGGCACTGCTGTTAACTGTGCTATTAGTGCCTTTTACATCCTGCAAAAAGGATGATCCGGAACCGGATGTAATCGCGAGTTTCACATCTGTTGTAGATGCAGCTGATTACAAAAAAGTTCAGTTTACCAATGAGTCGACCAATTTCTCCACTTTGTCATGGAACTTTGGCGATGGCTCTGCTGCTTCAGCTGAAATAAATCCTTCTCACACCTATGCCGCTGTTGGTGAATATACCGTTTCACTCACAGCAACATCCACAAAAGGTGGTTCGACTGACGTATTTACTGCAAAAGTAAACATCGCTGACCCCAATGTTATGTTGACAAAGCTTGCAGGTGAATCATCAAAAACATGGAAGCTATTGCGTGATGTTTCAACCGGAAACTATCCACTTGAAGTAGGACCTTTCGATCGTTCACAGATTTGGTGGGCAATGGGCCGGAACAATGATGAGTTGGCGATTCGTCCATGTATGTTGAATGACGAATGGACTTTCCACCGTGATGGCCGTATGATTTTTGATGATAAAGGTGATTATTGGGCTGAAGGTTCAGTATATCCTGACGGAGCAAACAATATGTGTGCTTCCAGCTCACAACCTATGCTCAACAAAGCTGGCCAGGATGTATCTGCCTGGGCTAGTGGCAACCATACTTTCGAACTGACAACAGGTGCAAATCCGAAGCTTAAGGTTATTGGAAACGGCGCTTTTCTTGGTCTTTCAAAAGTTGGAACCGACCTCGAATACAACAACCCACAACCTTTCGTCACTTATAACCTTGTTTCTTTGTATGATGGTTCAACCGATACACTTATCGTTGAAGCCAATTACAAATTTGCTCCAGGTGATGCAGCTCCGGGTGGATACTGGAGATTTGTTCTTGTACATTATGACAATCCTGCAGACGAGCCTCCAATTCCAGGAAATCTTCCATCACCTTCATTCACCTATAGCATTGACGGATTAACTGTTACTTTCAACAATACTTCTACTTTTTCAACTAGTTACTCATGGAACTTTGGTGATGGCGCTACTTCTACCGAAGAAAACCCAGTACACACTTATGCTCAGGATGGAATCTATACGGTTGCTTTAACAGCTACCAATGACGTTGGAACTAGAACTGCACAACAAAATATAACAATTTCATCTACTGTTCTAACTGATGAAATATTGCAAAACGGTGCATGGAAACTCCAATTATCTGGCAATTCTATTTATGTTGGACCTGGATTAGGTAATGATGGATGGTGGATATGTCCACTTAACTTCTTAGATGGCTCAAGCACAGGACCAGATGATTGGTCTTGTATGATGGATGACGAATTCATTTTCTCTGCCGGCGGTGGTTATGAGTACAAAACCAACGGTGGTTCAAGAAATGATGGCTACATGGGCACACCAAACGGATGCTGGACTGATGCAGAAATAGCAAATAGCCCTGGCGCTCCTTTTGGTTCATGCAATACCCATACTTATGCATTTACTCCTGCTACTGCTGAATCCAGAGCAATTATTACCCTCACCAACGGACCTGGCTTTGCTGCATTTATTGGTTTCATGAAGGGATATTATGGAGGAGAAAATACGAATGGTACATTGCCTCCAAATGGTGGTTTTGCGACCAATCGATATGAAGTTATTGCTTATGCAAATACAGGCGGTAAAGAAGTTATGATTGTTTCTGTTGACTTAACACCTGACCATAATGGCAGTGCTGCATGGACAATGGTTCTTGAAAGATAATTTTTAATTATCGGCTTCAAAAAGCCAGGGGTGGATTACCATATCCACTCCTGGTTTTTTAACTTTAATTGATTCTAAAAATATATAATGAAGTCTATCATTTAACCACTTCAGAAAAATCCTTATAATGCAAAAGTTATTTACTTTAATAATATTCCTCTTGGCAGCATCCAACGTCATCGGACAGTCAAGACAAATTTCAGGAATAGTAAAAGATGCCAAAGGTACTCCACTCCCTGGCGTAACTGTACAACTGGTTGGCACAACCATCGGCACCACTACAGACTTTGACGGAATCTACCGGATTTCACTTACAAATGAATCTCTAAAATTTAGTTATATCGGTTTCAAAGACCAAACAGTTCCTACAATTGGACGCACGAGCATTGATGTTGTTCTTGAAGAAGACGTCACCTTACTCGAAGAAGCAATTGTTATTGGTTATGGAACCCAAAAAAAGAAAGATCTCACAACAGCCGTAGCTGTGGTAGATGAAAAAGCATTAAAAGACAGGCCGCTAATCTCCGCTGCGGAAGGCCTGCAAGGTAAAGCAGCTGGTGTTCAGGTAATTCAGCCATCGGGCAAGCCAGGCTCCGGTCTTGCTGTTAGAGTTCGTGGCGCAACTTCTGTACTCGCTGGAAATGAACCACTTTACGTGGTTGATGGGTTTCCAACCACTGATATACGCTCTATCAATCCTTCTGATATTTCTAGTATGAGCGTGCTAAAAGATGCCTCTTCTGCTGCAATTTATGGTGCCCGCGCTGCCAATGGTGTTGTCATCATCACCACAAAAAGAGGTTCCGAAAATGAAACATCTATCAAATATAATACGTATTTTGGAATGTCTGACCTCAGAAAACCAATTGAAGTATTGAATACCAAAAGATACCGCGATCTGATTGACGAAATTCTTCCTGGCGCGCTAGATCCTACCCAAACTGCCTTTAACGACTGGTCTGACCTCACTTTTGGCACAGGCACAACGCAATCACACCAGCTTTCTTATTCAGGAGGAACAAGTAAATCATCTCATTTTGTATCAGCTACCTATCTCTCCGATCAGGGTATTGTAAACCCTGCCCGCTTCGACCGCTACACGGTGCGTATGAACCTTGACAATCAAATCAAGCCGTGGCTTAAAATTACTACCAATATCAATGTGATGCACCTCAACACCAAAGATACGCCCGACAATGCAAGTTCTGGCCGTGGTGGTGTCATCATGAGTGCACTCAACACCCCGCCATTCCTCAATATTTATAAAAAAGACGGCAGCGGTCAGTTTGATACAAACCCTTTTCAGCCTTCATGGGAAAATCCTATTGCCTATATGGAAGGCCCGGATCAGGAGTCGGTCGATAGCCAGATTCTTGGAAATATCAATGCCGAAATCAGTCTGATAAAAGACCTGAAATTAAATACCAGAGTTGGTATTGACATGCTCACACACCAATGGGATTATTATCTCGACCCATTCCGGACTAATTTTGGCCGCAATAACAATGGTATCGGTCAATCAGATAAAACTACCCATAACACCATGCTTTGGGAAAACACCCTGAACTATGTGAAATCAATTGGAAAACACAATGTGACAGCGATGGCCGGAAGTAGTATTCAAAAATATAAGGGCAACAACTCCTTTATCTATGGTACTGATTTCCCTGAAGACGTTTCTGTGACAACACTCAATGCCGCCAACGTAATTTCTGCAAGCACCAACGTAAACGAATGGGCGCTTGCTTCATTTTTCGGACGTGCCACCTACGACTATATGAGCAGATACTACCTTACCATGAGTATCCGTCGTGATGGTTCTTCAAAGCTGGCACAACACTGGGGTACAATGCCTTCATTCTCTGCCGGATGGCGTATTTCTTCCGAATCATTCATGAAGGATTTAACTTTCATCGACGACCTTAAACTGCGTGGTGGCTGGGGTAAAAACGGCAATCAGGAAGGCATTCCCAATTATGCACGCTACGGTCTTGTAAACTATTATCGCCGGACGCCTACCAATCCGCTTTCGGGGCCATCCTCTACGCAGGTTACCTACGGTAATCCCGACCTTCGCTGGGAAACAACAGCACAAACGAATATTGGGTTTGACCTTTCGATGCTCAACTACCGCGTGACACTGAATGTGGATGCGTACCACAAACGCACCGAAGATGTGCTCCTGAATGTTCAGCTTTCGAGCTCGTTGCCTATCAGTACCATTCAAACGAACGCAGGAACTATAGAAAACAAAGGTATAGAGTTCAATATCAATACTGTTAATGTAGATAAAAAACTGAAATGGGTGTCTGATTTCAATATGTCGTTCAATCGTAATAAAGTCATCAGCCTCGAATATACCGATGTTTACTACTTTGGACGAATCTACAGTAACAATCAGGATGTGAGCATTCTAAAAGCTGACCTTCCGTTGGGTTCTTTCTTTGGTTATATTTCAGATGGTGTTGACCCTGAAACCGGAAATATTATTTACAGAGATTATAACAACAACGGTATATTCGATACTGGTGACCGCACGATTATTGGTGACCCAAACCCTGATTTTATTTTCGGCTTTACCAATAATTTCACCTACAAACGTTTCGACCTGAATGTTTTCATTCAGGGCAGTTATGGAAACGACATCTACAATGCAACACGCATCGATCTTGAAGGGATGTTCGATACCAAAAACCAGTCTGTTGATGTTTTGCGCCGCTGGACAAAGCCAGGCGATATCACAGATATTCCTAAAGCCGGCAACATCAATAATGTACGCAACTCAACACGGTTTATCGAAGATGGCTCTTATGTAAGGTTGAAATCTATAACCCTTTCATACAGAGTATTTGAGAGCAACCAGCGTTTCAAGGCCATCAAAAACATGTCGGTCTATGTTACCGGCCGCAACCTGATTACCCTGACAAACTACAGCGGTTTCGATCCGGAAGTGAATGCTTATGGAAACAGTGCAGTGATGATGGGCATTGATTATGGTACATACCCGCAGTCGCGCACAGTCGTGGTTGGTCTTAATGTTGAATTATAATCCTACGAACAATGAAAAAATTAATTATTATATCAATCATCCTGATAAGTATCGTCTCACTGAACGGATGCAAGGATTTCCTCGATATTCAGCCTGTTTCACAAAGTATTGCTGTTTCAAATACTTCTGCTGATTCGCTGCTCTACAAAACTTCAAGTGAAGTTGAAGCCGCTTTGGCCGGCGTTTACAGCGATTTCCGCAATGAGTATTTCTCCCTCGACTACTTTGTTAATGGTGATGCACAATCAGATGATGCCTACGCCGGAGCTGATAATCCTGCCAATTTCCAGATTGATGAATTCAGTATTGATGCCACAAACTCTAATGTGAGTCGCGACTGGGCTTATCTTTACGGAACAATCGGCAAGGCAAACGCTGTATATAACAATGTGGAAGCCGTTCCTGATCTTTCTGCCGACCGCAAGAAACAAATCAAGGGAGAAGCGGCATGGATAAGGGCCTATATGTATTTTCAAGCCGTACAGTTGTGGGGCGATGTGCCTTTACAACTTACCGAGGTGAAAACTGTAAGCATTGAACTTTTACCTGAAATCTATCCGATTCTTTTTCCGGCACGCACAGCAATGGCCGATGTGTATGAACAAATTATTAAAGATCTTGAACTGGCTCTTGAAAATGTTCCGGTTACAGCGTCGCACAAAGGCTTTGTTACCAAAGGCGCTGCCAATGCATTGCTTGCTAAAGTTTATGCAGCAATTCAGCCTCCTCAATGGAATAAGGTTCAGCAATATGCCGATGCGGTTATTGCAGGAGGTTATAGTCTTGTGCCTGAATATGATATGTTGTGGAACAATACAAACGAAAATTCTTCGGAAGCCATTTTCGAAATCAATTACGAAGGCACCTCTTCAAGTGGCAACTGGGGAGCGAGCATGTTTCGTGGAATGGACTGGAAAAAATTCAACACGCCATCCAACGACCTTGTAGCTGCCTTTGATGCCGAAGGAGATGTTATTCGAAAAAATTCTTCCATTTCTTTCGATGATGTTTCCGGAAGATGGTCTGACCCTTACTGGCCTCAGTCAACATTTCCTTTTATCAACAAATACCGTAACATCGCGCAGCCGAGTCCACAAAACTTTATCCTTCTGCGCCTTGCTGACATCATTTTGCTGAAAGCTGAAGCATTGAACGCAAATGGCGATGTTTCAGGTGCTGCAACTTTAGTTAATCAAATTCGTTCACGCGTGAATCTTCCAAATACCAACGCCACTGATCAACAGGCAATGCGTCTTGCTATCGAAAAAGAAAGGCGTTTTGAGTTAGCTTTCGAAGGACACCGATGGTATGATCTCAAACGTACCGGCCGTGCAGTTGAGGTAATGAATAACGTGAAAGGGCCTGGTGGCGCTTCTCTCGGCTATTCAGTAAACGAAAACAGACTGTTGTGGCCAATACCTCAGTCAGAGTTGGACAAAAACACGAAGTTGGTACAAAATACCGGATATTAACATTTTGAATGAGATTGTCTGAAAAGCTTGAAATATAAATATTGCTTCAAAAGTATTTTTCAGACAGTCTCATTTAATCAAAATTTTTGAAAATGAATCTTAGCTTTAATCTGAAAATCCTTGTTTTAGTTTTTGTAATCACCCTGATTTTTTCATTCATTAGCTGCAAGGGAAAAAACAATCCAAACGATCCACCGATAATTCCTGTGATCCCTGATATTGGAAAAGCGGAGGTTTGGCTTACCCGTGGCGATCAACTCAAACTTTTTAGCCGTGAAAGCGACCTGTCAATTCGTACAACACTTTCACAAGAATGGCCGGTTATTACAATTGACACAAGCATTCGTTTTCAATCAGTTGATGGCTATGGGGCTGCCTTAACGGGTTCATCTGCTTATCTTTTAAACCGTAAACTTGGTTCTCCTGAACGCGAAACAATCCTCAAAAAACTCTTTGATCCTGAGACTGGCATCGGAATTTCTTTTTTACGCCTAACAATGGGTGCATCAGATTTCTCTTTGTCAGATTTCACTTACAACGATCTTCCAACAGGACAGACTGATTTTGCATTACAGAATTTTTCACTCTCTCAGGACCTTCAGGATGTAGTTCCAATAATGAAACAAATCATTGGCATTTCACCCAATATCTTTGTGATGGGATCTCCCTGGAGCCCTCCGGCATGGATGAAAACCAACAACAGTTTAAAAGGTGGCAAACTGCGCACCGACAGCTATGATGTTTATGCTGATTACTTTGTGAAATACATCCGTGAAATGAAAAATCAGGGCATCAATATCACGCATGTGACACCTCAAAATGAACCCTTGTATTTTACTGCCGCTTATCCATGCATGGAGATGCAGGCAAACGAACAGCTAAATTTCATCAAAAACCATCTTGGGCCAAAATTTGAAGCAGCAGCTGACATCAATACAAAGATCATCAATTACGACCACAACTGGGACAACACCCAATACTCCATATCCATTCTGAATGACCCTGCTGCGGCAAACTATACTGCCGGAAGTGCATTTCATGCTTATGGCGGAAGCGTTTCGGCTATGTCGGCTGTCCATAACGCACATCCTGACAAGGAGTTACATTTCACGGAAATTTCAGGTGGCGCATGGGCTGTCAACTTCGAAGACAACCTGATGTGGTATATGCGCAATATTTTCATTGGAACGGCCAACAACTGGTCGCGCTCGGCCTTGATGTGGAACCTGGCACTCGACCAAAATTATGGTCCCCGCAACAATGGCTGCTCAAACTGCCGCGGTGTGATTACCATCAATCAAGCCTCCGGACATATCACCCTGAATGAAGAATATTATTCCATCGGGCATTTTTCTAAAGTAGTGAGACCCGGTGCAGAAAGAATTTCGCTGATTTACGCGCAGGCATTAACAAACATCGATGCCGTTGCCTTTATGAATACGGATGGCAGCAAAGCACTTGTTATTGCAAATTATGACAGCAGTTTTAAAACCTTTTCGGTCAAACAAGGCGCTAAAGTCTTTAGTTATTCCATTCCCGCAAAGTCAGTGGTATCGCTGAAATGGGAGTAGATTATTCTGTAGAATGATCGTTTAACCATGATTCAGATTTCTGAGAGTAATGAAATCTGAATCATGGTTTTTCTTTAAAGTATAAAAAAACCGTCTTGTCATGAAGCCATAATCAATTTCGTTCGGGAATTTCTTCTCTAAGCAACTATTCTTGTAAAATATCATTGGTTGTAAGTCATATCTGTTGCAAATAAGAAATATTTGATTTCCTTTGGCCTTTATTGTAAATTTGATTCTGGTATTAACAAAAAAGAAATTTAATAAAAAAGAAATTTATTGGTTTATCAGGCTAACCACCACATCTACATTAAACTTTTTCTACTTATAATTAACATTTAAACTAAAAGCTATGAAACTAAAAATTACTTCTATAATTATCCTTCTGACCTGCATGATGTCATTCAATGTATTCAGTCAGGAGAATTCTGAACAATCTGTTTCAGATACCCTTAAAACACATGTCATAACCAAAAACGACCGTACGACTTTTGTTGGAAAGATTATTTCACAAGATCCGCGCGAGGTGCTGATTGAAACAAAAGAGATGGGTCTGGTAGCAATTCCACGGCATGAAATCCGTGAGATTCGTGAAGTTGGAGCACGTGAGCTTAACGTAAAAGGAGAATATGTTCCGGGTGAAGTTTTTGCTACTCGCTATTTCATCACAACCAACGGGCTTTCTATCGCCAAAGGTGAAAACTATATAATATGGAATCTATTTGGACCTGATATTCAGTTCGGAGTAGGTGAAAACTTTGGTCTGGGAGTAATGACATCCTGGCTCGGGTCACCTATTATCGGAACAGCAAAGTATAGCATTCCTTTCAATGATAACACAAGTGTCGCAATGGGTTTACTGCTTGGGACAGATACCTGGTATGGCTCAGGCTTTGCTATGGCGCTTCCATACGCAGCCTTTACTATAGGTGACAGGGTTGCAAACATCACATTTTCTGCCGGTTACGGTGTGATTGGCTTTAAGGAGGAAATTATTAGTTTTACTAGCAGTCCATCTAAAAAAAGAGTAAGTGAAGGAAGAATGTTGATTTCATTTGCCGGAATGTTTAAAGCAGGCAAAACTGTTAGCATTGTGTTTGATTCATTCATTGTTCCTGGTGGCCAAAAATATCAAACCACCGAATCTTATGAAGTATATCAATTTAATCCTATCTCCGGATTTAATGAATATGTAGAAACACGAGAGCGTAATGTTACAAAAACGAGAGAGGGATTTGCGCTTATACTTCCCGGCTTAAGATTTCAGACCACGCCCAATAAAGCGTTTCAGTTTGGCTTTGCAGGCGTTTTTGCCGGTGGAGAAGCAACGCCTGTACCTTTGCCTATGATTCAGTTTTTCCAGAAATTGTAAGTATCAACAGCTCAAAACGCGCAGAATTTGTCAGGCTTGTCTGGCTTGTTAGATGAATAAAACGTCATCAGTTTTCGATGGTTTCATCAAAAACTGTATCGGGTATTTCACCGTTTACTTTATAGTTACTATAGACAAGGGATACACTTCCTTTCGAGCGTTCGCCTGCTTTTTTCTGATCGACTTTAAGGTTGCCGATAAATTTCAACGGTATATCCACTTGTTGAATGTCGAAGGTCACTTTTGTGGTTTCAGGTAAATCATACTGCATTGTGCCATAAGTGAATTCCATGATGTAATTACCTTGTCCATTGGTTGTTACATCCATTTTGTTAATGCGCTTTTTTGCTTTATCTACCCAAACTGACGCAATCACAAATTCAGACTCATCTGTCATTGGAACAATCTTCAGCATATGATTTATATCATCAGCACCTACATATATCGCTGTGTTTTTTTTATTCAGCATCTCCATTACAGAAAAATTCATCCCTTTTTTAGGCACCAAAACAAAACCTGTAGCACGAAAACGAAATTTCTCAGGAGCCTTGTAAAACACACGACCTTTCTTTACAGGTATCCGAATGAAATCAACATCCACATCAATACTTACATCTGCTTCAAAGCTTTTAACTTCGGCACTGCGTTTTAAAACCGTTGCCAAAATTTCTTCTGCATTTACCTGAGCATAAACTGGAAATGAAGTAGTTAAAACAAATGAAAAAATGAATAAAAAAAATGATTTTCGTATCATGTTGTAATATCTTTTTTGGTGAAAATCCAGAGTGAAAGAAAATAGAGTGCTGTAATATGAAACATCATAATCAAAGTTGCGCCTATCACCTTGTCCCACTCAACAGGGTCATCAAAAAACAGTTGCCAGCCATTCAGATAGGTCGTAAAAAGAAAGGGTTTGATGACATTGAAAATACCAATGCTGAAATTTGACATAATCGTAAATACAATCAGCACCGACATACTGCCTACAACAGGTCCAAGAGAGTTGGAAGCTATCGATGAAAACGTAAAGGCGAGTCCGGAAACAACCCACATACTGATGGCTCCATAGGCAAAGGCAGCCAGAAAACGCCACATCACATCCGATTCATCAAAAATGTTGATGGTATTCATCAAAACGATCATATCGCCATTGTCAAAAAACAATCGGCCCACTCCCAAACTCATAATCATCAAAAAAACAACCAGCATCGCAGCATAGGCCTGCGCCGCGATATATTTTGCAGTAAGTAACTTCGTCCTGCTTACAGGCCTTACCAATAAAAGCCGAAAAGTTCCCCTGCCTGCTTCACCTGAAACCATGTCTCCGGCAACAATAGCTACCAAAATTGGTATATGTATCCATAAACTGTTAAGAATGATATACGAAACCGTATAATTATTGATGAGTTTCCCTTCGAGAAGAAAGACATCAGAAAGGCTTTTTATCAAAAAATCAAGCAGTTTTTGTCCTTCGACAAACATTCCAATCTGAATGATGAGTACGATCAGCAGGATGGCGATAAAACCAATATAGGTCATGCCACGCCTGAATAATTTCTGGAATTCGAGTCTTATCAGTGTGCCCATTTATGTTACCTGTAAAAAATAATCTTCAAGACTGTTGCGTGAAATAAGTTGTTTAACACCAATACCTGCATCCACAAGCACTTTATTGATTTTTGGTATTTCGGAGATTAACAGCTCAGCTTCAAGCTCATCCAGTTTATTTTGCTGAAAATCAAACTGAGGAAATTGTTCCTTCAGCAGCGCCAACGCTAACTGTGTTCTGTCAGTAACAAGGATGAGTTTTTGTTTTCCCGAATCGAGCAAAGGACGCACCTCACCTTCCACAACTACTTTTCCTTTGCTGATAACGACCATGCGGTTGGCAATGAGCTCCATTTCCCGCAGAATGTGAGAAGAAACGATAAGTGTTTTTCCAAAGTCGCTGTTTAACTTTATGATAAGATTTCGAATATCTTTAATTCCCTGAGGATCAAGTCCATTTACAGGTTCGTCGAGTATAATCAGGTCCGGATCGTGGAGCAGTGTTTGTGCAATTCCAAGTCTTTGTTTCATGCCCTGACTAAATGTGCGCACCTTGCTGTCGAATCTTTTATGAAGATCAACAAGTTCCAGCTTTTCCATAATTTCACTGCGATCAAGTCTCAAACCAGAATAACGTGCAAGCAGGTCAAGGTTTTGATAGGCAGTAAGGTAATTATAAAAATCAGGTCGTTCAATGAGTGCCCCTACCCTTTTCAAAACACCACGTCTGTTGGCATTCAGTTTCTCTCCAAAAAGAAAAACCTCGCCTTGATCGGGCGAGATGAGGTTAAGAATCATTCTTATTGTTGTGCTTTTTCCGGAACCATTTGGACCAAGAAAACCATAAATATCGCCTTTGTAAACGGTCAGATCAATATGCTCAACGGCAGTTATCTGACCGAAATGCTTAGCTAATCCATTAGCTTCTAATACTTTATCCACGACCTATCGCAGCTGACGGGCCATTCTGTTACTGAACGACGAAGCGTTTTCCCAGTAAGGCTTAAAAGTATTCAGAAACTGCTTTTTACCATTGTGTGGCAAAAGGTGAAAGTTTCTTAAGCTTGGATTATTGAATTTATAGCGAACTCCAACGGCTTTGCCGGTTGAGACATCTTTTCCAAAAATGTTTTGGTCAATCCAGTTTTTTATTGTGAGTAGCATAAGTGATAGTTTTTGCAGTTTAATCTAAGAACAAATTTTCCTGCAAAAAGTTGCAAATATTTTGCCAAAAATGGTAAATTATTAATTCTTAACAAAAACGAAACAAAAAAAGGGAGTTTCAGGCAACTTCAATTAAAAAAACTGTTTAAGGAATCTTGAATTATTGAATAATTATCTGAGTTGATTCTTTAGCTTTTTGCATCAGCTTCACGTGTTTTTTTATCTTTCAAACTACCTTCAAAAATGTCAAAGCAAACAAATCGGCATTCAAGCGGTCCGTTATAAACGATTAATTTTTTTGAGGGCTTCAGTCCAACATGTTTCAAAACCTGAAAATCACTGCTGATGACCCAGGCCTTGTAGCCTTTGAAATTGCGTTTCAAACTGTCGCCGATATTCATATAGAGTGCTTTGAGATCATTTTCCTCGAGGCGCTCTCCGTAAGGTGGATTGATGATTAATATTCCGGGAGCTTCGGGTGGGATGAGAAACTCCATTGGTTTTTTAAACAATCGGATGTCTTTGTGCAGATTTGCACTATGCAGATTTTGACCTGCAATATCAATAGCTTTTGCAGAATGGTCTGAGGCGAAAATCTCATGATTAAAATCACAGATTTTTTCATTGGCTTCGCTGCAAACTGAATTCCAAAGTTCCTGATCAAAATCGCTCCATTTCATGAATCCATACTCCTTGCGAAAATATCCGGATGGAATTTTCATCGCAAACATAGCTGCCTCGATCGGAATCGTTGCTGAGCCGCACATTGCATCTACAAAAGGAGTGTCGGCTTTCCATCCCGAAAGCAAAATCAAACCTGCCGCAAGCACTTCATTGATAGGAGCTTTGTCAACAATATTCCGATAACCTCGTTTATGAAGTGAATCACCTGAGCTGTCGAAAGACAGATTTACCTGATCTTCCTGTATTTGTATGTTGATTCTTAAGTCTGGATTGGTGGTGTTCACCGATGGCCGAATGCCCATCCTGTCGCGAAACTGATCCGCAATGGCATCTTTCGCTTTAAAAGCAACATATTGAGAATGTGTAAAAAGGCCTCCGCTGACAACACCGTCAATAGAAAAAGTATTTTCAACATTCATATGCATTTGCCATTGAATGTTACGGATCTCGTCGTAAAACTTTTGTTCGTTGGACGTTTTGAAAGAAGTGACATGCTTTAAAATGCGCAAAGCTGTACGCAATTCATAATTAGCACGATACATCAGTTTCTTGTCGCCCTCGAAAGCAACCGCGCGTGTCATGATTTCGATATTTTGACCTCCGAGCAAACGGATTTCTTCGGCCAGCACTGCTTCGAGGCCGGAGGTGGTTTTAGCTACAAGGCGAAAAACCGTTGATTCTGTTTTCAATAGTCATGATTTTGTGCAAAGATAGGCGAAATCATTCAGACTGAAACAGGCTTCCATGGCCTGTAATCGCATGAAATTGCATTGCTCCAATGCTATCTGCTTCGATTTTGATTGACCTTTCTGAGCAGGTTCAATATAAAAACGCGTGAAAAAACAATCAAATTTTTCCTGTCTTTCATGGCATGCTTTTCATTCTTCAATTAATGAAAAACTATCTTTGCGAAAAAATTTCAGCATGAAATTAAAAGAAGCACAGGATCTGGTTGACCAATGGATTCAGGAAGTTGGTGTGCGCTATTTCAGCGAACTCACAAACACTGCGGTTTTAATGGAGGAGGTAGGCGAACTGGCGCGCATTATGGCCAGGAAATTTGGGGATCAATCTTCTAAAGCTTCCGATAAAGAAGAAAATCTGGCCGATGAAATGGCTGATGTGCTTTTCGTCCTCATCTGCCTTGCCAACCAAACCGGCGTTGATCTGACTTCAGCGCTGGCAGAAAACCTGAAAAAAAAGACTGACCGCGACAAAGAAAGGCACAAAAACAATCCAAAACTCAGGCAGTAAATTCCATATTTCACCGCCTTATCCAAAAATAGCATTCTACTAAACAAGAATTAAAACGCACAATATCAACCCTATGCTAATAAAATATTTTCTTGAGCACCAATGGAAACAAGCAACAAGGTCAGCCATCTGGCAAAAAAACCTCGCAGTAAACCTCATCATGGGTTTCTTCTTCTTCATATTGTTTCTTGAATTGGTTGTCATTTCCTATTTATTAGGCTTTAAATGGCATGAAATCATCGAAAAAGGTGACCCAATCGTTGAGTTGCACCGCATGTTTGCATGGTATTTTGCAGGCATGTTTGCCTTCAGGTTTTTTATGCAGAAACTACCGGCACTTGAAGTGCGGCCCTATCTCCATCTGCCGCTGAAAAAAAGTTCTTTGGTGCATTTTCTTCTTTTCAAAGGATCTATAAACTTATTTACTCTGATTAGCATCGTCTTTTTTATTCCATTTGCTGCTTTTCAGATCAACTATTATCACAATGCTTCAGTTGCCTGGCTGTGGTTTCTGGCTGTTTTTTCAATCGACCTTGGATTAAATTATTTTGTGATTTACCTCAAAAAACAGATGGTCGCAAGCCTTAAAACAGTCTCATTGATTTTGGCCATAATCCTGATTCTTGCAGCAGGTGACTATTTTGGCTGGTATTCCTATTCAAAAATTGTTGGCAGTGTTTTAGATGTACTTCTTCTAAAACCATCTTTCCTGGCTGTATTGTTTCTGTTGCCCATTGCGATGTATGCCATCAATTATCAATTCCTGCGCGATGCACTTTACCTCGAAAACCTTTCAAAAGACAGTGGTGGAGATCTTTCTGAAACCGGTCAAATTGGTTATCTTAAGAAATTAGGTTTAATCGGCGAACTGATTTCCCTTGATATAAGAATGTATCTGCGCAACAAGCGAACAAAATCATGGCTCTACATGACACCAATCTTCCTGCTCTATGGCTTGTTTTTCTACCCAAGTGGTGAATACACAAAGGACGGCGGATTTATGATTTTTATCGGCATATTTGTCACAAGTGTCATGATGATAAATTATTTACAGTACACCTTTGCCTATGAGGGCGGTTTTTTCGATTTCCTGATCAGCTCGGGTCTTAACATGGGCGACTATCTCAGGGCAAAAATGACCCTTGCTTACTGCGTTGGTATTGCATGCTATGTGCTCACCATTCCTTACATCTATTTTGGCACTGAGATATTACTCATCAATACAGCCTGTTTCATTTTCGGCCTTGGATTGGTGGCGCCATCAGTTCTATATTTTTCCAGCTATAACAAAAAAACAATGGCAATCAACAAGGGTGGCGCTTTCAGTTATCAGGGAATCGGCGCCATGCACTTTTTTATACTGATGCCGGTTTTCATTGTTCCGCTTTTCATTTTCCTTCCATTCAAATGGGCCGGAAATCCGGAAATGGGATGGGCTGCATTGGCCGCAACCGGTTTGCTGGCATTGCCATTCAGAAAATATTTTATACAACTTACTCTTAAGAATCTTCAGCAACGTAAATACATTATGGCTGCAGGTCTCAGAGAAAAAAGCTAGCTAATCAAGCCAAATTCATTAAATAAAAAAACACTTTTATGATCACAATAGATAATCTTCAGAAAAGTTATGCGGGCGCAACCGTATTGAATATTCATTCGCTTAAAATAAATAAAGGTGAAAGTTTCGGACTTGTTGGCAACAATGGAGCAGGTAAAACAACCATGTTCCGGCTGCTGATCGACCTGATCAAGGCAGATGCCGGCAGTGTAAAAATCAATGACAACAATGTGGCAAAGGATGATTCCTGGAAAAGTGTAACAGGCTCTTTTCTCGATCAGGGTTTTCTCATCGATTTCCTCAGTCCTGAAGAGTTTTTCAACTTCACCGGGAAAATTAAGGGAATGAGTTCAGACGAAATTCAAAGCTTTTTGCATGAAATGGCTGAGTTTTTTAACAATGAAATAATCGGCAAAAAGAAGCTGATTCGAAACCTCTCGATGGGAAATCAGCAAAAAATTGGTATTGCAGCTGCCTTAATGGGCAATCCGCCTTTGGTTGTACTCGATGAACCATTCAACAGCCTCGACCCCACAACACAGATAAGACTGAAAAATCTCATTAAACGCAAAAAGACTGAAAACAACATCACATTTTTGATCTCCAGTCACGATCTGAACCACATCACTGAGGTCTGCGACCGTATTGTTGTGCTCGAAAACGGCCTCGCTGTTCACGACATTCAAACAAGCAGTGACACCCTTGCATCACTGGAGTCTTATTTTGCTGTTTGAAGCTTTTAGCATCCAGCAATCTTCTTTAAAGATCAAACGAAAAAGGATATAAATGTTCTTCAAAAACTGCCATAGGTGTTTCTTGATTTTGACATTCTTTTCGTTTATAAGTCCAGCTTTTACCCAAAGCATATTTTTTACGGGAAAGGTAGAAGATGAACGCACCGGTGAAGCACTCGCTTTCGTGAATATCTTGATCAATGACAGTGTTTACGGTGGTTCTACCAATATTGACGGCAAGTTTTCTATAAAAGTTTCAACTTCTTTAACAAAAGTTCAGTTTTCGTTTGTCGGCTATGAAACGCATGAACTTCATGAAGCTTCAACTGAAGCATTTCATGCAATTAAACTGAAACAAAAGACAATCCAACTGGATGAAGTGGTTGTGAGACCGGGCATAAACCCTGCACACCGTATTATCAAAAATGCCCTTGACAACAGGTACCTCAACGACCCAAAGCAACTAAAAACATTCAGATACACTACTTACGACAGAATGGTAATGAGTATCGACACTGGTGCAACCGAAAAAGCAGGCAAAACATTAAAGGATTTTGCTGTTCAGCGCGACATCATGGTGTTGGAGACTGTTTCCGAAAGAAGCTTTATGTTTCCGGATAAACTTTTTGAGAAAGTTATCGCCTCAAAAATCTCAGGCCTTAAAGATCCAATTGCAGTTTTTTTACTGTCGCAATTGCACGCTACAGATTTTTACGAAGAAAGCATCCGCATTTCTGACAAGCAATACGTGAATCCCATCAGCCGTGGAAGTGTCGAAAAATACCTTTTTATCCTCGAGGAAATCAATGCAACTGATGCAGGAGACACGCTTTTTACAATTTCTTACCAGCCGCGCCGAAACACCAATTTCGATGGCCTAATAGGTGTGTTAAGCATCCATTCCGACCGATGGGCCATACAAAATGTAACCGCTTCTTCCGCGATTGCAGATAGCAAATTAAACATCCGCATTCAGCAGTTGTATGAGAAAGTGTATGGCAATCAATGGTTTCCGGCTCAGCTGAACACTGAAATCTCGTTTCAAAATGTAGGACCAATAAAAGGATATGCAAGAAGTTATTTGCGCGACATTGAAATAAATCCCGAAATCGATAAAAGGATTTTTTCGAACACCGTTTTGGAAGTGGAAAAGAATGCCTACAACCAAAACAACGAATTCTGGGTCAATCATCGCGCCGACAGTCTCAGCAAGCGTATGCTCGAAGCTTACCGCTATATGGATTCACTGGGTGAGGCTGCCCAACTCGACAGGTTGATACGTATTACTGAATCACTGATGAACGGACTTTTGCCTGTGGGCAAAGTTGATTTGAATGTCAGCAAACTCATTCGCTACAACGATTTTGAAGGTTTTAAACCCGGGCTTGGACTGCAGACAAACCGGAAGCTAAGCCCTCATTTTGTGGCCGGAGCATATCTGGGTTATGCTTTGCGAAAAAAGCAAACTACCTACAATTTGAGTCTGGACGTTCCTGCTTGGAGGAAAATCGATGGGGAAATAAAAATACTGCATTATCAGAATTATATCGAAACCGGAAAAAGCAATATACCTGATTACAATTCCGGTATTTTGAATGAAAACAGTTTTCGCGACTACTTTATCAATAAAATGGATTTTACCAATGGACTTGAAATTTCATACAGATTCAAAGCATTCAATCATCTCAGCTTTGAAGTTGGATTGATCAAAAAAGACATTGCTCCGGCAGATGCTTATGTTTTTATTCCGGCTTCTTCTGACTTGTCAGCGGTTAAAAACATAAAGACTGAAGCCTTCAGAATTTCGATGGGTTTTAGTCCGGGAGAAAAATATATTTCCTACAAGGACGTAAAAACCCCACTCACCAAAGCTGCTCCGGTTTTGTGGTTCAGTTTCAGCCAGGGAAATTCGGCATTCCTTAACATGAATGAAAGTTACAGGAAATACGACATACGAATGGAAAAAAACTGGCATCTGAATTATGCTGGTCATACAAATATCCGGTTCGAAGCAGGGCTTGCCGACGGAATTTTACCTTATCCCCTGCTTTTTAATCTTCCCGCATCCTATAACCATTCCGGACTTTATGCACCATTCAGTTTTGCCACCATGCGCATGAATGAGTTCATTGCTGATCGCTATATTTCTTTGTTTTTTACACATAATTTCGGCACGTTACTTATCAAAAAGAACTATTTTTCACCGGATGTTGTCGTTGCAACAAACATCAGTTTTGGAGGACTAAAAAATTCGCTGCATCACCAAGGCATAGCATTTAAAACCTCTGAAAATGGATTTTTCGAAAGTGGTTTGCTTCTACGAAACCTGCTTAAATTACCAACGATGAAACTTGGTGCAGGCGCTTTTTATCGCTACGGGCCATACCAATACAAACGATTCAATGAAAATCTTGCATTAAAAATCACACTGTCTGTTGGATTTTAGACCAGCTTATTATTCACCGGATTTACGCTTTGGTAAAAATAGCAAACGTCTGAAAAACCGCTTTTCAAATTCCCAGAAAAACTTGAACTGTCCGAATATAAAACCATAAAAAAGCAGCAAAACCTGATAAACAGGCAGTGTTATGATTACAAACAGTAAAATTTTTAACCAGACTGAAATATCTTCAGGCACCCCTATTAACTGCAAAATCCATTTTTCAACAAACAAGATTGAGAATCCTGTACAGCTGAACACTATTAAGATGACTATTACCTGCCAAAGGTTTTTCAATCCCCATCTTTCCTTCAGACGTATCAAAAAACTACTTTTTAACTTTTCACTCATTTTGCAATAATAAAACGAATTATCTTTACTAAAATTTTTGAAACAATGCCCCCCATCATAAAAAACATTAAGCCCTTTTTGGTATTAGCACTTGCGGCTTTTTTGATTTGGTATTTTTCGGATTTAGTCATCTATATAAGTATTTCTGTAGTGTTGAGCATTATCGGAAGACCGCTTAAAAATTTCTACTTAAGGGTCAAAATTAAAAAGTTTAAGATTGGAAATGTCCTTGCTGCGCTAATGAGTCTGTTAACAATGCTGATGGTTGTTGCAGGCTTCTTCATTTTTCTTGTTCCGCTGATTATATCTCAAGCAAGTTTGGTTTCATCCATCGACATGAATCTGATAAGTGCTTATTTTCAGGAACCCATTTTGGATTTGTATGAATTTTTAAACCGATATAATCTAATCGACAACAATCAGGATATTGCTACATTGATTGATGGTCAGATTCGCGAACTTATGGATTTTGCTAGTTTCACGAATATTTTTGGGCAACTGTTAAGTACTACAGGCTCTGTTTTCATGGCCTTGTTTATTATTCTTTTTCTTACTTTTTTCTTCTTGAAAGACCCTGAGATTTTAAAGAATTTTATTTTGGAAATAAGTCCTGAGAGCTACTCCAATAAAATGAAAAAGATTCTTACGGATTCGAGATATTTACTCTCGCGCTATTTCATCGGAGTGCTTATTGAAGTGGCATCAATGATGGTTATTATTTCCACTGTTTTGAGTATTTTGGGAATCCACAACGCCATTTTAATTGGATTTATTGGAGGCTTGTTCAACATCATCCCTTATCTTGGGCCTATTATCGGGGCAAGTATCGGGCTTATCTTAGGCATCATTTACGTGCTTGCATTCGGGCTTTTTGATCAGATTGGTTTCACAGCCGTAGCCATACTGAGCACTTTCGCCGCTGCCAACCTTGTCGATAACTTTCTGCTTCAACCAATCATCTACTCCAAAAGTGTAAAAGCTCATCCCATCGAGATTTTTCTGGTGATTATCATGGCAGGTAAGCTTGCCGGTATCGTTGGAATGATTGCCGCTATTCCGGTATATACAGTTGCCAAAGTCATCTACAGACAGTTTTCTTCCGAAAAAATAATTAATAAGCTTGAAAAGAATGTGTTAGAAAAGGAAATGAATGGATTTCCATGGAAGGAGGAATAGGGTCTGCTCAACATTCAGTTTACTTTTAACAATATTTTTCGTATATTTGTAGGAATTCACTACATCTATTAACCTTAAAATATAATTATCATGAAAAGCAGATTTCCTTATCTCGCAGCTGGTCTGGTGCTGGGTGCTACTTTAGGCGCACTCACAGCGCTTCTTTTTACGACTGAAAAAGGCAAAGAATTGCAAAAGCAAGCCAGCGACTCAGCCAAAAATTTAAAAAACGATATTGCAGAGCGTATCGAATCTCTCAAGAAGTTGATCGAAGAAAAAATGCATCGCGCTGAAAAGCCATAAAAAAATGCAATAAATGCTATTTTTAGCTGTCAGGGTTTTTGATTTTATACTTTTGTAGCTGGTCACAAAAAGATGTAAATAAAAATATACAATTACAATTCATTAATATGAAGCAAATTACGCAACCAATAAGGGACATTACTGAAGAACTGAGACATTATTTAAACATGCGGTTAAACTTTCTCAGCCTCATGCTCAGTCGCCGGTTCGCACTGTTTACATCTTTTGTTTTAACAGCAATTATTCTAGCAGCTCTGGTAGGATTTGTTTTGATAATGCTCTCCTTTGCCTTTGTTTTCTGGTATGGCAAAACTGTGGGCGCTTATCATCATGGCTTTTTAATCATGGGCCTTTTTTATGCTTTGGTCGGACTCACCGTTTTTTTCACAAGAAAACAAATGTTTATTGATCCTATCATCAGAAAGATGAACGAGAAGATTTCATCTCCTGTTGATGAAGATGATCCTATGCCAAGTCCGGAAAACCTGACTGAATTGATACATGAAACTGAACTGCTGAAATTGAAAATAATGCACAGCGAACTCATCATGCAACAGAAATTTGATGAACTTGGCGAAAGTCTGAATCCATTTAATTACATCGCAGGACTTATCGACAAAACACTCAATATAAGCACATTTATATTGCCTTTTGCTGAGCTTCTGATAAATTGGTTGCGCAAGAAAAAAGCTGAAGATGAAGGTGATAACGAAGACCAATCTTCGTCAGATAGTTAAGATATCTTGCTCTTTCAGCTCAAAAAGTTTATCAACTTTTTGAGTGTATCCATTGGTTAATTCCTGAATTTTTTCGATCAGGCGTTTAACTTCATCTTCCGGAATACCTTCCTTTTCAAGCTTCTTAGCTTCTTCATTGGCTTGTCTGCGTGCATTGCGGATTCCAATTTTTGCCTCTTCGGTTTCATTTTTGGCTCTTTTCACAAGGTCTCGCCTGCGTTCTTCATTCAACGGGGGCACATTGATGCGAAGAATATCACCATCACTGCTGGGATTGAAACCAAGATTTGCATTTCTGATCGCTTTGTCGATAGCATTGAGCGAACTTTTGTCAAAAGGCTGAACGATGATTTGCCTCGGATCAGGGGTGTTGATATTGGCTGTCTGTTCGATTGGAACATGCGCACCATAATATTCCACAATCACACCGTTCAACATGGCGGGATTTGCCTTTCCGGCCCTTATTTTCTGGTATTCCTTTTCAAGATGGGCAATTGCTTTGTCCATTGCTTCTGATGCGGCATCAATTACAAATAGAGATTCTTCTGTCATGACGATTAAGTTTTAGTTTTCCGATGACAAATATAGGACATTTTCAAATCATTGCTCAAGCAAAAAATCATTTTACAGCTGCATAAAGTCCCAATAAAATCGGATCATGCGGACGTGAATAGATGAGCCGCCTTTGAACCATGAAACGTTCATTGCCTTGATTCCAGACATAGCTTCTCATCAGTGCAGTCTTCACATTCTCAGAACCTGCATCAAAACGATAGGCTGCATGCAACCAGAAATGCTCTCCGGGCAAAACGACCTTGCCATGAAGATTTCCTGCCATCCAATGAAGTTGTGAACCGTCATCAGCCTTAAATTCGAGCACCAGTCTGACTGCCCGAACCGTATCAACAGCCATTGCCAAAAGTGATGTAACAATCATATTATCCGTTGCTTGCATGAGTGTATCTCCCGCAGCTTCCCAAAGCATTCCGTAAACATTGTCCTTATCGAAACTGATACCTGATTTATCAAAACCTTCATCCAGCAGTGTGCGCTCTTCAGCCAGCAACAACCACTTTCCTCTGTCACTTGCCCTCTTTAATAAATAATACTCAGAATTGAACCAGCTTTTATGATTCAAAACAATCTCAAAACGACTTCTTGCGCTTTCGATCCATTCGTAAGGTGCATAATCGGCCCAGGCAATGCCAAAATACTCACGGTCGGTATTATCCAGAAAATCCCAGAACTCAGAAGGGTTTGACCTTAGATTCATCAATTTTACATCCGCTAGCTGCTGCTTATCCATGTAAAATCCAAACATCTCGGCAGAGCCTCCAATTGCAGCAAAAGCAATGTTTTTGCCAAATTCAGCCTTGTCTTCGGCCATCAAAAGTGCAGCTTGATCGTATCCCTGATGGTACATCAAATCATAATGACTGCGCTTTCCAATTAATGTGAATGAACCAATAATTAGAACAATTGCTGCCATAAGCAGATTTTGCCACCCTTTCAGAGGTTTTGTAAATGAGAAAAAGACAAGCATCAAAAACGGAAAGCTGAAGTACAAAGTGCTGAATTGCAAAATTGGTGTGCGATAAACCGAATAGAAGTAGGCAATTAAAAAGCTCAGCCCAAACCAAAGAAAACCGATTAAACGTCTTTTGTTTTTTAATAAAGTGAGCTCATTTCGATTGAAAAAAACCGCTGCTATCATTAATGCCGTTAACCCAAAAATCAAAGAAAAGTGAAACGTATAAGCGAAAAAATCTAAAAGAAAATCAGGCTCCGGAGCTCCAAGCCATCCTCCAATCCCTCCGGCTTTTATCTGAAACCAGAAAATCGGGAAATGGGGCGCATAAAGCAGCAATGCCAATAGTCCGGATAAAAAATACTTTTTGAAATTTTGATTCTCAACAATAAAAAAGCCACTCAAAAAAATAAGTCCGGCAAGCATCATCGAAAAGTAATGCATATACGCAGCCATTGCCAACGAAACCGAATACAGCAGCAAATGCTTATTTTTGACTTTCTGATCACACACTTGCATCACAGATAGCCAGAAAACAGCAAAAAGTACAAAAAACATTCCCGGTGCATATGGCCGCGCCAACTGACTGTAAAAAACAAAAAACTGCATTGTAGCAGCGAAAGCCGCAGAGATCAACCCAACCGTTTCATTGAACCAATTTCTTCCTATTGCAAAAATCAGCCAAACAGAAAAAACCCCTAAAAGCGCAAAAGGCAGTTTAACCCAAAACTCATTAAAAGCTGTCAGCTTTACCCAATAATACAAAAACACCTGAACTCCAGCCGGATGTGAGTCGTTGCGCATCACTCCTTCGCTGATCAGTTGATTAAAACTATCAAAACGGGTTCGAAACAGTGCACTGAATTCATCGTGCATAAAAGGTATCTGCCACAATGCCCATAGTCGTAAAAGGGCAGCTATAAACAGAATCAGCAACAAAGCAACTTTGTTGCTATGATTACGCATCAATGCATTTATGAACAGTTTTTGTTTCAATTGGTCACGATTGTGCCAATCGGTTCTCCGTTCAACACTCTCAGCAAATTGCCTTTAATATTCATGTCGAACACAACGATGGGCAGATTATTTTCACTGCACAAGGTAAATGCTGTAAGATCCATCACTTTAAGCTGATCCTTATATGCCTGATCAAAAGTAAGATGTGCATACTTCACAGCATTTGGGTCTTTTTCCGGATCTGCCGTATAAATGCCATCTACACGTGTGCCTTTCAAAATTACGTCTGCATTGATTTCGACCGCTCTGAGGGCAGATGCAGTATCTGTGGTGAAAAACGGGTTTCCTGTTCCGCCTCCAATAACAACCACATGGCCTTGCTCCAAAAGCTCAATCGCTTTGGGTCCGCTCATCGATTCAGCTACCCTGTCGATATAAACTCCAGATAAAAGGCTTGCCTTCAAGCCTAAAGATTTGAGTGTCGATTGCAATGCCATGCTATTTATTACCGTTGCCAGCATTCCCATATAATCACCCTGAACGCGATCCATTCCCTGACTCATACCCTGCAACCCACGAAAAATATTGCCTCCGCCAATTACGATGGCAATTTGTGCACCTGCTTCAACGGCCAGCTTAATCTCATCTGCATAATCACGAAGGCGTTCAGGATCAATTCCATAATTTTGTTTTCCCATCAGGGCTTCACCACTCAACTTCAATAATACACGTTTAAATTTCATATTTCTTTCTTTTAAAACCAATATCCAATATTGATAAAATTTGACATTCCTTTACTTATATTGCTTCCCATAACACTTATTTCAACCGGGCCAATAGCAGTTTCATAGCCCACTGTTAAACCAAAGCCAGAAATTAGTTTTGGTTTATCCAATAATTCTTCCAGGGTTTCTGTCACAAAACCCATATCCCATTTAGCAGTAAGATAAAGCTTTGGATAAAAATTATATTGCCATGAAAAATTTCCAATTAGCGAATAAAGGCCGGCATTTTCGATAAATCTAAGGCCGGTAAAGGGGACAAAAGAATCAAAATAATTGATGTGTGATTGCCCTCCAACCAAAAACCAATGCTGTGGAGGCGGAACATGATCTTTTATCGTGAAGCCTGCAAAAAGACCGGGTTTAAATGTATGCTTTTCTTTTACCGGGATATTCTTATCATACCTCAACAAAAAAACCAGGGAGTTTTTTGTAATGTCATTTGTGCTGACATCAAAAAGAGCAGATACATTTTTTATTGTTAAATTCAGTTTATTCCCTTTGGTTGGATATTGATTTCTATTGTATGTGTCAATCGACCAGTTCAGGAAACCAACAAGAAAGGGGTTTGAACCTTTAAGAGTCTGCTCGCTGAATCTACTTTTAATGCTGATGTTTTCGAAAGTGAAACCGGCCCGAAAACGCATTGTATTTTTAAATGTCCACTGAGCAAAAACTTCTCCTGTATTCTGAAATACATTGTAAACATCTACTATTTCGTTGTTATTGTATTCATTTAAGCTCATGTTGAAAAAGGTTGCTTTTGTGCCAAAGCCAATTTTTGAACCACGATCAACAAGATACAATCCTTGAAGCCTTTGGTTCTCACCCAGATTTAAATCGATAAACAATTTCGAACCTTTTATGGCAACATTCTTAAAAGTAGCATTCAAGAGTAATGCCGTTTTGTAATCGGAGTCGTAATGAATGCCGGCTCCAAAAATCCCTGAACTCGCTTCACGGATAGTAAAAACCAATCCCATATCTTCATCAAAAGGGATAAGATGATAATTGATTGACTCAAAAAAACCGCTTCCATAGGCGCGCTTCAATCCCTCTGTGAGCTCAGAAATATGCACCCAGCTTCTGGGAGAAATTTCAAGAGCGCCATCAAGAAATTCTTTTGGAATGCGCTTCAGTCCATTATATTGAATGTATGTTACAAAAACGGAATCAACAGGTCTGGTATCTAAAACACGAGGTTTTCTTGGATTGACAGCATTGATAGAGTCTGCGATTTTTTTCAGCTGAGGTAAAAATGTTCGTGCTGACTCTTCCCCCAAACGCATGATATCATCATAATCTTCAAAACTCATCATATCATACTCCTTCAAAGATGGCTTGATGTAAATATCCGCAAGCCTGACTGCCTCTTCGTTGGCATTCATTCTGTAAAAGCTGGTAATTTGATCGATAATATTTAAAATCGAATTCAGATTCTCTCTGCTATGAAGGCCTGTTTGCACATCAACTCCAATAATAAAATCAGCACCCTGTTCTTTGACCTCTCTAACTGGAAAATTATTGATTACACCTCCATCAACTAAAAGTCTGTTGTTAATCGTGACTGGACTAAAATATCCCGGAATCGACATACTCGCCCTGACCGCCTTGTGAAGTATTCCTTTGTTTAAAACCACATTTGAACCGTCTTCGAGATCAGTAGCGATGCACACAAAAGGTATCTGGAACTGTGAAAAATCATTTGTTTTATAGGCAGGACTTAGATATTTAGCCAGTAAAAGATCAACCAACTGACCATTGTGCAAACCTCCTTTAACCTTTACGCGACGCTCAATGATTGGAAAAGTAACAATAAACCTGTCAAAATTATATTTCTCCTCGATGGGAATATAGTTACGAGGTATTTTATCTTTCATCAATGAATTCCAATCCTGAGAATATACTATCCTGGCAATTGAATCTGGATGGTAACCTAAAGAATAAAGTGCGCCAACAATACTGCCCATGCTGGTTCCTCCGATATAATCAAACTGTAAGCCAGCCTCTTCGAGCACTTTAAGAACTCCAACATGTGCGAAACCTTTTGCGCCACCACCGCTTAACACAAGCCCAAGCTTAGGAGGTTGTTTCTTTAAATCATCTTGAGCAAATAATAAATCAGGAAGAAATATTAGCAATAAAAAAACAATTGGGATATAAAAAAGCCTGTTGTTTTTCATGGTAGGCTAATTATTAATTTCTTGTTAAAATCGGTTGGAATAATTCTGATAGGGTATATCCAGCTTTTTAAACCCGACAAAAAACCTAAGAGCCTCTGTAGTGGATACGTTTTTTACGATAACCCTGTATTTCTTATTCGCAGCTAATCCAAGTGTATCAACAGAAGAAATCACCTTGTTTTCCGTAAAATTATACAGACTTAGGTTGTATAATGGATTTCCAAGTTTCTCTATCATCCAGACAGCCGAATCAGCTAATGTGACCTCGGCATGGATTTCGCCAATGGAGACAAAATTAAACAGTATCAGAAAATCATCAGGTGGGTTGATAATGGGCTCGCTGTATGAGAAAATCAGTCTTTCATCTGAAGGAGCTTTTTCCTTGCTGCAAGCAAAGAAAAACATGATAGAGCAAAATGCTATTACAGTAACTGAAACTTTATTCATACATCTACCCTTTTCAGACTTAGCTGGTTACAATATCCTTAGTGCCAACCAAGGCAACAATCTGCACGAAAATACAACAGTTTTATACTTCTGCCATCATTTTACCGTGACAATTTTTGTATTTTTTTCCACTTCCACATGGACATGGTTCATTTCTGCCAACTTTTTTCTCTGCTACAATGGGCTGTGTCACCTCCTGACGTTGCGTGTTGCTATGTGCCTGAGCCAGCAAATCAGATCTTTCTTCTTTAATTTTTGATCTGTCAATGCCTTTTGCCCGTTGTGCTTCACGCACATTGGCTCCATCCTGAACCGGTATATTGGCTTTCATGAGGAATGAAATCACATCACGGTTGATGCGGTGGATCATGTTTTTGAAAAGCTGGAATGACTCAAATTTGTATATGAGCAAAGGATCTTTCTGCTCATAAGTAGCATTTTGAACCGATTGTTTCAGGTCGTCAAGTTCACGCAGATGCTCTTTCCATGATTCGTCAATCAAAGCGAGGGAGATGCTTTTCTCAATGGATAACGTAACTTCACGCGGACCATTTTCAACGGCTTTTTTAAGGTTAACAACAACCTGCATGCCTTTGATTCCGTCTGTAATTGGGATTGCGATATTTTCATATTGCTTCTGCCGCTCAAACACATCTTGAATTACAGGCATTGTTTTTTCGCCAATTCGTTTGGTTTTTTCCTTGTATGCAGCTGTTGCCTTTGCAAATAATTTTTCGTTGAGTGCCTCCGCTTGTGCCGAGCTAAACTGTTCTTTATCAAATGGAGGCTCTACGCCCATACTTTTAAGTGATGCCAGACGCATTCCTTCAAAATCACGGTTTGCCTGATTTTCGCTGATAATATTTTCACCAAGATCAAAGAGCATATTGGAAATATCAACTGACAAACGTTCGCCGAAAAGTGCATGGCGACGCTTTTTGTAGATTACTTCACGTTGTGCATTCATAACGTCGTCGTATTCAAGCAAACGTTTACGAACACCAAAGTTGTTTTCTTCAACTTTGCGCTGTGCCCTTTCGATAGATTTTGAAATCATCGGATGCTGAATCATTTCGCCTTCCTTGAGTCCAAGACGATCCATAAGACCTGCAATTCGGCCTGAACCAAACATACGCATCAGGTCGTCTTCAAGTGAAACAAAAAACTGCGAGCTACCTGGATCACCCTGACGACCTGCACGACCTCTCAACTGCCTGTCAACACGTCGTGATTCATGCCTTTCAGTACCGATGATGGCCAAGCCACCAGCTTCTTTCACGCCGGCACCCAACTTGATGTCGGTACCACGACCGGCCATGTTTGTTGCGATAGTTACCACTCCCGGCTGTCCGGCCTCTTTAACGATTTGCGCTTCACGCTGATGCAATTTGGCATTCAACACATTGTGCTGCACATTTTTACGCTGCAACATTCTACTGAGCAACTCTGAGGTTTCAACCGAAGTCGTTCCCACAAGCACGGGTCTGCGGGCTTGTACCAGTTTTTCAATTTCATCAATCACAGCGTTCATTTTCTCACGCTTGGTTTTATAAACCAAATCATCCCTGTCGTCACGCACGATTGGCTTATTCGTAGGAATCACTACAACATCGAGTTTATAGATATCCCAGAACTCACCAGCCTCCGTTTCAGCAGTTCCTGTCATACCGGCAAGCTTACCATACATTCGGAAATAATTCTGAAGCGTTATTGTGGCATAGGTTTGTGTGGCAGCCTCAACCTTTACGTTTTCCTTGGCTTCAATTGCCTGATGGAGTCCGTCAGAATAGCGACGGCCTTCCATGATACGACCTGTTTGCTCATCAACAATTTTGATCTTGTTTTCAATGATCACATATTCAACATCTTTCTCGAAAAGCGTGTAGGCTTTCAGCAGCTGATGCACTGTATGGAGGCGTTCCGACTTGATACTGAAATTCTGAATTAGGTTATTTTTCTTTTCCATGAGTTCCTGCTCAGAAATATGCATGCGGTCAAGATCGGCAATCTCAGCGCCGACATCAGGCAGAATAAAGAAATCCGGCTCATTGTAGGAGGCCGTAAGCAGGTCGATACCTTTATCAGTAAGTTCAACGGAGTTGTTCTTTTCATCAATAACGAAGTACAATTCGTCGTCAATGATGTGCATGTTTTTAGCTTGCTCGGCAAGGTAAAAGCTCTCTGTTTTCTGCATAAGGCTTCGCATACCTTCCTCGCTGAGGAATTTTATCAGCGCATTGTTTTTTGGCAGTCCACGATAGGCCCTGAATAAAAGATCACCTCCTTTTTTCTGATCGGCATCCTTCTGACTCGATTGCAGAATTTTTCTTGCTTCTGACAGAAGACTGCTTACAAGGGTTTTCTGAGCATTATAGATTTTTGTAACATCAGGCTTCAGCACATCAAACTCCTGATTATCACCTTTTGGCGTTGGGCCACTAATAATAAGAGGTGTACGTGCATCATCAACCAAAACGGAGTCAACTTCGTCGACAATGGCATAATGATGTTTGCGTTGAACAAGTTCGTCAGGATTGCCTGTCATATTGTCGCGCAGATAGTCAAAACCAAACTCATTATTGGTTCCAAAAGTGATATCTGCAAGATAAGCTTTGCGCCGGGCTGTTGAATTTGGTTCGTGTTTATCAATGCAATCTACTGTTAATCCAAGAAACTGGTACAAAACTCCCATCCATTCGGAGTCACGTTTTGCAAGATAATCATTCACAGTAACGATATGAACACCCTTTCCGGGAAGCGCATTCAGGTAAACCGGCAATGTTGCTACGAGTGTTTTTCCTTCACCTGTTGCCATTTCAGCAATTTTCCCCTGATGAAGAACGATACCTCCTATAAACTGCACGTCATAATGCACCATATCCCAGGTTATCAGGTTGCCCCCGGCAGTCCATGAATTATTGTAAATTGCTTTATTACCGTTTATTGACACATAATCAGTCACGGCAGCAAGATTTCTATCCATTTCTGTGGCTTCAACCTCAATGGTTTTGTTTTCTTTAAAACGTTCAGCAACAGCCTTTATCACTGAAAAAGCCTCAGGAAGAAGCTCACTGAGAATCGTTTCTGTTTTTTCGTATTGAAGTTTTTCAAGCTTGTCGATCTGGTTATAAATCTTTTCCTTTTCATCAGGCTCAAGATCAATATTTTCGTCAATTTGAGCATGAAGTTGCTTTATCTCTTCAACCTCGGAAGCAATATTTTCCTGAATACGTTTTCTGAATTCAATTGTTTTGGCTCTAAGTTCATCATTGCTCAATTTCCTGATTGTATCGTACGTCTTCAGGGTTTTTTGAAGCAAAGGGTTGATGGCCTTGAGATCACGGGTGGCTTTGTCGCCAAAGAGTTTTTTTATGAAGCTAAGCATAATGTGCTGTATAATTTAAATTCTGTAAATGCGTCTATGACAAGAATCATTCCTAAGATAAAAGTTGATAGAATTTGTTGCAATAAGTTTATTTCATGCAAAATTAGTGCTTTTTAAAAGAGTGACTGTAAAAATCATTTTCTTGTGCCAAAAGTTAGAAGTTATTTGGCTGATTCACAACAAGCCTTTTCAATCTATTCATATGGTATTCAAGGTTTTGGTCAACAGTTGGAGCTGAGGTCATTCCTATTTTTCCTCCGGGAAGCAAGATGATAAAATCCGGATAAACCCTGATGTTGAAGGTTTCAGGAAGTAAAACGTCATCCCCCAGATTTAGTAAAGACCATTCAATTCTATTGTTCCTAAAAAAGTTTTGATAATAGGGGAAAGCATCTTTAGTGGCAATTGTAAAAAACTGATAATCTGATTGATGACTACTATAAAGTTCTTTAATCGCAAGGAGCTCTTTGTCGCAAACCCTGCAATCTTTTTGAACAAAACTTAGTAATGTCAAACCTTTCAAGCCTGAAGTCGAATGTTTTTTACCTTCAGTATCCGTAAGCTCAAACTTTGGGGCATCAGTACCAAAAGCTAACTTCTGTTGATTTGTCAGAATATTGGCAGCAATAAGGCGGTGCTCAGCAAAAACAGAAGATTTTTTATAATCTTCAAGTGCTTTTTTTATACTTCCACTTGCAAAAGATGGATTATGATACAAACCATTCAGGTTCACCAAAATCATTAGTTCGCGTAAACGATTTTCATTTTTTAGCATTGGGTCTGTCGAAACAAATTCATTCAGGGATTTCATTCCTTCAAAAACAGACTGTATAAGTTTTGGGAACGGAAACTTCCTGTTATCGAGTAGATGCGTGCCGAAAAATTCTTTGAAAAGCCCCATGTATTCAGGGTTATAGTAAAGAACTGGCTTGTTTTTGAAAAAACTTTCGAAAATCTGCTGCTTTGTCATTTTCTTAACCAAAGGCTCAAGTGATGCCAGTTTATACTGAATGTATGCTTTCACAAAATCGTAGGCAGGCATAGGCACTGTTGTGGCTATCACTTGTCGTAGGGTATCCAGCAAAGCCGTACGATTCAGGCGGTATAAGGCATTAAAATGTTGCATCACGAAAGCATTGTAAACAATATTTACATCCTCAACCTGCCGGATGAGATTCTCGCCAGAATGCTGCAACACATTCAATGTTAAAGGCTCGGCATCGTAATAGGAGATCGCCTCAAATTGCCGTACTGAAAGTTGAATTGTGTATGAAGTTCCTGGTTTCAACAGCATGTCTGTCCGATGCAAACCTACAGCGATGCTGGCATAGGCGATTTCCTCAAGCTCAAAAATAAGTTCAAAACTACCTTTAAAATCGGTATTTGTCTGTGCGATGGTTTTTTCCAGGCCTGAAACAAGGTCACTTTGAATGATTACCCTTATTGGTTTACCCGGAAGACTTGACACACCTTTGATTGTCACTTCAGCGGCACTCAACACTGAAGCACTCAGCAACATTAATAACAAGAATATACCTCTCATAATTCGAAAGCGGGATCTTTAACCTGAAACGGAATATCTCTTCTTTATATTGTCAGGTCAATACCTTTTGGGATAAACATACTTACATCGCCTCCATGACGAAAAACATCGCGCACGATGCTTGAGCTGACAGGCGTAAGCTCAGGACTGGTAAGCAAAAACACTGTTTCAATGTCAGTGTGCAACATTTTATTCACCTGTGCAATACTTCTCTCAAACTCAAAATCTGCTGAAGTTCGCAGGCCTCTCAGGATATAATTTGCTTCAATTTCTCTGCAAAAATCTATGGTCAAACCTTCATAAACCATTATACTTACCTGAGGAAAATTTTCAAAAATCTGCTCAAGCCATTGCTTTCGTTTCTCAACAGAAAAGAAGTATTGTTTCAGTGCATTGTTTCCAATAGCAACAACAATCTCGTCAAATAATGGTAATGCCCTCAACACCAATGCTTCATGACCTAAGGTGAGTGGATCAAAGGAGCCCGGAAAAACGGCTTTTTTCTTCATAACAAGCATTATTTGGTTTAAGTTGTAATAAAACTTTTTTTCAAAATTAAGTATAAAACTCAAGCTCTCAGGAACTTTGCAGCACAGGCCCGATGACATCTCTCACAGAACGGTAACATTGTCGCAAAATATCTGACAAAATTGCAGCATCAATCCATTCAGCCTTCGTAATTCCTTCTGATATTTGTGGATTAAGCAATTGTTTATCTTTTATGCGCATATCATACCAACAAGTGTGTTTCATCCACCACGAGCCATGCATCTGATAAAAATGCCATGTTTCTGACAATATCTCTTTCACCTCAATACCCATTAATCCGGTTTCTTCCTCTACCTCCCTCAGAGCAGTCTGAAGATGTGTTTCGCCCGGATCAACATGCCCTTTTGGAAGATCCCAGAAATTATTTCTGAAAATAAACAGCACCTCCTCATCAGCATTTCTTACTATTCCTCCTGCTGCCTCTGCAATTTTCATCGAAGGCAAATAAAATTTCACAAAATTTATTGGATGAAGACCAGTTTTTATGACTATATCAGACACAATTTTACCTTTCAACCAATCGTTAATCATTTTGATTTCATGCTTTTGCCGAACATGATCATTGACAGAAATAGTTTGATGCTGATTGATTTCGTTTTCAGCACGAATAAGGTTCAAACAACGATTATCACAAAAAACTTTATACATTTGCTCTATGAAAAATAATGATCAGGCTTCACATACTATGGCCGGATTTCTATTGCAAATTAAAGCAATTAAACTCAATCCTGCTAAACCTTTTACATGGGCTTCCGGAATAAAGAGCCCAATATATTGTGATAACCGTATCACCTTGTCTTACCATAAAATACGCACTTATATCCGGCAAGAGTTTGTAAGGCTGATTCTGGAAAAATACGAAAAGCCTGACTTAATCGCTGGGGTAGCAACTGGCGGCATCGCTCAGGGAGCTTTGGTAGCACAGGAACTGGGCTTGCCTTTTGCTTATGTGAGAACAGAAAAAAAAGGCCATGGATTGACAAATCAAATTGAAGGAATCGTTGAATCAGGGCAGTCTGTTGTTGTGATAGAAGACCTTGTTTCGACCGGCGGAAGCAGTCTTCTGGCCGTTGAAGCAATGCGGCAGGCCGGTGCAGATGTAAAAGGTATGTTTGCAATATTCACTTATAATTTGCCGACAGCAACCGAAAACTTTCAAAAAGCTTCATGCGAACTAACAACACTCACTGATTTTAATGCTCTTTTGCAAAAAGCACTTGAAGAGAAATACATCAGTGATACAGACATGCAATCGTTGCTGGAATGGAAACTCAATCCTCAAGCCTGGAGTAAAGCAATTCAAGAGTCATAACATTAAAAGAAAAGATAATGAATCTATCCAGCGAATGGCGCACTATCAATGGCAATGCTGCAAAAGTTTTCAGTTTTGTTTCAAACCTTGCAAACATGGGAGCCCTTATGCCTGAACAGGTTATAAACTGGAAGGCTGATCAGGACAGATGCTCTTTTACCATAAAAGGGATGACCAATCTCAGTTTGAAAATCGACGAAAAAAAACCAGACACTTTCTTAAGACTGATTCCGGATGGCAAGTCGCCTTTTGAGTTTGAACTGCTCGTGCATGTGAAAGAAGCGTCTGAAAACAGCTCAAAAGCCATGGTCGAACTCAATGCAGAACTCAATCCAATGCTTGCAATGATGGCAAAACGTCCACTGCAGCACCTTGTAAGCAATATTGCGGAAAAACTTAGCCTTCAGCAGTTTTAAAAAATTCTAATCATAAAAAGATTACCTCTTTGAGATCAAAGGTGCTGATTTCACCATTTTTGTTTTCCATTTCAAGATGACCAAATTCGGAAACTCCTGTAATTTTGGCTGTTTCATTGACTCCTTTGATTAAAAAATTATGCCACTCTTTATAATGGAGTAAAGAATCAAGGTATTTTTGATCAATTAGTGCCAAATCATTTGCATGTTGGAGTCGGTCAATCCATTTTTCAAAGGATTTTGTGATTTGATGCAACAAGCTGCTTCTATTATAAGTTATTCCTGTAATCTGAGCCATCGAAACCGGATTGGGTATCCATGAAGGAAAGTCCTTTTCATTTACATTAAGGCCTACCCCGATTATTGAAAACTCAAAAGTTCTTCCACTGATAAAATTTGAAATCAGCATGCCCGCTATTTTTCTGTTGTTTACGTAAATGTCGTTCGGCCATTTTATATGGATTGATGAATGAGGCAGATAATCTGCCAACGCCTCCACCATTGAAAGTGAAACAACTTTTGTGATTAAGAACTGCTGTGATGGCGCCAAAAAATCGGGCTTGATGCACATGCTAAAAAGTAAATTTTGAGCTCTTGAGCTATGCCATCGATTGGTATCGAGGCCTTTACCTTCAGTTTGATAATCTGTTGAAATCACCAGTCCTTCAATATTTTCGCCGGCGCTTTGCTTTCTGAGCATCAACAAATTCGTGGAGTCAGTTTCCTCCAGGTGTGTGAATTTTCTATTCAAAATTGCTTTATTGTTAGTTGCATTAAAGTATGAACTTGCAAAAAATTGAAAATCAATTATTTACTACTTTTCTTGAAAATACAGAATTGAATTTTCGAAAGCTTTGATAGAAACGAGCGTTGCTACAAAAACCCTTGAATGAAATCAATTAATCGTCTGCAAATGTAATTATTAATCGCCGAACTGCTTTTAAGAAGACACTGCTACCTTCAGACAGATTTAAATTCTCTGTCAAAGATAAACTGATGTCACTGATGCATATAAACTGTAAGGATTTAATTATCAAATCTATATCTTTGCAACACAAATTGGCTGATTTTTCATTATGATCTTTTGAACTAAAAAAGGCTAACTTTGTTTTTTATTAAAATCAAAAGATGAGAAAAAGACACCTGACAGACAACGCTGAAGACATTCTAAGTGTGGTTATTGATACCATACAAGAGCGAAAAGGAAAGAATATTGTCAGTTTAAACATGAAAAAAATCCATACCGCTGTAACAGACTATTTTGTCATTTGTCATGGCAGTTCCCGCACACAGGTTGATGCTATTGCAGATCATATTATCAATGATGTGAGTACAAAATGCAAGTTAAGGCCATTCAACAAGGAAGGTTTCGAAAATTCGGAATGGATTTTGATAGACTACATCGACGTCGTTGTGCATGTGTTTCTCGATAGCACACGCGATTTTTATCAGCTCGAAAATCTGTGGGCTGATGCAGAGCGAACAAATCATGAAGACTGACAACAATTATTGATTTTTAATTATACGTGAAGACATACATTACATGAAAGAAGAAAATCCTGAAAATCAAAAAAAAGCCAAGCCAAAGAAAGACGATAAAGGCACTCCTAAATTTAGTTTCTACTGGATATACGGCATTCTGGCCCTTGTATTTATTGGCCTTCAGTTTTCAAACTGGAATGCCGGCCCTGAGCGTATTGACAAAGGTGCATTATATCGCATGCTTGAAAATCAAGATGTTGAAAAAATTGACCTTGTTAACCGAGAAATAGCTGAAATTTATCTCAAAGCGGATAAACTTCAAAATTATACCCAAGTAGAAGGAAAAGATGAAAAATCCACACGTACCTTCACTACCAATCAGCCTCATTTTATCTATCAGATTGGAGAGGTTGGAACATTTGAAGAGGATATAAAAAAATCGCAGGAGGCTATTGAAAACCCCATTTACATCAACAATATTACACGTCGCAACTGGGGTACCGAAATGATTGGATGGGTTTTACCCATTCTGTTATTAATTGGCGTTTGGTTTTTCATCATGCGTATGATGAGCCGCGGTGGTGGCGGTGCAGGCGGACAGATTTTCAATATTGGCAAGTCAAAAGCACAGCTTTTTGACAAAAATACCAATGTAAATGTCACCTTTAAAGATGTTGCCGGCCTGGAAGAAGCAAAGGTTGAAATCATGGAAATCGTTGATTTTCTGCGTCAACCGGAAAAATACACCAAGCTGGGAGGTAAAATCCCAAAAGGTGTGTTGCTCGTAGGCCCTCCCGGAACAGGAAAAACCCTGCTTGCTAAATCAGTTGCCGGTGAAGCACATGTTCCTTTCTTTTCAATATCAGGGTCTGACTTTGTGGAAATGTTCGTGGGCGTAGGCGCATCAAGGGTTCGCGACCTTTTTAAACAAGCGAAAGAAAAGTCGCCTTGTATCATATTTATTGATGAGATTGACGCCATCGGACGTGCAAGAGGAAAAAACCCTGCCACAGGAGCCAATGACGAACGTGAAAACACACTCAACCAATTGCTCACTGAGATGGACGGTTTTGGCACAAACTCAGGTGTAATAGTCCTTGCTGCGACCAACAGGGCTGATATCCTGGACAGAGCATTGATGCGTGCCGGTCGTTTTGACAGACAAATTTACGTTGAACTGCCAGATCTTGAAGGTCGCAAGGAAATTTTCGAAGTGCATATGCGTCCCCTGAAACTTGATCCTAGTGTTGACAAAGACTTTCTTGCTAAGCAAACCCCCGGATTTTCAGGAGCTGATATCGCTAATGTTTGCAATGAAGCTGCGTTGATTGCAGCGCGTCATGGCCACGAAACCATCAGGAAGCAAGATTTCATGGATGCGATTGACCGTATTGTTGGTGGCCTTGAAAAAAAGAACAAAATCATTTCTCCTTCTGAGAAAAAAGTAGTCGCATTTCACGAAGCAGGTCATGCAACCGTGAGCTGGCTGCTCGAACATGCGCATCCATTGGTTAAGGTAACCATCGTTCCACGCGGAAAATCCTTAGGTGCTGCATGGTACCTTCCCGAAGAACGATCCATCACTACCTATGAGCAAATTTTTGAGGAGCTTGTAGCAACACTGGGAGGTCGCGCAGCAGAAGAGGTCGTCTTTGGGAAAATTTCTACAGGCGCTCTAAACGATTTGGA
Organism: Bacteroidales bacterium; assembly: GCA_030683155.1. Taxonomy (GTDB): domain Bacteria; phylum Bacteroidota; class Bacteroidia; order Bacteroidales; family F082; genus JALNZU01. The sequence continues at coordinate 67,714 of JAUXMV010000005.1, forward strand.
GAAAGTGACCAAACAGGCTTATGCAATGGTCACCTATTATGGGCTTAGCAAAAAAATAGGCAACATCAGCTTCTATGATTCTACCGGTGCTCAGGAATATGCATTCAATAAGCCTTTCAGCGAAAAAACAAATGAGCTCATTGACGAAGAAATTAGTTCTATCGTTGAGAATGCATATCAAAAAGCTGTTAGTATTTTGAAAAACAATAAAGAGGGTTTAACGCTTCTTGCCAATAAACTTTTGGAAAAAGAAGTGATTTTTGGTGAGGATCTTGAAGCTGTATTTGGAAAACGCAAATGGAAACCTGAAGAAATGATTAGTAGATCTTCCAGCTTTGCAAGCACAGAAGTACCTCATGCAGAAGTAGTTGCAGACTTACCAAACGACACCTTGCCTGAATCACAGCCAAATCCATCTATAAACGTATAAAGTATTTCATGAGCCATGAAAGAAAGCACTAGTAAAGAACAAATACTTAGCAAGGTTAGAAATGCTTTGATTGAGAAAAGCGAAAATCCTTATCAAGAGGTTGATTTTAATGCTGAAATCATGAATGTTTCAACAGAAGAACCTGATTTGGAGTTTGCTTCAGAGTTGATTGCTGCTGGCGGTAATTTTGTCTATTGTGAAAACGAAGGTTCTTTCGTTGAGTATTTAGGACAGTTAATACGTGAGCGTAACTGGCCGATAATATGGTGTGGAAATGCCAGAATTGCCAATCTGCTTGATGCTGGTGAGATTTCTTATCAAAACAACCCTTACGAAACTGAAAATTTAGTTGGCGTTACAAGCTGCGAAAAACTCATCGCACGTACTGGCAGCATTTTAGTTTCAGACAGTGATACTGGGAGCAGAAAAGCTTTCTCCCTCCCTGATATTCACATAGTAATGGCATACACCTCGCAGGTAACCGATTCGCTGAAAACTGCCCTGTCAGATATCAAAAAGAAATATGACGATTTGTTACCATCACAACTTACGGTAATTACAGGAGCCAGTCGGACTGCAGATATTGAAAAAACACTCGTTAAAGGCGCCCATGGCCCTAAAGAATTATTTGTTTTCCTGATAGACGATTTATAATGAGCATATCATAAAAACTGGATTGCTCCAGTTTTTTTAATATGTTTGCATTCCGGTTATAGCATTCCGGGAAAATATCATTGCGATGAAGAACTTATTAACCCGGACATTTTTTGGCCTCATTTTCGCTGTGATAATGATCGGCTCAATCTTGTATTCGCCTCATTTATTTGCGTTCGTAATGTTAATTGTTTGTTTTATTGGCGCCGGAGAGGTTACTAAACTTCATAAAAAGCTTAAGTTTAAGTACTTAGACAAGTTTTTGTTCAGGACAGTTTCCGTATTTTCATATCTCATCCTTGCATCAGTGGCTTTGAATTATTCTGAACCTAAGATGCTCGTTTTGCTACTGGCTGCATTCCTTCTTCCTTTTCTGCACGCACTTTTTAGTAAAAGACATACAATGCAACAACTCGCAGCTGTGCATTATACATCCCTTCTTTTTGTCGTACTACCATCCGGATTAATGCTGTTTTTCTTTGACAAAAACATTGTAGGAGAGATGGCCGGACCTCTTCTGCTGCTCATGGTAATTGTCTTAATTTGGATTAATGACACCTTTGCTTACCTGATCGGAGTTAAGTTTGGAAAGCACAGGCTATTTCAACGGATTTCGCCAAAGAAAAGCTGGGAAGGGAGTATTGGCGGATTATTTTTCTCTTTGCTTTCAGCCTGGATACTCAGCCAAAATGTTGATTGGATAAATGTTACTGATGCACTCAGTATTGCGTTGACTGTAGTATTGTTTGGAAGTTTAGGCGATTTGGTTGAATCCATGTTCAAAAGAGAAGCCATTGTAAAGGATTCCGGCAACATTTTGCCTGGTCATGGTGGTGTGCTGGACCGTTTTGATGCAACTTTTTTTGCCGTTCCTTTTGTTTTTATTTACCTGATAATGATACAATAATATGCACATCCATCGCGAAGGCTTTTTGATTATAGGACTCACAACTTTTGTTATCGTCATCCTTGTTGGCATTGTAAATTTCTTATTTCCTGTTCCAAACCCTTTTCATTTTGTATTCTATGGCCTGTCGGCAGCCATTTTCATTTGGACAATCAGTTTTTTTCGGGTTCCACATCGTGCAGTTCCAAATCTTGAAAATGTAGCATACTCTTCGGCTGACGGAACAGTTGTTGTTGTTGAAGAAGTTTACGAACCAGAGTATTTTGAAGGCAAAAGGATTCAGGTTTCGGTATTTATGTCTCCGTTCAATGTGCATGTAAACTGGTTTCCAATGGAAGGGGAAGTTGTTTATACCAAATATCATCCCGGGAAATTTCTCATAGCTAATCATCCAAAATCGTCCACTGAAAACGAAAGAAATACGATTGTTGTAAAAGACAAATCAGGCCGCGAGGTGTTGGTGCGTCAAATTGCAGGAATGATGGCACGAAGGATTATCTGTTTTACCAAGGCAGGCAATCCTGCTGTTCTGGGAGGAGAGTTTGGGTTGATCCGTTTTGGCTCAAGAGTCGATTTTTTCCTTCCTTTAGACGCTGAAATTAATGTAAAATTAGGTGACAAAGTAAAAGGAAACAAAACAGTTATCGCTCGTTTTCAGAAATAATTACGCAATTGACTTAGTGTAGTTATTTCAAAATCAAGTATTTCACTGTGTGGCTTTGCTTCCGGGTTGAAATATACACCATCAATCCCTGCCTGTCTGGCACCTAAAATATCTACATCAAGATCATCACCGACCATAATGCTTTCATCTTTCAATGCAGTTGTTTTATTAATCGCAAAATCAAAGATTCCTTTATCAGGTTTTTTAACACCGGCTTCCTCAGATGTTATCACTGTATCAAAATAATTCCCTAAGCCACTCACATCCAATTTTGTACGCTGAACCTCCTCAAAACCATTGGTGATAATATGCAAACTGTATTTTTTCTTCAAATAGCCGAGGGTTTCAAGAGTGCCCGGAAAAAGAAACACATTTCTGGGTGAATGAAAAAGATAAAAATCAGACAGCTTTTCTGCGAGTATTTCATCGTTGATACCAAAATTTCTCAATGTATCGGCAAAGCGCAGACTGCTTAGTACTTCTTTCTTGAGTTCACCATTTCGGTACAACTCCCAAAGCCTGTCGTTATGAATATGATATTCCTTCACAAAAACCTCATGTGTTGGTATACCTTTTCCGGCAAGTTCGAAAACCCTGAACATCTCTTTGATCGTAAACAATGAACTCGAATTGAAATCCCAGAGTGTATGATCGAGATCGAAAAAAATATGTTTGTATTTTTTGTGGGTCATAAAAAATAACGGTAAGGTTCATTAAAGCATTTTGTGAAAGTGCATCATCTGTCTCAACCACTCAAAAAGCAAAACGGAAGCCGCATGACTTACATTAAGAGATCGTGTAGGACCGGGAACAGGTATATACACGCAAAGATCAGCTTTTCCGAGCATACTGTCTCTTATTCCTCTTACCTCATTTCCAACAACAAATACAGCCTTTTCAGGGAGTTGCGTTTGATACAGGTTGGTTGAATTGGTAGAAGTTTCGAGGGCAACGATTTTGTAAGATTCAGGAATTTTACTTAAAAACATATCGTCATCACAAAACATCCAGGGTAAATTTCTGTAACTGCTAGCTGCCGCACGCTGCAGTTTGGAAGCATTTACACTTGATTCTTCCCCTAAAAAAAATAGTTCAGCAACACCCGCATTGTCAGCAAGTCGTATCAAAGCACCCATATTATCGGCATTCCGCAAATGATCGGCTGCCAGTAATGGCCTTGGGCAGGTTGCAAACAATTCTTCGTAGGTTTTATCTGCAAACAATTGATTGGATTTTACATAACGAAATTCCATAAAACAGAAATTTGAGTGAAATCAGTTAAATCAAGATTTCAAGATTACCATCTTTAGCTGACGAAAAAGGCTGCCCGGAGCAACCGTGCAGCCTTAAAGACTTTCTTCATTCAGGAGCTAAACGTATCTCTCTGCGATATCACTGTCAACCAAAATGCGTCCACAGTATTCGCAAACGATAACTTTTTTGTGCATTCTGATATCAAGCTGATGCTGTGGTGGAATTTTGTTGAAACAACCTCCGCAGGCATCACGTTCAATCAATACAACAGCAAGGCCGTTGCGGGCATTTCCACGAATACGTTTGTAGGCCACGAGCAAACGATCTTCAATTTGCTGTTCATTCTTTTTAAGCTTTTCCAGCAAATCAAGTTCCTCTTTTTCTGTCTCCTCAACAATCGACTGAAGTTCGGATTTCTTGACAACAAGGTCAGCAGTTCTCTCTGCTAGTTTTGCTTTTGCAACACTAATTTCAGCATTTACTTCTTCAAGCTTGATGGTATACTCCCTGATGCGCTTTTCGGAGAGCTGAATTTCGAGTGTCTGAAACTCAACTTCTTTTGAAAGTGAGTCATACTCCCTGTTGTTGCGGACATTCATCTGCTGCTCTTCATATTTCTTGATAAGGGCAGTACTATCTTTCATCGAAAGTTTCTTTTCAGCAACGTTCTGATTAAGCACTACGACCTCATTTTCAAAATTTTCTACACGCGTTTCCAATCCTGCAACCTCATCTTCAAGGTCTTGTACCTCCAAAGGAAGCTCTCCTCTGATTATGCGAATCCGGTCGATCTGCGAATCTATTTGCTGCAATGCATACAAAGCAACAAGTTTCTTTTCAACACTCAGTTCGATTTGTTCCTCAACTGACATGCTGCCATCTTCGACCAGTTTATCAGCTTGCTTTTCTCTTGACATATTTATTAAGATTTCGATTTGAAATAATATCCTACAGCGTTCGTATTCACCTCCGAAAACAGGACTGCAAAATTAGGAATTTTTTTTCTTAAAATATCAGCAATCAATTCTTTCGTAAATTGTTCTGTTTCATAATGTCCTGCATCAACAAAAAGGATCGAATTTTCGGTCTCGAAAAAATCGTGGTATTTAGCGTCAGCAGTGAGAAAAACGTCTGCTTTTGCCTTCATGGCAGCTGGCAAAAGAAATGCTCCGGAACCACCGCAAACGGCCACTTTTTGAATCAATTTACCTGTAAAAGGAGAGTGACGGAGCACCGGAGTGCCAAAAAGTTCCATCACTAAATCAAGAAATTCTCTCTCTGTCAATGAATTTTCGAAATTTCCAAACATACCTGCACCAACCGAATCAAAAGAGTTTTCAAGTGGATAAAGGTCGTAGGCAACTTCTTCATAGGGATGTGCTTCGACCATTGCACGAATTACTCTTTGGGTGAGATAAGCAGGCATAATTGTTTCGATGCGCGACTCAGCTTCATACTGCAATTTGCCAATTTCTCCAACAAATGGATTAGCCTCATTTCCAGCGCGAAATGTGCCGATTCCTTTGGTGTTGAAGCTACAGTAGTCATACTGTCCAATCTGTCCAGCTCCGGCTTCAAAAATCGCATTTCTAACATTTTCGACATGTGATTCAGGACAAAATGTTATTAGTTTCTTTAAAATTCCATGAGATGGCTGCAGAATTTTTTGCTGCTTCAACCCAAGAATATCAGCAATTTTTTTGTTTACTCCCTGAATGCTGTTGTCAAGATTGGTGTGCATGGCAGCGATGCTGATATTATTTCGAATTGCAAGTAAAACGACACGCTCAACATGGCTTGCTGGTGTCAGTCGTTTCAATCCTTTAAAAATTATTGGGTGATGCGAAATGATGAGTTCGCATTTTTTCTCAACAGCCTCATTAACAACCGCTTCCGTAACATCAATACAAAGCAGTACTTTGTTCACCTGTGCGTCGGGGTCTCCTACAATTAAACCACAATTATCATAGGATTCTTGCAGTGAAAGTGGAGCAACCTCTAGAATGAAACCAAGTATTTCATTTATCTTCATAAGTAATAAATCATATTTTTTAACTTTTTCTCCCTTATTTTACAGGAACAAGAAACTTTAATGCAAAAATAACGTATCAATTGGCAATTTATCAGATAATTAGAATAATTTAGCATCGGGCTTTGCATTATTTATCCTAAACATCTGGCGATGAACTGATTTATATGAGGATTTTATTATTTCCTTTTGCAGTCATTTATCATCTTGTGCTTCTTATAAGGCACAAGCTTTTTGATATTGGAGTATTTCCTTCAGAATCATTTAATCTGCCTGTAATTTGCATTGGCAACCTAAGTTTGGGTGGAACAGGAAAAACACCACTTACAGAATATCTTGTCCGGCTTTTTATGAAGAACCATAAAGTAGCTGTTTTAAGCCGTGGTTATAAACGAAAAACCAAAGGCTTCATTTTAGGCTCCGGCCAAATGACTTCTGATGAAGTGGGTGACGAACCGAAGCAATACATAACCAAATTTCCAAATATCACGGTTGCAGTTGATGAACAACGGCGAAGAGGTATAAAACAGTTGCTCAAACTTGAAAAACCTCCTGAAATAATTTTACTCGACGATGCTTTTCAACATCGGTATGTAAAGTCGGGAATTAATATTCTTCTTACTGATTACCACAACTTGTATACAAAAGACTATTTGGTTCCAGCCGGAAGACTTCGCGATATCAAATCTTCAGCCAAAAGGGCTGATATTATTGTCGTAACAAAAACCCCTGCAGTATTTTCACCCTTTATTGAGCAAAGTCTTTTAGAATCGCTTAAACCAAAAAGAGGGCAGATAATTTTTTTCTCTTTCATTAAATATGGAAATCTGAAGTCTGTTAGCAAATCTAACAAACTTAGTATTCCCCGCAGTATTTCCACCATATTACTCATTACAGGTATTGAGAATCCTTATCCACTCAAAGAATATCTGAATAACAAGTGTATCGACTTGATACACATGTCATTTTCTGATCATCATGTTTATACCGAAAAAGAAATAAATGATATCATTTATGCCTACAACGCAATTATTGGTAGAAATAAAATCATCATTACAACTGAGAAAGATGCGGCAAGATTGGTAGATTCTCCGTATTTTCGCAACCTTGAAAATTTGCCCCTCTTCTATCAACCAATTGAGATTGGTTTTCATCAGAGAATGGGCATCAGTTTTGATGAATATATAATTGACTATGTTAGAAAAAATCTTACAGACAAGCAGCTACATTAAGGAACAGATTAGTGCAATGCCCGAAATAGGTATCATTTTGGGTACCGGGCTTGGCGCTCTTGTAGAAGAAATTGAAGTTGATCATGCGATTCCTTACCAGGATATACCAAATTTTCCTGTTTCGACAGTTCATGGCCATAAAGGTCAGTTGATATTCGGTAAACTCAGTGGCAGACAGATAGTAGCTATGCAGGGTCGTTTTCATTATTATGAAGGCTACTCGATGGAAGAAGTTACTTTTCCAGTAAGGGTGATGAAAGAGCTTGGAATAAAACTGCTTATTGTTTCAAATGCCAGTGGTGGCCTTAAACACGAGTTTGAGGTTGGTGACCTGATGTTTATTTCGGACCACATCAACCTTATGCCCAATCCTCTTATTGGAAAAAACGACGATAAATTAGGACCACGTTTTCCCGATATGAGTGAAGCTTATGACCATAAAATTCTTCAAAGTGCCCATAAAGTTGCCAGAAAAGCAGGTATTAAAGTTCATGAAGGCGTTTATGTCGCTGTTTCAGGTCCAACTTTCGAAACACCCGCTGAGTACCATTACATTCATGTTATAGGTGGCGATGCCGTTGGTATGTCAACTGTACCTGAAGTGATTGTTGCCCGCCACATGAATCTGCCCGTTTTTGCTGTTTCAGTCATTTCTGACCTTGGCGTAAAAGGAAAGATCGTGCAGATTTCGCATGAAGAAGTAATTGATGCCGCAGCAGCAGCACAGCCAAAAATGACAATGATCATCAAAGAGCTTTTGAAAGAAAATATCATCTAAACCTTCGTCTTTGACTGAAATCAGAAAGAACATCTATTTTGCCTCAGACTTTCATCTGGGCGTCCCGGATCATGACAGCAGTCTCCGCCGGGAACTGCTTTTGGTGAAATGGCTGGAAGAAATTACTCCCACAGCAAAGGAAATTTTTTTGATGGGAGATATTTTTGATTTCTGGTTTGAATATAAAACAGTGGTTCCAAAAGGGTATGTCCGTTTGCTGGGTAAGATTGCAACGCTCACTGACAATGGCATTCCTGTTCATATTTTCAGAGGCAACCACGACCTATGGGCCTTTGATTATCTACAAAAGGAAACCGGCGCTATTTTATACCGCCGATCAATAGTGCGTGATTTTGACAGCAAAAAATTCTTTCTTTCACATGGCGATGGTTTAGGGCCCGGCGATACCGGCTATAAACTACTTAAACGTGTTTTCGAAAACCGCTTCAATCAGTTTCTTTTCAACTGGCTGCACCCCGATATTGGCACAAGGCTCGGACTATATTTTTCGCATAAAAGCAGGATAGCCAACATTGCCCGCGAACAAAAGAATGACTTCAAAATCGACATCGAGAAAGAGATGCTCTACATGTACTGCCAAAAAAAACTTGAAACGCAACCTGATATAGACTATTTTATTTTTGGTCACCGGCATGTGCCTATAAATCATGCTTTAAACGAAAAAAGTAGGTTGATAATCCTTGGCGATTGGGTCATCAACTTTACTTATGCTGTTTTTGACGGTGAGAACCTGGAATTAAAAAAATATAATACCTGAGTTCTTAGTTTTTTTTAAACCTCATTTTCTGACAAATCTTGACGGGTCAATTTCAGGATCAACGGTAATATTTTCATTAAGCAGCCTCAACAACTGTTCAGTACCATAAGGGGCAAGCATGACGCCTTTTGCACCAAGACCATTCAAAATAAAAACATTGCTGTATGCAGGATGTCGGCCTGCCACAGGTCTTCTATCGGCAACTGCCGGTCTGATTCCTGCCTCATGGTTTAAGATTTCAACCGGGAAATTGATCAGTGATTTTAGCTTTTCGAGTAAATAATTTTTTGCGTTTTTGGTGGGTTCTTCGGTCAAATCATCCCAATCATAGGTGGAACCGAGTCTGTATATTTCGTTCCCCAGCGGCAAAAGAAAAATATCTTTGTTTAAAACCATTTGGGTATTAAACCCTTTAATTCTGACCGTAAGCAGCTCACCCTTCACAGGACGAAAAGGTATAAAATTGAAAAGAGGATTTTCCGAAACCCTGAAGCCTTCACAAAAAATGATTTTTTTAGCAGTAATATTTTTATAATGAATTGAATCCTCCCTTATCACCAGATTTTCTCTGTCAAAAATTTCCTCTGAAAGTAATGCATTCCTTAAAAGAAACTCTCGTAATTTTTGAACAAGCATTGCTGTATCTACCCATGCGGATTTGTTTACAATACCAGCGCCAAAAGTGTAATTGACATCTTCGCTTGAAAAAGGATAATTCACTTTTCCATCCGTAAATTGGTGGATGCCGGTCATGAGCGCTTTTCTTCCCCAAAGTTCAATGTCTGTTTCAGAATAGATCTTTGCAATTGTTATTTCATGAAGAAATTTTGTTTGAAGGGCTTTTTCCATTTTCTGATAAAAATCCTTTGAGGAGGTCATGTTTTGGACAGCCCTCCAGCTGAGGGTAAGATAACGAAAAACCAGTGGATTCATAATTCCGGCTGCCACACGGGATGAAGCAGATAAAAAAGGCCGGTCGATTACACTGAAGGATGCCCCTTGCTGAAACAATTGCCAGGATAGGCAACTGCCTGCCAGACCCTGACCTATGATAAGTATATCTGTTTTCAAGGCTACTTTGAGTTTCTATAATTTTAGTGATGTTTGCGAAAAAAGTTTTCTAGTTTGAAAACGCGCTTATCTTTTTGATCAGTTCAACCAAACGGGAAGCATATCCCATTTCGTTGTCATACCAGGCAACAACTTTAACCAACTTATTTCGTTCACCTAAAACGGCTGTTAATCCAGCATCGAAAACAGCTGAATGCGTATTGCCAATCACATCCACCGAAACAATCGGATCTTCAGTATATTGCAAAATACCTTTCAGCGGACCTTCGGCAGCGGCTTTGAATGCCGCATTGATTGCTTCAACACTTGTCGACTCACGAAGGGTGCAGGTAAGATCGGTAAGCGATCCATCCGGCACCGGAACCCTGATGCCAGCGCCACCAAGATTGCCTTTCAGATGCGGAAAAATGCGCGTCGAAGCTTTGGCAGCTCCGGTAGTGGTTGGCACGATAGAATAAGCCGCAGCCCGACCGCGGCGCCAGTCTTTGTGGGGACCATCCACAAGATTCTGATCTTTTGTATATGAATGCACTGTGGTTATAAAGCCTTTTTCCACACCCCAGAGTTCATCCAGTACTTTTATTAAAGGCGCCACATTATTCGTGGTGCATGATGCATTTGAGATGACAATATCATCTGCATGGATCATATCATCGTTCACCCCGATTACGATATATTTCACATTTTCGTGTTCATCTTTTGCCGGCGCCGAGATAATAACCTTCTTCGCTCCGGATGCATGCACATGCTGCAAAGCCATTTCAGGCTCTGTGAAAAAACCAGTTGATTCGAGCACTACGTCAATATTCAAGGCTTTCCAGGTAAGTTTTGAAGGATCAGGCTCTGAAAAAACTTTTATCACTTTATCATCTACGGTAAAAAAGTCAGTGCCACTTTTTATCTCAGCATCTAAAACCCCATGAACAGAGTCATATTTCAATAAATGGGCAAGATTCGCTGCATCCGTCAGATCGTTCACAGCTACTACTTCCATATCATCGCGCAGCATAAGTCTTCTGAAAGTGATTCTTCCAATTCTGCCAAAACCATTGATGGCAATCTTAATTTTGTTCATTAATTTTCTTTTGAGGCAAAGGTAGCTATTTTGCCTCTCGGAAAAGCCGCTAAAAGCCAAGGTAAGATTGAAGAAAAATCGTAAAAGAAATTATTAGGTTCTGTTAATTTTTTTATAAATTTGACTCTGTTTGAAATCCATCGAAAGGAGTGTTTTTATGAAGTGTAAACTCTTAAAATTAATACCGATGCTTGTTGTATTATTTTCATGTCAATCAAAAGATGAAAACGCTGCACCTCAGGTAAAAGAAGGATTCATCGAAGTTACCGGAGGAAAAGTCTGGTATCGCATTGTTGGAGCCGAAAAAAAGGGCATTCCCATTTTGACACTTCATGGTGGTCCGGGCGCTCCGCACGACTATCTGGAGCCTATGGAGGCGCTTGCTGACGAGCGTCCTGTAATTTTTTATGATCAGCTCGGATGCGGTCATTCAGAAAGGCCATCCGACACCAGTTTATGGAATGTCGAACGCTTTGTTGAAGAACTTTCACAAGTGCGCGCTGCCTTGAATCTGGAAAAAGTTCACATCATGGGACAATCATGGGGGACAATGCTTGCGGTAGAATATATGCTCAGAAAAAATCCTCAAAATATTGAAAGTCTTATACTTTCAGGACCTTATTTAAGTACTGAAAAATGGGTGACTGATCAACAGAACTGGATAACGCAACTACCCCAAAATATTCAGGATACCATCAATAAATATGAGGCAAATGGTGACTTTTCGTCTCCGTCTTATCAGGAAGCCATGATGCATTTTTACAATAAACACCTCTGCCGCCTTGACCCATGGCCTGATTGCCTAAACCGTGCAATGGAGAAAATGGGATTCGAAGTGTATGAGTATATGTGGGGACCAAGTGAATTTACCATGACCGGAACCCTTAAAAACGCTGACCTTACAGGACAGCTCCATCAGATCAAAGTGCCTGTTTTGTTTACCTGCGGAGAATATGATGAAGCCACACCCGCTACCACAGCCTTTTACCAAAGTAAAATTGAAGCCGCAGAAATGCATGTTTTTAGCGACGCTTCTCACTCCCATCAGGTAGAAAAGCCTGATGAATATGTTCAGGTTTTAAGGGAGTTTCTGGCTAAAACAGAAAAAACGCCAAAAACAAGTCATAAAAACATATAACCCTTATTATCAATTGTTTTAATAACTAAGGCAAAAGATTTCCTGTGTCTTTTCAGCTAATTTTATTCCATTGTGAAAAATGATTCTATACAGACTTGGTACGGACTTGGTACAGACTTGGTACGGAAGATGAGCGATGGAAGCCATATTTAGGATTTGTTGTAATCTTTCTTTTTATAATCATACACAGTCAGCAAAGAAAATTTCGATTTGAGGATGAAATACTAAATCCGGAGTCAGGGCTAAGCTGCCGGCCTTTTTTTTGATTCTTCAATGAGTCATCCCGCATCAGAATTGAAAGTTAAAATACTGGATAAACTGAAAGCGTTAAAAACTGTCAAATTCATTAAAATGATCATAAATGTTTTGGGAAAAACATTATTTTTACCCAAATATTTATCAAACACATTGTTAAACTATGGAAAAAGTAAAACCTTACATCGATGCAAACAAAGACAGGTTTCTCGAAGAACTTTTCGGCCTGATTCGTATTCCTTCAATCAGTTCATTGGCTGATCGCAAACCAGATATGATAAAAGCTGCAGAATACTGGAGAGACAGCATTCTTAAAGCCGGTGCCGACAAGGCCGAAGTAATACCATCCGATGGAAACCCTGTCGTATATGGCGAAAAAATCATTGATCCCAGTCTGCCAACAGTTTTGGTTTACGGGCATTATGATGTGATGCCTGTCGATCCGATCGAACTATGGAAAAGCCCTCCTTTCGAACCAGAAATCAGAGATGGTAAAATCTGGGCTCGTGGTGCCGACGACGACAAAGGACAAGCGTTTATGCATGCCAAGGCCTTTGAAACAATGGTACAAACAGGCAATCTTCCCTGCAATGTTAAATTCATGATCGAAGGAGAAGAAGAGATTGGATCACCTAATCTTGCAAAATGGTGTGAAGAACACAAAGATATGCTACATGCAGATGTGATTCTTGTTTCTGATACCAGCTTGATTGGCCCTGACATCCCTTCCATCACTACAGGTTTGCGCGGACTTGCCTACTGGCAGGTAGAAGTTACTGGCCCTAACCGTGACCTTCACTCAGGATTATTTGGCGGTGCTGTTGCCAATCCAATCAATACCCTCGCTGAAATGATTACTTCAATGGTGGACGAAAATAATCGTATCACCATCCCTAACTTCTATGATGATGTTTTGGAAGCTACACCTGCTGAGCGCGAACTGCTTAACAAAGCACCTTTCAGTTCTGAAGCATACAAAAAAGCAATCGACGTTGAAGCGTTGCGTGGCGAAAAAGGATATACCACAACAGAGCACACCGGCATTCGTCCTACATTTGATGTTTGCGGAATCTGGGGCGGCTACACAGGCGAAGGCGCTAAAACTGTTTTACCTTCAAAGGCTTACGCAAAAATTTCTTGCCGATTGGTACCAAATCAACACCACGAAAAGATTGCAGTGATGTTTAAAGAGCATTTTGAAAAGATTGCACCAAAATCAGTGAAAGTGAATGTTGAATACCTGCATGGAGGACAAGCCTATGTCTGTCCGATTGATCTTCCAGCCTATAAAGCCGCTGAAAAAGCGTATATGGAAACTTTCGGCAAGCAACCTGTTCCGATGCGCAGCGGAGGAAGTATTCCAATCATTTCTACATTTGAGCAGATTCTTGGACTTAAAACCGTGCTCATGGGCTTCGGACTTGAATCAGACGCAATCCATTCTCCGAATGAAAATTATCCATTGGAAAACTTCTTTAAAGGTATTGAAACCATTTCATGGTTCTATCACCACTTTGCAGCGATAAACAGAGCAAAAGCTTAGTTTAAAGCATTAAACTAAAAAAGAGCAGCCGATTGGTTGCTCTTTTTTTTTTGAATAATTTATCTGTTAAATCAATAACTTATGGGATTCTAAAAACAGATTTCCCTTCTTTAAAGCTTTTTACTCCAGCCTGAAGAAACAATACAAACTCATCCACATTGAGATTGTAGGCACGTGGCTGAACCAGCACCTCATTGTCATGACCCATTAAAACGTAGTATGGTTGTGCATTGACATTAAATTTACTAATCTGGAAATCGGCATATTTACGGCCGATGGTTTTCTTTACTTTTCCATCATAGGTTGAGGTAACCCATTCATCCTCGGGCAGATTTGTTTTGTCGTCAACATACAAGGCTATGATAAGATACTCTTCCTGCAATATTTTAAGAACGCGCGGATCGCTCCATACATTGGCTTCCATCTCGCGACAGTTTACACAGCCATGACCTGTGAAGTCCATAAAAATAGGCTTATTGAGTGCCTTGGCACATGCCAGTCCCTGCTCATAATCATAATAACCCTGCAAGCCATGCGGCAGATGAAGCTTCTCATGAAATTTGGGTATTTCACAGAGTTCTGTATTGGCCATTTTGTCGCCCATATACGAGCCACTTGCAAGACGGCTGTTATCCCTGATAAGTTTGTTCACATCGAAATCATGTGTATGCATAGGAGGCATATAGCCAGAAAGGGCTTTTAACGGAGCTCCAAACATACCCGGGAAAAGGTACACGACAAATGAGAAGGTAATTATTGCAAACATGAGTCTTGGCACGCTGAGATATTTGACATCGTCGTCGTGTGCAAATTTAATTTTGCCCAGAAGATAAACTCCGAGGAGGAAGAAGATCACGATCCAGAGTGCAATATATACCTCTCTGTCAAGCAATCCCCAGTGGTAAGTCTGGTCGGCAACGCTTAAAAACTTAAGTCCAAGCGCAAGTTCAAGAAATCCAAGTACAACTTTCACAGAGTTAAGCCAGCCGCCGGATTTTGGCAAGCTGCTAAGCCACTGCGGGAAAAATGCAAATAAAGTGAATGGCAAGGCAAACGCTAAGGAAAAACCGAACATCCCGATGATAGGTTTAAGAACCTGACCACCAGCGGATTCTACCAGAATGGTTCCAACGATAGGGCCTGTGCAGCTGAAAGAAACGAGTACAAGCGTCAAAGCCATAAATACAGATCCCATAAATCCACCCTGATCAGCTTTTGCGTCAGATTTATTGACAAGCCAGTGCGGCAAAGTAATTTCGAACATGCCGAAAAACGAGAATGCGAAAATTACAAAAACAAGAAAAAACAAAATATTTGGCAACCAATGTGTGCTAAGCCAGTTGGCTATATCAGGTCCGGCAACAACAGCAAGGATAGATCCAATGAGGGTATAAATTGCAATGATTGATATGCCATATACGATTGCCTGAATTCTTCCTTTGAGTTTATTTTCCTTGTCTTTCATAAAAAACGAAACCG
Source organism: Bacteroidales bacterium (assembly GCA_030683155.1). Lineage (GTDB taxonomy): Bacteria > Bacteroidota > Bacteroidia > Bacteroidales > F082 > JALNZU01. Next base: position 83,001 of record JAUXMV010000005.1, read on the forward strand.
TCATCGGAATCATTGGAAAGACACAAGGGGTCAAAATTGCAGCAAGTCCACCCAAAAATGCCAGAATAAAGAATCCCCACATATTTGCGTTTGCTCCGGTGATATCAGCTTTTGTGTCTGTTGTGCTTATTTCCTGAGTTGGTTCGGCAGCTTCTGTCAAACCACCTTTTCCATCATAACGGAGAGAAAAATCGTTGTACAAAGCCACACAGCCAACATCATTGCAGACCATATAGGCAATCTCTCCGACAATATCAAAAGCCCCTTTTGTGTTGAAGCTGACTTTTTGCCTGAACTCAGCAAACTTTTCAAACGACTTGATGTCCATTTCAAAAATCTCGTCATACTTTATCTTGCCTTCAATAGTTTCGAATACCTCTCCTTCCGGACTGAACGATGATGATGACTCAAAGCTGAATTCTGTTGGAAGCGGACCGTTCTCAGGGATATGAAGTGAATACAGATGAAAACCTTCATCAATGGCAGCTTTAAAAACCAGTTCAAAGCCATCGTCGGTCAGTTTATCAATACTATAATTCCACTTCACCGGATTCAGGACGCCACTTGTTTGCGAACCAACAGAAAAATCAGTTGGCTGCGTGGCAACTCCTTCAGGTTGCAGGCGGAATGAGAACAATTCTTCGGCAGGAGGCAAACAGCGGGTATCGTCGCAGCTCATAAACTCCACAAAACCCTTAATTTCGACAGGCTGTGAACCGGTTAATTTCACCTTTTGTTTGAAAGTAGCCATCTTTGAGAAAAATTTCAGCACCATCTCAAAGTTGGGATCATATTGCTCAACGGAAGGCGATTCTGAAACTTTTCCGATCAGCTCATAACCAACACCCTTCTCGAAAGAAAAAGTTGTAGCCGGCGGCGACATTGGAATATCCTGCGAATACAGATGCCATTTTGGCTCAATATCAGCGTAAAAAACAAGATTATATTCGTTGTTTCCAAGACTTTCGGTGCTAAACCGCCATTTCACAGGTTCTAAAACCTGAGATGACAGAAAGCCCGGCGTCAGTAGTAAAAAAATTGCGACCAATCGCATGAGATAATGTTTCATAAGATAGATTTTCAGTAGGTGCACAAAATTAGCATTTTAACACATGATCAAATTATTGAATCTGTCAGTTTATGATATTTTAAGTGTTATCTAGACAACCTGACCTGCATGGTGGTTGCTTTCAGGCCTAATTTAGATGATTCTCTAAATAGTAAGATTGAATCTGGATAAAAGCAATGATTTACGCCGATGCTTCACCAATGCCAAAAGCACCACAATGAAATAAAACCAATCAGGGTCAATGGATAATAAAAATCAACTGCGAACAAAATCTTACACTATTTTGCCTTCATCTGTCTTTATGCGCAAAATTTGGCTTGTATCATCTGTGATTTTGAAGCGATCATCCAAACGGTAACCAACGAGCCAAATGATATCGCCATTTCCCGAAACAAGTAACAAAGCCTGCTCTTTCTGAAGTTGAGAAAAATGTTTGTCAGCAAAAAAATCACTCAAAAGTTGCGTACCGCTCATACCCAACGGCTTGAAACGGTCGCCCTGCCTCCAATGTCTTAAAGTTAAAGGAAAAATCAGTTTTTCATAATCGATTTGGGCAACAGCTGAAGATGATTTTACTGAAAAAGAGGAATCTCTTTGAATTTTCTCAAACACCATCTTTATGGGTTCCAGAATCTCTTGTGTTTCGTTTTCGATCACTAGAATATCTTCGGTTTGCTTTTCCTGCAAAAGGTCGATTTCGATGTATTTGTGACCAACGATCAACCTGTGCGAAGAAGTAAAAAACACCGATCCTGGCTGATTGAATAAGGCAGAATGGATATCTGAAATGACAGCGCCTGAAAATCCAAACCGTGAAATGCATTCAAAAAGCAATGCCTTTGAGGCGTCAAAGGCTTTTAGTTTTGTTTTTTCTAATCGACAAACATCTCCTTCAAATTTAAGTAGTTTATCTGTTTTTTCCTTTAAAAGCGTTTCATAAAGTGCATGATTTCCGGCAAGCATTTGTAAGCTTTTTTGTAAGCCTTGTCCTGCATTTTCATGCAATGCGGTAAAAACCGGCATCAGCCTGTGCCTTATTTTATTGCGCAGATATTTCGTCTGACTATTGGAGCTGTCGTCTCTGAAAGCGATATTTTTTTCATTGGCAAAAGCGGTAATCTGTTCACTGCTTGCAAAAAATAATGGTCGGACAATCAATCCATTGCGAACTTTCATACCCTTTAAACCTGTCAGTCCCGATCCACGAATAAGGTTGATAAAAAAAGTTTCAGACTGATCATCCATGTGGTGAGCCACAGCAATGCAATCAAAACCATGTGAAACACACAAACTTTGAAACCACTCGTAGCGCAGGTCGCGGGCAGCCATCTGAATCGAAATCTTATTTTGAAGGGCATATTCTTTCGTTTCAAAACGTTTGACAAAACAGGAAATATCTTGTTGATCGGCGAATTGCATCACGAAACGCTCATCTTCATCAGATTCTTTCGCGCGAAGCTGAAAATTGCAGTGGGCAATAGAAAAATTATATCCGGCTTCTTTCAGCAGATAAGCCAGAACGACTGAATCTCTGCCTCCACTGACAGCAGCTAAAATCCGGCTGTTGGAGTCGAAAAGCTGATTTTCTTTTATAAAGGTTTTGAAAGTTTCGATCATGTTTCAAAATTACAGGCTTTTTTGATTCAGGCTAAAAAATAAATGTAATTGTCATACAGGATACCTCTTCAGAAACCTTTTAAGAAAGCATTAAAAAAAGGAAATCCCGTTTGCAGTGTAACAAACGGGATTTCTGTATTTGTAAAACTGAAAGAAAGAATTGTTATTCTATCGTCCAGGTTCCACCGCTATTAAGCATCTCATCAACGGTTTTGATGCTTGAATGTTCTTTTTCATAGGCAATTGAATCCATCATCGATTGCTCAAAAGTTTCTGCAGCAACAGAACGGATTACACCAAGTGCAACTGGAAATTCAGGTGGCATCATCCGGGCAATCATCATATGAACTCCGGGATCTTTTTCGTATTGATCATGCACAAGGAGATCAGCTTCTGTAACTCCGTTTTCACCTATTGTTACGACTTCGAGCCTTGTACCCTTCAGGATAATACCCTTGTTTTTTTCTTTACCAAAAATCAAAGGCTTTCCATGCTCAATCTGAAGCTGATTATCGTCTCTTGTCTCACGGCTTGTAATCAGTTCGTGCGCTTTGTTAAAGAAAATCACGCAATTCTGCATTATCTCCACCAATGAAGTGCCCTTGTGTTTGGCAGCTTCCATGAAAACAGCCGTCATTCCTTTTGGGTTGGTATCAAGCACCCTTGCAAAAAAGTTTCCTTGAGCACCTATTACAAGTTCACCAGGATTGAATGGTCTTTCGTAAGTTCCCTGCGGACTGGTTTTGGTTTTATGACCTTTGGGTGTTGTAGGAGAATACTGACCTTTTGTGAGACCATAAATTTTGTTGTTAAACAGCAAAATGTTGATGTCAATATTGCGTCTGATGGTATGAATAAAGTGGTTTCCGCCAATAGCCATACAATCGCCGTCGCCGGTAATCATCCAGACACTCAGTTTTGGATTTGCAAGTTTCACGCCTGTAGCAAGTGCAGCAGCCCTTCCGTGAATACTATGAACGCCATAGGTATTCATATAATAAGGAAAGCGGGAAGAGCAACCGATGCCTGAAACGACAACAAAGTCTTCTTTGCGGATGCCAAGATTTGGGAAAACATTTTCCACTGAATGCAGAATGGCGTGGTCACCACAACCAGGACACCATTTCACCATCTGATCGCTGCTGAAATCCTCTTTGGTGAGTTGGATAATCTCTGTCTCTATAATTTGATTTTCCATGGCTTATTGATTTAAAAGTTCATTAAACTTGGTTTCAAGTTCAGCTACCATGAATGGCAGACCCTGAATTTTGTTGTATTGCTGATACTTAAACTGAGGGAAATTCATTCTCAGGTATTTCACAAACTGACCATTGTTAATTTCGCACACAACGATATTTTTGTGACGGCCAAGCAGTTCTTCAGTATTTTTTGGCAGAGGCATAATGTGTTTAAAATGTGCTAAAGCAACAGATTTACCTTGTTCCTGCATCTTTTCAACCACAGTAAGCATCACTCCATAGGTACCACCCCAGCTCACAACCAACAATTCGGCATCTTCGGAGCCAAAAATTGTTTGTTCAGGGATATAGTTAGCCACCCTTTGCACTTTTTCCTCACGGAGGAAAGTCATTTTTTGGTGGTTCAAAGGATCATGTGAAACATTTCCTGAGCCGTCTTCTTTTTCGAGTCCGCCAACACGGTGGCGCAAGCCGGGTGTTCCTGGAATAGCCCATTTCCTGCTCAACCTTTCAGGATCACGGCGGTATGGCTTATAATCCGGATCGTTTGCTTCGGCCAAAGGTGGAACGATAGCAGGAAGATCAGCTACTCTGGGAATCTTAAACACTTCGGAACCATTTGCCAATGAGCCATCGGTGAGTAAAATTACAGGTGTCATGTGCTCGAGGCTCAGCTTGGAGGCTTCAAATGCACTGTAGAAACAATCCGCTGAACTTTTTGCGGCCAGAATAATCACAGGAGCCTCGCCATTTCGGCCAAACAAGGCCTGCAAAAGGTCGCTTTGCTCCGATTTTGTAGGCAAACCGGTTGAAGGCCCACCACGCTGCACATCCACAATCACCAAAGGAAGTTCAGTCATTACGGCCAGGCCGATTGCTTCTGACTTCAACGAAAGGCCAGGCCCACTGGTGGTTGTAATGGCAAGAGCGCCGGTATAACTGGCTCCGATTGCAGAAACGATACCTGCAATTTCATCTTCAGCCTGAAAAGCTTTTATCGAAAGATTTTTATGGTTTGTAAGTTCCTGCAAAATTTCGGTAGCGGGTGTGATAGGATATGAACCTAGAAAAAGAGGACGTCCCGAGCGTTCGGCAGCTGCGATAAATCCCCAGGCTGTAGCCACATTACCCGTAATATTGCGGTACTTGCCTTTTTCAAGTGGAGCAGGCTCAACTTTATAAGTATTTACAAAGATCTCAAGGGTATCAGCGTAGTTAAATCCGGCAGCAAGTACAGCTTTATTGGCATCAACAACCAAGGGATTGGCTTTGAATTTTTTCTCGTAATACTTGTTAATCAGCTCAATATCCCGGTTAAACATGTACATAACAATCCCTAATGCGAACATGTTTTTCGTCTTCAGGGTTGTTTTCATATCCAGATCGAGGTGCTTAACAGCTTCCTTAGTCAGGGTTGTAACGGGCGATTTGATAACTTTAAAGCCATCCAAACTGCCATCCAATGTAGGATCGGACTTATATCCGGCCTTTTCGAAACCTTTTTCAACAAAAGCATCGCTGTCGAGGATGATTGTTGCACCTTCCTTGACCCAACGCATATTTGCCTTGAGGGAAGCCGGATTCATGGCTATGAGCACATCTGCCAGGTCGCCGGAAGTGTGCACAGTTTTCTGACCGAAATGGATCTGAAAACCGGAAACCCCGGAAACTGTTCCTTGCGGAGCCCTTATTTCAGAAGGGTAATCCGGAAAAGTGGCAAAATCATTCCCGGCAAAAGCCGTTGAATCGGAGAAGAGCGAACCCGTTAACTGCATTCCGTCACCGGAGTCACCGGCAAAACGGATTACCACCTGTTCAAGCTCAATAACCTTGCTATTCTTGCTTGTCATAAAGAGATTTTTAATTTTGCTGCAAAGTTAAAATATTTAGAGATGCAGACTGAAGCCTCGAGTGTTGTCTGACGAATGTAAACGATTGCGAAAATCAGAATAAATTTCATATGTCATTATATATCTGATATTTATGAGCATTTTCAAAATCGTCTGATTATTATTTATAAAGCTAAATTATAATCAGTCTAAATTTCAAATAAGCAAAGCGACCATTTATTTTTTCATCTTCATGCAAATAGCAGGGTCGAAGTGTATTTAAAAGAAAAAACAATCCATCAATTTTGGTTGAAGCCACAGTGAAAATCATATCGTTACCAAGGCTAAACTGAACACAAGAAATAAAAACACATGAAAACGACAGCTTTAACTATTCAGCTCAGAAAAAGAAAAAAAACAAGCTTCATAATTTAGATTTGCTATAAATTATAAATTTTGCATTCGAAAGTGATTCATCTTATATATATTTGCATCGAAATAATTTTACAATTAAAAACATTTGAGTTATGGCATACAAAATTACTGACGACTGTACCGCATGCGGAACATGTATCGACGAGTGTCCTGTTGACGCTATCAGTGAAGGTGATATCTATGTAATTGATCCTGATTTGTGCACCGACTGCGGTTCTTGCGCTGATGTTTGTCCTGTTGAGGCCATCATCCCCGAATAAGAATAACCGGTGTGAAAAACATAAGAGGCGGAAGGTTATCCTTCAGCCTCTTTTTTTTTGTTGCTAATACAAGGTCAATCAGGATTCTGGTATTCCACATCCTGAATTATTTCCTACTTTTGCAGTTCATTCAATAGTGCCGATTTTCATGGACAATTATACCTTTCTCAACAGTAGCGATCCCTCAGTGATTGAGGAGTTGTATCAACAGTTCAAGGCAAATCCTGACAGTGTTGACGCTGAATGGCGCAAGTTTTTTGCTGGCTTTGATTTTGCAGTAAAAAGCTATGCTCCCGCACCAAAAGCGAGTGTCAAAACTTCCAGTGAGTTTAAGGTACTTGCCTTGATTGACGAATATCGCAAGCGCGGGCATCTTTTCACCGAAACAAATCCTGTAAGAAAACGCAGGCAGTATTTCCCGACACTGGATATTGAAAACTTTGGTCTGACAAAACAGGATCTTGACACGGTTTTTGAAGCAGGAAAAGAAATAGGTCTTGGCGCTGTTTCACTTTCAAAAATCATTGAAGCATTGCATCAGACATACTGTCGTTCTTTTGGGGCTGAGTTTATGTATATCCGCAACCTCGAAATTGTTCAGTGGATGCTCAACCGTATGGAATTGAGCCGCAATATGCCAAGCCATACCGTTGCAGATAAAAAATATATTCTTCAAAAGCTCGACCGTGCTGTCAGCTTTGAAAAATTCATTCATAAAAAGTTTCCCGGACAGAAAAGATTTTCTCTTGAAGGCGCCGAGTCACTCATTCCGGCTCTTGACGCCATCATGGAAAAAGGCGCTGAACTGGGAACGATGGAATTTGTTATCGGAATGGCACACAGGGGCAGGCTGAATGTGCTTACCAACATCATGCGCAAACCCTATCTTGAGATTTTCAGTGAATTCGAAGGAAAGGAATATGAAGATGAAACTTTGCTGGGTGATGTAAAATATCATCTAGGCTATACTGCTGAGCGCAAAGCTACCAATGGAAAAATCGTCAAGCTTACCCTCTCCCCCAATCCTTCGCACCTGGAGGCAGTGAACCCTGTGGTGGAAGGAATTGCACGTGCAAAGACAGACCTTATATATAATGGTGATTTCAAAAAAGTAACGCCTGTATTGATTCATGGCGATGCCTCCATTGCCGGACAAGGAATTATTTATGAAGGCGCGCAGATGTCGGAGCTGAAAGGTTACAAGACCGGTGGCACTATCCATCTTGTGATCAACAACCAAATCGGCTTCACTACAGATTATCTTGATGCACGATCAAGCGTGTATTGCACTGATGTTGCCAAAGTAACCCAATCACCTGTTTTTCACGTAAATGGTGATGATCCGGAAGCTGTCGTTTATGCTGTTCAGATGGCGCTCGAATTCAGGGAGAAATTCCAGAAAGATGTGTATGTTGATTTGCTTTGTTACCGCAAATATGGCCACAATGAAGGCGATGAGCCCCGTTTTACGCAGCCCATATTATATAAGGTGATAGAAAAGCATCCCAATCCGAGGGAGATATATGCTAAAAGACTCCTTGAGGAAGGTGTAATTTCGCAAGAAGAGATTGACGCACTTGAAGCAAAACATTTAAATACGCTTGAAGAAAGTCTTACCGGCGCAAGAAAGAAAGAAAAATCGCATATCACAAACTTCCTGAAAAGCACCTGGGAAGGCATCAGAAAAGCCAATAAAGATGATTTCCATAGCTCGCCAGAAACAGGTTTTGATTTGGACAAGCTGAAAGCGATAGCGCTAAAACTGACACAGCTGCCGGAAGACCTTAACTTTTTCCGCAAAACAATCAAACTGCAGGAACAAAGACACGACATGGTTTTTAATCAAAATCAGGTTGACTGGGCTATGGGTGAATTGCTTGCATACGGAAGTCTTCTCACAGAGGCGCATCCCGTAAGGTTGAGCGGACAAGATGTTGCGAGGGGAACCTTTTCTCATCGTCATGCCGTATTGCGCGTTGAAGATTCGGAGCAGGAATACACTCCTTTAAGAAATCTGGGAGATGGACAGGCTCCATTTGAAATCTACAACTCATTGCTTTCGGAATATGGTGTGCTTGGCTTTGAATATGGCTATGCACTGGCCTCCCCAAATACCCTGACCATCTGGGAAGCGCAATTTGGCGACTTCAACAATGGCGCACAAATTATCTTCGACCAGTTTATCAGCAGTGCAGAAGAAAAATGGAATGTCATGAACGACCTTGTTGTTCTTTTACCCCATGGTTATGAAGGACAAGGACCGGAGCACTCGAGTGGTCGCATCGAAAGGTTTCTTACCCTCTGTGCCGAAAACAATATTCAGGTAGCCAATTGCACTACCCCGGCCAACTTCTTCCATATCCTTCGCAGGCAGCTGAAAAGACCTTTCCGAAAACCTCTGATAGTATTCACGCCAAAGAGTTTGTTGCGCCATCCAGGTTGTGTTTCATCCCTCGATGAACTGGCTAAAGGCCGTTTCCTTGAAGTGATTGACGATGGGGGGGCAAAAATAGAAAACATCAGAAAAGTTATTTTCTGTTCAGGAAAAATATACTATGATTTGCTCGAAGAAAGAGAAAACCGCAAAGATGAAAGCATTGCATTGGTGCGTCTTGAGCAACTCTATCCTTTGCCAAAAAACCAGATGAACGAAATCATTGCCAAGTATTCAGAAGCCAAAACCTATCTTTGGGTTCAGGAAGAACCGTTGAATATGGGTGCATGGCGTTTCATCCACCATGAGTTTAAGGATGTCAATCTTCGTCTGATTGCCCGACCGGAAAGCGGAAGTCCTGCCACGGGTTCCTCTAAATTTCATGTTATCAGGCATCAGAAAATCATCGACAAAGCCTTTGAATCATGCGACTGTCCGTTGGTGCACAAAGAATGCGGCATGATTTGTATTGGTAACAAATGGCGTTCCTTTGAGAAAGAACTCAAAGAAATGGATGTTGAAATGATAGACAGTAAATTCCACTCTGCAGAGAAAAAACTAAAATAAATGATTGTTGTTGTTTTTCATTTTTTAAAGGTTTAATTTTAAACCCATTACTAAAGAAAACAACAGAAGAAATCAAAGAAATAATTACCGAATATGACGATAGAAATAAAAGTTCCAAGTCCCGGTGAATCCATTACCGAGGTGCAATTGTCAAACTGGCTCGTTGAAGATGGCACATTTGTCGAAAAAGATCAGGATGTAGCCGAAATTGATTCTGACAAGGCTACCTTAAGTATTGCTGCTGAAGCTTCAGGCACCATTTCATTTAAAGTGCAACAAGGCGAAACGGTTGATGTAGGCACAGTTATAGCCACTATTGAAGCCGGAGTCGGAACAGCCAACGAGAATGCAAAACCGGCCGAAGCCCCCAAAAGTGCTGCTGAGCTTGCAAAACCGGCAGAAACAAAGGCTGTAAAAACTGAGCCAAAAGTAGAGAAAATCGTTGCTGCCTCAGCCGAAAATCAGCTTAACCTCTCTCCGCTTGCCCGCAAGATGATGGAAAGTGAAAATATAAGTGAAGCTGAATTGCTGGATTTCTTCAAACATTACAGGCTGAGCAAAAAAGACGTTCAGTATTATCAGGAAAATAAAAGCAGTCTGCCGTCTCCAAAAGGAACTGAAGCAACAAGCTTTTCGAACCCATCCTGGGGAGGCACTCGCGACATGGATCGCAAAAAGATGAGTATGCTTCGCAAGAAACTTTCAGAAAGACTCGTCTCTGTTAAAAATGAGACTGCCATGCTCACCACCTTCAATGAAGTGAACATGACGCCAATCATGGAAATACGCAGCAAATACAAAGAAATATTCAAGACGAAACACAATGTAGGATTGGGTTTCATGTCATTTTTCACCAAGGCTGTTACGGAAGCCCTAGCCATGTTTCCGCAGGTGAATTCACAGATTGACGGAGACGAAATAGTTACATTTAATTATGCAGATATCAGTATTGCAGTTTCAGGGCCCAAAGGGCTGGTCGTGCCTGTAATACGCAATGCAGAGACTTTGTCGCTTGCACAGATAGAACTTGAAATAAAAAAACTGGCAACAAAAGCCCGCGACAACAAGCTCACACTCGAAGAAATGACTGGAGGAACTTTCACTATCACCAACGGAGGTGTTTTTGGTTCGATGCTTTCAACCCCTATCATCAACCCACCACAGTCGGCCATTCTGGGAATGCATAACATTGTTGAGCGCCCGGTGGCAGTGAATGGAAAAGTTGAGATACACCCAATCATGTATGTTGCATTAAGCTATGACCACAGAATCATCGACGGCCGTGAGTCGGTCGGATTTCTGGTAAAAGTGAAAGAAATGCTTGAAAATCCAACAAAAATTCTCTTCGGCTCGCAAGACCCGATCGAAGTTTTACTTGATCTTTAGGCCATGAACAGGAAAGTAGATTTTCTTGTAATTGGAACCGGTATAGCTGGTCTCAGTTATGCGCTTAAGGTGGCAGAAAAGGGTAAGGTGCTCATTATCAGCAAGACTTCAATCAACGAAACCGCCACATGGTATGCACAAGGTGGAATCGCTGCTGTGATGTACAACCCTGATACCTACGAAAAGCACATCAAAGACACTATGGTTGCAGGATGTTTTCTGAACGATGAAAACACGGTGAGGATGACAATCACCGAATCTACTGAACGTGTGAAAGAACTCGTTGCATGGGGAACACATTTCGACATGGAACCAACCGGCAGGTTTTCCCTGGCACGTGAAGGAGGTCATTCTGAGTACAGGGTTTTGCATCATCAGGACAATACAGGAGCAGAGATACAACGTGCGCTAACGGAAAAAGTTAAAGCACATCCGAACATCGAAATCCTTGAAAACCATTTCACCCTCGACCTGCTCACACAGCATCATTTGGGAAGGATTGTACGACGGTCGCATCCCGACATACAGTGCTTCGGTGCTTATGTGCTTGATCCTTTGACCGGAATCATCGAAACAGTACTTTCAAAAACGACGATGATTTCCACCGGTGGAGCGGGCAATGTGTATCAAACCACAACAAATCCGGTAATCGCAACTGGCGATGGAATTGCCATGTTTTACCGTGCAAAAGGTATTGTGGACAATATGGAATTTATTCAGTTTCATCCCACTTCCCTGTTCAATCCAAAAGAAAGACCATCATTTCTCATCACCGAAGCGATGAGGGGTGCGGGTGCAATATTGAAGGATATTTCGGGCAAGGAGTTCATGCACAAATATGATCAGCGAGGTTCACTTGCACCGCGCGATGTAGTTGCACGTGCGATAGACAATGAGATGAAACTTTCGGGAAGTGAGCATGTATATCTTGACGCAAGACATATTACTGAAACTGAAATTCTGGCTCATTTTCCGGGCATTCACGCCAAATGTCTGAGCGTAGGAATCAATATTTTAAAGGAAATGATTCCGGTGGTGCCGGCAGCACATTATATCTGTGGAGGAATTAAAACCGATGAATTCGGACGAAGCAGCATAAAAAACCTGTATGCTTCAGGCGAAGTAGCATCTACAGGTTTGCATGGCGCCAACAGGCTTGCCTCCAACTCTCTGCTCGAAGCATTGGTTTTTTCGCACCGTGCAAGTCTCGATGCAACAAAAGTGGCTGAAAAGACTTTACTCAATGAAAAAATTCCCGACTGGAACGCTGAAGGCACTGTTTTGAATGAAGAAATGATCCTAATCACGCAATCGCGAAAGGAACTTCAGTCCATCATGAGTAATTATGTTGGCATTGTAAGATCGGACCTTCGTCTGCGACGAGCCGCTGAAAGACTTGATATCATTCACAGAGAAACAGAAGACCTTTACGATAAGTCGGTTGTTTCGGTAGAACTTTGCGAATTGCGCAACATGATTAATGTGGCGTATCTGATTATCAAATATGCATCGCAAAGAAAGGAAAGCATAGGCCTTCATTTCACCATCAACTATCCCCGAAAAGAGTAAAACAGTTTGAATACATTGTTTCGCGTGTTTGAAAAAAAGTTTTGATTTTCAGAATGCACTTTATTTCAGTCTGTTGAAACATCACTGTTTTTTTTGAAATATGAAATTTCCGCTTAATAACACATAGATCATGGCACTTATAAGAAGCATCAAAGGCATCGCCCCCAAATTTGGGAAGAACTGTTTTCTGGCAGAAAACGCTACCGTAGTGGGCGATGTAGAAATGGGCGACAACTGCAGTATTTGGTTTAATACTGTTGTTCGCGGCGATGTTCATTACATCAAAATAGGCCATAATGTAAACATTCAGGATGGAGCCATTGTGCATTGCACCTACAAAAAATCTCCGGTAAATATCGGCAACAATGTTTCGATTGCGCACAATGCCATTATCCACGGCTGCACCATTCACGACAATGTGCTTATAGGAATGGGTGCAATCATAATGGATGACGTTGTAGTGGAAAGCAATTCTATTGTGGCTGCCGGTGCGCTTATTTCGAAAGGCACCATCGTTGAAACCGGCAGTGTTTATGCGGGAGTGCCGGCAAAGAAAATTAAAAGCATCGATCCTTCATTGCTCGAAGGTGAGGTAATGCGCATTGCAAAATCCTATTCCACCTACGCAAGCTGGCACGATCCAACCATTGAACCTATCGCTGAGATATAAGATCAATGTCTAAAGCAATGTTGTCTTCAGTCTTGACAAAAAGACCCGCGCAACCATTAATTCATATATGCATTACAGAAAATGCATCGAAATATTTTGAAACTTATTCACTTATTTAGCAGGGCAATATTGCAATAGAATAGGTTCTGGAGGCGGTTTTCAGCCGGTTTGTGGCTGGTAAATATCACCCAGACAGATAATTATATTCAATCAAAATGAAAAAACCAAATTACAAGCTGATGGTTCATTTAACATGGATAACTATTTTTTTGTCATTTTTTTTATTCAGTTGTAAAGTGACAAACAGGATTTTTGAAGAATATGACATCGTATATTCAACAAAACGTTTGGAGTTGAAATTGGCTTACCCCAT
>JAUXMV010000006.1 GCA_030683155.1 Bacteroidales bacterium
TCTCCTTTAACTCAAAATCCTGTGTGATTTCTATTGGAACTACAAGGCTTAACAACTCTTTAAAAAGATCATCTTTTGTCATTTTGCTTTTTTTATGCTAAGGTAATTATTATCCCCAGCACATCAAAATAATAAGTAGCCCTTTTTTGGTTATTATGGATCCAACATGTCATATTTTTGTAACTTTGGACTTTAATCATCGAAACCATGAAAGTGAAAAGATTATACATCAAACTACTTGTAGTTTTTTTGTTTTTTATCAGCGCTTCTCTTGAGGCTCAAATTTTTGTAACACCTGCAAATGTGGGATCTAAATCTTCTGATGCAGCAGGATTTTATTATGCTTTGCCCCGAAATGCTGTCAGAATTGACGTAATTATTGAAAAAAATGAAAGGTTCAAAGGTCCATACAGTGAGTTTTCATCGAAAATTCTGGGTATAGATGATTTTGTAAAGCAAGATGAAACAATTTATTCCATCATAGATGTCATAATTTCAGGAATCACAGAGCCTGATCCTAAAGCATGGTTTTTTGTTGAATTTGATGAAAGAGGTTCAAAAGATGCCCGAAGTCTTGTCTTTGATCTTCAGGCCAATGGCATCATTATGAGTGCCGATGATAGTCAGCAGTCTCGGGTAAAAGGACAAAGCAGCATCGAAAAAACATTCGTCAATGCACCTTCCGATAAACGATTTCACTATTTTGCTGAAAGAAACCTATATCAACGAATCGATACCATTATAAGAAAAATTACAATAGACACGACTGTTATTCGTCGAAATATCCTTCAATCTGCTTGGGTTGATCGCAATCCTGAACAAAAAGCTCGTGCCGCTGCAGATTTTATTCACAAAATTCGTGACAACCGTTTTAATCTAATTACTGGTTTTCAAGAGGTTAATTATGGACAAAGTATAATTTACATGGATCAAAAACTTCAAAATCTTGAAGAAGAATATATCAGCCTTTTTCTTGGCAAAGAAGTACGATCAATTGTAGAACAAACGGTTTATTATTATCCTGACAAAGAAAGTAAGGGTATTCAAAATATTGCAAAATTCTCTGAAACTGCCGGCTTACTTGAAAATAGTGCTAAAGGAGAAAACTTTCAAATTGTTTTTGAACCATTGCTGATTACTTCCATATTGAATGACGATAATAAGAATGTAGGTAAATCGCGTCTATCAAACAGCCTTTATTACCGAATTCCGGATGCAGCTGACGTAAGTGTTATGTATAAAGGTAAAATACTCGGCAAAGAAAGACTTAGTTTTAGTCAGCTTGGGGTTCTTTCAATTACACCTGTTAGTAAAACCAGGGTTGTTTTCGATCCGAATACAGGTTTTATAACAACTGTAAAACGTGAATGATATTAATTTTGAGAATGCTTAATGCCTGACCTTTATACCATTAACTTCAAAATTAGGACAATTCAAGTAAAAGGTTGGCACTAATTGCTGATGGCCTCTTTTATTCTTACTAATTTTTCTAATAATTCTTCTACTTTACTTAAATGCAGCATGTTAGCTCCATCAGATTTTGCGTTGGCTGGATCAGGATGTGTTTCCATAAAGATGCCATCAGCGCCCGAAACGATGCCAGCTTTTGCAATTAGTCCGATCAAAGATGGTTTTCCTCCGGTAATTCCTGATTCCTGATTGGGTTGTTGTAATGAATGCGTAACATCAACAATAACAGGCACACCAATTTCCTTCATGTCAGCAACATTTCGAAAGTCAACAACCAAATCCTGATATCCAAATGAATTACCTCTTTCGGTAAGCATAACTTGCTTATTTCCTGAGGTATATACTTTATCTACCGCAAATTGCATTGATTTTCCGGAAAGAAACTGACCTTTTTTAATGTTTACAATTTTTCCTGTTTTAGCTGCTGCAACAAGCAATTCGGTCTGACGGCATAAAAAAGCTGGAATTTGAAGTACATCGGCATATTCAGCAGCCATTTCAGCTTCACGCACATCATGGATATCTGTTACAACTGGAATATTGTAAGTTTTTCCGACTTGCTTCAAAATTTCCAATGCTTTCAGATCACCAATTCCTGAAAATGAATCCAGTCTTGACCTGTTGGCTTTTTTATATGATGCTTTAAAGATCAGCGGAATTTCAAAACTTTTGCATAAATCAAGTAGATGTTCAGCAATTATAAATGGCATTTCTTCATTCTCAATTACGCAAGGTCCGGCTAAAAGAAAAAACCTGTCCTTTCGCATATTTGAAAGCAATGGGATGTCTTTAGTGCACATATTTAGATTTTTATTTGATTTTCATTCACGATTTTTTGAAGTATGTCTGAATCAAAAATTGAGTCTTCTTGTTCATTCAGAGCTAGATAAAGCATTGATTTGGCAACAACATGAGCACTTATGGCTTTATATTTTTTCAATTTACCAACCATCATCCAACCCAAAATGCCAGCGAGAAATTCAGCGATTTTTTCACCAAAACGAAACTCATTTCTAGGCCCTAACAATAAACTTGGTCGAACAATTACCACTTTTGGGATTTTTGACTCAAAAAGAGCTTGTTCCATTTCCGCCTTTGTCTTTAAGTAAAAGTTACCTGATTTAATATTTGCTCCCAGGCTTGATACGGCAACAACTTTATTAATTCCTTTTCTTGAAGCTAATTTGCTGATTTGAAGAGGATAATGAAAATCTATCTTTCGAAATTGATCTTTCGAGCCTGCTTTTGCAATTGTTGAGCCAAGACAGATAAACAAAAGGTCACCTTCAAAAAGATGTTGGAAATTTTCCAAATTTTCAAAATCAATCACATATTGTTTCAGTTTGGGATGTTTAACGGAAACCTCTTTTCTGCCAAAGCTTTTTATTTCAGAAATATCCTTGGATTGTAACAACTCCTCAAGAAGAAAACCTCCAATTAAACCCGACGCTCCAAATAGTAAAACCTTCATAATAAATTGATTTAAAACTTATTGTCAAACTGAAAAAATTCCATTGACAATCACAAAAATAACTCAAATGATGTATTAGTTGTCAATTTTTATCTGAACCTTATTTTTCCCTAAAAAGGACTTAAACTTTAGTTGACCATAAAAACTCACAAAATAAACCCCAAGAAAAATAAGTACAACAGGCAAAATCATTTCTATTGCTGGGCGATCTTTGCCAAAGGCCATCGCAATGGCAGTAGCGAAAAGAGGTTGCAAATAAATAAATGCACTGTTACTCGTAGGAGAAATTCTGGACAGAGAGTAATTATTCATCAAATAGGCAAGAATCGTTGTAAATACAACTACATATCCTATTGAAATCCATATGTTTAATGGTATTTCTTCCCAATTGGAATCAAGAAAAATATGTGTTGTAAATGGCAAAATTCCAATTGCACCAAACAGGAAAACCCATCGCATCACCGTAATTGCTTTGTATTTCATCATCATTGGCTTAATCATAACGAGATACAGTGCGTATGAGCTAGCATTGATAACGATTAACAAATTGCCAATAGCTGTGGATGAGCTAAGTATTAATCTGCCTCCGTCAAGGATTAAAAGCGCAGCACCTAATGTTCCCGAAACTATTCCAATGATTTTAATCAGACTAAGCTTTTCTCCTCGAATGAGCTTTGAAAATACAAGCACTGCAATCGGAACACAAATCATTATTATGCTTGCATTGATAGGAGTTGAGAGATTCAATCCTTCGAAGAATAAAATTTGATTGACAACCACACCAAAAATGGATGCAATAGCGATTGTTCTCAAATCTTTGCCGGCAACTTTCTCAGACTTTAAGAAGCTCGAAATCAACCAAAATACGATTGTTGCACCAATTACACGAATGAAAATTATCGCTCTGGGCTGAAGAAATTCGGGCATTATTCCTTTAGCTACGACATAATTTATCCCGTAGATTAAGTTTGCGCTCAAAGCTGCCAATAAGGCAGGAGTCTTACTTTTCAAGTAGTATTTTTTCTAAAAAGGGAGATCATCCTCTATTGAGGGCGCTTCTTCAAAGGTTTGTGGATATGGCGGTTCTTCAGGTGGAGCTGAACCAGCTGCAATTTTTTCAAATTTCCATACTTTTACATCAGTATACCACTTGGTGTTGTATTCACGGGATTCAATATTGATGCCCGCCTTTATTTTATCGCCTGTGACAAAGGATTTTGCTGAATCAGCAAGCTCGCCCCAGCAAATCAGACATATTTTTTTGGGGTACTGATCTTCTGTTTCAATAATTAATTCCTGTTTTACCCACGTGCCATTGCGTCCATCACCTGTTTGGCGCTGACCTAATTGCACAACTTTTCCAATAATTTCAAGATTCATATATTTGATATTTATGTAGTTATAATAAAACTCTTTGCTAATTGGTGTTGAGCAAATTTAATAAAAAATTAAGGCAGTATGCTTCAACAATTTCTTTTTATAAGTGTTATTTAGTTAAACGAAAAAAATGAAACAAATCGCATCATTAATAATTTTAATTTCTCTAAGTCAGCAGGTAGTTATGTCACAAAATAAAAATCTAGAAACAATTACATTGGGAGCAGGCTGCTTTTGGTGTACAGAAGCTGTTTTTCAACGTCTTAAAGGTGTTGAAAAGGTTGAATCGGGCTACTCTGGAGGAAAAATTTCAAATCCTACCTATAAAGAGGTAGTTTCTGGTTTAACTGGTCATGCAGAAGTTATTCAGGTTACATTCGATCCTTCAGCGATTTCTCTTGAAAAAATTCTGGAAGTCTTTTGGAAAACACACGATCCTACAACACTTAACAGACAGGGAGCTGATGTTGGAACCCAATACAGGTCTGCAATTTTCTATCATAATGATGCACAGCTAAATACCGCCACAAAGTTAAAGACATTGTTAAATACTGAAAAAATTTGGAACAAACCTATAGTGACTGAAATTACTAAATTTGAAAAGTTCTACAAAGCAGAGGATTACCATCAAAATTATTACAACAACAATCCTAATCAGGGATACTGTCAGTTTGTAATTGTTCCAAAACTCGAAAAATTTGAAAAATTATTTTCAGATCAAAAGAAATGAAAGCTATTTTATGACTTCGTTACAGTTGTTTATAAAAGCGTAGTTCATTAAAACATCCCATACATCATTCTACCAATCATAAAATAAATAAAGAGCCCGATAATATCGTTCGATGTCGTAATAAATGGCCCTGTTGCCAAAGCAGGGTCTATTTTTAGTTTATTAAGCATCAGTGGAACGAAAGTGCCAAAAACAGAGGCGAACAAAATTACTGTCAGTAACGAAACACTCACCGTCATGCTCAAGGCAAAAGAAGGTGTATAAATCAAGCTATAAGCAAGTAACAGTCCAGAGCAGACGAGGCCATTGATTAAACCAACAGTGAGCTCTTTGAATAATCTTGGAAGAACCCCGCCTGACAAAGAATTGTTAGCCAAAGCCTGAACAATTAATGCTGAAGATTGCACTCCAACATTACCAGCCATTGCAGCAATAAGTGGCATGAAGAATGCCATTTCTGGGTTAATACTGATTTGTTGTTCGTAGTTGGATATTACTCTTGAACCTATAATACCACCAAACAGCGCAACGACAAGCCAAAATAACCGACCTTGGGTAATTTCCCAAATTTTGTCCGAGGTTTCAATGTCATGACTGATACCCGACATCAACTGATAATCCTTATCTGCTTCATCTTTAATGAAATCTACAACGTCATCGATGGTAATTCTTCCTATCAGACGGCCAATTTCATCAACAACAGGCAATACAACCAGGTCATATTTATTCATAATTTGAGCTACTTCTTCACCTTTTTGGTAAGCTTTCACCGAAATAACATCTGGCGTATACAGGTCGATGATTTTATCACGTGGAGAAGCAATTAAAAGACTTTTCAGAGAAAGTAATCCCAGTAAAACGTTCTGGTTATCAACAACATAAACTGAATAAACATGTTCTACTTCGGCTGCCTGACTACGCATTTCACGGATGCATGTTACAACCTCCCAACTGATATTGACTTTTACAAGCTCTTTTGCCATCAAACCACCGGCTGTATCAGCAGGGTAGATGAGGAGGTCTGCAATATCTTGTGCCTGTTGGCGGTCAGTAATTTGAGATAATACATCAACACGCAGGTTTCCAGGTAATTCACTGATGAGGTCGGCGGCATCATCAGAGTCAAGATTATCAATAAGGTCATGAGCAATTTCTCTTGTCGAGAAAGACGTTATAAGCCTTTCTCTGATATCATCCTCAAGTTCCATCAAAACGGCCGCGCCTTCTTCTTTACCAAGCAGTCCGTATATATACTTTGCTTCATCCAGACTTAGTTCATCCAAAATTTCGGCAATGTCTGCCGGATAATACTCATTAAGTATTTCCAACAATAATTCCTTGTTTTCATTCTCAATGGCATCGCGGATGTCGTTGATAGTAATGTCTTTGATGTTGATGGCCATAAAAAGCATTTTTTTCTTATTTCACTCTACAGAACAATGCAGACAAAATTTGCGTCGGCTAAGATAATGATACTGATTGGAAACTGTTCGACATTAACCTGATAATTTCAATGCATTTTGAAATGATTCATCATTTTGCTTAAAAGTAAAAGATTTGTAAATTGTAGATAATTTATATTATGTTAAATAGCATTTTTCAAACCTACTATATCTTTAATCATCTTGATTGCTCATATAGAATGGTTACAAAACAAAAACAGCTCCCCTTTTTGCAAGAGAAGCTGTTTTATTTATTTTACTAGAGAACTATAGCTCGTTCATTTTTTTTAATTTGTCATCCATCTTAAATCTGGCATAAATTGATTTCAATACCTGAACTGTTTCCTGATTTTCAGGTTGAAGCTCAAAAGCTTTTTCAAGGTGTGGCAAAGCTTTACGAATAATCACATTTGCATCTTCAGTAATCTTTTCATACTCTTTTGTAGCAGTTAGTGGCAAATCATTGGCGATAATCTGAAGTTTGTTTGACTCATTGATATAAAGGGCGCCAAGGTTATAAATTGCATCATAATATTCAGGATTCAACTTAATTGCTTTCTCATAATATTCGGATGCTACTTCAAGACTATACATTTCTTTGTTTGTTTCATCACCATAAATAGTTCCTAAAACAAAAAATATTGAATAGTTTTCTGGATCTTTAACCACAAGTTCCTTTAAGTCATCAACAACTTTAGCACCCTGTCCGATAGCAAGATAAGCATTAATTTCTTCTAGCATCAGGCCAGCATCATTAGGGAATTTATCACGACCTTCAGCGATGCTTTTCATCATCTCTTCGTTGTTTCCTAATCCACGATGAGCAGCAGCAATATTTCTGTAAACATCTGGTTCAGCAAAACCGATTTCAGTTAACATTGCATAATAATCCAGAGCTACCTGAAAATTTTCTCCGCGCACAGCTGCAAGACCAGCATTTAATAATGCTAAAGTATCCACTTTATTTAAAAGTTTTGCAACATCATAGGACTCTTTGAAATTCAAAGATGCCTTGTTAAACTCTTGTGCGTTAAACAATTCTACAGCTTCAGAAAAATATTGCTGACTAATCACTTCTATACGAGGATCAATTTCTGCGGCTTGCTTCATTTTGTCTTCAGGATCAAGCTCTTTTGCTTTTTTAAATGACTCAAGACTTTTCGTTAATGCCTTGTCGTCTAAGTTTGCATAATCCTCAGAGAATACAATATTGAGGTAAATAATACCACGATACATCCATGCTTTCGCATCATCGCGCGTTTTTTCATGCTCAACAGCTTTGTCGATAGCTTCGCGTGCTTTATCGTACTGACCATTTTTATTGTACATGAAGGCGTTGGTTCGTTCTGATTTTTGAGCCATCAAGCTTGTGCCTATCAGCGCTATGGCAAGAATCATAATCAATCTTTTCATAAATTGTTTAGTTTAGAGTTGATAATAATCATTGTTAATACATTATTTGTGCCAAGAATACGTTAAATGTATATTATTCATTTATAGGGTTTTCTGAAACATCTTCTATTGCATTTTCAGTTCCATCTGATTCACTCAATTCTTCATCATCTATTTTCACTTTAGCAACAGCTGCAATTTCATCGTTGGCTCTGAGGTTAATTAAGCGTACACCTTGTGTTGCTCTACCCATAACCCTAAGACTTTCAATACCGATTCTGATAATAATACCTGATTTATTTATAATCATCAAGTCATCAGCATCGTTAACTTCTTTTATCGCAATAAGATTTCCTGTTTTTTCAGTTATGTTTAAGGTCTTTACGCCCTTTCCTCCGCGATTCGTAACACGATAATCATTTAAATCTGAGCGTTTTCCATAACCTTTTTCACTAACTACAAGGATGTCGGCTTCAGCATTTTCAAGACATATCATGCCGATAACATCATCTTTTTCATTGGCAAGTTTGATGGCTTTGACTCCTGAAGCATTTCTACCCATTGGTCGAACCGTTGATTCGTTGAAACGAATAGCCCTCCCCGACCGTAAAGCAATAAGTACTTCGTTACTGCCATTGGTAAGTCTGGCTTCAAGAAGTTCATCTCCTTCACGAATTGTAATGGCATTAATGCCATTTTGTCTTGGTCGCGAGTAAGCTTCAAGATTGGTTTTCTTTATTATACCTTTCTTGGTTACCAGAATAATGTAATTGTTATCAATATACTCCTGATCTTTAAGGTTGAGCACATTGATGTAAGCCCTAACTTTATCTTCAGGTTCAATATTGATCATATTTTGAATTGCACGCCCTTTGCTTGTTTTAGATCCTTCAGGAATTTCGAAAACACGCATCCAGAAGCATTTTCCACGTTCAGTGAAAAACAGCATGTAGTTATGATTGGTCGCAATAAAGAGGTGTTCGATAAAATCTTCGTCACGTGCTTCAGAACCTTTTGCTCCTTTTCCTCCTCTGGTTTGACGACGATACTCGCTCAATGCAGTACGTTTGATATAACCTAAATGAGAAATCGTTAAAACCACAGCTTCATCAGGAATTGTATCCTCAATTTTGAA
This sequence comes from Bacteroidales bacterium, assembly GCA_030683155.1. Taxonomy (GTDB): domain Bacteria; phylum Bacteroidota; class Bacteroidia; order Bacteroidales; family F082; genus JALNZU01. The sequence continues at coordinate 9,018 of JAUXMV010000006.1, forward strand.
ATCATCCGGAGAATAAACAACGGTTGAACGCGGTTTATCACCGTATTTTTCCTTCACTTCAATCATTTCTTTTTTGATGATCTCAAAGCGAAGACCTTCATTTTCAAGAATTTCTTTGTAATGCAAAATCATGTTCAGCACTTCATTATACTCTTCCCTGATTTTCTGTATTTCGAGACCGGTAAGCCTCTGTAAACGCATATCAAGGATTGCTCTAGCCTGTATCTCAGAGAGTTTGAAACGCTCCATGAGACCATTGCGCGCCTCCTCAGGATTTTTGGAGGCTTTAATCAACTCAATTATTTCATCAATATTATCTAAAGCAATGATCAGACCTTCAAGTACATGCGCACGCTTTTCAGCTTCCTTCAAGTCGTAACGTGTACGTCGAATCACAACTTCATGCCTATGTTCAACGAAATATTGGATTAATTCTTTCAGATTGAGTGTTCTGGGACGACCTTTTACCAATGCAACATTGTTAACGCTGAATGATGTCTGCAATGCAGTCATCTGATACAATTTGTTCAGAACTATGTTAGGAATGGCATCTCTTTTAAGTTCATAAACAATGCGCATTCCATTGCGGTCTGACTCATCTCTTATATCGGAAATTCCGTCTAACTTTTTATCGTTAACCAAATCAGCCGTTTTCTTTATCATTTCGGCTTTGTTAACCATATAGGGAATAGATGTTACAATGATCCAATCACGGCCGCTATGTTCTTCAAAAATAGCTTCACCTCGCATCATTACACGTCCACGGCCAGTCTCAAACGCATCTTTAACACCCTCATATCCATAGATAATACCTCCTGTAGGAAAATCAGGAGCCTTGATGTACTGCATCAACTCCGCGATAGTGATGTCATTATTTTCAATATATGCAACAACACCATCAATAACTTCAGATAAATTATGTGGAGGCATATTGGTTGCCATTCCTACTGCAATACCGCTTGCTCCATTAATAAGGAGATTTGGAATTAAAGCAGGAAGCACAGTTGGCTCACTTAATGAATCATCAAAGTTCAACTGAAAATCAACCGTATCTTTGTCAATATCGTTGAGCATTTCTTCTGCAATTTTGCGAAGACGCGCTTCAGTGTATCGCATTGCAGCCGGGCTATCGCCGTCAATGGAGCCAAAGTTACCCTGACCATCAACCAACGGATAGCGTAAAGACCATTCCTGAGCCATGCGTACCATTGCATCATAAACAGATGAATCACCATGAGGATGGTACTTTCCTAAAACCTCCCCTACTATTCTTGCTGACTTTTTGTATGACCGGTTTGAAAGCACTCCTAAATCCAGCATTCCATAAAGAACGCGGCGGTGAACAGGTTTCAAACCATCTCGAACATCCGGCAGGGCACGGGATACAATCACAGACATTGAATAATCGATGTAAGCTGACTTCATCTGATTTTCAATGTTGACCTTTATAATCTTTTCTCCTTCAAATACTTCTTCCATTCAAACCTAGTGTTTTTCTTCCTTTAATAATAAGGTGCAAAAGTAAGAAAAAAATGTAAGTCTGTGACGTGGATTTTTTGCTAAATTTATCAAATGTAGTGAACAAAACAATGTTGATATTTTTGACAGACGAACAAAGTTGGACTGATTTTTGTTTTTACTTTTGGCAAATGAAAATCTTATGAGATTTCGCTTTGCTGAAAATCTCGAAAAAGGGTTAAATATTGAATTAATTAAGGGAAAAAGAATATGGATGCAAAATTTTCACCCCAGGTGAGAGATATCTTAAGTTATAGTCACGAGGAGGCTATTAGACTGGGTAATAATTATATAGGACTGGAGCATTTGTTTTTGGGAATGGTTCGTGATGGCGAAGGAAAGGCGCTTCAGGTACTTAAATATCTTGGAATCAACATAGAAGATTTTAGAAGAAAAATTGAAACTGCAATCAGAAATCCAAATGTTTTTGACAGCAATGTGACAAATATTCCGCTAATGAAGCAAACTGAACGCGCGTTGAAATTCACATATATTGCTGCCAAGGAATTAAATAGTGAAATAATTCATACAGAACATCTATTGTTAGCGATCCTGCGAGATAAAAGCAATCTAATTACTCAAAATCTTGAAGCTGAAGGTGTTGATTTCACGGCTTACAAAAATGAGCTCCTTTTCATGCTCTCAGGACAAGAATCTGAAACAAAAAAGCCAACTTCGGAATTTCCTGGTGAGTCTTCTGAAGAAGATGATGAACCTCGTTCGATGTCGGGAAGTGCTAAAAAGCCAGCCGATACAAAGTCAAAAACACCCGTATTAGATAATTTTGGACGAGATCTAACAAGGGCTGCTGAAGAGAACCGGCTCGATCCTATTGTAGGCCGCGAAAAAGAATTGCAAAGGGTTGCACAAATTTTAAGCCGCCGCAAAAAGAACAATCCAATCTTAATAGGTGAACCGGGTGTAGGCAAATCTGCTATTGCCGAAGGATTGGCCTTAAGAATTGTTCAGCGCAAAGTTTCAAGAGCTTTGTTTAACAAACGCATTATTATGCTCGACCTTGCTTCCTTGGTGGCTGGAACAAAATACCGCGGTCAGTTTGAAGAGCGTATGAAAGCTGTTTTGAACGAAATCGAGAAAAATCCTGATGTCATTCTATTTATTGATGAGATTCATACGATAGTTGGAGCTGGAAATGCCAGTGGCTCACTGGATGCCTCAAATATGTTCAAGCCTGCCCTTGCAAGAGGTGAACTTCAATGCATTGGAGCTACAACGCTTGATGAATATCGTCAATATATCGAGAAAGATGGCGCCCTTGAACGTCGTTTCCAAAAGATACTTGTTGAACCAACAAGCCCGGAAGAAACGATCGAAATTCTTAACAATATCAAGGAAAAGTACGAAGATCACCACCTTGTTAAATACACTCCCGAAGCAATCGATGCCTGTGTGAAGCTTACGAACAGGTATATGTCTGACAGGTATTTGCCGGACAAGGCTATTGATGCTTTGGATGAAGCTGGTGCCAGGGTACATATTAGTAATATACACGTTCCGTTGGAGATAATTCAATTTGAAAATGAAATTGAAGAAACACGGCTGAAAAAGAATAAGGCGATTCAAATTCAAAAATTTGAAGAAGCAGCAATGTTCCGTGACAATGAGCGGAAACTCACTGAATCTCTTGAGAAAGCAAAAAAGAAATGGGAAGAAGAATCGAAAATTCACAGAGAAGAGGTTAGTGAAGATAATGTAGCTGAGGTCGTTGCAATGATGACAGGCATTCCTGTTCAAAGAATTGCTCAAAATGAGAGTGATCGTTTACTTGTTATGGAAACTGATCTCGAAGGCTCTGTTATCGGACAAAATGAAGCAATTAAAAAGGTGGTGAAAGCTATACGCCGTAACCGTGCCGGCCTGAAGGACCCAAGTAAGCCCATTGGCACCTTTATATTTCTTGGCCCAACCGGTGTTGGAAAGACTTATCTGGCAAAAGTACTTGCCAAGTATATGTTTGATACAGAAGATGCGCTTGTACGCATCGACATGAGTGAGTATATGGAAAAGTTTGCTGTTTCACGACTTGTTGGAGCTCCTCCCGGATATGTAGGTTACGAAGAAGGTGGTCAGTTGACTGAAAAAGTTCGGCGGAAGCCCTATTCTATCGTTTTGCTTGACGAAATCGAAAAAGCACATCCAGATGTTTTTCATCTCCTTTTGCAAGTGCTTGATGATGGTGTTTTGACAGACAGCTTAGGCCGTCGCGTTGATTTCAAAAACACCATTGTTATCATGACATCAAACATTGGTTCCCGACAATTAAAGGATTTTGGTCAGGGCGTAGGTTTCAGTACTTCTGCCAAAAACATGGCAAAGGCAACCTATTCGCAGGGTGTGATTGAAAATGCATTAAGGAAGTCTTTTGCACCGGAGTTTCTAAACCGGATTGATGATGTTGTAATATTTGATTCGCTTCTTCGCGATGACATTCACAAAATCATTGATATTGAGCTCGCACATTTGTTTAAACGTGTTCTGGAATTGGGCTACAAACTTGAACTTACACCAGAAGCAAAAGACTATATTGCAGAAAAAGGATGGGATGAACAATTTGGAGCGCGTCCACTCAAAAGAGCAATTCAAAAGTATGTAGAAGATCCCCTTGCCGAAGAAATAATCCGTACAAAACTCCATGCTGGTGATTTAATACTTTTGGGATATAATAAAGAAACTTCTGATATAACAATTGAGGTTACAAAACAGGAATCGGTCAAATCTGATTCATAAGCCATTTTTAATCTGATATTTGTGAAAACACGGACAAAATGTTCGTGTTTTTCCTTTTAAATTCAATCGGTTTTACTAGTGTGATAATGTGGTCTAATTTTGAACTATCAAATTTAGAGTTCTTCTAAATAACGTATGCTAAAGTAGTTGCAGTAAATTGTGTGATGAAAAGTAGTAAGTTTGCGCAAATTAATTTAGATCAAATGAGTAAAAATCCAGTTTTAAAAGGAGGCGAGTTTCTTATCAAAGATGTTGAGATTCAGGATGTTTTTATACCTGAGGAATTTGATGAAGAAACAAAAATGATTTCAGAATCTTGTCAAGATTTTTTGGAAACAGAGATATTCCCCAATCTTGACCGTATTGATAAGCAAGAACCAGATTTGATGGCTTCGCTGCTTAAAAAAGCAGGAGAGCTTGGATTGCTTGGACTTTCTATACCTGAAGAATATGGCGGTTTCGAGCAAAACTTCTTGAATATAATGCGTGCCAACGAAGCACTTGGTTCAGGATATTCATATTCTGTGGCTATTATGGCACATACAGGAATTGGCACTTTACCGATTTTATATTACGGAAACGAAGAACAGAAAGCAAGATATATTCCTCAACTTGCCTCAGGCGAACTGATGGCAGCTTATTGTCTTACAGAACCCGGTGCAGGCTCTGATGCCAATTCTGGACGAACCCGTGCTGTTCTTTCTGAAGATGGAAAGCATTATATCCTGAATGGACAGAAAATGTGGATCACCAATGGTGGTTTTGCAGATGTGCAAACCGTTTTTGCCAAAATAGATAATGACAGGGTGCTTAGCGCTTTCATTGTTGAGCGCAGCTGGGAAGGTGTCAGTATGAATCCTGAAGAAAAAAAGATGGGGATAAAAGGCTCCTCCACACGTCAGATTTTTTACAATGATGTTAAAGTGCCGGTTGAGAATCTATTAGGCAAACGTGGTGAAGGATTCCGCATAGCACTGAATATATTGCATTTGGGTCGTATAAAACTCGGAGCAACTGTTGTTGGTGGTGCAAAAAGAGCTATACTTCATTCTGTTAACTATGCCAATGAGCGCAAACAATTCGGAAAAGCAATTGCTGAATTCGGTGCCATCAAGCATAAATTAGCCCAACAGGTTGTCCGAACATTTGCAACTGAATCTTCGATCTATCGTGCAAGTAAAGACATTCAGGATAATATTTTAAAACTGAAATCTGAAGGCCTTGAGCATGGAAAAGCCAATATTGAAGGCGTTGCAGACTATGCTATAGAATGTGCTCTGATGAAGGTTTATGGTTCAGAAGCCCTTGATTTTGTTGTTGATGAAGCGGTACAGATTTACGGTGGCATGGGATTTTCTTCAGAAACGCCAGTTGACAGAGCTTATCGTGACTCACGTATCAACCGTATTTTTGAAGGAACCAATGAGATTAACCGTTTATTGTCTGTTGATACATTGTTGAAAAGAGGAATGAAAAATGAAATTAACCTCTTTGAAAAAGCCAGAGAAGCCTATGATACACGTTTTGAGGTAGAAAAACTTGAGGGTCTCCCCTATTATGATGAAAAAATAGCTGCAGTACACAATTTAAAGAAAGCAGTTTTAATGCTTATTCCTGGCATTTCTGAGGCTTTCGGTCGCAAGCTGGCCGAAGAAGAAGAGGTGCTTATGAATCTTTCTGACATGCTGATGCAACTTTATGGATTTGAGTCTACTATGTTGCGTGTTAAAAAAATGGAAAGCATAAAGGGAACTGAAGCTAGCTTGCTGTTCAGGGATATTCTTGATGTGCTTGGCCACGAGTCATCATCATTAATTATGAAATCAGGCATAGATGCTATTGTTTCGTTTGCCGCTGCAGAGCAGCAAAATGAACTAATTAATTCAATGCAGCAGCTTTGCAGGTTAAATCCTGTAAACGTGAAAGATGCACGCAGAAGAATCGCGGAAAAACTGATTGAAGAAAACAGGTATTGTTTTTAATAAGGGAAATTTGACAGCATTTTGATTCAATCAAAAATGCTTATAAGCAAAAAAGTCCGCTGCATTCGAATGCAGCGGACTTTTTTGAAATTATGACCATTAAATCATTACTTCAAAATATTTTTTGAAATCACCACTCTTTGAATTTGATTGGTTCCTTCGTAAATTTGACAGAGTTTGGCATCACGCATCATCTTTTCGACTGCAAACTCAGTGCTGTAACCTTCTCCGCCCATCACTTGTACTGCATCTGTAGTCACTTTCATGCCAATGTCTGAGGCAAACATTTTGGACATTGCAGATAGTTTACTGGCATTTCTCATACCGTTGTCATAAGCCCATGCAGCATTCCAGGTGATCAATCGTGCTACCTCGACTTCTGTGGCCATATCAGCAAGCATGAAACTGACTCCTTGGTTGGCTGTGATAGGCGCTCCAAACTGTATTCTTTTTTTAGCCCAGCTAAGTGCTGTTTCATAGGCTGCGCGCGCGTTTCCAACGCTAAGTGCAGCAACTCCGGTTCTTGTACGGTCAAATGTTTTCATGGCAATCAAAAATCCAGTGCCTTCATCACCCAGCCTGTTTGCTTCGGGGATTTCAACATCATGAAAAATGAGCTCATTTTGAACGGAGGCTTTCTGGCCCATTTTCTGCAACCTGGGTTTGATTTCGATTCCGGGTAAGTCAGTAGGAACAACAAAGGCAGTCAAGCTCCTGGCTCCTTTTTCAGGGTTGGTTAGCGCGAAAACTGTGATGAAACTGGAAGCTTCGGCGTTCGTAATGTAGCGTTTATGCCCATTTAGAAGATATTTGTCGCCATGTTTAATAGCAGTTGATTTAATACCAGCCACATCAGATCCAGCATTAGGTTCGGTTAGTGCATAAGCAGCAACAGCTTTTTGCTCATTGATCTGCCCAAAAAAACGTTTTTGCTGATCTTCGTTGGCTGCAAGATATAAAGGTGTTAATGCAAGTGTGTTGGCATCAATGCTTATACCAATGCCAATACATCCTGCGCCCAATTCTTCTGAAGCAAGTGCTCCGTCAAGGATAGAGTAGTCATTTCCACCAAATTTTTTAGGCATTGGCCCATTCATTATTCCTTCATCATAGGCAGCTTTTACTACTTCCCATGGAAACTCGGCCAATTGATCATATTTAAGTCGGTTAGGGATAACCCAGCGATTTACAAAATCACGATATTTTTCCTGAATTTCGAGTTGACGGCTGTCTGGTGTAAATCCAATCATAGTTTTTTCTTTTAGGTTTTAATTTGAATTAGTGAACATACAAATATAGATATTTATATTATTGATCAAAAATTGAAATAAAATATTCCTTGCAATAGTCTTGTATTTTTTAAACAGTTAGGCTATCTTTACAGCCAGAACCTAATTAGAAATTAATTTATGAAAACACCTAAAATTGAACGTTTTGGTGGCCTCTTAAAGGAAGAGCCACTGAGTACTATTGAAGATGATATTTTGTTAGAGGACACATGTGTGCTTGAGTCTGTTTCTCCCTTTTTTGGATATTATGAAGAAAAAGGAGCAGGATCAAAGCCACTATACCTCTACCTTATGTTAGATGACCATCATTCAGTTGAAGAGATTCTGCGTAGTGTAAATGAGATAATTAAGATTGCGGGCTTTAAATTTGATGCAGTTCATGCTGAAATAACAGTACCTGGTTTTCCTCCTGTAAGTGCTATTCGTGTTCGCGATTTGGCTAATTACAATCAGATTGCCACATTACAGGATTATTTTATCAAATTTGGCCTTCATTTCAAGAGAAGAAGCCGTAATCTAGTTAAAATCAAGAGTCTTATCAGGCTTGAAAAGTTTTTCTTCTTTGAAGAACTTGGCGAGGGAATGTATTTTGATTTGCAGCAAGACCATCATGGTTATTTTGAAATACCAAAAAAAATTGAATGGAAAGCTTTTTGTGAATTAACAAAAGAGGTAAAATTTGATACAGATTTGCTCTTTTTTGATGCTTGCACAGCCTATTACTTTGTTGATAACAAATTAGTGGACCTCGTGCGTATATACAAAGAGCATCTTGATAAAGCTGCCTTAGTTGCTATAAGGGACAGATATTTGAAACTTTTCTCAAAATATTCAGGCTAGTTTTTTACCAGGAAAGAAATAATTCATCCGGATAAATAACTTTTTCTAAAAATAAAGCATGAGCCGGCACCGAATAGCCGGCTCTTTCGCGATTGCGGGCTTCGATTACGTTTTTAAAGCCTTCCAATGATAATTTTCGTTGCCCAACTTCGATCAAAGTACCTGTTATTGCACGAACCATATTTCTCAAAAAGCGATTCGCTTTAATTTCGAATACCAGCATGCTTTCTGAATCAATCCAACGGGCTTCCATTATAGTGCAAAGATTGTTATTTGTTTGAGTATGAAGTTTTGAGAAACTTGTAAAATCTTCATAATCAAACAAAAGGTTTGTTGCATGTGTCATTGCATCCAGATCCAGTTTGCCATAAACATAAAAGGATGTGTCATTCTTAAAGGGGTTCTTTTTTCTACTTATATAATATTTATAAGTCCTTGATAAGGCATCAAAACGTGCATTGGCTTCATTATTAACAAGATAAAGATCATATACAGCAATGTCTGAAGGCAAAAAGATATTTAAACGATTAATGAAATCATTTTTCGATTTTTCATCAAAATGTGTTTTTGAATCAAAATGCGCATAATATTCACGAGCATGAACGCCAGTATCTGTGCGGCCACATCCTGTAATTTTGATACTTTCCCTGAGTTTGAGAGAAAGACATTTTTCAAGCTCATCCTGCACACTATGGGCATTCTGCTGGGATTGCCAACCATGATAATTCTGGCCATTGTAGGCTAATTTGATGAAATATCTTTTCAAGTGAATTTTTTACAAAAGTAGCGATTCTGTCCGAAAAACCGAAAACTCCCGACCAAAATTCAGAGGTAGATATTGGGAATAATCATACTTTTGCAAAAAAGCCGAATTTATGAACGATACCTTTCTTTGGATGCTTCTTCATGCAGATCATCATCATCATTTTGTGGTAAGCGCACCTTTTTTAATAGGAATTTTCGCAAGTGTTCTTCATGTTGTTTCCGGCCCTGATCATCTTGCTGCTGTAACACCACTTGCCATTGATAATAAATTAAAAGCGTGGATTATTGGTTTGGGATGGGGTTTGGGGCATACAGCCGGAATGCTTTTAATTGGCGTGTTGTTTATTTTTTTTAAAAATGTTTTGCCTATTGAGGCTATTTCAGAATATAGTGAATTTGCCGTTGGATTAATTCTTATTGCTATTGGGGTTTGGGCTTTGTGGCGTATTTTTGGAAGGAAGCATCCTCACCTGCATGAACACCCTCATACGCATAGTACTGAAGAGGGCGAAAGCTATACACATATTCATACGCATAATCATAGTGCACAAAATGTGCATGCGCATGAACATAAAGTGCCTGTAAAACAATCGTTTTTTTCTGCTATTGCCATTGGCACTGTTCACGGATTAGCAGGCGTTTCTCACTTATTGGGAATTCTTCCCACACTTGCTTTTCCAACAGTTGCTGATTCTAGCTTTTACCTTATTGGTTTTGGTTTGGGAACAGTTGTAGCAATGATTGCTTTTTCATTTTTACTTGGATTTGTATCATTTCAATCCAGTGAACGCTTTAAACCGGTGATTTTTAAGTCAATTCAAATTGCGGGTGCAATGGCTTCATTAATTGTTGGAGTATACTGGATTTCATTATCATTTTAAAATGCTAAAGAAAACCCTCCTCATTTCAATAATTATTTTATTTGGTTTTGGCGCTTTTGCACAGAATGCAGAAACACCCAGACCTGCTTGGTATATTGGTTTTACTGGTGGAGCTGCTTTCGGAGATATCGCGAATACTAGTTTTGCATACAAACTTTCAGACAGTCCTGGAATGCAGATCGGCGGTATTTTTGGATATAATCTTACCAGAAACTTAAGCATTCAGGTTGAGGCTGTTTTTGAAAGAAGAACCTTTAGGATGGAGCGTTATATCAACGGATTCAGATTGAACGACACAAGCAATTATGTTTGCTGGGATTGCTTTTATGGGTTTGATGTTACCTATTCCTCAGATTATTTGAGTTTGCCTATTCTTCTGAATTATTACAGAGGGAACGATCGATTTGGGATTCATATTCAGGGAGGTATCTACTATTCATTGTTGCTGGTTAATAATTACGATGGTTATGAAGCGTTTTATTTTGACCCCGTTGGTGCAAATAGTTTCATACCGACATATGAACCAGGTACTTACAGGGCAATTTTCAGTGGTCCGTCTACAAATTTGATAAACACCTACGATATCGGTGCAATTATTGGATTAGCAGGCAAATACAAGCTTTCTCCAACTATTGATTTGATGTTGGAAACCAGACTTACATTGGGTTATGCAGGAATTTTTGAAAACCCGCAGATGATACTTTTGAACTACAAGGGTTATGTTGTTCGTGCTGGTTTTATATATTTCTTTCAATTTTAGTTTTCATGCTAAAAAACCTTCCCGAGAAAACAGTTGAACGTTTAAGTCAGTACCGAAGGGTGCTTTTGAACTATCAATTTCTTGAGCATGGATATATTTATTCACATAATCTTGCACGAATTTTAAAAACCAATCCTGCCAATGTGAGACGGGATTTGATGTTGATTGGCGTTTCTGGCGATGTGCATAAAGGGTATGAAATTGTAAAGCTTATTGAAAGTATTGGTGATGCCATCGACGGTGAACAGGCCGAAAAAGTTTGTTTTGTTGGTATTGGAGAGCTAGGCCGCACGGTTTCGGAATATTTTTCGCAACCGTCCAACAAATTAAAGATAGCAGCGACTTTTCATTTTGATAACCACCAACCTGTAGCTTATTCTGATGTGCCTTCTTATAATATCTCGACGATTTCAGAAATCATAAAGAAAGAAGATATCTTGATCAGTGTTTTAGCGGTGCCAAAAGACTATGCCCGTGAAATATGTATGATACTTGTCAATTCTGGTGTAATTGGAATTTTAAACTTTTCTTCGGTTTACCTTCAGGTTCCAAAGCATGTTTATGTCGAAAACTACGACATGATTACCAAGCTCGAAAAAATAGCATACTTCATGAAAAGACACAGTGTAAATAACAGGAAATCTTAATAAATTCTAAATCAATTACTTAAACGGAGAATCATGTTCTTTAGCCATATGGTTATACAACATTCTATCAAAAAATGAAGGAATGAATTTATTTAGAAAAACGGTAACTTTTCCTTGAGTTGTCAAAACAATTGTTCTTTTTCTTTTTTCGATGGCTTTTATCAGATATTTAGCCACAGCTTCTGACGACATCATTTTCGACTCGTCTCTGGGTGATTCGCCTTGTTGGCTTCCATCGGCTGAAAGCGCAGTATTTCGAATGTTGGAAGCTGTAAAACCCGGGCAGGCAACCATCACATGAAGTTCATTTTTAAGGTTTTCGACACGCAGTGCATCCAAAAAACCCTGCATGGCAAATTTCGATGCTGAATAGCCGGTTCTTCCGGGTAGTCCCTTATAACCTGCAACAGATGATACACCTACAACAGATCCTTTATTTTTGATTAAATACGGGAGTGCGTATTTTGTACAATAAACAGTTCCCCAAAAGTTTACGTCCATCAACTTACGAATGACTGAAAGATCAGTTTTTTCGAACAATGCACGCATCGAAATTCCGGCGTTGTTGATCAGGATGTCAATCTGTCCAAATTGTTCGACTGCTTTTCCGATTAAAATCCGACAATCTTCATCCTTACTTACATCTGTCACAATACCAATAACCTGAGCACCAATGTTTTTACATTGATCAACAACATCCATAAGTGCTTCAATTCTTCGCGCAGCAAGCACCAGTCGGGCACCTCTGAAAGCAGTTTCCAAAGCAGTAGCTTTTCCTATTCCTGAAGAGGCACCAGTGATAATGACGACTTTGTTTTGAATGGATGACATAGAATAATATTTCTGCAAAGTTAACGCTTCCAACGAATTTTCAATCCATTATAAATTCGACCTAATTCTTGCAAAAATAGTGGTAATTTTGTGTTAAATTTAAATTTGATGTTGACCAACAGACAGTTATTTCAATTGCATATGGGCTTGCCCTCGATGGTGAATGACCCTATTGAAATCGTTCAGGCAAAAGGAATATATCTCATTGATAGTGAAGGAAATAAACATATCGATTTAGTATCAGGCGTGGCTGTAAGCAATGTTGGACATTTGCATCCAAGGGTTGTTGATGCAATAAAAAAGCAGCTTGACGATTATATGCATGTGATGGTTTATGGCAAATTCGTCCATTCACCACAGGTGAAACTGGCAGCTAAACTCGCTGAAAACCTGCCAAAGAGTTTAAATGCTGTTTATTTTGTCAACTCTGGCAGCGAGGCCATTGAGGGTGCGCTTAAACTGGCAAAAAGACTAACTAACAGAGCCGAATTGGTACATTTTCGCAATGCCTACCACGGCGGAACAGCCGGAGCGCTGAGTTTGCTTGGTAACGAAACAATGAAAAATGCTTTTCGTCCTTTGGTGCCTTCAACAAGAATGCTTGATTTCAATGATTTCAGTCAAATAAGCCAAATAACCAGCAAAACTGCAGCAGTAATAATTGAGCCGATACAAGCCGAAGCAGGCATCATTTTGCCAAAACAAGGTTATTTACAAGCTTTGCGAGAAAGGTGCAATCAAATGGGTTGTATTTTGATTTTTGATGAAATTCAGATGGGATTTGGTCGTACAGGTAAGCTTTTTGCATTTGAGAACTTCGGTGTAATTCCAGATATAATTTGTCTTGCAAAAGCCATGGGAGGTGGTATGCCAATTGGAGCATTTATTTCTTCCAAGGAGAATATGATGGCTTTTACGCATAATCCTGAATTGGGCCATATAACAACTTTTGGCGGACATCCGGTTTCATGCGCTGCTTCTTTGGCTGCACTGGAGCTTATCCTTGAAGAAAATCTTGTAACCAAAGCGGATCAAAACGGGAAGCTTTTTGAAGAGGCACTCCTGCCCCACCCTGCCATAAAAGAAATAAGACGCGCAGGCCTGATGCTGGGCGTTGAAGTTGCAGAAAGTATTGAAATTGATCAACTTATGAAGGCTTTCAAGAAAAACAAATTGGTAGTAGATCAGTTTCTGTTTCATGAAAAAGCTTTTCGCATTGCCCCGCCACTGACCATCTCAGAAAATGAAATCAGAGAATCTATACATCTTGTAATTAAATCATTAGACCAGGTATTAAACACATAATATGAAAACACTCAGCTTTTTTTTATCAATACTGTTACTTGTTTCTGCCACAGCGTTTGGACAGGATCGTGTTACAGGAAAGAACTTTGCATCACGCTCTGAAGTTATAGCACAGCAGGGTATCGCTGCCACCAGCCATCCGCTTGCGACGCAGGTTGCACTGGATATTCTCAAAAAAGGAGGCAATGCAATTGATGCAGCCATTGCAGCCAATGCTTTGCTTGGTCTTGTCGAGCCTACTGGCTGTGGTATTGGTGGAGATTTGTTTGCGATAATCTGGGATGCAGAAACGCAACAGCTTTACGGCTTAAACGCCAGTGGCAGATCACCAAAGTCGCTTACGATTGACTATTTCAAGAAAAACAAATTGAAGGAAATACCTTCTTACGGACCAATTCCTGTCACTGTTCCCGGATGTGTGGATGGATGGAATGAAATGCATAAAAGATTTGGAAAACTTACCGTAGAAGAAATCCTTGCTCCTTCTGTTTACTACGCAGAAGAAGGCTTTCCGCTTACCGAAGTCGTTGCTTATTACTGGAATCTCAATTCAGCCAGGCTTAAAAGTTATCCTGGCTTTTCAGAAACTTTTCTGGTAGAAGGAAAAGCGCCTGTAAAAGGTGAAATCTTTAAGAATCAACGTCTTGCAAATACCTACAGAAAGCTTTCTGAAGAAGGATTTCGCAGTTTTTATGAAGGGGAGATAGCAGAGACTATTGCATCTTATATGGCTGCCAATGGTGGGTTTATCTCAACTTCCGACATGGCCTCGCACCAAAGTGAATGGGTGAAACCAGCTTCAACCAACTATCGTGGGTATGATGTCTGGCAATTGCCACCAAACGCGCAAGGTATCGCTGTGCTTCAAATGTTGAACCTAATGGAGCCTTTCGATGTGAAAGGGATGCGCTTTGGAAGCAAAGAATATGTACATCTTTTTGTTGAAGCAAAAAAACTTGCTTTTGAAGATCGTGCACGCTATTATGCCGATCCAGCCTTCTCGAAAATTCCTGTTGACAAGCTTGTTTCGAAGTCCTATGCTGCTGATAGACTGAAGCTTTTTAATAAGGATAAAGCAGCTAAAAGTTATCCTGCCGGCATTCTTGAAACGGATAATACTATCTATCTTACTGTCGCCGATGCAGCCGGCAATATGGTGTCACTCATACAAAGCAATTACCGCGGAATGGGCTCAGGAATGACACCCACCGACCTTGGTTTCGTGCTTCAGGATCGTGGAGAGTCTTTTTCTCTCGAGGCAGGGCACCCTAATGTTTACGCACCGGGTAAACGTCCTTTCCATACAATTATTCCCGGTTTTGTAACAAAAGATGGCCAGCCATGGCTAAGTTTTGGCCTTATGGGAGGCGCAATGCAGCCACAAGGACATGTGCAGATTTTAGTCAATCTGATTGACTTTGAAATGAACCTGCAGGAAGCTGGAGATGCTGCGCGCATAAGTCATGAAGGATCGACCGAACCAACAGGAAACCCAATGACAGATGGTGGTTGGGTGAACCTTGAATCCGGATTTAATTATGAAACGATCAGAGAACTGATGAAAATGGGTCATAGAATAAAATTTGATGTTGGAGGTTATGGAGGCTATCAGGCTATCCTTCGCGATCTGAAAACCGGTGTGTATTATGGTGCCTCTGAATCCAGAAAAGACGGACAAGCAGCCGGTTTTTGATGAATTTTTTTAACTAATTTCTTAACGGGATGATAATTGTGTAGAAAGTTTTAGTGAACAGGAAAGCTTTATCATCTCTAACTTTACAGGATGAATTCAATCATCATTTTGTATTTTACAGTTTTTAATTCTGCAAAAGTCATTACTTTAGCAGCCGGTTTGTTTAATAAACAATTGTTTTATTGATACTTCATTAGCTTATGAAAATTCATTTACGTTATTTTATCCTCCCATTTCTTTTCACATTTTCATTTTTCACCCCATCTTTTGGGCAGGTAGCGGTATTCAATCCAGCTGAATTTGAAAAAAATGAAGGCGTAATGCTTGTGTGGGACTACAGTTCGTCGCGTGACTCAATCACCGCCAATATTGCAAAAGCAGCGCAGCAGGCCGGCAAAGTTTGGATAATTTATTATCCGGGACAAGCACCGGTTGACACAACTCAAATCAGGCAATATTTATACAGTCGTGGTGTTCTTCCGCTAAACCTCTATTTTATTCCATCCTACACCGAAACGCTTTGGATAAGGGACTTTGGACCGATGACACTTTATGGCAATTTTGGACAGGGCAACGAAAGATTTATTTTGGATATGGGCTATAGTGCCTACAACAGGCCTAAAGATGATTCATTGCCCAGGCAGATTTCGAATCTCTGGGGCTGGAAGCTGCGCGACCTGGAACTGGAAATTGAAGGCGGAAACCTTATTTTTGACGGACTAAAACGAGGGTTTGCTTCGAACCGTGTCTATGAGCAAAATCCTGCCTACTCCCCTGCAATGATCAGAAATATTCTTATTGACAAGTTTAACCTTCATGATTTTACTTTTCTTCAAAGTCTTAATAACAGCGGTGGTGGCATTTGGAAGCATGTGGATATGTTTATGAAAGTCCTGGATTACGAGACCATTCTGGTTTCATCCTATCCGGATCATTTACCTGATTATCCGGTCATTGAAGCGAATGTTGAAATATTGAGAAACCTGACAAATGCTTTCGGAAAACCATACGAAATTATAAGAATTCCTGCACCACCAAAGGCTAATGGGACATGGGCCACAACGCAAAACGATGAAATGAGGACATATACCAATTCACTCATTATAAACAATACTGTCATTGTACCCTCTTACGGACTTCCTGAGTATGATCTTCAGGCCAAGCAAATTTATACCAACGCAATGCCAGGTTATAAAATTATTATGGTTGATGCACAGATGCTCACTCCTCTCGGCGGCGCCATCCACTGCATCACAAAAGAAGTTCCTGCCCCCCATCTTGTCCGTATCAGACACAGAAAAGTTACTGGCCTGCAACAATTTTCACCTGAGATTTATATCTACAGCAATTGCGAGTCAACAGCATCTCTTCAGCAAATGTGGTTGTATTATAAAAAAAATCTTGAAGATCAATATACACAAGTCCCTGTTTATATGGCATGTCCTGAAAACATCGGCATCATCGAAGGATTGCAGCCTGGCGACAAAGTAAGTTATTATCTTGAAGCAGTTTCAGCGTTTGGAACAGTAACTTATCCCCTTTCAGCCCCGGCCGGAAACTTTTCTTTTTATTTTGATGAGGCTGTTGGAGAAGCTGAAAAATATGTAAATGATACACAAAATGAACTATTTATACTGCCACAACCCAACAAAGGAAGTTTCTATCTTCGTGCAAAGGGTGACGAGAAAATAGAAAAAGTTAAAATTTATGATGCATCAGGACGTATAGTTTTTGATGCAATATATAATGAAAGTCAGCAATTATCACCCGGACTTAAAAGCGGTTTTTACATTGTTCATGCAGAGACTTTAAAAGGCTTGAAAAAATCCAAAATGATTGTAACAGACTAAAATCGTTTTTACAGGGCATGTATATTTATCAATTGAATGAATCAATCGTTTTTCCACCTGCCCATGCTGCTCTCGCTGAGGGTTTACTTGCAATTGGTGGTGATTTGCGACCTGAAAGACTTATTAAAGCATATTCTGAAGGGATATTTCCGTGGTACGAAGAAGACCAGCCTATACTTTGGTGGTCGCCTGACCCTCGTCTGGTTTTGAAGCCGGAAGATGTTTATGTTTCAAAAAGTTTAAAGAAAACCATCAGGGAAAAGCGTTTTGAGATTAGTTTTGATACAAATTTTGAAGCTGTTATTGATGCTTGTGCAAACACTTTACGCGGCGAAGCGGAAGGTACATGGATTACACCCGAACTTCGTGATGCCTTCATTTACTTGCATAAAACGGGATTGGCACATTCTGTGGAAGCGTATAAGGAAGGGAAACTCGCAGGCGGACTTTATGGATTATCGCTGGGAACGGCTTTTTTTGGCGAATCGATGTTTTATAACGAAAAAGATGCATCAAAGGTAGCATTTTTTTATCTTGTTGATTTCCTTAAGTCCAATGGGTTTGAACTTATTGATGCACAACAGGATACACCACATCTGCGAAGCTTTGGAGCAAAAACAATTGCACGAAGCTCTTTTCTTGAAATTTTAAAAACAATAACTGCTAAGCCCAGTCTTGTCGGTAATTGGGGAAATGGAAACAACAGTAGAATAAAAATTGATAATCAATTATAGATTCAGATGAAAGAAGATTTGAAATTAAGGCCTGAACAGCATTCATTTATGGAAGAAGCCATTGAACTGGCGAGAAAAAACCTTAAGTCATTTAATGGAGGTCCTTTTGGTGCCGTGGTTGTGAAAGACGGCGTTATTGTTGGAAAAGGCTCTAATTGCGTTACCGGCAATAACGATCCTACTGCGCATGCAGAGGTGGTTGCGATAAGAGATGCATGCAAAAATCTGAATACTTTTCAGTTGGATGGCTGCGAAATATATTCAAGTTGTGAACCTTGTCCGATGTGTCTTGGTGCTATTTACTGGGCACGACCATCAAAGTTGTTTTTTGCAGCAAGCCGCGAAGATGCCGCTCAGGCAGGCTTCGATGACTCCTATATCTATTCACAGATTCCATTAAATCCAGCGCAAAGGGATCTGCCAACAAGTCAGTTCATGGCTGCTGAGGCAAAAATTGTATTTGATTCCTGGGTGGAACTTGAACAAAAAATTCCTTATTGATAAACTGAATCAATCAATATTAAATAAATGAATTCAATCCATTCGCAGTCAAAAGAAATTGCAGAAGTATTCATAAAAAGCAGTTATTCTGTTGCTTTTACCGGTGCAGGCATTTCCGCTGAGAGTGGTATTCCTCCTTTTCGCGGCGAGGGTGGAATTTGGAGTCGATACAATCCTGAAGTGCTCGAATTGGACTTTTTTTTCAGACAGCCTTTTAAGTCGTGGGCTGTAATAAAAGAAATCTTTTATGATTTTTTTCAGGATGTGAAACCCAATGCCGGACACAATGTACTCGCAAAATGGGAAATGGAAGGATTGCTTCATGCATTAATCACTCAAAACATTGATAACCTGCATCAAAAGGCAGGAAACCATGAGGTTTATGAATTTCATGGAACAACATCACGGCTTATATGCACTTATTGCAATAACATATTTTCTTCAGAAAGTGTTTTGCTTGAACAGCTTCCACCGCGTTGCGCTGATTGCAATGGCCTTTTGAAACCGGATTTTATTTTCTTTGGTGAAGGCATACCAGAAAAAGCATACCAACAATCCATTGATGCTGCACGAAAATGCAAAGTTTTTTTAATTATCGGAACCTCTGGTGAGGTGAGTCCGGCCAATCAAATTCCTGCATTAGCAAAAGAATCAGGTGCAGTAATCATCGAAATCAACAAAGAACCTTCAATGTATACCAACAGAATTTCCGACTATTTTCTTCAGGGAAGTGCCGGTGAAATTTTGTCCTTAATTGATCATCATATTCAATCAAAAAAAGAAAATCATTCATGAAAAAACTATTCATTCCGCTCTTTTTTGTAGTCCTGCTACATTTTAACGTATCACTTTCAGCGCAGGTTCATCCTGCAAAACTTGAGTTTCTGGATTTGTACTATCAAAAAGCCATGGAAAACTGGAATGTTCCAGGAATGGCCATAGCAATTGTGAGCAAAGATTCGGTGCTCTACGCAAAAGGTTTTGGTGTGATTGATATCTACACAAAGCAAGCTGTAGATGAAAACACATTGTTTGCTGTGGCCAGTAATACCAAGGCTTTCACTGCGGCTGCGCTTGCCATGCTTGTAGATCAGGGAAAGATTTCTTGGAATGATAAAGTAGTGAAGCATCTCCCCTTTTTTGCTTTGTATGACTCATATGTGACTCAAAACATGACGATTCGCGACTTGCTTACTCATCGAAGCGGCTTGAAAACTTTCGCTGGCGACCTGATTTGGTATGGCAGTACCTACACCCGCGAAGACATCATCAGAAAATCACGTTACCTAAAACCAACCTTCGGTTTCAGAGAACAGTTTGGTTATTCAAACCTTATGTATATCACTGCTGGTGAAATAGTTCCGGCTGTAACAGGCATCAGCTGGGATGATTTTGTAAGACAAAACATTATGCAGCCATTGGGTATGGAAAGGTCAACTTTGCATGTAAGTGAACTGGCCATCAAAGACAATGTTGCGCAGCCACATACCTATGTTGATGGAAAACTGAAAGCAATTCCTTGGATGGACTGGGATAATATGGGGCCGGCAGGTTCACTTATTTCAAGCGCTTCGGAAATGGCATCATGGCTTCAGATGAACCTCAATAATGGCACTTTCAATGGAAAATCAATGATCTCAGCTGCACGAATGTTCGAAATGCAAAGCTCAAATACCATCAACAATGTTATGCAATCCTCTTTGAGAAGATTTCCTTCAACGCATTTCAAATCATATGGTCTGGGTTGGAGTCTGATGGATTATCTGGGCCGAAAAATTGTTTCGCACAATGGCGGATATGATGGAATGATTTCTCAAACATTGTTCATTCCAGAAGAAAACATTGGTTTTGTGATACTTACAAATGCTTTGTCGAATCTTTATTATCCTCTAATGTATCAGACGCTGGACGTGTTGCTCGACAACCCAGAAGAAAAAGACTGGAGTGCTGAGATACTTTCACTTGTTAAGAGTGGTGAAGAAAGTCAAAAAAAGGAAAACGAACGTATTCAGGCTGAACGGATTAAAAATACAAAACCTAGCCTTAAACTTTCAGATTACGCAGGTTTTTATGGATGTCCATTATACGATTCAATTCAGGTGCGCGAAGAAAATGGCAAACTTATGCTCGAATTTATGCGCAGTCCTGATTTTCTGGGAGCAATGGTTCACTGGCATCATGACACTTTTGAAATCGAGTTTCAGCCATTGCCATCGCTTCCCAAAGGCTTTGTAACTTTCAGACTCGATCGCAACGGAAAAGTTGAATCGATGGAAATATTCCTCGATAATCCTGATTTTGACTTCACAGAATTTGACTTAAAAAAGCTTTAGCAAGCAAGTTCAGACTATTAGCCTGCATTGCTGTAAAAAAGTTTACATCTTTTATTACAAATTTGTGAACATATTAAAGAGTTCTTCTGTTTAATCAACATTCAAAAACTAATCTCATGAAAAAATTATTTTTAATCTTGATTTCAATTATGTTAGTAACTGCTGTGAATGCGCAGCAAAAATTTCACGACTTCGTTGTAGAAGATATTGATGGAAAAGAGTTTGCACTTTCTTCTTTAAAAGGCAAAAAAGTAATGGTTGTCAATACTGCTTCAAAATGTGGACTCACACCACAATATGCTAAGCTTGAGCAACTTTATGAGCAATATGGCGGAGAAAATTTTGTGATCATTGGTTTTCCGGCCAATAACTTTATGAGTCAGGAACCTGGAAGCAACAGCGATATCAAAGCTTTTTGTTCTGAAAATTATGGAGTGACATTTCCGATGATGTCAAAAATTTCTGTTAAAGGAAACGATATGCATCCGCTTTATCAGTGGCTTACAGAGAAAGATAAAAATGGCGAAGAAGATTCTAGTGTCAGCTGGAACTTCCAGAAATATCTGATAGACGAAAACGGCAATTTCATAGCAATGAAAAGTCCCCGTACCGATCCGCTTGATAAGGAAATTATTGATTGGATTGTTTCAAAATAGATTTCACAACACATTGAATGTAAAATAAAAAACCGGCTTCGAAACCGGTTTTTTTATGCTTTCTATTCTGCAGGACTTGTCAAATCGAAGTCAACTCTTATAATAAGCACTCCGGACTTGGCCAGAATATAGCTGAAAGTTGTCATTTCTTCGTCAAACATCATTGTCCATTCATTGTCACAGGCATAACTGATTAATTCACAGGTGTATTCGTCAGCAGGATAAATCTGTTTAAACGAATCACTTCCTTCAGCAGTAAAACCGCCATACATTGTAACATCTTCGGGAGTTCCATCCTCATGTCTGTGATCGTGGCGCAGCCAAAGTCTGTTGTCGTCCTGACGGAAAATCGTCCATGTCCTTGAGTTGTTGTCGCCAACACGGAATGGCACATAAACTACATCTTTGCTCCATTCCCTGACATACATTTCAAGCTCAAGGTGTGACCAACTGTCGCGTCCTTCCTGAATATAAACTTCTTTGCCAGGAAACTTCTTACCTTCAAGCTGTTTAAACTTCTCAAAAAATAAATCCTGAGTCGATTTTTCGACTTCAACAGCAACTTCTTCAGTTGCTTTTGGTGTTGGACTCCCGCAGGAAATGATAAATGCGCTTAAAATAAGCATTACAATTACCGGTAAATTTCTTTTCTTCATGTGTTATGATATTAGTTTGGTGCAAGATAGCATTTTTTGGTTTAAAAACGGTTAACTTTTTTCCTTTGGCAAATTTTATCCATGAAATCCATCAAAATTAGACTTGAAAATTTCAAAAAAAGAGCCTATTCTTAAAAAGAAACGTTTTCAGAAGAAATATTCTAAAAACTCGGATGAATCTATCCTAAAATTTAGTTTTTATTTCTACTTTCACCTGACCATTTATTGGCATTTCTGAGGTGCTTACTTGATTGAAAAAAAGACTCAAAAAGCTAGAATGCCAATGCAGGGAAACTAAAAACACAATTTTTCAAATATATCATATTTTTTTGAATGAAAATTCTGCATACTTCTGACTGGCATATTGGACAATTATTTTACGAATATGACCGTACTTATGAGCATCAAAAGTTTTTAAACTGGCTTGTTGAAATTATCAAAAATGAAAAGACAGATGTATTGCTTATCAGTGGTGATGTTTTTGATTTGTCCAATCCGGCTGCAGCTTCAATTAAGTTGTTTTATACATTTCTGAATCAGGCAGTAAAGGGAAATCCGGATTTGCAGATTGTCATCATTGCAGGAAACCACGATTCCGCTTCACGCCTTGAATCACCAAAGCCTTTGCTTGAATCTTCAAATATTCACATTGTTGGTTTGTTAGATCGAAATGAAGACGGATTGATTGATTATGAGAAGTTTATCATCCCACTTAAAGATTCAAACGGATTAATAAAAGTATGGTGTCTGGCCGTGCCATTTTTGCGCATGGGCGATTATCCAATGAGCTATGGTAGCAGAGGCTCTTATGCTGAAGGAGTTGTGTTGCTTTACGAATCACTGTACCACTATGCAAAAGCGAGAGTAAAAGAAGACCAAACAATGATTGCCATGAGCCATTTGCATGCACTCAACGCTACATTGTCTGATCATGACAAAACCGAGCGACTCATTATGGGAGGTGTTGAGTATATTCCTGCTACGGCCTTTCATGAGGATCTGAAATATGTGGCGCTGGGGCATATTCACAAAGCGCAAAGGATTGGAGGTAAAGAACATATAAGATATTCAGGAAGTCCGCTACCGATGTCTTTTTCAGAGCAACATTACCAACATCAGGTTGTTGTTTTCGAACTTATAAATGGCGAAATGAGCAATTTACAAACGTTAGAAGTCCCCCCATCGGTTCCACTTCTCCGCCTACCACGAAAGCATCAGACATTACAGAATGTGATTGCTGAACTGGATGCTTTGCCTCAAATGAATGAAAATCCTGAAATGACACCCTATCTTGAAGTCAGAGTGTTGCTTGACGGCCCTGAACCGGCTTTGCGCCATAAGATAGAGACAGCCATTGAAGGTAAAGATGTCAGACTTGCAAAAATCGATGTCAAATATCCTGATAACGCCGAAAATGAAAACGCCATAACTTTTATTGCTCCGGATAATCTCAATGAGTTAAAAGCCATTGATGTTTTTTCAAGAGTTTATCAAAAACAGTATAATTCGACTATTCCGGATAATCTGTTAAAGCTTTTCAATGAAGTAGAAAATGAAGTGATACAAGCAGGAGAATAAACAATGAAGATATTAGCCATACACATAAAGAATCTGGCATCCCTTGAAGGCGAGACAGAAATAAATTTTTTGCAGGAACCATTGAAATCAGCTGGCATCTATGCGATTACGGGAGCCACAGGTGCCGGAAAATCCACAATTCTGGACGCACTTTGTCTGGCACTTTATGCTAGAACACCCCGATATCTGCAGGGAAAAGAAAGTGGAATCGAGATTGAAGATGTTAAGGGAAGCAGCATAAGTCAGGGTGATGTTCGTGGAATCTTGAGAGATGGAACAGCGGATGGTTTTGCAAAGGTTGATTTTGTAGGTGTTGACGGTCAGAAACATAGTGCTTTATGGAGCGTCAGACGCGCACGCAACCGGCCTGAAGGTGCTTTGCAGAATGACACAGTGCAATTGACAAATATTGACTCCGACATCGTTTATCCAGGTAAAAAAACAGAAACGCTTAAAGAAATCGAGCGGCTGGTCGGACTTAATTTTGAGCAGTTTACACGATCGGTTTTACTGGCACAAGGAGACTTTACTGCCTTTCTGAAAGCAGAAAAGGACGAAAAGGCATCGCTGCTTGAGAAACTTACAGGAACATTTATATTTTCTGAAATATCGAAAAAGGTTTTTGAAAACACAAGACAGGCAGAACAAGTTGTAAAAGATCTGCACAAACGCATAGAAAATGTTGAAATTCTCTCATCCGACCAAATCGAAGACCTTGGTCAGCAAAAAGAAGTGCTGAACGATGAAATAAAGAAGCTAGATGGTCAGATTTACGAATTAGACAAAGAGAAAAACTGGCATGCAACTCTAAGCAAACTTGAATCGGAAAAATCAGATTCCGAAAAAGAATGGAAGAAGGCTTTGGAAGAAGAGCAATCAGCTGAAGTAAGAAAACAAAATCTAAAGCAGATTGAGGCGGTTCAGGTGCTCCGAACCCATGTAGATGCACGGGGAAAATATATGGAGTCAAATAACAATAAACAACAGGATTTAAATGACTTAAAAATACTTTTCCAAAATCAACTTCAATCAGAAGAAAAACTCATTTTAGATCTGAAAGTAGTAGATGAAAGTTTGAAGGAGAAAAAAAATACATACGAAATTTCCAAACCAATTCTGGAAAAGGCGAAAGCGCTTGATATGCTTTTCGAAGAAAAATCTAAGCAAGTAACGAATGCCCAGAAGGATTTTAATGAGCAAAAATTCATTTTTGAAGCTGAAATAAAAAAACTGAAAAACAAACAAGATGAATTAGTTGCAATATCCAACGAAATTGATGCTTTAACTGAATGGAAAGCAGCCAACCAAAACAAACAAGCTGTTGCTGAGAATTTTGAACTGATTAAATCCAAACTAGAAAATGGTCAGAAATTCCTTTTGAGCCTTGCTAAAACACATGAGGAATTACGGAAAAATGAAACTTCACAAAAAGATGCATCAATAGAAAAAACAAATCTTGAAGCACAAAAATCGAATATTGAATTAGATTTAAAATCACTTGAAGCTGTCTTGGCCGTTGATTCAGAATTGCTTGCATCAATTTCAATTCATGCCTTGGAGACAGAAAAAGCTTTGACTGATACTAAAACCGGACAAACAAAGGAAGCGCTTTCACTTTGGCAAACATTGTTAAAAGCTGATAAAGAAGTTGTTGAACTACAGCGATTTATCCAATCAGATCAATTGGAATTGACGCAGAAAACACAGCAATTGACTGAATCAACAAAAAAGGTATCAGATACAAAAATCAAAAAAGAAACCTCTGCTCGATCTTTGGAAATTGCGCGGCTTCAAACAGCTGAAAATGTTGAAGCGCTTCGCATACAACTTATTGAGGGTGAGACTTGTCCTGTTTGTGGCAGCACACATCATCCTTTTGCAGATCAAAACCCAATGCTGAACAAACTATTGAATGATCTTGAAAATGAGCATAAAAAGAATGAAATTACCTATGAATTTTCGCTGCGCGAAAATAGTTCCTTAACTGAAGCATGCGAGCGGCTTCAAAGTTCTATTGACAATTATAACGCTTCTCTTGAAGTCAAGTCAACAACCCAAAAAAGCTTGAAAGTACAATGGAATGAAATTGTTAAACAAATTGAAATTGAAGAAGTTGAATATGAGCATCAAGCTTTGAATCTTCAACAAAAACTCGATGCTTACCGGGATAGACTCTCAATAATGCAAGAGGAAATCGTAGGTTATAAGACGATAAAAGCGCGTTTCGATGAAAATAAATCAAGCTTTGAAAAGCTTGAGAAAGGCTTCAATAGCCTTATAAACAAGTTGAAAGACATTGACAGGATTCTTCTTTCATGCGCAGAAAATCAGGAAAGACTCAATAAACAGTCCATGAACATAGAAACTGAATTGGACGAAACTGAAGCCTTTTTATCAGATTATTTCAGTCATCCAGATTGGGCCGAGAACTGGAGGCGAAATCATGCGATTTTTGTTAATCAACTGGTTGAATTCACGAGTTCCTGGAAATCAAAAATCAAGAGACTGGATGAAAATATTAACAATAGTAATAATTTATATAATGCTATAGAAATAATTAAAAATCATACAGATAGCCTTGAGAATGAGGTTTCAAAAAAAGTTGATATACTGAGAAATCTTTCGAAGGAAGCAAATGATATTTCAGAAGAGCGAAAAGCAATTTTCAATGGTGAAGCTATTGAGGTTGTTGAAAATCGAATGAAGCAGGATATTGTTTTCATTGAAGAAAGTAAGTCAAAAATTGGTAAAGAATTTGAAGAACTCACCAAAGCAATTACAATCTCCAAAACACAGCAAGCACAGTTAATCAATGACTTAGTTGAGCTTGAGAAAAATATTGCTCTGGAAGCTGCTTCCATTAACGAATGGCTCGCTGAATACAACAAAAAAAACAACTCTCCGCTGAATGAAGAAATGATTTTGTCAATGCTTTTAAAATCTTTTTCCTGGAAGGAAACTGAAAGAGATGCACTCAAAGTGCTGGAAAATTCAGTATCAAATGCATTCACGCTGCATGATAACAAAGTGCAACAGCTTTTCAATCATATAGCTGAAAGAATTTCAGAAAAAACAGCAGAAGAAGTTAATGCACTTTCTGAGGCATTGAAAAACAGTTGGAAAGAAACTTTAAACCAGAAAAATCAGATTGATTTTCGCTTAGACAGAGATGCTGAGAACAAGAATAAAATCGGAGTTTTATTAAAGGAAATTGAAGCGAAAACACTTATTGCAGAAAACTGGGGTAAACTCAACGCAATTATTGGATCTTCTGATGGCAAAAAATTCAGACATATAGCGCAGGAATATACCTTGGATGTCCTGCTTAGTTTTGCAAACATTCATCTTAACATGCTCACTAAAAGGTATTTGGTCGAACGCATTCAAAATACTTTAGGCTTGGTAGTGATCGATAAAGATATGGGTTATGAAGTCAGAACTGTATTTTCGTTATCAGGTGGCGAGTCTTTTTTGGTATCCCTTGCACTGGCACTTGGGCTGGCATCCTTGTCTTCAGATCGCATGAAAGTGGAGTCCTTGTTTATCGATGAAGGCTTCGGAGCCTTAGATCCTACAACCTTAATTATCGCGATGGATGCGCTTGAAAGGCTTCACAATCAAGGACGTAAGGTTGGTGTTATTTCACATGTGCAGGAAATGACCGAAAGAATTCCGGTTCAGATTAAAGTCAGCAAGCTCTCAAATGGAAAGAGCAAGGTCGAAATAGTCTGAAAATCTGTTTTTTAACGGAATCATTTTTTTCTAGGATGTTGTGTGTTATTTTAGCAAATGCCAAGTGCTGAGATGTTTTTTATTTACACAGTCTGAAAACAGAAAATCACGATGTTTTAAAACCAGCAATTAAGAATGCATCGAAATCGAAAAATGGTGATGCATGAATTTTTGTCAACAAAACAGCATATTTGTTTTCTGCGAACTTTAATGTTTCTATAGCTCCTTAATATCTGAATTACTTTCTACTATTGCCCTTTCTGCCCTATTATTGCCCTATTATTGTCTTTTTTGCCCTATTATTTCGTAAGATATTCCTGCACCATGAGTTCCAATTTTTGAGAATAGTTTAAAATTTTCGACAAGTTCGGTCAAATCATCTGAAGCAGTTCTTTTCGAAATTGAATTAATCTCCTGATAAATTTTATTACTTATCAATCCATTCGTTTTCGCAAAAAGCACAGCCTTAACTTGTCTTGCGTTTAATCCAAGTTGAATCAAACCAGCCACATTAAGCGCATCTTTAGTCATCTCAATAAAATATCCCGACATTTCATACCTAACCGTTGGTTTAGGTAAACCGGAATCCAAACACTCTTTTATCATTTTAAAGATTCCGCGTCCCCACAATTCGATGTAGCCACTCCGGAAAAATGCATTGGCAATATCAGGATTATGTGGTTTGGTAGGATGTTTTATCAAAAGGTTTTCCACTGTCCAGTTTTCGGGTAATTGACCCTCATTCCAGAAAATAATTTTA
Organism: Bacteroidales bacterium; assembly: GCA_030683155.1. GTDB lineage: Bacteria > Bacteroidota > Bacteroidia > Bacteroidales > F082 > JALNZU01. Next base: position 37,077 of record JAUXMV010000006.1, read on the forward strand.
TCGTCGTAAACACTGATTTGAATTGGGGTGGCACCAGCATAATCTTTGTGTGCAACAGCATTTAATAATGCTTCCCGAACAGCATCTTTAGGATATTCATATGTTTCAACTCTTGTTAATCCTTCATAACTTATCTCAGCTTTGATGTATTTTGTAAAAAGCAAATTCATCGTTTTTTCAACCTGTTGAAATAGGTTTCCGCTTATTTCGTCTTGAAACCGCAGATCGTCATCGGTAGTAAATCTGCCAATTTTTATATAAGCTCCTGAGACAAATTTTGAAGGATTTGGGTGAAACAACAGAACAGCTGCACGTTTCAAATAGGGTTCTTCAATTAATTGTAAATTTTCAAGCAAAATGGCGTTCGTGTCATTAAGTACGTCTTCTTCAATACGGTTGCTTTTTACAGCCCGTTTTCTGAAAAAATCAAAAGTATTTTGATCGAGATCAGTTATTGAAATTTTTGGAATAGGAACACTGTCCCAACGTTTGCCTTGTTTGCGCATTAAAAATCTATCCAATGCCTGTCCTTTGAGTTCCTGTTTAGTGCTTCCGCTTCGGTAATGAAATTGTCCCTTATAGTTGACTGGAAAAGGATACGGCTCAACAACAATCTCGATATAACTACCAAGTGAATCCAGGTGAAGATTTACGTCCACCATTATACCTAAAATGTCTTTCACTTTGTTTGGAATGTCCTCCATCAATTTGACAGCATCTTTCAGGTCTGTGACCTCTCCTTTGTCATTCTTGCCAATAAATAAAACCCCACCCTGAGCATTAGCGAAACCACAAATCCACTTTAAGTATTCGTCATTCCAATTTTGTTTAAATTCGATATGCTGGTTCTCAGACATTTTGTATTGATTTTCGCACAAAGTTATTGATTTTGCTTTGAAAGTATTTCGATTATCTTTTTTATGATACCAGAAAACTAATAAACTGCTCAAGCTTACGGATTAGAAATGTCAAAATTCGTTTTGGCTTCTGTTGAAATCTTTTCAATTGAATTTCACAAAGTGCATTGCCCGTTTCAGCATGAACAATTATTTATCATTTAAGACTTACAGCTTATAGAATGATTATAAACTAATCATTTATTGTTTCTGATGGTTTGATTGTATTACAAAAAATATTGAGTTAAATACATTTTTAAAAAATATAAAATATTGATAAATAAATGCAAGTGTATTAAAAAAAGTGTATTTTAATGGTGTAAAAAATGATTAATATCTAATCAATATGAAAAATATCTTTCAGCCTTTGTTTTGTAGAATCAACGCTCAATTCAGCAGATTGAGTGGTAAACAAGGACTGAATGGACAATATTTACGGAAACAAAAAATCATTTATTAACCTTAATAACTTTTTTATCATGAGACACTATGAAAACGACCCACGCGCCTTTCGCACACGCTATTTTTCAACCTGTGCCAAATGTTCAAAAAAACTTCCTCAGGATTCATTGGCTTATTATTTTCCAGCAACACGAAAGCTACTTTGTCAATCATGCGGAGGAGCCGTTTACAACGCTTTCCTGTCGTCAGCCACCAACGAAGAATACTACAGCCGTCAGTACAATTATCGTTGAAATTTTGATTGAAGTTTCTTTTGCAATTATTCTTTTACTTTTAAAACATCTTCGCCTTTTATTTGCTTAATCATTACATTTACATCTTCAGAAACCTGAACCCTTTTTGTTATGAAAGCATTTTACAAATCATCCTTTAGTAAATCCGCAAGCAGCATTTACGGCGATCTGCCCGATCCCGTTGCCAACACAAAGCAGTTATTGATTGAAGTGAAAGCCGTTTCAATCAATCCTGTGGATTACAAGCTTAACAATGCGGATACAAAGTTTTTGCCGGGCGCAAAACTGCCCAAGATTGTAGGTACTGACTTTGCCGGAATTGTAAGAAAAGCCGCTGAGGGTGTCTCTGAGTTTATGATTGGCGACAGGGTTTATGGCGCAGTATCAATCTTTCTTGGCAAACCAGGCTCGATGGCGGAGCTCCTTGTCACAGAACCAAAAAACGCCAGACATATCCCCGAATTTATGACTTATGAGGAAGCTGCATCACTTCCTGTGGCTGCCCTCACCGCCCTCAATGGCTTAAGGAGGTGCGGAATAAATGTAGGGAATAACTTGCTGATTAACGGCGCTACAGGAGGTGTCGGACATTTTGCTGTGCAGATTGCAAAAGCAAAGGGCGCTAAAGTGACAGCAACCTGCAGCCAGAAAAACAGCGATCTGGCCAAAGAGCTGGGTGCAGATGTGACAATCGGATATACAGCAGCTGAAAAGGCAAATATTTCAGTCCCATTTGATGCCATTTTTGATGCCTGGGGTCAGATGAAATACAAAGATTATTCTCCCATTCTCAAAAAAGATGGCACCTATGCTTCGCCGCTCATCTTATTTGCTCCTGCCTTTATGACCAATCTGATCTGGCTTTTCACGCGCAAAAAAATTACTTCATCCAATATGCGCAAACGCCCTGAAGATTATGCAGAGATTGAAAAACTCTTCAGCGAGAAAAAGTTAAAGCCTGTGATAGAACACATTTTCCCATTGGAAAAGGCTTCCGAAGCTTTTGAATTCGCAGAAAAAGGCCGACCAAGGGGTAAAATAATTATCACTATTTAGAAGATAACGCTACTTACGGTATACGATTTATCATTTATCAATGCATTGCATGAGGGTTTCTCAATTTTAATGCTGAGTTCTTCTGCTATATGCGTGAACCTATTTTGGGGCAAGTTATAGTGTAAAGTAAAAAGTGGAACCTTTTCCTTCCTCACTTTCTACCCAAATTTTTCCCCCATGCTTTTCCACAAATTCTTTACAGAGAATCAGCCCAAGACCCGTTCCTTTTTCGTTGTTGGTACCTGGCGTTGAATCGCTTTCATCAATGCGAAATAGCTTGTCAAGTCTTTTAGGAGCAATACCTACTCCGTTATCGCTTATAGAAACAAGAATTTCATTTGCGTTTTTCTCTACTGAAATATTGATTTCACCACCTTTCCCAGAAAATTTAATGGCATTGGAGATCAAATTTCTGAGCACAGTGCTTATCATTGACTTATCGGCAAAAACAGTTATTTCTTTTGGTAAAACGTTCTTTATAATGATGTCTTTTTGCCCGGCGATAAGATCGAAAAGCAGCTTGTTATCTTCTATCAGATCAGTCAATATAAATTTTTCGGGATTAAAAACCATTCTGCCAGTGTGAGCGCGTGTCCATTCCAGAAGATTCATCAATAAATCCAGAGCCTTTTGTGAGGATTGCCCTATCATCTTTGCATACAAATCAATACCTGCATAATCTTTGTCTTTTATCTGATCTGTAAGCAAATCACTTAACCCGATGATAGCACTAAAAGGGCTTCTGAGATCGTGGGCGATGATGGAGAAGAATTTGTCTTTCTGGGCATTGAGTTCACGTAATTTTGTTTCACTCTTGCGAAGCGCTTCTTCTGCATGCTTGCGCTTGGTGATGTCAATAGCAGTAGTCAAGAAGGCTCTCTGATTATCAAACTTTACAATGGTTGAAGAAAACTCAAGATATTTGATTTCTCCTAATTTGGTAATTGATTTTATTTCATAGTTAATTGGAGCTTTCTCTCCCCGGATTCGTTTTGCTGCATTATCCAGAACCTGCTGCCTGCTATCCGGTGCTACCAAATCTATAGGTTTGATGTATTGCGCTTCTTCTTTGCTGTATCCATGAACACGCGACCATTCCTCATTAACATAAAGATGTTTTGCTCCCATATCGTCTGCAACAATATCAATAACAACTTTTGCTGTATCTGCAAGACTGCGGAATTTTTCTTCGCTTTGGCGCAGGGCTTCTTCTGCCATTTTTCGTAGCGTAATATCGCGGGAGATACCCACGTAACCGATTTTTTCACCAAGGTCGTTTAGCATTGCACGTAGAGAAATTTCCACCCAGATCAGATGTCCATCTTTGTGATACTGTTCAATTTCTAATTGCACGGGTACATAATTTTTTGCCCTTTCATTTTCCTGACCATTTACAATCGATTGATAAACAGCCTCCTGCGAATCAGGAGTCATAGTATCTTGAATGGTTTCAAGCATCGCCTCTTCAGGAGTCAGCCCACGCAATTGATAAATGGATGGACTGATATAGGTGAAACGATAATCATTGTCCAATGTCCAGATCACATCTGAGCTATTTTGAGCCAGCAGCCGATATTTTCGCTCGTTTTCCAGCAAAGCTGCTTCAACCAACTTTTGTTGATTGATGTGCTTATTAAAAGAAACTTTCAGGGCATCATGCGCCTGTTTTAATTCTAGTAACTCCTTTATTAGTTCTTCTTTGGATTTGTCTTGATTTTTCATAGTAAAGCCCGTGTTTCAAGCGAAATGACTAGTCTAAATTTACACATTTTTTGACAAATTTTAATTCACTAAAGGTGATAATTTCATGATTATCCCTAATCTGTAAAATTTATAAATATTTGCAACCCTTTGATAAAATACCTACTTCCACTCTTTTGATGGAATTGTTTTCAAGTTAAATTTGGTTTTCAATCATTCTGATATATGGATCTTTAGAGTTGATCAAAGATAGAAAAGATTTCATTAAAACCTTACTAATCCAGTGCATTATTTTGGCCAAAACAATATTGAAAACAAATTCTTATATTTGAACTTTCAAAAAAGTTAATCTTACTAAAAGGAATGTCAGATCTAAATTATTTGCCCACCATTCTTATTGTTGATGATAAAAGAGAAAATATCAACTTACTGACTTCCATCCTGAAAAAAACCAATGTCAATATTATTCAAGCCATTTCCGGACAGGAGGCCTTAAAAAATTCAAGTGGAATTGAACTTGCCTTAGCCATTGTTGATGTCCGAATGCCGGTTATGTCAGGTTTTGAAATGGCCGTTAAGCTTAATGAGCACAGAGCAGAAAATAAAGTGCCTGTAATATTTTTAACGGCAAATCATCATGATCAGGAGGAGGAGCTCAGAGGCTATTCTTCAGGAGCAGCTGATTACCTTCTTAAGCCTTTTTCAAAACAAATATTATTGAGCAAAGTAGCCGTTTTTCTGGATCTTTTCAGACAGAAACAGACAATCCTAAGAAATGCACTACTTTTAAGTAAATCACTTGAAAACTTAGCCAAGGCTAACGAGCAATTAGCAGAAAGAGAACAGAAATATTTAAAAGAGCAATTATTCAATAAAGCCCTTCTGGATAGTATTCCAGGCATTTTCTACCTCTATTCTTATCCGGAACTTAGGATGGTAGCGTGGAACAAACAACACGAAACACTTTTTGGATTTAAGCCTGAAGAGATGAAAGGGCGCCATGTTTTGGAATGGCATCTGCCAGAAAATCACCAGGCAGTTTTAAATTCGTTGGATGATTTTATGGAAACGGGCCGGGTTGGTATCGAAGCAAGATTGTTGGCAAAAGACGGACATTCAATTCCTTTCCTGCTTACAGCAATTAATTTTGAAAGTCAGGGGCAAAATTATCTGATAGGTATCGGCACTGATGTGAGCGAGCAAAAGCAGGCAGAGGAGGCTTTACGGGCCAGTAAAACAATTCTTACAAAAGCCCAACAAATTGCTCATGTGGGCAGTTGGGAGTACGATTATGGTAGCGATAAAATGAAATGTTCTGACGAAACCTTTCGGATATTCGGATTTCAACCAGGAGCAATAGAACCAACACTTGATTTGTTTTACAGTATGGTTCATAAAGATGATTATCCCCTGTTAGTGAATAGCATTGAAGATGCAAAAAACAAACATATTCCCTTAAATATAGACTTGCGGATAATTTATCCAAACGGAGAACAAAGATTCATACACGAACAGGCTGAGATGACTTTTGACTCCAAGGGTGAACCTGTTAAATGGATTGGAACAGTACATGATATTACCCAAAGAAAGAAAACCGAGGAGGAACTCCAAAAGTCTTTGGAACAGCTTCATCAGTTGTCAAAACACATCGAACAGGCCAGAGAAAACGAAAGATTAAACATTGCAAGAGAACTACACGATGATTTAGGCCAGGCTCTTACGGCAGTAAAAATTGATCTCGAGATCATTAAACAAAGTACCTCAGAGGAATCAGTAAAAGAAAAACTTGAAGATGCTAAAACACTTGTTGGAAGCACAATACGAACGGTTCAGCGGATTACTGCTCAACTGAGGCCCGAAATTATCGATGATCTTGGACTTGAAGCAGCCATTGACTGGTACACCAAAGAGTTTTCGAAACGATATGGAATAGCAGTTTTTCTGGATATTGAAAATGGGATACCTATTTTAAATGATGAAGCACTTCCTTTATTCAGGATTATGCAGGAGTCGCTCACCAACATAGCCCGGCATTCAGGTGCAACACATATTGAAATTTCACTCAATCGGCATGACGACTTGATTCATTTTGTAGTTTCCGACAATGGAGTGGGCATAACAAATGATCAAATAAATGCTAAAAAATCTTTTGGAATAATGAGCATGAAAGAAAGGGCATCCGCCTTGGGAGGAAGCTTTGAGATTAAAAATGGAGAAGGCTTTGGATGCAAAATAATGATTACTTTTCCCATTAAAACAGATAGGTTATGAATGTAATAATTTGTGACGATCATCATATCGTTCGCGATGGACTGCGGCAAATACTTGCTCAAAACAAAAATATTCAGACGATTGACGAAGCTGCCAATGGAAGTGAATTGATAGAATTGTTTGAAAAAGCAGCTTACGACCTCGTCATCCTCGATATTTCATTGCCAAATCAAAACGGTTTGGATATCCTTCAAGCAATAAAGCGAAGATGGCCAGCTACTTATGTGCTTATGCTAAGCATGCATCCTCAGGAGCAATATGCTATTCGTGCGCTTAGTTATGGAGCTTCGGGCTACCTCACCAAGGATACTGCAGCAGAAGAACTGCTGTTAGCAGTGAAAAAAATAGCAGAAAATGGCAAATACATCTCACCTTCGCTCGCCAATTGCCTTGCTTTATCATTAAATACTGACAGCGCTCATGCCTTACACGAAAAATTATCTGAACGCGAATTTGACATCATGATAAAAATTGCAGTAGGTAAGTCATTAATTGAAATTGGAAACGAACTCTTTATCTCCAACAAAACAGTTAGCACCTACCGAAGCAGAATCATGGAAAAGATGAATATGGAAAAGAACACCGATCTAACTCGGTATTGTATTGAAAATCAATTGATTTAATTTTTATTGGTAGTAAATATCAAATCATATGTTTGTGATTTTGGTTTGATACTCACTACTTTTATCATAAGCTAAGATATCTTTTTGCTTCTTTTAGAATTGCTTAGAGATCAATGCCTTATTCATTATTGCCTTTTTCTTGTAAGGAAAAGCCTACAAGAATATCAGATTAATCCTACAAACATATCGGTCAAATCCTACAATTAATTTCCAGTTTTAACAGGACATTTGCTAACACAAATTTCTCAACCATGAGAGTGATAATAGCCGATGATTCAAAAATAATTCTGGACAGACTTCATCAAATGTTGGTAAGTATGGTAGGTGTTGAGGTTGTAAAAAAATGCTCCAATGGAACAGAAGCCCTGGCCGCCTTGCATCAACTGAAACCGGATATGGCAATTCTGGACAATAAAATGCCCGGATTAAACGGAATAGATGTCATAAAGGAAATAAGAAAAGAAGATCAAAAGGTAAAATTAATGCTGCTCACTTTTTATGCAAATTCATACTACAGCAAACAGGCGATGGATGCCGGAGCAGATTATTTCCTTTCTAAAAGTGAAGATTTTGACAAGATACCGGAATTGATAGCCGGGATAATCCGTCATGGCAGCATTCATTCTTATAAGGATTAAACAAAGACAAAATGAAAATTAATAAAATCCAAATTATAATCACAAAAACATCTTTATCATGAAAAGATTCAATTACTTAACTTATTTTGTGGGCTTATCTTTACTGGTCTTTTTTGCACTCACATCATGCATAAATGATACCCCCGCAACTATTGACCCATTTAACAATGGCACCTCTGAAAGGAATTTGATTGTTGTACTGAGCGATATGCATCTTGGAGCCGACCTTGCTTATGCTGAGTGCAAGGATAACCTTCCCTCACTTGAGAAATTGCTCAAGCAGATAAAAGCATCTGCCAATGTGAAGGAGCTTGTTATCGCCGGAGATTTGCTTGATGAATGGTTTGTGCCGGCACCCATTGATACCTATCAGGGAAAGGATCAGGCTGATTTTGTGCAACGTATTGCAACAACCAACAAAGGCGTGATGGATGCTTTTCAAAGTCTCATTGATGATGAAAACATTCTGGTAACATATGTGCCAGGCAACCACGATTTAACAATTACTGAAGCAAGCGTTGAAATTATACTTCCGGGAATAAATCAGGCACGTGATCCGGAACTGGGTTTGGGCACCTACTCCCCTGCCGGATATCCTGAAATAGCGATTGAACATGGGCATCGTTACAATTTCTTTTGTGCGCCTGACCCTTTTTCAAATCAGGATGTCGCACCCGGAACAATTTCCCCTCCGGGCTACTTTTTCACAAGAATAGCTGCCCTGCATGTGTTACAAGGTTTTCCTCCTGCAGGAGATACACTCCCTGTTGTTACACCAAATACTTCGGGCGATGAAAGTCAAAATTTATTATATGCCTATTGGAAATTATGGGATTGGGCTATCAATTATCTTAAGATCGAAAACAGCTTTGATGAGAAAATAATTGTGACAAATGTTGACGGGTTCACCGATACGTATGCAGTAAATGATCTGGTGCCTTTTCAGGGCACTGCCGGTGGATTAATAGATGTTCATTTATATAAAGGTATTCAAGACACATGGAATCAAAGACTAGCACACAACAGGGTACCGGTTAATATTCCTGTGCTACAAGCTATTGCCGGTTCAGATGATGCCCGCGAAATGGACAATCAGGCAAAAGTTCAATATTTTTTAAATCCGGATTCAGATGTAAGAATTGTTGTTTTTGGACATACCCACGTTCCAAAGTTCGAAGTGTCTGATAACCATCGGGGTCAAAAAGCGATTTATGTGAACTCAGGGACATGGATAGACCATAATACTTTGGATTCTACCGCAATGAATTTTGTTGTGATAACACCGCAAATCCCTGATGCATCTTCTCAAACCCATGTAAGGCTTTATAGTTTTAAAAATGAAATCGTTGTCGAAATGGCTTCGGATTCATTAAAGCTATAAGTGCTATCAGAAAAAAAAGGATATTCAAAACAAATAAGTTCCATATAAATCGACTAAACTTTCTTAACTGAGTAAATGTCTGTTTTGCGGAGTTTAGAGCTTACGAACTGAAAATTACAATCATTGTCAATTTTAATCCGGTTTAAACCAAAAATCAAAGAGTATGAAAACAAAACTATTTCTGATTTCCATTTTAACAATGGCAGTATTATTTACCCTGAACAGTTGCAAAAAAGACAATTCGGAAGATAATACCATCCAGATTGCAGGCGTTGAGTTCACACCTAATTACTTTACCAAAGATGGCGTGCTCGCTGGTATTGATGCAGATATAGCTGCCAAAGCCCTGCAAAGTACAGCTGTCAAATACACAATGAGCATGTCTGATTCCTGGCAGCTTGCCTATGATGCTACTTTAGCCGGACCAAACAGGGCACTGTTGACAACAGCTTATACCCCCGAACGCAAAGATCTCTTCAAATGGGCTGGCCCCACTAGTCAGTCAATGTTTGGTATATTTGAAAATGGATACTCAGGACATGTTTTTCCGGTACCCATTGAGGATTGCAAATTGCTCCCTTCAATAGCAGTGGTAAGATACTGGATGGAGACAACCACCCTTGAGGAGCTTGGATTTAATAATCTGGTCTATTACAACACTTATAATGAGGCATTGGCTGCATTTTTAGGTGGTGAAATAAAATTTATAGCCAGCGACTTCTTCCATTTGGTATCCGAATTACCGTCCGGATTACCCTGGGGTAGTATTTACACAGTAACGCGATACCGCACTGTTTATAATTATATTGCCTTTTCTAAAGATGTAAGTGATTTGGTTGTTAATAATGTTCAAAATGCGATTGAAGCTTCGATAATGGATCAGAGTACTGTATCAATTGTCAAAAAATATATGCCATCAATGCCATCGGATTATATGCCCGGAACAATTCAGCTTTTCACCGAAGTTAGTCCACCCTTCAACTATGGTACAGGCCAGGATACCTCACGCAGAGTTGTAGGCTCCTCTGTAGATATTGTGAATGAAATACAGGCAAGAACCGGGCATGTCAACAAGATTAATCTGAGTGTTTGGACTGATGCATACGCTGTAGTGCAATATCTGCCAAACAGTGCAATCTTTACAACTGCCCGCACCCCTGAACGCGAAAACATGTTTCAATGGGTTGGTCCGATTTCATCAAGCAGAACCTATTTTTATACACTCGCGGCTTCAGGATTGACCATCGAAACCATTGAACAGGCGAAAACCCTTCAATCGATTTCCACACCCAATGGCTGGTTCACTCATGATTTTCTTATCGACAACAACTTCCAAAACATTGTTGCAACTTCCCGCACCTCAATGGAAGCATTCAATCAGTTAATCAGCGGTGAGGTTCAGGCACTTTTAATGACAGATTTGGATGTTAAATGGCTTGCCGACATAAGCGGGGTGCCATTGAGCAATCTGACCCAGCATATGGAAGCATTGAATCTTAAGGATTATGTTGCATTTTCACTTAATACGCCTGCAAGTACTGTTCAGCAATGGCAAAATAATCTCAATGCCATGAAAGCTGATGGAACCTTCCAAACAATATGGAATAAATGGTTCGAAGGAGTGCCTATGCCTTGATTTAAAAATCAGATGATTCTTATGAATGCGTATCAATGATTTTATCTAACAGATTATGGATTGTTAATGCCATAAATTAGTTGCTAAAATTGGCTGGTTCTACTTCGTTGCGTTCAGAATGACATTTAGTTGTTGATCAACCAGACCATTGTCATTCTGAACGATATCGCTATTCATTGTGAATGGCAGGCACCACTTTTGAAGAGAAACAATTATCAAAAGACTTTTACCTGCCGTAATTCAAAGCAATAAATGAGAATTATGTAAATTTTGGTTATAGATATGTAACACATACTCATGCTGAAAGTGCAATCTTTGCAGATGATTTCTTTCATTGATGACGATTTAAATTTAAATAAAACTGCAATCGACAGCTCATGCCGGAAATTTATTTTTTGAAAAGTTGCATTTATAATTTGACAGTATAGTATTGAAAAACAAGCCTGTGAAAAAGAAATGGCAATTTTTTTTCATTAAATTACTGCGCAAATGCCCGTTAAGTCAGGCTGCAGACCAAACTAAAAAAATCAGGATAAAGATTTGAATACAATGTCATTTACCAATTTTGATAAGCTATTCACTGGTAGAATGTAATCAAAAATAATATGAGCATAGGACTTTTCAGACCATCAAACAAATCGATAGGTTACTTGGTTTCCATCTTGGTAATCGTGATTGCATTTTTTCTCTTAGAGGGAGATACATGGCTTAAGGAAGCGATACAGAGAGGTTCAGTGAATATTGGCACATTGCATTGGGCTCAGATAATCATAGCATTGATTGTTGGCTTTATTCTCGGATTGGTTTTTACCCGAAGAGGACGGTGGTGAGAAAATTCAAATTAGCTGCTATCCATCAAAATTTAAAACAATGAAGCCATACCGAAGGTCTATTAATGACATTTCAGATTGTAATACTTATTTCAATATTTCAAACCCAAAGTAATAGACGCTACTTAAACATGAGAAAAATCTCCATATTTTTTGTCGTAATGATGACACTTATCTTTTTTGCCGGTGAATCGTGCAAGCAAAAAGATGTCAAAAGGATTGAAGACAGTACACTTCCTTTTGACAGCACACTTCCTTTTGACAGCACACTTATTGTTCCGTTTTTTACAACTTATCCGGCTTTGGAAAAATACCGGACCAATTTGATAGGGATTTACCAAAACTATCAATACAGGCATATCTGGCTTGATGAGAAAGGCATTGTTGAATATGGTTTTTCACTTCACAGCAAAGTGAAAGATATTGAAGATGATGGAATTTCAGCGGAATTCCCCTATCAGCTAAAAATTGATGGAATTTTTACCGAAGGATCGAAAAATAAGTTGAACAGCATTGATACTGAGTTGCTTCTGACCAGTTTATATTTGTACTATGTTGATAAAGTGTACACAGGAATTGATCACAAATCAACTACATCAATCGGATGGATGCTTCCCCGCAAAAAAGTTTCCTATACAGACATGCTGGATTCATTCATCTCAGAAGATGAATCAACAAACGAAGATAGCTTGATCCTGTTCAGCCAATATTTTAAGTTACGGGATGCTTTGAAACATTACAGGAAGATTGAAGAAAATGGAGGCTGGAGGCCGATAGAACTGAATCCATGGGTGAAGAACTTTAAACCAAATGACACCGCACGAGCCATTTTGGAAGTGCGGGAATTATTATTTGTTACCGGTGATCTCTTTCAAAATAATCTGAGTGACAGCTATGATGCTGATTTAGTTGATGCAGTTATAAGATACCAAACGCGCAATGGATTTAAACCTGACTCACTTATTTTGCCCGTTCATATTGAACACATGAACGTGCCAGTTGGTGAGTGCATTAAATCGATCGTGGTTAATATGGAGCGCTGCCGTTGGCTTTCACCGGAAATATTTCTGGCTAGAGAATATATCTTTGTCAACATTCCTTCTTATGAACTTAAATTTATCCGTGATGGCAAAACTGAGTTTCAATCAAACGTGGTGGTAGGTAAAATCATGACGCAAACAGTGATTTTTGCAGGAAAAATGAGCTATCTGGCATTCAGCCCCTATTGGAATCTGCCAAAGAATATAATTGAGGAAGAAGTTATGCCTGGCATAGAAAAAGACGAAAACTATCTTAAAAAACATAATATGGAGTGGAACAACGGACAAGTGCGCCAATTACCCGGAAAATACAATTCATTGGGATTGGTTAAATTCATGTTTCCAAACTCGAATGAGATTTATTTACACGATACACCTTCAAAGAAACTGTTTAAGGAAGAAAAAAGGGCATTCAGTCATGGTTGTGTCCGTGTTGACGGAGCAAGAGAGCTCGCTTTAAAAATTCTGGAAAAAGACGAAAACTGGAACCCCGAAAAAATCGATGAAGCTATGCATGCCGACGATGAAAGCACCTACAAGTTGAAGCAAAAAATCCCGGTATACATTGGCTACTTCACAACCTGGGTGGATGAACTGGGTAATATCAGCTTCTATGAAGATGTGTATGAAAGAGACAACAGATTGGCTTTACTGCTGTTTTACAAGGATTAATGTTTTTAGAAATATGGCATAACTTTGAGCAGCAGCCACTAAAGTAAACTTATTTATCTCGAAAAAGATTGGCTCAGTTCATTGGACTTAAACCATTTGGTCAATAACACTGACGAATAAATATTGTTTATGATCAGGCTTTGTATTTAAAAGCGCTATTGCATTACATCGATACATTTGTAAAAACGACGAGCATACATTTCTGAGTCTAAATCACTGATTGTTACACCATATGGTTTACCGGAGGTTGCGTGGATAAATTTCGATTTCATTCCGTTGGCTTCACAGATAATTCCGACATGACCGATATGTGTTGTATCAAGATAACCGTAAAAAACCAGCACATCCCCTATCCTGAAGTCCTCCGGCTTAAGCGAAGTACCGAGATTTTTGTATTCACGTGAGCTTCGAGGCACAGCAATATTGCTTTTCTGAAAAACAAAGTAAACAAAGCCAGAACAATCAAACCCTTTGCCGGGATTCATGCTTGCATACCGGTAGGTAGTTCCCAGATATTCTTTGGCAAATGCAATGAGTTCAGCCCTGCGATTGTCAACAACAATCGTGTCAGGTATTATTGGCTCAGCAACGGGAATAATATCTGCCTGAGGTTGATTGCAGTTGGCAAACAATCCAAAAAAGACAACTATTAATATGGACTTAAACATAAATACGTCTTGAATACAATTTTACTTTTACAAATGCTTTTGTCTGAAACTTTATTTTTCCATTGAGGTTGCAACGAAAAAATAATGAAAACCAGCAGAAAAACATGCAATTAGCACAAAGGTAAGCTATTCATCTGATCTTTGGATGATTTGGGGGTTTAACCCAGCGATTCCGCAGCAAATAATTTTCCAAACAAATTAGAGCAAAGCCTATAGAACTGAGCATAGTTATAACTATCCGCGAACTTGCGGTTTTAAAAATCATTATTTGTTAAGAAATTACCTCCTTTCTTTTGTTAAAAGA
>JAUXMV010000007.1 GCA_030683155.1 Bacteroidales bacterium
TGAAACAAATGCTATTGCCGAAGCAGTTAATAGTAAAATACAGAAACTAATATCTTCAAATAATGGAAACAGAGATAAGGATTTCTTCTTCTTTAGACTTAGTCAATTCTATGCCTAGCACATCAAAATAAGATTTAGCCCAAAAAAGCGGGAAGAATACCTCTCCCCGCTCCTGTTTTTTAAAAGTCTGTTCTTTATTTGATAAACAATAGCTCTCTGTATTTTGGCAACGGCCAAAGTTGATCATCGACTAATAATTCAAGTTTATCAACATGATATCTAATTCTTTCAAAATAGGGTTTCACTTTATAGCAATAGGCATCAGCCTTATCCACCTCACTCTCAAGTCGGTTTGCCATTTTTCTCTCCTCAGTCATCTCTTCAATGAATTGTCTGATTTCGGAAATATGTTCAGAAATTTCCTTGATATTTTGAACCTGACTGCGACTTAGCTTTACAAATGTTTTAGAATCTAATACATCTTTCAGGCCGCGTGCATTTTCAATCAGTGTGTTTTGATATTTGATAGCAGTTGGAATAATATGATTCATGGCAAGATCGCCAGTCAATCGTGATTCAATCTGAAGCTTTCTAACATATTTATCCAGTTTGATCTCATAGCGTGCCAGTAACTCGCGCTTTGTAAGCACATTATGTTTTTCAAATAAGTCAATCGCTTTTTCTGAAATATAGGCTTTGATGGCATCGGGGGTATTTGCATGGTTTGAGAGCCCACGGTTGGCAGCTTCCTGTTTCCATTCATCGCTGTAGCTATTGCCTTCAAAACGAATCGGCTTCGAGTCACGGATATAATTTTTAATAACCTCAAAGATGGCATCTTCCTTTTTCATTTTACCATCCATCAGCCTGGTTACCTCATCATAAAACTGGGTAAGTTGTTCAGCAACGATAGTATTTAAAACTACCATTGGTTTTGCTGTGTTGGCACTTGATCCTACTGCACGAAACTCAAATTTATTTCCAGTAAAGGCAAATGGTGATGTGCGGTTGCGATCTGTGTTGTCAAGCAAAATCTCAGGAATCTTTGGAATGTTGATATGTGCATTTTTTGAAGAGCCATTTCCCATTGATTTGCGGCTAGGCATTTTTTCTATCTCATCGAGCGTGTAAGTTAATTGCTCCCCGATAAATGCCGAAATTATTGCCGGTGGTGCTTCATTGCCACCCAGGCGCAAATCGTTGCTGGCTGAAGCAATACTTCCACGAACGAGTTCCTCATATGTGTAAAGAGCCTTTAAAATATTGACCAATATTGTAATGAATCTTAGATTTTCCTGCGGTGTTTTTCCCGGAGCAAGCAAGTTTTCATCAGTATTGGTTGCAAGCGACCAGTTATTATGTTTTCCACTTCCATTAACACCTTCATAAGGTTTTTCATGCAGCAAAACTTTAAAATTATGTCTGCGTGAGGTTCTGTCAAGTAAATGCATAAGCAATTGATTGTGGTCAACAGCCACATTCACTTCTTCGAATACCGGAGCGCATTCAAACTGACTTGGGGCAACTTCGTTGTGCCTTGTTTTAATAGGAATACCCAGTTTGTGCGACTCAATTTCAAGGTCTCTCATGAATGCCCTCGCTCTGCTGTGAATTATACCAAAATAATGGTCGTGTAATTGCTGATCTTTTGCAGATGAATGTCCAAAAATTGTCTTTCCGGAGAGAACAAGGTCAGGACGCGCGGCGAACAAAGCAGAATCAACCAGAAAATATTCTTGCTCCCAGCCTAAAGTCGGGTAAACTTTCGTGATATTTTTATCAAAAAGTTGGCAAACTTTAACTGCTGCATGGTCTATGGCATCGACTGACTTTAGCAAAGGTGTTTTGTAGTCGAGAGATTCTCCGGTATATGAAACAAAAATTGTAGGAATGCAAAGTGTATGCTCTAAAACAAAGGCCGGGCTTGTTGGATCCCAGGCAGTATATCCACGGGCTTCGAAAGTATTCCTAATTCCTCCGCTGGGAAATGACGAAGCATCGGGTTCTTGCTGAATGAGTGAGCCGCCGGAGAATTCTTCAATGCCTTTGCCACCTGGCAGAGGATTGACAAAAGCATCATGTTTTTCGGCAGTAGAGCCTGTTAACGGATGAAACCAATGCGTATAATGTGTCGCAGCTTTTTTCAATGCCCAGGCCTTCATTGCCGAAGCAACCTGATCAGCCACGCGGCGATCAATTTTTGCACCAGTTTCTATGGCTTGCTGAAGACTCTTATATGCTTCTTTTGTCAGGTATTCACGCATTACATCTTTGTTGAATACCATCGAACCATAAAAGTCGGAGATTTTTTCGGAAGGATACTCAACCGGCACAACCTGTCTGTCGAGTGTCTTGGCCAGAGCAGTAAATCTGAAGTTTTTCATAAAATCTGGATTTAGTTGATTATTTTTAGTTTTCGTTGAATTATAAGAAGTCCAATAAACATTAAGATACCGTTTACGATCAGGATTTCAAAACCGAAACGATAGCCATTAAGCAAATACTCTGAATTGACACTCAAAATATAACTTAAAACAGGTGCCATTAAGGCTACCAAAGGAACAAACTTGTCGTTAAGTGCTTTCTTTGTAAACATACCAAAAGCAAATAGTCCAAGCAATGGCCCGTATGTATATCCTGCAATAGTAAACAGCCTCGAAATTACAGCCTGATCATTTATTTCACGGAAAAGAACGATGATTAAAATTATTAGCGAAGAAATGAAAAAATGTGTTTTGTAACGAATATGTTTTGTTTTAATTTCTGATGATTCTTCTTCTTTATCCTTACCCAAAATGTCGATTGTAAAGGAAGTTGTAAGTGCAGTAATTGCCCCATCTGCACTCGAATATGCAGCAGCAATAAGGCCTACAAAAAATATAATTGCTGCCACCGGGCCAAAATGATGGACGGCTAAAGTGGGAAAAAGATCGTCGGAAAGAATCGGTAAAGAAATACCGAAATCGGTTGCATAAATATAAAGTGAGGCACCTAAAAACAAAAAAAGTAAATTCACCGGCACAAGAAGCAACCCAAGTGTCATCATATTTTTCTGGGCATCTTTTAAAGTTTTGCAGCTAAGATTCTTTTGCATCATATCCTGGTCAAGACCCGTCATCACTATCGTAATGAACATGCCACTAAAAAACTGTTTAAGGTAAAACATGTCGTGACGCCAATCAGTTATTATCATTTCTGAATATCCGGCTTCGCGCACCCTCGTTATCAACTGACTCAGATTCATATCAAGATGTTCGATAATAATATATATAGTAAAAATAAGTGAAGCCAGCATAAATGTTGTCTGAAGCATGTCTGTCCAGACGATAGTTTTAATGCCCCCACGATATGTATACAATGTTATGAGGGTAATAAACATAAGTACTGTTACCCAGAATGGAACTCCCCAAAAATCGAAAATAAATATCTGAAGAACATTTATTACCAGAAACATTCGAAAAGATGCGCCGATGGTTCTGGATAACAAAAAATAAAAAGCTCCGGTTTTATAGGTATAAAATCCAAAACGTTGGCCGAGGTAGGAATAAATGGAAATAAGGTTAAGTCTGTAATAAAGCGGAAGCAGAAAGCGGGTGATCACGAAATAACCCACGATGTAGCCAAAAACGACCATCATATATGAAAAATGGGAATCTCTGACCCAACCCGGAACGCTGATAAATGTAACTCCTGATAGTGACGCACCAACCATTCCATAGGCCACAACAGGCCACGGAGATTGCCTGTTACCAATAAAATAACTTCTGTTGGTTGATTTACGTGATGTTACATAAGATATGAGAAAAAGTAATAAAGTATAACTTAAAAACACCAGAAATATCAGAGAAGGAACCACTTATAGTATATTTAGAGTTTTAATCAATTAAATAATTTGCAAAACTTATCAGAGCGTCAAAACGCAGATCAGGTTCAATTGAAGTTTCTTCATCGCCAATTAAAACACAAAACATTCCTGCATTTCTTCCAAATTCAATATCAGATGCTGTGTCGCCTACAATAATTGATTTGGAGAAATCGATTGCAGGAAATTCATCCTTTGCTTTTAAAGCCATTTCGATTGATGGTTTACGACAACTGTTAACTTTCGTTTTTACATCTGTACAACTGTAAATATGATCAATTCTGCCACCGTTTTCAGTTACTTTAGTGCTTAAAATCTGATGAATTTCATCAAGAATTGTTTGAGTCATAAGACCAAGTCCAACACCCTGTTGATTCGTAACAACAAATGTTTTCCCGAAAATATCTGAAAGAATTTTGATTGCTTTCAGTGCTTCGGGAATAAAAATAAATTCGTCCGGTGATTTGACGTAATCATTTAAAGGTCTGACATTTATAACTCCATCCCTATCAAGAAAGAGACTCCAGTCCTTATTAACAATACCAGATAGTTTTTTAGTCATTTTCTCTTGGAAACATTGCTTTCTCAATCAAATCACATAGAATATGCCCAATGAGGATATGGGACTCCTGAATTCTTGCAGTTTCATCAGATGGTACATTTAACAGTATGTCCGAAAATTCTGATAGCTTTCCACCTGTTGAACCAGTCAATCCTATAGTTTGAATCTTTAACGCTCTGGCTTTTGCCATTGCATTCAAAATATTGGATGAGTTTCCTGATGTGCTTATTCCGATCAGGATATCCCCTTCCCTGCCCATCGCTTGCAACATCCGGGCAAAAACAGCATCGTAACTGTAATCATTGGCCACTGCTGTAACAAAAGAGCTGTTAACGTGAAGCGCTTCTGCAAAAAGTGGAGGACGATCGTAATTAAATCTTCCACTTAATTCAGCAGCAATATGTTGCGCATCAGCAGCACTACCACCATTGCCACAAAGCAAGACTTTTCCCCCTGATCTGAAAACATCAATACATGCATTTGCTGCGAGAGCGATACGCTTTTGCAACGCTTTGTCTTCTAGCATTTTTAGTTTTACAGAAATAGAATCACGGATAATTTCCTCCATGGATTTATTCAATTTTAAGAATGGCAAAAGTAACTATATTCTTTGGGTTGAACTTGAATTTCTATTGAAGCTTTTCACTTTCCAAACAACTGGAAAGTGATGTAATCTTTTTCCTTACGAGGTTCATAAGTGGATAAAATATTTATCATTTAGATTACTCAATATGCTTTCGCAAGATTAATATGAAACAAAATTTAATTTTCAATCTGATATAAATACCTGTAAATCAATTTTTTAAATCTTTTAAAAAAATAAATCTTTTAAAAAGAATACTTGCCATATAACTGCAAAAAATAAGATATTTTTGCCGAAATTTTTAACTGAGTGAAATCGTTAACTACAATAGTTCTTTTAATCCTTTCTAATGTCTTCATGACGTTTGCATGGTATGGTCATTTAAAATTTAAAGATTTAAAAGGTTTTGACCAGTTGGGTATCATGTGGATTGTTTTAATAAGCTGGTCCATTGCGCTCTTTGAGTATATGTTTCAAGTGCCTGCCAATCGAATCGGCTATCAGGGAAATGGAGGTCCATTCAGTCTGATGGAATTAAAGGTTATGCAAGAAGTGATAACACTATCTGTTTTTATGGTTTTTTCGCTGCTTGTTTTCAAAAATGAAACATTCAGACTAAATCACTTAATAGGATTCATTTTTTTAATTTTAGCTGTATATTTTATTTTTAAGAAATAATGGTATGTTTTTTGAGTTAGATGTTTCCGCGGTAAAAATAAATTTGGAAAAAAAATATTAGTAGAATAATTTTGGGAAATTAATTGAACTAAAAATCATTACAAACTAAACAATTATGAAGTTTTATGATGTCGATTCCGAATTCACTTTCGGAAAGTATGAGGGAAAAACCATTAAGGAAATTTTCGAGAAAGATCCTAAATACATTGATTTTTGCTTCAACAATATTGATGAGTTTTATGTTTCTCCGGAAGTGATGAAGGAACTAAAACAGCTTGATCCCAAATTTACAGGGCCAAGCTTAAATGATCTGGATGATGACTTGCTTGAGTCATACCTTGACGAAGCTGAAGAAATTGAGGATTTTGACGAATCATTGCTTGAAGAGGAGGATGAAGCTGTAAATTGGGATGACGATGATCTGGATTTAGGTTTTGACGATGATTTTGAAAGCTTTGATGATTTTAATGACGATGATTATTGATCTTCTTTAGTATGAAAAGAATCTGCCGGGGTTGAATTCCGGCAGATTTTTTAGTCTTTCAGATGCGTCAATATTGCATTCGCATATTTTTTCCAACTCATATCCTCTGACGTTTTGGCAACGTTATTTATATCAATAGGATTTTCGATTGCTTTTAGCATAGCCTCTTTCATCGACTCAATGTTGCGATCCTCAGCAAGATATCCATTAAATCCATCCATAACCGTTTCTGGAAAATGCCCTACATTTGTGGCAATGAGTGGCATTTTGAAGTTATACCCAATTGATTCAACGCCCGAAGGTGTGGCTGTTAAGTAGAACAAGACCAAATTATCACTCACCTGAAAATATTTGTTGACCTCCTCGTTTGGAACAAATTCATTGACTAGAACAACAGAATCTCTGAGTTCAAATTCATCAATTAAAGCAAGCGGATTGTAGTTCCTTTCATCATCTTGCTTTTTAAGAAATATTTTTTTCGCCAACCCAAAAAATGTTGATTTAATTCTTGTTGCTAATTTCTTATCGTCCAGCGTATTCCAAAAAGATTCACCAACAATGAGAAGGCTGACATCATCACGTTCCTTCCTTAATTTTGCAAATGCCTCGATCGCTTGATGAAGTCCCTTATACTTTCTGATAAAACCGAAAAACAGAAATACATGCTTTTTTAATCCTAATGTTTGTTTTTGTTTTTCAGTATCAAACAATGGATCAGAACGAAACATATCATAAATTGGATGAAAGAGTCTCAGGATTTTCTTTTCTTTCCCCTTAACGAGAGCGTTGTCATCATTTACAATTCTAAATCTCTGTTTGGGAAAAAGTGTTTCTAGTTGGTCAGCTGTTTGCCGGGCATGAACGATATAGGAGTGCGCATTCTTAATTCCGAATCGGGTAAACCGATTATCGAGTGCGCTTCCCTCTTTTTGAATTACAAAGTGAAGGTCAAAAATCACCTTTGCAGTTGAGGATATAGTCAGACGTCGGGCGATGTAACCAAGTGGGACTCCTTGCACCGCAATAGCCCATTGAAATATAACCATGTCAGGATTTATTTCGCGGATTACGCTGACAGTTTTTTCCCAGCTTATTGGATTGTTATAATTTGTTACATAGTGTACCTTAATATTAGTTCCTTCAAGTTGGTCTTTTCTGCTTTTTCTATCGATGAAATCACGCGGTATAATGGCTGGATACTGTTGCGTCCAGGAAACTATGTGAACTTCTGTATCAGAAATCTTGTCAAATGCTTTTGCAAGAGAAGTATTATAGTTGGCAATTCCACCTTTAAAACGTGGGCCAGGACCAAAACAAACAATTTTTTGCATAAAATTTCTTTTGCCAAAAATACGAAAACGCTTTTGTATCCAAAAACTCATAAAACTTTGCAGGAGAAAAGGTTACTGTTTCTACTGCAATTTTTACTGGATATCTGCGCTAAAGAAAGCTTATTTACCGATTAATTCAAGTTGTCTGTGATAAACTCGTTCCATACCTTCTCTGAGAGATATTTTTGGTTTCCATCCAAATTTTTGATCAACCAGCTCCATATTTGCATAGCGCGAATGCACACCTACAGGCTTATCTAACAGCGGTTTAATTGTGGGCTTATAACCAGCGATTTCACCAAAAACTTCAATGAGCTCAAGGAAAGAAGTTAGTCTGCCTGAACCAATATTATAGGCTGAACCATCGCTTACGTTATCAAGCAGCATAAAAATGAAGTCAAGAACATCATCAATATGAACAAAGTCGCGTCCTTGTTTACCTGAACCCCAAACTTCAAATGGATCTTCACGCTTGGCGGCTCTGGCTGCGATGGCAGGCACAGGATAAGAATGTTCCTGATCTTCTCCATAACCTGAAAACGGTCTAATGCAGGCAACGCTTACACCATAATGCTTTGCTGCAATCTGTGCAAGAAATTCACCCGTAAGTTTCGACCAGCCATAGGTCATATCAGGCGTTCCTAAATTTTTATTGAAATCTATATCGCCTTCACTTAGGGCAATCGCGCCATCTGTTGTTTGAAGACTGACCGGGTATGCCGCACTTGAGCTTGGATAAAGAACTCTTTCAGGCTTATGTTGTGTGACCCAATGAAAAAACTCTGCATCAATGCTCAGGTCGAGTGCTACAATCATTGGATCGCCCTCAATTTTCATTCTTCCACCAACAATCGCGGCAAAGTGAAAAACATCACTAAAACCTTCAAAATCCAACCCGTATTTTTCTTGAATATAGCGAGGTTTTTCGCGCATATAAAACAAAAGGTTACGAAAGTCACCTTTCCAGAAAAAAAGCCTTCCCTCCTGCCCTATTACTTCAATGTCGCCGTTCATTTCAGCCTGATATCCTTCAAGCCATTCTTTTGGATGACGGCCAATAGATAAGTCATCAACCATGAATACATTATCGCTTGTTGTTTTCAACAAACGTTTTACCATGTTACGGCCTACAAATCCGCAACCTCCCGACACCAAATGAATTCTCATCATGATACTATGTTATTGTTATAAATTTATTTTTTCACTAATAGAATATGCACCTTTTGACTCTCTGTTTCCTTGAGCAATCATTTCGGCAAGGAAGCCTGTCATAAACAGTTGACTTCCAATAATCATCGCTAAAAGACCAAAGTAGAAAAGGGGTCTTTCTGTCATTTTATAGGCTTCCTGAAAGAATTTAGCATAAGCCAGATAGCCGGCAATGGCAAAACCAACTAAAAAAGTCAATGACCCAATGCTTCCAAACAAATGCATGGGTCGCTTGCCAAATTTCGAAGTAAAAGTGATTGAAAGCAAGTCGAGATAACCCTTTATGAACCTACTGATACCATATTTAGTATGTCCGTATTTTCGTTCATAATGATGCACAACTTTTTCACCAATCACGCCAAAACCAGCCCATTTGGCTATGACAGGAATATATCTGTGCATTTCACCCTGAATGTCAATACTTTTTATAAGCTCCAGTTTATAAGCTTTTAGCCCGCAGTTAAAATCATGAAGCTTAATACCACTGATTGCGCGTGTTGTTTGATTGAAGATTTTTGAAGGAATTGTTTTGGAAATAGGATCATGACGTTTTTTCTTCCAGCCGGAAACAAGATCATATCCTTGATTTACAATCATGTTATACAATTCAGGGATTTCATCAGGGCTATCCTGAAGATCGGCATCCATCGTTATAACTACCTTCCCCTCAGCTACTTTAAAACCTTCATTTAAAGCTGCAGACTTTCCATAGTTTCGTCTGAAACGAATACCTTTAATGTGCTGATGTTTTTCAGAAAGTTTTCTGATTTCATTCCATGAAAGGTCTTTTGAACCGTCATCAACAAAAATTATTTCACAGCTAAGTTTTGAAGCCTTCGTAACATTCAAAATCCATTCAGCCAGTTCATTTAACGATTCTTCTTCGTTAAAAACCGGAACTACAATCGAAACATCCATTTGTAATTATTTATCAGCCAATATTTTGGACTGTTTTGTCTTTTTTAATAAAAATAGAAATGATAGCACTTACAACCAAACCTATCAATGGTGTAATCCAAAGACCCTTTAGCAGGGTTTTTGTTGGATCCATATTTTCTTCGATTTTCTCAATCATCAAATCCAAACTTTCTTCGGGGATTTTTCCTTCCCATGCAGCAATCATATTATCAAGTTGTCTGGCCATATATCCTGTATCCACTACAGTATTAAGGAGGTATGAAAAAATATTGTTCAGATAACCTGACACTAGCAGAACGACAAGTCCAACAATTAAGGCCTGAATATAGGTGATTTTTTCGCCCAGAGCCTCATCTCTCGTTTTGTTGATTGCAAATACTGTGAGTACAATCATAAACCCAAAAGTGAACAGTCCATTGAGAATTGAGAATGTCAATCCAAAAATATTAACATCTATAGCATACAAAACAACGCTGTACGCAATAAGAACCAAACCGGTAATTAAACCGTACTTTAAAGCTTGATTAAGTGGTACCATAATCTAAAATTTTAAGGATAATTATTTTAATCACTGATATTTCTGTTCGTACGACGTGCAAAGATAGCAATTATGAAAGCTTGAAAAGGTAGTAAAACAAGGTTTATTACAAAGTAATAAACCGACAATGAAAGCGGAGACAGCATTTGATGAATCAATTTCTTTTTTTCTTTTATTTCAGAAAATGACTGTCCCGGATTTTGAGTAATCAATTCAGATTCGAGTATTCCAACACGATAGCCCAGACTTGGAAGCATCAAATACGTGAAAATAAAATAAATCATTGTTGACATTATTGTTGCTGAAAGGAAACCGATAAGAATCGAAAGTCTGAAAGCCTGACCCAATTCTAAAACGTTTTCAGCAAATTTTTCGCGTAATCGGACAGATCCAAAACCCATGAAAATGATTGGTAAAAGATAAATCAATAGGTAAGCAAAAGAAAATGAGTTGGTTGAAAAATGCATCAAAACGATTAAGAGTAAAAATGCAAGTAAACCGGAAAAAAAACCAGTTATTAAACCTACAATCCAGAAATGTTTTTTTTGATACATAAATAAAAGCCTCTTAATGACTTCAGTTGCAAACTTACCAAATCATTTGATACAAATCTAAAAAAAACTCGGGTCACCATTGTCAGCACAGTAAAATGTTGTATTTTTGCAGCTGGGTAAGTCTTATACGACCAGCTCCTGTTGAATCCCCCAGGTTTGGAAGAAAGCAAGGGTAAATGGTTGAGCGGTGCGATATAAGTAGCTTACCCTTTTTTTGTGCTCTTTCCTTAAAAAAATATATCTGAATAATTCATTGATATTTAGACCATTACTAAATTTTTTATTGAGGTTTTAGATGCTTTGTTGATGATGATATTTTTTAGTGCCAAATGTAGAAAATGTTTATGATTATCTTTTCAGGCAGTCCATCTAACAATATCTAAGGCTTTTTTTTATCTTTACAGGCCTAAAACATTGATTATGTTACTAAAAATCTATCCGGAGAACCCTGCTCCAAGACAAATAAAGATGGTCATTGATTGCTTGAACGATGGTGGTTTGGTCATCTTTCCGACAGATACAGTTTATGGTCTTGGGTGCAGCATCCATCATAGCAAAGCTGTTGAAAGAATTGCACAGATAAAAGGCATAAAGAAGGAAAAGGCCAACTTCTCATTCATTTTTAACAATTTAAGTCTCTTATCAGAATTTACTAAGCCAATCGACAATGATGTTTTCAAAATGATGAAAAGAAATCTGCCTGGGTCTTTTACATTTATTTTGGAAGCAAACGGAAATATTCCTAAACTTTTTCAGAGCAAAAAGAAAACCATTGGAATTCGCATACCTGACGATGTGATAATTCAGACAATCGTTACCGAGTTAGGCCATCCTGTAATGACAACTTCAATTCTGGATGATGATCAAATACTCGAATATACAACAGACCCGGAAATAATTTATGAGAAGTTTAAGGATAAAGTTGATATAATCATCGATGCGGGATTTGGTGGAAATGAGCCTAGTACAATTGTAGATTGCACTACAGGAGAGGCAGTTATCTTAAGACAAGGTAAGGGCAGGCTACAATAAATGAAAAAAAAACTCAAAAAGGCTTGGTAGTATGGGATAATTGTCTACTTTTGCACCTCCAAAACAGGATGATTTGTTAGCTCAGTCGGTAGAGCATTTGCCTTTTAAGCAAAGGGTCCCGGGTTCGAATCCCGGACAAATCACTTGAAGCTCCTCGAAAAGAGGAGCTTTTTTTTATGCATTTTCCTTATCTGGTAAGCGTTGCAGACGTTTTCTAATTATTCAAAGAAAACACTTACTTAATGCGAATTTCGATGTAAATACCCAAAATGCGATACCGGTATCGCATTTTAGGCAACTTCTATTAAAAATAGATTAAGAAAACTGGTTTCAAATTTTATTTCAGCCTTAATCTTATTTTTAATCGTTCGGGAAAGTCGGTTATTATTCCATCAACGCCCATTGCTATCATTTCATCCATATCTTTAAAATCGTTCACTGTCCAGGCAAATGCCTTTTGTTCACGATCTTTAATTCTACGTATCTTATTTTTATTCAATCCTTTATGATAAACACTCAGTGAACTCCATTGCTTGTATTTAAGAAATGATCCCCATCTCAGTGCGTTGTCGTAGTGCAAAGGCAACACTGGAATGTTCAATATCGCCAGCTTATGAATTTCGATTGACTTATCTAATGCGCGCACATTTTCGAGCACTTTGTTGTCAAAACTTTGAATAATGCACCATGAAGCAGCGTTGAAGGCATTGACATAACCTAAAACTTGTTTCTCAGTTTCAAAATCCCCTGTCCAGGTAGGTT
Organism: Bacteroidales bacterium; assembly: GCA_030683155.1. Taxonomy (GTDB): domain Bacteria; phylum Bacteroidota; class Bacteroidia; order Bacteroidales; family F082; genus JALNZU01. The sequence continues at coordinate 12,514 of JAUXMV010000007.1, forward strand.
TGATTTCGATCAGAAGCTTATGTTTTCCGGCAATTAGTTTCATTACTTCTTCCAGAGTTGGAGCAATTTCACCTCCAAATTCCTTCGAAAACCATTCTCCTGCATCAAGTGCTTTAATTTCCTTAAGTGTTAAATCTTTTATTTTTCCAGTACCGTTAGTCGTACGATCAACTGTTTCATCATGCATAACAACAAGCTGACGATCCTTAGTAAGGTGCACATCAATTTCTATGATATCAGCCCCGGCATCCATTGCTTTTTTAACGGCAGAAAGTGTGTTTTCAGGAGCAGTGCCTGAAGCACCTCTGTGTGCTATAATTAAAGTTTTTTTAGTGTCGACTCCAAAATTTTGGCTTGTCAACACAAATGGAAAAAAGTTAATGATTATCAGAAATGAAAGGAACAATGGGCTTTTCATAGGGTATTGGAAAATTATTTGGTTCAAAGATACAGCATTTTGGTTGTTCGATAAATATAGGAAATTTTCCTGGCTACTTATTATTTTGATGTGCTGGGGATAATAATTACCTTAGCATAAAAAAAGCAAAATGACAAAAGATGATCTTTTTAAAGAGTTGTTAAGCCTTGTAGTTCCAATAGAAATCACACAGGATTTTGAGTTAAAGGAGA
>JAUXMV010000012.1 GCA_030683155.1 Bacteroidales bacterium
AGCTGTTTTCTATTTATCAAACCAATAACTTGCATTTGTCTTTCGATAAGTGCCCTCTTTTGTTTTGTCTAAATTATTGCATTGCTATACTAATAAATTAAAAATGAATTAATTACAACTTAAATCTTTACGTATGAAAAAAATCAGCTTTTATCTGATTGCGCTTTTAATCGGCGTATCCACAGTATTCACATCATGTTCAAAAGATGATGATATACTCGACCCAAATCCAACCATCGACTTTAAAGGCGGTGGCGAATATGTTGCAAACGATGTAACGATCAAAGCCGGCGAAAGCATTAAAGTTGGCGTAAATGCCGCTTATAATTCACAAACAAAAAAGAAACTGACAAAGTTTAACATCATTCTAACGGCAAACAACACGCCTACAACCCTGATTGATGAAACGCTTACAAGCAATCAGGAATCTGTTTATTCGCAAGATTTTATCATTACATTTCCTAATGTTGGCATTGTCAAACTAGTTGCCAGAATCACCGACAGTGACGGCAAAACTGATGAAGTAAGCTTCACGGTTACTGTTGAACAAGCTGGTGTTGAGGTGAAAAAGAAAACCAATGTAGAATTTGGATCTTTCAACGACCCTATCGGAAGCTTCTATGCATCTTCCACTGAAGAGGTTTTCACTGTTTCTCAAGCAGCAGCCAATCAGGCCAAAGTTGATCTTGTTTTCTTCAAAGGAGTTACCAATGGAAACACGATAGCAGCTCCTGATGACACCGATGCAAACGGTATTTCAGACTTCAACCTCAATACCTGGACAACAAAAAATCAGACAAGGTTTATCAAAACAACCATGACTGCAGCAGAGTTTGATGCAATCGGCACTGTATATAATTTCCCTGAATTCGTTGCTGCCAATGGCTTGACTAAAGCCAACCAATTGGCAAACGGCAATGTCATTTACTTTAAAACACAAGCCGGAAAAAGAGGATACGCAAAAGTTGTTGACCTCTACACCAAAGGCGATAAAGCTAAATTTGATTTCATTATCGAAAAATAAAGCTTAAATAACTTTCGAAAGGAGGCTGTCTTGAAAAAGGCAGCCTTTTTTTTGTCCACATTTGGCAAAATGAACACAAAATGCCAGTGTTCTCAAGTCCTTTTCGCCATTAATAATATCGATATAAGTATCTGTTGTAGTCTAATAAAAACGAATAGGTATCTATAATAGTCCAAATAATTGAGCTTTGACAGCTTTTGGATTCATCTATAATTCACTGTGGTATAATTTTTCGATGGTAAAGACAAATGATCCAGTGTGAAAGCGCGATCGGTATTAGATACAGCTTTCATAAATGGATTTTGTAATGAGATTATTTCTCTTCAACGACAACGAGCTTCCCCTGAATGCGCAGTCTTTCTATGATCTTTGCAATAATCTTATGGCGGTTGAGCAGCCCCTGCTGACGGAATTCGATGCTTCCTTCATTCAGATTTTCGGCTTTACCGAGCCATATATTCACTTTATCTGCCATTTTCAGAAAATAAGCCATATCAGATGCCGGGGATCCTTCCGGATAATTTTCAGGATTTTCATCCAGCAAGTGGTACACCTGATTCAGGGTAATCATTCCTTCTGTAACAAGCTCAAAGCCATCAAGTTGATACGAAGGAGGCGTAATTGTACTTTCAGTGTTCATGACCTCCAGTTTTTTACTCAGATTTCTGGCAGCAATCATAGCGGTTGAGCCTCCGCTGATAATATGGATTCCTTCTGCTTCGGCAAAACCTTTCACCCATCCGGCATCTTCATTTTTTGAAAGTGGAGGTCCGCTCATGAGGTTAACAATAACACCACGCCTGTTGAGGGCAAAAAGCACGGAGCAGTCGTCACCAGTACCTTCAGGCCAGTAGCCCCGTCCCTGATCATGAACTTCTTTCACAATCGTTTTACCATCGAGCCGTTCGACGGGTAGTTTCGACTGTAAAAACTTTCTGACACCTTCAGCTTCCCATCCGTTGGGAAAATACTTGCCGATGCCTGCCTGAGTGATTCCGTCAGAAAGCAATAGCAACCCCTCTCCCTTATCAATGATGCAGTTTGACTCGTGAACGATGGCCTTTTCCTGTGTATAAACACGGTCTCGGAGCACCTGCGCATAGCTTTTGTTGATGAGAAAAGGAGGCGGCATTTCATAGCTGAGCACTGTTGCCTGACCATTGTTTAGTATGCGGGCAATGGTAAAAACTGCAAAAGGTTCACCTGTTCCCCAAACCCTGTCCATGGTGGAGGAAACAGCCGCAAAGGTCTCCCTTACAGTCATGCCATTGCTGATAAGACCAATGATCCGCGACACACACATTGTGGCTGCAATATGTGCTTTTACGCCAGAACCCAAACCATCCGAAAGAACTACCGTTGTTGCCTGTTCATCACGAAAAATCCCCCATGCATCGCCGCAGGGCTGACCGGGCTTTTTCGGCGTTTGAACAGCAAAAATGTCTGAGTGGATATACATTATCTTGGGTATCGGATTGTAAGACTGGCAGCTTATTCAGTTGCTATTTTTTAATGGAGTCGATAAGTTTTTTCATAAGAATTTCTCCGCGGGCAGTATTTTCTCCCAGAAAACGAGCCAATTCCTGCGCCATACTTATTTGATGTTCAATAAGTTCCTGTGCTTTTATGACGGTCTCAGATTTCACTTCCGTCAGTTTGTCTTTGCTCGACTGACTATCAGTAATATCAACAAAAACACCTACATAATTTTGCTCTTCCGGCATGGTATAGGCCACAAGATGGCAAATGAGGTTGTAGCTGCTGTAGTGAACCACTTTGCGCAGGACTTCCTCTTTGCCTGTTGCAAGTTTTTCAAACACATCCGGATCAAGCAGATAGCTGACTTTTTTGCCAATTAAAGCATCAGAACAGGAAAACATCTTTTTAAAGGCAGGATTCATGTGAAGGATACTCAGATCCTTACTCAGCAAAATAATTCCGTTCGGGTCACGTGAGATCATGGTGTCGAACTTTTGTTCGGCAAAGCGGCGCATATAGGGCATACACATTTCAGGTTCTGCCAAACCTTCGAGCACAGCAATGGCTTTGGCGCGGCATGAAGGATAGCCGCATGCAGTGCAGTTAAGTTCGTCCGAAAGCTGATGTTTTCCGGTCATCCGCAACACTTCTCTGATTTGCTCCTCAGTCCAGTTCTTTTTCTGCGAAGATTTCACATTGGGGAAACCTGCATCCAAAGTGTCATATACTTCTTCAGTATCTTTTGTAAGTCCGGGATGCGTTTTAGAATAATTCAACAACTGCGACCTGCTGACAAAACTGTTGTTGTGCTTGTTGGCATAAGGTCCATTGATACAACCGTTTTTACAAAAAAGTGGCTCGATGATGGTTGTCGTTGTTTTACTGTCTGAAAGCGTTTCAATAGCATCTTTGACTTCACGGTATCCACTCACAGCAATCACTTGTGCATCAAGCATATCGGTAGTCATTCCGGCAGTCCTGAGCAATCCGCCTTCAAGCGGAAAGAGGCGGGCATCACCGGGAACCTGTTCGTTGAACGAACTTTCTTCACAGTTATCAAAATTGATGTTTTTAAGTCTGAAAAGTTCTTCCAGCTCTTCAAAAGTGATTACTGCATCGATAAAAATATCATTTTTATTCCATTGTGCTTCATCCTTTTTTGCCACACAAGGACCTGCAAAAACTACCTTTCGGCTGGGTATTTTTGATTTCAGCATCCGCGCATGGGCAAGCATGGGAGAAGCAACAGGAACAAGATAAGTGGCCATCGCCGGAGCTTCATGCATCACATAACTGACCACAGCAGGGCAAGCAGTGCATATATGATGCTTTCCCGGATTTTCCCTGATATGCTTTTCTGTCGCCAAAGCTGAATGCCATGCACCAATAGCTGTTTCAGCAACATAACTGAAACCAAGCATACGGATGGCTGACGGAAGACGTTTTTGTTCAGATTCGCTGTAATAAGCCACAAAAGATGGTGCAAGGCTCAGCGCCAGTTGTTCGCCATCTTCAATCATCTGGAGCACTTTTCCGTAATCGGTGCGGTATTCCTTGGCATGTTGCGGACAAGCCAGAATGCATGTACCGCAGGCAATACAACGGTCGGCAATAACCTGCGCCTGCCCGTCATGCATTTTAATGGCATTTACCGGACAAACACGCACGCAACGATAACAATCGCGGCACTTGGCTTTGGATGTGTAAACCACTGGAAGCCTTTCCTTTGGACGAACAGGAGCTTTAAGTGCCATAATAAGATTTTTTAGTTTTAATATCTGTTGGCTAATTAAAATTTGTTTGTGTTACCACTGTCTGACTCACCACAAAAAGAAGAATCTTTTCACTGATGGATCAGACAGTTTAACGGTAACAGCTTTCATAATTCAACCAAATTAACCAATATTCAATCTAAATCACGATTTTTTTTCAAATAAACTGTTGAAGTTTCAATTCTATTTTCTTATCAGCGCTCCAATTTTCTGTATTTCGCTGTCCAGAAGCGCTTTGGCCTTCTCAAATGTTGCATGTTCAATGATCGTGTCATTTACACGAAGCACAGGGCCACGGTCGCAACGTTCGAAGCAGAATGTCGCTTTCACGTCAACCATATCTTCCTGGCCTTCGAAACCAAAGATGTCTTCAAGCTTGTTTTCGGTGACATACTTCGTCATTTTCTGGAGCAGCTCCTGTGCACCTCTCAGGTAACAATTTGTGCCGACGCAAACATACACTTCAATTTTTGGATGCTCTGTATCTCTGATGGTAATCACCTGATCATTAATACGTTTGCGACCATGATAATGAGTATGCAGCAGTTCGTGTGCTTTATGACCACCAACTTCTCCAAGCGTCATTTTATACAACTCTTTCACGTAAGGATTGTCCTGAGATTTATGCAATTCAAGTTGCTTATCTGCATTGTAAAGACCCTGCATACGTTTTTGACGAAACTCAGGATCGAAACTTACAGGCTGACCACCACCGGCAATACACCCGCCCGGACAAGCCATTATTTCAATAAGGTCATAATCAGATTCACCCGAAGCAATGGCCTCGCACACTTTGCGCGCATTGCTCAAGGTATGGGCGATACCAAGCTTAATTTTCAGCTTGCCCAACTGCATTTCTACAGTACGAATGCCATCAAGACCACGGGTCATTTTCAGGTCGGTATCGATAAGGGTTTCGCCGGTAATTTTTTCATAAGCAAAGCGCAAAACGGCTTCGCTCACACCGCCAGTATTGCCAAAGATTACTCCAGCGCCGGTTTTAAATCCCAGCGGCAAATCGAATGATTCCGGTTTAAGTTTATTAAACTGTATTCCTGTCTCGTGAATCATTCGTCCAAGTCCTTCTGTGGTAAGCACATGGTCAACTTCAGCCTGCCCATCATGAATGAATTCATCACGTTTGGCTTCAAATTTCTTGGCCGTGCAAGGCATGATTGAAACAATTACCAAATCTTCCGGATTAACATTCAGCAACTTGGGAAGGATTTCGCGTGCAACACTTCCGAACATCTGCTGAGGTGATTTACAAGTTGAAAGGTTTGGCAGCAGTTCAGGATAATACTGTTCTGCAAACTTCACCCAGCTTGGGCAGCATGAAGTGAACTGAGGCAGATTTTCGTCTTTCAGTTTGCGCTGAATAAATTCTGTAGCTTCTTCAATTACCGTTAAGTCGGCTGCAAAAGAGGTATCATATACCTGATCGAAGCCCATACGTTTGAGTGCTGCAACAATTTGTCCGGTGCTGATGGTTCCGGCTTCGAGGCCGAATCCTTCGCCCAAAGCAACTCTGACAGCGGGTGCCAATTGCGCAACAACATATTTCTTTGGATCATTGATTGCTTTCCAAACCTGCTCTGTTTCAGGCTTTGGAACAAGCGCACCTACAGGGCAAACTGAAACACATTGACCACAATAGATGCACTCAACATCTTTAAGACTCTTATTAAATGCAGGCCCTACAATGGTGTTTGCTCCTCGGTTGATAAAATCAATCGCTCCCACAGACTGCATTTCTTTACAGGCTCTGACGCAATCGCCACATAGAACGCATTTGTTCGGATCGTGAATGATACTCCATGAATGGTTGTCAATGGGGGCGATTTTATCAGTTTTTTTGAAGCGCACTTTCGTTACGCCAAGTCTTCGGGTCAGATCCTGAAGTTTGCAATTGTTTGATCTTACACAACTTGGGCAACTGATATCGTGGTTTGCAAGCAGCAACTCAAGATTAACTTTGCGAATCTGACGCACTTCGGCGGTGTTTGTTTTAACAACCATGCCATCAGACGGTGTGATAGAACAAGTGGCCTGAATTCCCATCCCTTCGATATCAGAGATGCACAAACGGCAGGCGCCATAGGTACTCAGATGCGAGTGATAGCAAAAAGTAGGCAGCTCGATATCAGCTTTACGAATAAGTTCGAGAAGATTTTTTTCATCTTCAATCGGGATCAGCATCCCATCAATATTTACAGTTCCTTTAGTTTCCATTGTTGTCATTGTTAATTAGTTAAAACCGAGAACAGCATCAAACTTGCACACATCATAGCAAATTCCACATTTGGTGCAGACCTCCGGATCAATGAAATGCAGTTGCTTTTTCTCACCACTTATCGCATTTACTGGGCATTTTCTGGCACAAGCAGTACAGCCGATACATTTTTCAGGATCGATTGTAATACTTCTTAAAGCCTTGCAATTGTTGGTTGCGCAACGCTTGTCGTGTATGTGTTCAAAATACTCGTCTTTGAATTTTACGATTGTTGAAAGCACCGGGCTGGGAGCAGTTTTTCCAAGTCCGCAAAGAGATGCTTTTTTCACCACAAGGCCTACTTCTTCGAGCAGCTCAAATGTTTCCTGCGTTGCTTTTCCTTCGATGATATCATCGAGCAGAGCAAGCATTTGCTTTGTTCCTTCGCGGCATGGGACACATTTTCCACAGCTCTCACTCTGGGTGAAATTCATGAAGAAACGTGCTATCTGAATCATACATGACTGGTTGTTCATCACAACAAGACCGCCTGAACCAATCATTGCACCTTTGGCAATTAAATTATCATAATCAAGTGGCATATCCAGATCTTCTTCGGTAAGACATCCACCGGATGGACCGCCAATCTGCACAGCCTTAAATACTTCGCCTGTTACTTTTCCGTCATCATTGGTAACGCCACCACCAATATTATAGACGATTTCGCGCAATGTTGTGCCAAAAGGCACTTCAATGAGTCCGGTATTGGCAACATGGCCTGTAAGTGCAAAAGTTTTTGTTCCTTTCGAACCTGCTGTTCCATGCTGATTGAACCATGAAGGCCCGTTGCGGATGATAAGTGGCACTGCTGCAAGGGTTTCAACATTATTGATTACGGTTGGCTTTCCGAAGAGTCCTTTTTGAGCAGGAAAAGGTGGTTTTGGCATTGGCATACCGCGTTTGCCTTCGATGGAAGCCATCAACGCAGTTTCTTCACCACATACAAAAGCGCCTGCGCCCTCCATGACATGAATATACAAATTGTGTCCACTGCCAAAAATATCATCACCCAAAATGCCCGCATCCATTGCATCTTCGATTGCACGCCGCATTCTTTTCACGGCAAGCGGATATTCGAGGCGGACATACACATAGGCTTCATCTGCGCCTATGCCACGGGCTGCAATCATCATACCTTCGATGACACGGTGTGGGTTGCCTTCCATAAGACTTCTGTCCATAAATGCACCTGGATCACCTTCGTCACCGTTACAAATAACGTATTTCTTTTCACTTACTTCCTTCAGTGTGAGATGCCATTTTCGTCCTGTTGGAAAACCTCCGCCGCCACGGCCGCGAAGACCCGACTCAACGAGATTGTCGCAAACTTCTGTTTCGTTCATTTTCGTGAAAGCCTTTTCAGCTGCAAAATAGCCTCCATGAGCGATATATTCGCGAATATTTTCAGGATCAACATGGCCGCATTCACCCAGAACCAGACGATTCTGACGGGCATAAAAAGGGATATCCAGCTGACCTTTATTGTGTTCACCAGTTACAGGATTTACATACATCAACCGATCGATTACCTCATCAGCAAGGATGGTGCGTTCAACTATTTCAGCGCAATCTTCTGGTTTCACCTTTACATACATCGTTTCGTCGGGAAGGATGTTTACGAGCGGACCTTGGGCGCAAAAACCCTGACAGCCACTGCCTGTAATCTGATAAGCAGCATCATGATCATGGCGGTTGAGTTCAAGTTCAACAAACAATTCGAGGCCGGCATCAGCAATCGCTTTTTCCATCGCCTTGAAAACAGTGAGGGCTCCATTGGCAATACAGCCAGTACCGGCGCAAATCACGATTCTCTTACGAATGCGTGATGCAGTTTTATTGTAGGTTTCTTTGACCTGTCTGAGGTCTATCTTTGCAATCGTTTCCATGATTCAATTATTTACTGATTTCTTCTGACTCGGCCAATTTCAAACTTGTTTCTTCCTGAAGGATACCATCCAGAATATCGTCACAGCGCTTAGCATTCACTTCGCCATAAACTTTTTCATTGACTACAAGCACCGGAGCAAGTCCGCAAGCGCCCAGGCAACTTACAGCTTCTACGGTGAACATCATATCGTCAGTTGTGTGTTTTTGATGGCTAAGCTTGAGTTTTTTGTAAAGTGCATCCAGTAGTTTTGAGGAACCTTTAACGTGGCAAGCTGTTCCATCACAAACTTTTACGATGTATTTTCCTTTGGCCTCAAGCGAAAAGTGTGCATAAAAAGTAGCAACGCCATACACTTCTGCCACGGGCATATTGAGCGCTGTTGCTACATAGGTAAGTACCTGCGGTGGCAGATATCGATAGGCTTCCTGCACCTGCTGCAAAATTGGAATCAGCCGTGATTTATCATGATTGTTTTTCTCAATGATCTCGAGCACTTGCTGAAACTGCCTGAAATTTTTGTTGGGTTCTGTTTTCACGTTTAATTTCTTTTATGGTGAAGTTAATCTCTTTATTTCTCGTTGCGAAGCTGTCCTAACTTATTGATAATGACTGCCAGATTCGCATAAATATGGGTATCCTGTAGGATAATATGTTCAGGAACTTTCAATGCAACAGGTGCAAAGTTCCAGATGGCCTTGATTCCCCATCCGACCATGAGATCGGCTACAGACTGCGCCATTGTCGGAGGTGTAGTAATTATTCCAATTTGTATATGTAACCTTCCGGCGAGATCGCGGAATTTTTCAAGATCGAAAACTGTAACACCTGAAATTTCAGTTCCAATTTTCTTTTTGTCGATATCGAAAGCAGCTACGATCTTCATTCCGGCTTCACGAAAACCTTGATACTGGATGAGTGCACTACCAAGGTAACCTGCGCCAACAATGAACGCTTCGTGCTTGCGGTTGTAGCCTAAAAACTCTTCCAAAGCCAGAATGAGTTCTTCCACCACATAGCCAACCCTTGGTTTTCCTGTAATACCTGTATAAGACATATCTTTTACCACCTGCGTAGGATCGACATGCAGCAAACGTGCAATTGTTGGTGCTGAAACATAGAGCTCTCCCTGCTTTAAGATATCACGCAATACATTCAGATATGAAGGCATTCTGCGCACCGTGGGCTCCGGAACAGCCTGAGGCTTTTTAAGTGGGATTGAAAGTGTCGTTTCCATAGTGATTTCTTTTGTGAGGCAAAATTACAAATTAGTTTCTTTATATAAATATTTTTTTCTTTATTAAATGCAATTTATATTTAATCCAAATAAGTATAATCTTATGAAATAGGGATCTAAAGTTTAAATTAATATTTCTTATAGTATTGTTATACAATTCTTTGCATATTTTTATAGATAAATCCGATGAGTTTTTATCTATAATTAATTCTTTATTGAAGCTTTCGAAATCGCATATTTATACTGATTCATTTCTGTATTAAAACTACAAGTTATGTTCAAAGCATAAGATCAATTCTGTTTGAAATTAACGAAACGTTCATGAAAAGTGAATATTTTCGGCTTGAAACACGCGTTGTTTCAGCTGTAAAGCTATCTTTGCAACACCGATAAAATTCGGCAGATTGAGCTGAAAAGGAACTTATGCAAAAGAGACTGCTGATCTTATTATTTCTTCTCCTTTGGGGAACATTGTATGTTTCAGCAACCCATCAAAGGGCTGCCGAAATCACCTATAAATGGCTTGGAGGGCTTACCTACGAAGTTACAATCACGATGTATACTTACACCCCAAGCCCGGCAGATGATGCCCGGACAAGTCTGCCAATCCGTTGGGGCGACAACAGTATCAGTGACATACCGCGCATTACTTTCAATGCCCTTCCCGACAATTATACACTGAATGTGTATCAGATGAATCATACTTATCCTGCTTCTGGAACCTATATTATTTCTGTGGAAGACCCAAACAGGAATTTTGGCGTAGTCAACATTCCCAACTCAGTGAATGTGCCTATTTACGTTGAAAGTCTGCTGGTAATCAACCCTTTCCTTGGAGAAAACAATTCTGTACAACTGCTCAATCCACCCATTGATCAGGGATGTGTTGGAAAATTGTTTGTTCACAATGCCTCTGCTTATGATCCAGATGGCGACAGCCTCAGCTATAGGCTTGTAAACTGTCGTGGCGCCAATGGACTGGAAATACCGGGTTACACTTTTCCTGTAACGAGTAATATTTTTGCAATAAATGAAACAACCGGCGACCTCACGTGGGAAAATCCTGTTCTGCAAGGTGAGTACAACATTGCCTTTTTGATTGAAGAATGGCGAAAAGGCATTTTGATCGGATCGGTTATGCGCGATATGCAGATTCTCATCGGCGCTTGCAACAACAATCCACCTGTTATAACAAGTCCGGAATCGACATGTGTGATCGCAGGTCAACAACTCACTTTTGATGTTTCGGCAACAGACCCCGACAACAACGCGGTTTTCCTTACAGCGAGCGGAGCTCCTTTTGAACTGGCAGATAATCCGGCTTCAATTATTCCCGATCCGGGTGCCGGAACACCAACAGCCTCTATCAGCTTCTTTTGGAACACTCAATGTATTCATATTCAGCGCTTACCATATAATGTTTTGTTTAAAGCACGTGATGTTCATCCCGAAGTCAGTCTGACAGCGCTCAAAACCACAAGTATAAAAGTGATGGCTCCTGCGGTGGAAAACTTTCAGACTACCGCACTCGGCATTGGCATCAATCTCAGCTGGGATAATTATAGTTGCACAAATGCTGTCGGATTTAGGCTTTATCGCCGAAACGGAACTTCGTCCTATATTCCCGGAGAATGTGAAACAGGCGTTTCGGCGGCTTCAGGGTTTCAATTATTGCAGCAAATACAAGGCGCTGAAACAATCAGTTTCAGGGATGATAACAATGGCAACGGACTTGTGCCGGGCATTGATTATTGTTATGTCATTACCGCTTATTTTTCCGATGGGGCTGAAAGTATAATGAGTAATCAAAGCTGTTCGAGGCTCAACCGTGATCTGCCTATTATGACACATGTAAGCAACGACAGCACCATCCTCACCTCCGGACGTGTGCTGCTCGCCTGGAGCAAGCCCACAGAACTGGATACAATTCAGTATCCGGGACCCTATCAGTATGATCTCATTCGTTATCAGGGCATTTCAGGAGAAAATCAGGGAATTGTATTTACTGGAATTGGACTCAACGACACACTTTTTACAGATAATGGCGTCAACTTGAATACTTCTCCAAATCCATACAGTTACGAAGTTAAGCTGAGAAGCCTGGCTGTTGGCGATATCGGAAGCAGCCGCAAGGCTTCATCAGTGTTTCTGGAGATTACACCAACAGATAAAGCGCTGGTTTTAAGCTGGTCGCCACAAGTGCCATGGATTAATGACAGCGCAGAGATTTTTCGTTTCAGCGGGCAAAACAATGCTTTTGAAAAAATCGGCAGCAGCAAAACAGGAAATTACAGGGACAAGGATCTGATAAACGGGCAGATTTATCTTTATTATATCAGAACAATCGGAGGTTATTCCGCGGAAGGTTTTGTTCATCCTATCATTAACTATTCACAACTTGCTGAGGGAATTCCAATTGATAATTTACCGCCCTGCCCACCTGAAATTTTGGTTGAGACAGATTGCGAAAAAATTGAAAATACTTTGTATTTCATCAATCTGATCGATAGTTGCAGCTACGATATCAGCCGTTTCAGAATTTATTACACACCTTCAGCGAGTGTCGCTTTCAGTCTGATAGATTCAGTGCCGGCAATACAACTTTCTTATACACATAAGCAAATGGAGTATGTAACGGGCTGCTATTATGTGAAAGCGGTGGATTCTACAGGCAATGTTTCGATGGCCTCAAATATTTTCTGCGTTGACTACGATGCATGCCCGATTTATGAATTACCCAACGTTTTTACCCCAAATGCTGATCAATACAACGATTTTTTAGTTCCAATCAATTATCCTTCGACCAATCCAAAAGCCAATGTAGATCGCATTGAACTGACAATATTCAATCGCTGGGGCAATGTCGTCTTCGAAACCTCCGATCCTTCCATCAACTGGGACGGCAAGCATCAGCGAACAGGTCAGGATTGTGCCGATGGAACTTACTTCTACGTTTGTGAAGTTTTCTTTCAGGGTTTTGATGGTCCGGTGCAGCAAAGGCTTCAGGGAAGTATCACGATTATCAGATAAGCCAAACGCTTTTTTTAGATTCAACCAAAAAAAATATTGTGGCTATATTATTCATTCAATGAAAGATATAAATGCTGTTAACAATTGAAATAATATTTTTTCTGGCAAGAAGCTTTGTTTTATAAAAAATCTTTTACATTTGCCGCGTTAAAGCAAGTCTTAACGGGCTTAAAAACGGAATCAATGAAAAATATGAATGTAAATTTCTGGTGGTGGCATCATTTATCAACTCCCGCGCTGATGAATTGATGTGACTATCTGTATAAAAATATTAAGAAAGGTCTGTCGTTCGCGGCAGGCCTTTTTTGTTTGATTAATCGAAAAACTAAAAATATGAAACTAAAAATTGAACGGCATTCAAGCGCAGGCGACTTGCATACACCTGTCGGCCTCTACATGAGCTTGCGAGACAGTTACTCGGGTGCTTTACTTCTTGAAAGCTCCGATTATCATTCGGCCAATAACAGTTCGTCCTTTATTTGCCTGCAGCCATTGGCATGCATAAAAATTCATCACGGACAACTGATTCTCGAAGAAAAAAACGAAACCATTTTAAAAGAAAGAGCTGAAAAGGAAAACGTAGCAATTCATTTTGAATCATTTATAACTAAATTTAAGTCAGCAGAAATCACAGCAATGGATGGATTGTTTGGCTATATAGGCTATGATGCCATTCAATATTTTGAAGACATTCAGCTTTCCGGAAAGAAAAACGATGACTTTGACCATCCTGAAATGATTTTTGCGCTTTTTCGCTATGTGATTCATTTGAATCATTTCAACGATATCATGACGATAATCGAATATATTCCTGAAGGCGAAAGCAGTACGATCGGTCAGTTGAAGGTTCAGATTCAAAACACAAGAAATAATGGATTTCCTTTTTACACCACCGGAGCAACAGAAACCAACATCACTGATGAAACATTTATTGATATGGTTCAAAAGGCCAAATACCATTGCAGGCGGGGCGATGTGTTTCAGATGGTACTGGCACGCAGGTTTTCGGTCTCGTTTAAAGGTGATGAGTTTAATGTTTACCGTGCTTTGCGCAGAATCAACCCTTCGCCCTACCTCTATTTTTTCGATTATGGCAATTTCAGGATTTTTGGAAGCTCACCTGAAAGTCAGTTGAAAATCAGTAATGGCAAGGCAACGCTCAATCCGATTGCAGGCACTTACAGACGCACAGGCAACGATATTGCCGACAAGGCTTTGGCTGAAAAACTTTCTGAAGACCCAAAGGAAAATGCGGAACATGCGATGTTGGTCGACCTTGCCAGAAATGACCTTAGCCGCAGTTGCACCAACGTGAAAGTAGAGACATACAAGGAAGTTCAGTTTTTCAGCCATGTTATCCATCTGGTATCAAAAGTGACCGGAAAACTAAAAACGCATATCAATCCGATGAAGGTGATCGCCGACACTTTTCCTGCAGGAACGCTTTCTGGAGCCCCAAAGCACCGCGCCATGCAGCTCATTGACCAATACGAGAATCAAAGCAGAGGCTTTTATGGCGGGGCTGTTGGCTTCATCGGCTTCAATGGTGATGTAAATCTGGCAATACTAATTCGCTCATTTTTAAGCAAAAACAACAAGCTGTTCTTTCAGGCCGGAGCAGGCATCGTTAACTCTTCGGATGAAGTCAGCGAGCTGCAGGAAGTGAACAACAAACTTGCTGCTTTGCATAAGGCAATTGAAGAAGTTGATGGAAACAGGAAGTTGACAAAATAATTTATGTTTTACCATATGAAGTTGAACAGCGCTAATAAGATTCATGCTTTAATTTTTACAAAATGAAAATACTTGTTTTTGACAATTACGACTCCTTTACCTATAATCTGGTTCATCTGATCGAAAAAATTACCGGAGAGGAACCTGCCGTTTTCCGGAATGACAAAATCAAACTGGAGGACATTGATCAATTTGATAAAATACTGCTTTCCCCCGGACCGGGACTCCCAATGGAGTCGGGCATACTGATTGATGTAATTCGAACTTATGCCCCATCTAAAAGCATTTTCGGTGTTTGTTTGGGCTTGCAGGCCCTGGCAGAAGCTTATGGTGGAAAACTTCAAAACCTCAGCAGTGTTTTTCATGGAGTTGCAACGCCTGTAAGGGTTACAGCACCGGAGGAACCATTATTTAAAGGAGTGCCACAAAAATTTGATGCAGGCAGATATCACTCGTGGGTAGCCGAAAAAACTTCCCTTCCCAATTGTTTTCAAATTACTGCCGAAGACGAAAATGGGCTCATCATGGGGATTCGCCATAAAACACATGACCTGTCTGCTGTGCAGTTTCATCCCGAATCAATATTAACCTCTTTCGGAGAAGTAATGCTGACAAACTGGCTGGATTATAACACGTTGACGCCATAGTTTAAAATTTTGAAAAGAGAAAATATAATTCCATAAAAATGAAAAAAATACTTGATGCACTTTACCGGCAACATAAACTTGGTTACGCCGAAGCACACGAAATACTCATAAATATTACCACAGGAAAATACAATCATTCACAGATTGCTTCTTTTTTGACAGTCTTCATGATGCGGGGCATTTCGGTGGAAGAACTCACCGGATTTCGTGATGCACTGATGGAACTTTGCCTGAAAGTTGATTTTGGGAACATGGAAACCATCGATCTTTGTGGCACTGGAGGAGACGAAAAAAACACCTTTAACATATCTACACTTGCCTCTTTTGTGGTTGCAGGTGCAGGCGTAAAAGTAGCAAAGCATGGTAATTACGGCGTATCGTCTGTAAGTGGCTCATCGAATGTGCTTGAGTTTTTGGGATATCGCTTTAAATCGGATCAGGCGCAGCTACAGAAAGAGTTGGAAATGACAAACATTTGTTTCATGCATGCGCCTTTGTTTCACCCTGCCATGAAAACGGTTGCGCCAATCAGAAGAGAATTAGGGGTAAAAACCTTTTTCAACATGCTGGGACCAATGGTAAATCCATCCTCACCGAAAAATCAGATGGTGGGTGTTTTCAGTCTTGAACTGGCAAGAGTCTATCACTATATTTATCAGCAAAGCGACAAGAATTATTCAGTGGTTTTTGGTCTTGACGGATATGATGAATGTTCGCTTACATGTGACACAAAAGTGCTTGGCAACAAAGGTGAAAGCATTATTGAACCTACAGATTTTGGCTTCAAAAAAATTCGAGCTGAAAGCATTTACGGAGGTGATTCGGTAGAAGCATCAGCAAAGATATTTTTAGCAATTCTCGATGGAAAAGGAACCGCTGAACAGGAAAATGTTGTTATTGCCAACGCTGCTTTAGCATTGCAATGTGCATTGAATGAACCACTTGCCGAAAGTGTTGTCCGCGCCAAAGCATCTCTACAAAGCAAAAAAGCATTTCAGATGTTTAATAGTCTAATCAAACTGCAACAATGAGCCAAATACTCGAACAAATCGTACGCCATAAACAACAGGAAGTAGAAGAGCGCAAAAGTCTTTACCCTGAAAAGCTGCTCGAAAGAAGTATCTATTTTGAGACAAAACCGTTATCCCTGCAGAAATATTTACTCCGCGATGATCTTACAGGCATTATAGCGGAATTCAAAAGACGTTCGCCTTCGAGAGGTGTTATCAATGATTACGCAGCTGTTGAACCTACGACACTCGGCTACATGCAATCGGGCGCCTCTGCACTTTCTATCCTTACCGAAAAGAAATTCTTTGGCGGCAGCAACGAAGATTTGGTGATAGCACGCAAATTCAATTTTTGTCCGATTCTTCGCAAAGAGTTTATTATCGATCCCTATCAGATCATTGAAGCCAAATCGCTGGGTGCAGACGCAATACTGCTTATCGCTTCGATTCTGTCAAGAGGAACCATTGCAGATTTCACAAGAATCGCGTCTGCATTGGGTATGGAAGTGTTGCTCGAACTTCATGATGATGATGAAATAAATAAAATTCCTGCAGAAAATGTCGTTATCGGCATCAACAACAGAAACCTTAAAAGCATGACCACGGATGTTGAAACAAGTTTTCGACTTATTCCAAAACTTCCTGCTGAAGCAGTAAAAGTGGCTGAAAGCGGCATCAGTTCAGCAGAAACCATTTGCAGACTAAAGCAAGCCGGTTTTAACGGTTTCCTCATTGGAGAGCATTTCATGCAACACACACGCCCTAATCTGGCTTGCAAAAAACTCATCAATCAGCTCAGGAGACTTAAATCATGCTAAAAATTAAAGTTTGTGGCATGCGCGAAAAATCGAATATTGATGCACTGAATGCATGCATGCCCGACATGATTGGCTTCATTTTCTATCCGCTTTCATCGCGTTTTGTGGGCTGGGATTTTAAACCTGAAGAACCTATCGACGCATTAAAAGTAGGTGTATTCGTCAATGAATCGATCGAAAAAATCACAGAAACAGCCCTTCATGCAGCACTTGATTTTATTCAGCTTCACGGTGAAGAATCGCCGGAATTTTGCAGACTTTTGAACAAAAATGGCATTAAAATCATTAAAGCATTTAGCATTAAAGATGGGTTTGATTTCAGTCAAACTTATTTATATGCAGCACATTGCGAGTATTTTCTTTTTGACACTGCTTCAAGTTCAAAAGGAGGAAGCGGATTGAAGTTCGACTGGAAAGTTTTAGAAAACTATACTTCCGAAAAAGGCTTCATGCTCAGCGGAGGTATTGGAATTGAAGACGTTGAAAAGATTTTGGAGTTAAAAAATCCGGCAATGGTTGGAGTTGACATCAACAGTCGTTTTGAGCTGTCGCCGGGTATTAAAGATATTGATCAAATAAAAAACTTTATACATGCAATCAGAGACATTAAATAAAAGGCCTTTTCATTCGGATGCATCCGGTTTTTATGGTGATTTCGGTGGTGCATTCATCCCCGAAATGCTTTATGCCAATGTTGAAGAATTAAGAAATAACTATCTTGAAATCATTGGTTCAGCGGATTTTCAAAAAGATTATCAAAAATTGCTGCGCAATTATGTGGGCAGACCGACACCATTGTATGAGGCTGGAAATCTGTCTAAACGCTATGGCGCGAGGATTTTTCTCAAAAGAGAAGACTTAAATCATACGGGGGCACATAAAATCAATAATACTGTCGGACAGGTTTTGCTTGCAAGAAAGCTGGGCAAAAAACGCATTATTGCAGAAACAGGCGCAGGCCAGCACGGTGTTGCAACAGCCACTGTCTGTGCACTTATGCAGATGGAATGTATCGTCTATATGGGCTCGGTTGATATGGAGCGACAAGCACCCAATGTAGCAAGGATGCGCATGTTAGGCGCAAAAGTGGTTCCTGCCCTTAGTGGCAGCCGCACACTTAAAGATGCTACCAACGAAGCCATCCGCGATTGGATCAACAATCCCGAATCCACGCATTACATCATTGGTTCAGTTGTTGGGCCTCACCCCTACCCTGACCTGGTGGCAAGACTTCAGGCGGTAATAAGTGAAGAGATCAAAGCACAATTGTTATCTGAAACCGGAAACCCAAACCCGGATTATGTGATCGCTTGTGTCGGTGGCGGAAGCAATGCTGCCGGGGCTTTTTACCATTTTCTGGATGCTCCCGAAGTAAAGCTTATTGGCGCCGAAGCCGCTGGTGAAGGTATTTCATCCGGTAAAACAGCTGCCTCACTCGTGGTTGGAAAAAAGGGAATTATCCACGGCTGCCTCACATCACTGATGCAAACTGAAGATGGACAGATCGTAGAACCACACAGCATCTCCGCAGGTTTGGATTACCCGGGAATAGGGCCTTTACATGCACATCTGCACCAAACGCACAGGGCTCTTTATTACAGCATTACAGACAATGAAGCCATCAAAGCAGCCTTTGAGCTTTCAGAAACTGAAGGCATAATCCCTGCTTTAGAAACTGCACACGCACTTGCAGTTCTTGAGAAACTTCAACTTAAAACGACTGACAAAGTTGTAGTAAACCTCTCAGGACGTGGCGATAAAGACCTTTCAACTTATATGAAAATCCTTGAATCGAGATGAAAAGATTAGATCAGCTTTTAATGAATAAAAATTCTAGAGTAGTAAATATTTACTTTACTGCCGGATATCCAAGCCTCGACAGCACCATGTCAATCATCAGTTTGCTTGAAAAGCATGGCGCCGGATTGATCGAAGTTGGAATGCCATTTTCTGACCCCCTTGCAGACGGCCCTGTGATTCAGGAAAGCAGCCGGATTGCACTTGAAAACGGCATGAATACCGACTTGCTCTTTGAACAACTGAAATCTTTGAGAACGGTTTCTCAAATCCCTGTTGTTCTTATGGGATATCTCAATCCTGTGCTTCAATACGGGATGGAAAAATTTCTGAGCATGGCCTCTTCCTGTGGAATTGATGGTCTCATTTTACCTGATCTTCCGCCTGAAGTATACGAATCGCAGTACATTTCACTTTTCGAAAAACATGAAATCTATCCCATTTTCCTGATTACACCGCAAACAAAACAAGAGCGTATCCATTACCTCGACAGCCTCAGCAAAGGATTTCTTTATGCCGTTTCCTCCTCCTCCACTACTGGTGGAAAAAGCGGATTTAACAAAGATCATCTTGCTTATTTTGAACGTCTTGCATCAACAGACCTGAAAAATCCGCTGATGATTGGCTTTGGCATTTCAAACAATGAAAGTCTGGAAACAGTTTTCCGGTATGCATCAGGCGCCATAGTTGGCAGTGCATTTATTAAGAATTTAAATGAAAAAACAGAGGATTTTGGTATCCCCGCATTTATGAACCATTTGCTAAACAAAACAAAATGATTATTCAATTACAACAAGATATCAGTGACGCGCAGAAATCGGTAATTATTGAAAAAGTTAACAAGTTGGGCTATCAAACCAGCGAAGTTACTACACAATTTTCCCACTATCTGATTGCCGTTGGAAAAGCTGAATTTGATATCAGACGGATCGGTCATCTGCCAGGCATAAAAGATATTCACCGCGTCTCAGATCCGTATAAGCTTGTTTCCAAAAAATGGCGAGTTTACGATACTGACATCGATCTTGGCGAAGGCGTCCACATCAATCGGAGCGAACTTAGTATCATTGCCGGACCATGTTCGATTGAAAGTCCGGAGCAGATTGACCAAACCATCGAGCATCTGAAAGCCAATAATATCCGTTTAATGAGAGGCGGAGTTTTCAAACCACGTTCTTCACCTTACGCTTTCAGAGGCATTGGCCTCGAAGGGCTTAAAATATTTTCAGAAAAATGCCGTGCCGCAGGTATCAAGGTGGTTACGGAGGTTATGCAGGTTTCTCAGGTTGCAGAAATGCATGACTATGTAGATATCTTTCAGGTAGGAACGCGCAATGCACAAAACTTCAACCTTTTGGATGAATTGGGAAAAATCGATAAAGCTGTGATGTTGAAGCGCGGCTTCTCAGGAACCATCGAAGAGCTTCTTCAGGCAGCAGAATATGTTTTCTCAAATGGCAACGAAAAAGTTATCCTTTGCGAGCGTGGCATCAGAACTTTTGAAACAGCCTATCGTAACACACTTGATTTGAATGCTGTGCCAATTCTAAAAGAAAAAAGCCATTTACCAGTGATTGTCGATCCATCGCATGGTGTTGGCCTGAGAAATTACGTTGAACCAATGGCTTTGGCTGCTGTGATGTCAGGGGCTGATGGAATCATTATGGAGGTGCATCAGTGTCCTGAAAAAGCATTTTCTGATGGACAGCAAACGCTGAATTATAATGAAGCCAAAAACGCTTATGATAGACTGCGGCAAACTTATGCTTTGAAGAAAAGCTTTAACGGGGTTTAGTGTCAGCTTGTGTACTTTCGAAAGTTTTTTAAAGAAAATTCTGCTACAACTTACTCAATTTTAATCACATTCAGAAATTTGAGTTAATACTTCATGAATTACCAACTGTCTGAATTGGCCACCTTCCATGCCGGGCAGCATCTCAAAACTCATCAATGCCTGAAGGTAGATTACTGCCCCGGCGTTTGAGTCCAACTGCTCCAGAAACATCCGTTCGGCATCAATATGTGCCGCAGTCATTGCTACAGTAAACAATTTATCTGAACCGCAGAAACGAAAATCCGAGGCATCAGCGAAATGGTGAAATCGTCCACTTGCGATAAATTTTTGGCCGTATATGTCTCCTTCAAGCTGTTTTTCGAGCATCAATTTTTTTTGACCGATTACTGCTTTGCCTTCAAAATCAAGCAATTCCAGCTTGTCAGATTTTTGCATCAACATCAGCTGCAGGCTTTTTCCAGCATCAAGAACCAGTATTCCATCTTTTAAATCCCAGCAGCCTACAAAACCATGAGGATCAACTCCTTCTAGCGGTTGGCTCAGATAGAAAAAAGTTGAATCGCTTTCAAGGAGCAGGTTTGAAGTCATTTTTTCATATTCCGAAAAGGCAAGTTCGCCACCCCAAAAACCATTCAGATTTTGCTGTGTAGCGCATGAAAACAACAATGAAATACCTGTCAAAAAGAAGGCGGCTTTTAAAAATCTTTTGCTAATGTTCATTACAATCCTTGGTTTATTAAACACAATCTATTTACGGGTTTTCTTTTCTGAAACAAGCTTTTTGCTGTTTTTGGATGCAGAAACAAGGTAAACAACTACCGGAACAAAGGTAAGTAGTAATATCAAAGGAATAATCCACTGCATTGTTTCGGTTTGCATATTAATGGCAGCATTGTAAATGGATAAAAGGATAATTGTAAAAATCAAGGCAATAAAAAGCTTTAGCCAGCGAATTAAACGCGTTGCTGAGCGGTACTGTCGTACAACGTTAAGTTCAGTAATTTTGACAGGATAGTTAAAGATATGGGGGTAATTGTTCAGAATCGTCATGCCCGCAAGAAGCGCAGTTGTTAAGAATGGAATGAACAAAATTGAAATTTTATTCCCATAACCATCTGGTTTTCCGGCAATATCAAAATGAACGGGTATCGTTTCAGGAAGATAGACATAACCGTAAATGGCAAAAAACCAAATTACTGCCAGCAATCCCCAACCGATCCAATCAACGATTTTATCGTGAAAGTTCAGTTCAAGTTTTATTCGAGGTCGTTTTTCCATTTGTTTTCCTTTCTGACAATCAAAAATAGAAAAACAATCGCATCAAAGATAAATTTCAAATAATTTGAAGTCAGGTATTATGTATAAGAATTGAGTTAATCGATTGAATGACTTTGAAGTACAAAGTTCAAAAAAATAAATCAAAAAATAACTCCAAATAGTAAACTTAACCCTACTTTTGAAAAAAATCTGATCCTATGAAAATTCTATCGCTCATTTTTCTATTGCTAAGTTTAAGCACACTTCTAAGCGGTCAAAATGCTTTTTCAACCTCTACTGATGGAGTTTTGACCTTTCAGGTTACTACAGTTACGGATGGAGCAACCTATGCTCCACGCCATTGTCTGGCAATTTGGATAAAAGATGCTGCCGGAAATTTTATAATTTCACGCAAAGTGATGGCAAACAGTCGCAAACAGCATCTTGTAAAGTGGGTTGCAAATTCAAATTACAATGTTGCAGATGCTGTTACCGGTGCAACGCTTAACGCACATACTTCACATACAGTAAGCTGGGACTGCAGGAATGTTGCAGGAAACCTTGTTCCGGATGGCACCTATCAGGTTTGGATTGAATATACAAGCAGAAACTCAGCAAGCAATGGTATCGTTGGTCCTTTCTTTTCCTTCAGTTTTGAAAAAGGTGAAACTCCCTTGAGCATCAATATACCTGATGAAGCCTATTTCAAAAATATGAGTCTGAATTTTGAACCAATAGGTGTTTTTCTGGATAGCAGTTTGGATGAAAGCGCATTGATCAATATCACACCTAATCCTTTCATCGAAAGTTTTAGTTTGTCGCTTAAAACTAAAACAGCGTCATTCGTAAATATTGGTCTATACAACCAAAATGGTGTAAGAATCGATGAGTTGTATGACGGGTTTAACACCGAAGAAAATCTTGAAGTCTATTGGACTCAATCTGAGAAAAAAATTCCTCTTGTGCAGGGAAACTACTATTTACGCTTTAATATTGGCGGTAAAATATATGGGAAGAAGCTGATAAAGCTTTGATATTCAAGGTTTATAACATACCCAATGATGATTATAGAGCTTTTATTACCCCAAACAAGCTATGTGATTAATTGCGGGAATTTTACATAAACAAGGGTATCAAATAAAATATTTTTTGAAAAAACGCAACAAATTTCTGATTTCTTTTAATCTAGTATTTATTTACCTATTTTTGTCGCCCTACCATTTTTAATTAAATAGAAATCATGAATTATAGATTTATTTTAATCTTACTGTTTTTAGCAGCTGCTTCAACAGCATTTAGCCAAACAGAAAACCAGGAAACAAAAGCAGGCCTTTTTGGTTCTTTGCCCGCTCCCCGAATTGTTCCAAGTATTGCAGAACAAATACGAACAGGCACCTTTAAGGCAACAGATCCAAATGAACCGGGCAGAATGGGGCAGCCAAAAAGGCATGGCGCCAATATGACGGTGCCTGGCAAAGGCCTTCCGGTTGACAAAGATCCGCTTGTAAGAGAGCCTGGCTCATTTCCACGTATACCAGGCAGAACACCAGAATTGGTCTTTCATGCAAATGTTTCCAACTATACACCCTCTGATCCTACGGGAGCTGCAGGCCCAAACCATTTCGTCGGAGCATGGAATGTTGGGTTCAGAATTTTTGACAAGAGCGGAAATCCATTAACGCCGGCAGCATCGCTTGGAACACTTTTTCCCGGAAATACCCTTGGCGATCCAATTGTATTGTATGATGTTGCAGCTGACAGATTTATTATTACTGAGTTTGACAGCAGCCCAAATGGTTTTAACATCGCTATCTCTCAAGGCCCTGATCCTGTAAATGATGGTTGGTATGTTTACACCACAGGTTTTACAACAGGTTCATTTCCAGATTATCCTAAATTTTCGATATGGAGTGACGGCTATTATGTTACTGCGAACATCAACTCAACAAACAGACTTTTTGTGATTGAGCGCGACGTTGCACTTATGGGTGGCGCTGCCAAATTTATTGGATTCCCGCTTCCCGGAATCAGAACCTCAGGTTTCTACAGCCCGCAGGTGTTCAATGTAACCAATGGCAACCTTCCTCCTCCAGGCAATGCTAAAGTTGTTTACCTTCAGGATGATGCATGGTCAGGAGTCAATGCTGATCATCTAAAAATTTGGACAGTGAATGTGGATTGGGAAACACTTTCGAACTCATCTATTTCAGCAGCAGAGGAAATTATTACCGCACCCTTTATTTCTGTTTTTGATGGAGGTTCCTTCTCAAACAGACCACAGCCCTCTGGCCCGGATCAGGATGTATTGCAAGCTACCATTATGAATCAGGCACAATACAGAAGATTTCCTACGCACAACTCTGTCGTTTTTAATTTTGTTGTAGATACTGATCCCACAGCCGGTGAACGTGCCGGAATCAGATGGTATGAAATGAGGCAATCAGCCGATGGTGAGCCTTGGGAAATTTATCAGGAAGGCACCTATACTTCTCCTTATAATAATAAGGATGCATTTTCAGGAAGTATGGCTATGGATGCCCTGGGAAATATCGGAATGGGATATACAACTGTGAGTAGTACCGAAAGAATTGCAATTTACTACACTGGAAGATTTGCTTCAGATCCTTTGGGAATAATGACTGTTGATGAAACATTGATCGCTCAAGGCACCTCAAACAACCCGTCTAACCGCCTTGCGGATTATGTGCATCTTACTGTTGATCCTGTTGACGATAAAACTTTCTGGCATATTGCTGAGTATTTTGTCAGTAACAGCCGTACTGATGTTGTGGGTGTATTCAAAATTGCACCAAATTTCATCAATGACGTAGGCGTTATAAGTATTGATTCACCTGTAGACGGCGCATTGACTGACAGCGAAGAAATTACAATAACGATTTTTAATGGTGGCATTGATGATCAGGTTGATATTCCTATAAGTTTTCAGGTTAATGGTGGAGAGGAAATCACAGAAATAATTCCCGGACCGATTGCCTCTGCAACCTCTATGCAGTATACTTTTAATTCAACTGCAGATTTGAGCCTGGAAGGACAAGATTATGAGTTAAAAGTTATTGCCAGACTTGAATTGGATGAATCACCTGTAAATGACACACTTGTTTCTACAGTTAAACATCTGTTTCACAATGATTTAGGTTTAGTTTCAATTCTAAGACCTGTTTCAGGTCATGTTAGCCTCGAGGAAGAAGAAATAGAGATAATTGTCAGTAACTTTGGAACTGCTGATCAATCTGAATTTGAGGTTTCGTATAATTTGGAAGGTCAGGTAGTAACAGAAATTTATCAGGATACATTAAAATCCGGTGAGTCAACTTCCTATACTTTTGCTACAACAGGCAATTTCAGTGCTTTGGGATCATTCAATTTATCCTCTTACACCTCTCTTCACAACGATTCAATTCCGGTAAATGATACTATTTCAGTCGTTATCGTAAAAAATATCTGTGAACCACAATCTTCCTGTATCATAGGCCTTGCGCTTAGAAAAGTCGAAATTGGAAGCATATCAAATGAAACAAGCTGTTCTCCAGGTGGATATGGAAATTATACAGAACTCTCCACAACGCTGGAAAGAAATATGACACATGAGCTTACGCTTGGAACAGGATATGGCGATATGTATACTTCTGTCTGGATCGACTTTAACAATAATTTTATTTTTGAAGAAGATGAATTGTTGGTTGACAATGTCATCATTGGTTTTAATCAGGGATCTGGAAATCATTTTGTCACAGTTCCATTAACATTACCTGAAAATACGCCACTCGGAACACACATTATGCGGGTGAAAACAAGGTGGAGTCAACCGCTGCCGGCAAACGCCTGCGACTCTTATCCATATGGCGAAACTGAAGACTACTATGTAGAGGTTACGCTGTTCACAGGAATTGAAAAGGCTTTGCAAGACATCACTGATATCAATGTGATTCCAAGAGGCAATCAACAATATGATATCACGCTTAAAACTAACGATTTAAAAGAAACGTTGCTTTTCAATTTATTTAGCGTCACAGGACAAAAACTGGTTGAAAACCGCATTAATCAAGTGGATGGGTTATACTCTTATCCTTTGGATATGTCGTATGCAGCACCAGGTGTTTATCTTGTCAGAATCGGAAATGCCCGATTTGGAAAAATTAAAAGGATCGTTATAAATTAGTTCTTAACAACAAATTCAAAAAGGATATCGGTAGCCTGTTTAATGGCAGCTGATATCCTTTTTTTTTATGAACAATCCTCTAGTCAAACTTGGTTGAAACCATCCTTTCGTGCTTATACAAATTGTGCATTCAATTCGTGTAAAGAGCTATTTCAAGCCTTAAAATTTAAACCTCAGCTGAAGCTTAAAATCAGTTCTGGTATTTCCCTCAATCAACTCAAGTCCACTACTTATTTCGTTCCGGTCAGAGTACCAGGTTTGTGCAATTCTCGCCCACAAATCTATCGACCTATGCGCTTTTAGCCTTAACAACAGATACATACGTGTTCCTTTCTGATAAAATGCCGGAATAGAAAATGCATAAAGCACATCATTTTCGTAGGTATAAACACGACTGTCATAGGTGTCAGCATCAAAAACAGCATAGCGGAAGGTCAGTTCGTAAGGCTTTGATGGCGGCCTGAAAAGAATGTCCTGGTAAATAATAAAACCATGACTGATATCCTTATTGACCTGATTATATGATATTAGCTCTGCCCTGTTCTTCAAAATAAATGAAGGACTGACAGTATAATTAACATGAAATCTTAAAGTATTTTTTGTGTAGTTGATCAGATGATCGATTGTATTCCATGGATTGTTGTCATTGGTCATTTTTCGCTTTGTCCTGAAACGAACGTAAGCATCTGCCCTTCTGTTGATTCGGTGATCAAGCTGTGCGTAGTAATCATAGCCATAACTTGGACCATCGGTCGCAAAACGCAGCCATGGAAATGTAAAGTGGTCAGCATAAGCCGAAAGCTTCCATCCCGGAGCAAGTCCTGCGCTGATTCCTGCATAAATGCCACGTTCGTTGTTGGTTAGTGTTCCTTCAGAAAATGAATTACTAAAAAGATTTTGATAGTTTCTCTGATAATCGCGATAAGCTATAGTAATCGACACAAAACCAGCAGGTTGCGCTGTAACTCCCGCAATTCCGGCCATACCTCCATTATCACTGCGTCCTATTTCACCAAAAAATATCATCTGAGGGTAAACAACTCTGAAGTCTACACCTTGGTTTGTAAGTTCCTTGGACATAAACCTGAACTGATTGTAGGGGTATATTCTTGGAGTAAGCGCCGCTCCCAATTGTGTTTGATGTATTGTATAACCAAGTTCCAAACGTCTGCTTTTGAAAGACACTCTACCACCAAAAACAGTTTGAGAAATAGTGCCCTTTTTCAGTAATTCATTCACTGTCCGATGCAAGCCAGTTTCCTGAAGGCTGGTAATTGTGAATATTTCATTTGACACTGAATCAACAAGATCGATATTGGCATCAATGTATTTCATTGAATAAAAACCAGTAAACTCAAATTGCTTCCATCCCAGCGTTGCAGCGCCTCCACGCAAAAACAGACTTTCATTGACTGAAGTATTTGGTCTAATACCCTGTCCATATTTTATAACGCTTGTTGGTTCTGTGGATTTGCCAAAAGCGAGACCTGTCCACATCGTCAAACCTTGCCCAAAGGCCAGATGGTAATCACCCAATGCGAGGGCTTTCAGAGGGCCAACATCTTTTATGAAGGCGTGTGCAGAATAAAAATCGAAACCACTGCGTAGTTTATCGCCAAGTAAACGCTGTAATGAATCATTGACTTTATTGGCAAAAAACACTTCGCCTGGATCCTTTTCCATTGTAACGCCAGCTCTCACTCTGTTCCGGTAATTGAAAGAATAGCGTGCATAAACTTTTTCGGAACTACCAAGATACCTAGAATTTGGTTTGGCCCATAAAGCAGAGTCGGTAATACTTTTGTAGCCTTCACGCGCTTCTATAACATTTTCTGTTCGAAGCAAAAGCTGGTGCCTTCCCCATTTGAGAACATTCTTTGGCTTTAGCGTTTGGCTTCGACTGACTTCAGTAACAGTTAAAACAGGCATCAAAATACTTACCGTCCGTTCATCAAACCCATCTACCATCGCGAGTTCAAATAAGGTAAGCATCGGCCCAAACTCTTTAAGGTATTTTTTAAGACTTTCAAGTTGAATACCTGAAATCAGATACAGATTTTGAAGTTCTAAAATATCCGGCCCATTGACATTAATTTTATTCTCACTATAATAATAATAGGAGTCAACCAGATCAGTGAAATCAATATTTTCATCCAGATTTTCGGCAATGGACTCAATCTGAAGAGTGACTTTTTCCGAAAGACCACGTGCGGTTGTATCTGCAATCTGTGCATAAATAATATGCACTGGAAATAGAAAAACCAATGACAGAAGGAACTTCGTGAAAAAATTGTCAGGCATTAGTCGTTGCTTCATTATTTTGAAGTATTTCCAAATGAATAAATTATCCCACCCTGAATATTTGCTCCTAAAACCTGATGGAGAGATGCTGCTATGTCAAATCTCAGTCCGGAAATTTGCATCCCGGTTCCAAAAGTAAAAAGGCCGGGATTTACAGCTAAACCTGTTCTTACATAGAAGGTTTCATTCAGTAAATATTCTAAACCTATGCGCAAATCAGGATCAAAATCAAAATTCTTTTCAATATCTGCAACGCCTAAAAGTTTTTCTGTGAATTGGTAACTAAGTCCAAACCTCAATATTATTGGAACACGTTCGTTTGTAATTTCTGAAAGCGTCACTCTTGCAGGATTGAAAATATAGGCTCCCACAGCAAGCTTATCATTTATATTCGATTGAACACCAAGCTCAAAGGTTACATTATTAAATCCTTCATAACCCTCAGCGAAACGAGTAGACAGGTAGTCCAATTGCAATCCTATACGCAATCCAGGTCCAAATGCACGGGCATAGGCCAGCCCAAACTTGTTTTCATTGTATAAATTATATCCAAATTGATTGTAACTTAAACCAAGCACTCCAAATTTGACCGGCATAACAAAAGCGACACTTTTTAATCCCAGTTCCTTTAGCATGAAGCGGTTTTCATAAGCAATTCCAGCTGAAATATTTTTCTGCATGGCCATCCCTGCCGGATTGTTTTGAATGGCCCAGAAATCAGTCAAACTTACTGAAGCTCTGC
This sequence comes from Bacteroidales bacterium, assembly GCA_030683155.1. Lineage (GTDB taxonomy): Bacteria > Bacteroidota > Bacteroidia > Bacteroidales > F082 > JALNZU01. The sequence goes on from JAUXMV010000012.1 coordinate 28,981, forward strand.
CAAGTCCTGCCGACCTGCCCCCAATAATGCCGGCTCCATCGAAACCATGAACTGAAGTTGATAATACAGTAAATAATACCAGTACTGCTGTGAAGAATTGTTTCATGCTGTTAAAAAGATAATTTTCGATAAAAGTACGGAAAATTGCTAATTTTGCAAACAAACATACAATATGCAACATCCTATTTTTGAATATTTATCCAAACTGGAACAAAATAACAATAAAATCTGGTTTGAAGCCAATCGTAAAGAATTTGAACATGCACGTAATGAATTGCTTGCAATAGCTGGCAATCTCATCGAAAAAATTTCGGTATTTGATAGCTCCTTAGGTCAGTTAGAACCGAAAAAATGCATCTTTCGTCAACATCGGGACGTTAGGTTTTCAAAGAACAAAGATCCATACAAAACAACTATGTCTGCTTATTTTGCCGCTGGAGGCAAAAGCAGTTCTAGTGCAGGATATTACCTGCACCTTGAGCCTGGAAAATCATTTGTAGGAGGAGGTATTTATTCACCTCCGCCAGATATTCTGAAAGCAATCAGAACCGAGATTTATTTTAACGGCACAAATTTTGAATCCATCATTAATGACGAGGAATTCAGAAATATCTTCGGAGAATTAATGAATGACAAGCTCCAAAGGCCACCAAAAAATTTTCCAACGGAATTTCCACAGATTGAACTACTCAAATACAAGCATTATGTTGTAAGTCGAAAGTTTGATCCTGAAAAAATGAATTCAGTTGATATAGAGTCATTTGCTCATGAAACTTTTAAAAGTATGTTTCCTTTTAACCAGTTTCTTAACAAAGCCTTAACAAATGTAGAATAGTTAAATTACCGTTAACTTAATAATAGTTACCGTTAACTTAATACTAGTGTCCTTGGTATTGAAATGAGTGGTACATTTGTATTCCTAATTGGTTGGTTGTTTTATAAGTTCGAACTTAATGCCCTTGAGGTTGGATTGATTTAGTTGTTTTTTCAATTCATACACACCTCAAGGGCATTCCTCTTTTATACACCAAACTTTCTTTCAATTTTCTTAATTCCGAATTTTATTTTTCATCCCTATCATCTGATAATGTGTTAACTTTATCATTCTTAGTTGTATTATCATTTTTATGCTGCTCTCCAATCTTCCTCATTCGTGAAAAACGCAACATATTAGATTCAAAAAAAATACACTTTCTTCCTAAAGAACTGTTCTTTTCCTTGATCTCTCCTTTTCATCAAATTTCATGCACAACAAATTAAATACAGACATATCCTTTCATACAAGGTAAGGGATATTATGACTTTGGTATTTTCGAGGATGACCGAATTACCAAAAACATGAAAAATCTGATTCGTCTGTAAAAGTAAATTTTTATGGTTTTTGGTCTTTCAAACTTTACGACCCTTTGATTTTCTAAACCATCTTTTCTCTGGCGAAAAAATTCTTTTTAAGTTAAAAGCGTTCTTTTAAGAAATTATTAACATTTGACATCAAAATTGAAACCTACTTATTAAATAAGTAAAATCTACTAAGTACATGACAAAAATTTACAACAGTCAATAAATTTATTTATATCATTGGAGAATAATGCATTGGCGATAAAAACCAAGCCATATTTAAATAAGCTTTTAGCTCTTCTGCCATGCTTCTTGATTTCAATTGGGCGAAT
>JAUXMV010000014.1 GCA_030683155.1 Bacteroidales bacterium
ATTCGCCCAATTGAAATCAAGAAGCATGGCAGAAGAGCTAAAAGCTTATTTAAATATGGCTTGGTTTTTATCGCCAATGCATTATTCTCCAATGATATAAATAAATTTATTGACTGTTGTAAATTTTTGTCATGTACTTAGGTGTTTGTGTTAAACAAGTTGAATTGCTATCACTCTACCTTCACTAAACAAATTAATGCTAATTTGTGTACCGTGGTCTCAAAGTTTTGCTGAATTCATACACCATAGTCCACACAATAACCCGACTTGCAGCTTCCAATCAAAAATCAAGAAAAAACATGCTAGATTCGAGTTTATTTGAACTAAAACGCCTTTATGTAAGTCGTTCAAATATTAATGGGTTTAAGCAGTGGTTATCAGGTTAAAGGCAAAATATGTCAAATTGAATTATATGCTAATCCAATTAAAACTGGTTTAATGACCATAGAGGGATAATGACGAAACCCTGGAAGAGTCAACTGCCTATATAATAGGCTTCAAAGAAATATATATAGGATACAATTGAAATAAAGGCTTAATATACAGCACCTTGAATGCTCGACATAGTTTCCCCCGAGTTCAGGAAACCCAGCGATGAATCCATATTTCAGCCATGCTCAACATAAATAATGTAAATATACAAACCACAGATTTAAATCCGTATATGCATCCTACACCACTCAAAGATTTCAAATCCCGGTGATTTGATAAAAATTTGAGCGCTGACGTTGTTTGCATTCTATAAGCGATTAAATTTGGTGAGATAAATACATTACTTTAAAATATGACCTCAGATTTCATTTTCAAATAAATTGGTTAGCAGCGTTTTACTGATTATTAAACTGGCTGCAAAGTGAAAATAGATGGATTGAGTTGCGATTAGAAGGTGGTTGTTTGCTTTTTTAGGAAAAAATTTGCGTCTATTTGACAAATTTGTCGTCTTTAATAAATGACATCAAGAAATATTGAATTATGCAAAAAAGACTTGAACTTATTTGGAAGGAATTTCATAAAGAATTAGACGGTTTTATATACAGTCATATTAAGGATCAGGAAATAACTAATGACATTCTACAGGATATTTTTGTGAAAATTCAGAGCAATATTGACACACTTAAAGACGAATCCAAATTGAGCTCATGGATTTACCAAATAGCTCGAAATGCTATAAATGATCATTTTAGAAAATTAAAACCTCCTTTTGAATTTAACGATTATGATCTTATCGAGGAAGAACATCCCCTTTACAATAACGAATTTGAGAACTGTTTAAAACCATTTATTAATCAGCTGGACGACAAATATAAAGAAGCTCTATTACTTACTGAATTCAATGGATTAACCCAAAAGCAATTAGCTCAAAAATTGAACATCTCATATTCTGGAGCAAAATCAAGAGTACAACGAGCAAAAGAGTATTTAAAAAAGCTGTTTACAGACTGTTGCACTATACAATCTGACAAATACGGAAATGTTGTGGATTATGAACAAAAACGAAATTGCAATAAATGTTGTGATTAATTTTTGCGTCCTTTTTTTAATTCTGCGTCTATTGTATGTAACTTAAAAATAAATACAATGATAAAGAGCATTAAAGAATCTGTGAAACAAACTTACACAGCAGTAGTAAAAAATGGTAGCGGTTGTGGTTGTGGGCCATCTTGTTGCGGCCCGGAACAGCCTGCATCATTTTTAGATGAAAATTACAAAAATGTAGAAGGTTATCAGGAAAAAGCAGACTATGGTTTAGGTTGTGGCTTACCTACCGAAATAGCAGACATCAAAAAAGGAAATACTGTTCTGGACCTAGGTTCGGGAGCAGGCAATGATGTCTTTATCGCAAGAAATCAAGTTGGAGAAACAGGTAAAGTTATCGGTGTAGATTTTACCGAAGCAATGATAGAAAAGGCAAATGAAAACAAGATTAAATTAGGTTTTGATAATGTGGAGTTCTTTTTGGGCGATATTGAAGATTTGCCAGTTGCATCAAAAACAGTTGATGTTGTGATTAGCAATTGTGTAATGAATTTAGTTCCAGATAAAAACAAGGCTTATCAGGAAGTTTTTCGCGTATTAAAATCAGGGGGGCATTTTAGTATTTCAGATGTTGTACTAAATTCAGACTTACCAAAAGGAATTTTAGATGCTGCCGAAATGTATGCGGGATGTGTTTCAGGAGCATTAGAGAAAAAGGATTATTTAAAAGTAATTGAAAATGCAGGTTTTAAGCATTTAGAAATTAGAAAAGAGCATGAAATTAATTTACCTGACAGCTTACTTTTACAATTTATAAGCGGCAAGGAACTAGAAGTGTATAGAAAGAAAAAGAGTGCTGTAATTAGTATCACTATTAATGCCAAAAAACCTTAACCAATGAAAACAATCAAATCCAGGTTTTTAGCACTATTTTCAAGTGTAGGGGCACTCTTTGGAAGTTGCGGTGCGGCCTGTGGTGTTGCTTGTGCAGCAAGTGGTTGTTGTGGAAGTTATGCTCTCTTCGGATTTATAGGACTTTCAAGCTCAAGTATGAAATTCGTTGAAAAACTTACACCATTCTTTTTAGTGCTTACTATTGTTAGTCTATCTTATGCTTTTTATAAGGCATACAAACCAAAAGAAGCTAATTGTTGCGATTCCGGAAATAACAACAGCAGTTCAGATTGTTGCAATACACCTAAAAAGACCAATTTCTTTCAATCGAAATCTTTTCTTTGGGCAATTACAATTTTGAGTGCCATAATGTGGACTTATCCATATTTTTCAAAACTCAACGAAAACAATAATAACTGTAGTTCAAATATTGAAACGGTTGACAATGTCTCAACTGGCGATAATTCATCAAACAAAGAATGTTGTTCTCAAACCATTGACTGTTCACCAGAATGTGGCACAAAAGACGAAAGCATAGAATGAAAGCGCCATGCAGCAAATAGGACTCTGAACGGTCTGCAAGACCTGTTCCGACAAGAAGGAAACCCATCAAGGAATTCAAACTTTGACTCAATATAAAGGTTTAACTACAGTCCGACCTGGCCGATGCAAGGCTTCCTGTCAAGACCGATGCATCGCTTCCACCCAGAACCTGAAGGCTGTTATTCACTTATCAACGGTCTTTGGTAAATAGGGCTTGCTGAAAAAGTCCTAAACTATTGAAATATTGAAAGTTAATCCAATAGTATCTTATTTCTTGTGAGCGTATTTGGGAGATATAGGTTCAAAAACCTTGCATCAGATATTTCGGTGCGCTGCACCTTTAAACACACCACCGAACAAAATTCTACAAAGATTACCGGTGCGCTGCACCTGAAAAGTGAGCCGCAGAGTGGCGATAATCTTTGTAGGAAAAACAAATAGAATTGAAACGAGAGGTGCAGCGCACCGAAATATCAATATTCTGAGTTCTTCAGCAAGCCCTAAATATAAATGAAAAGCCAAATTGATGATGTTTTGTACAATCCAGGCTCAATTAATTTTCAATTATCAAACATCTATTATCTTCTATAACAATGTTTTAGTATTCAGAAGAAGATATTAGGTACTTTTGTCACAAAGGCTGGCACACGCTCTCATTCTGGCGGATGCTAAAAAATCAATCACAATATTGCCTCGAAAAATCTCCTTCTTACAACGGAAGTATTTGCTAATTTAGCAGGGTAAAATTATTGTAAAATGGAAATTAAAGAAGATTTTTGGACGTGTCCGCCTAAGGAGGACGGACTAAGGGGTAGTTTATAAAATCATAAGCTTATAGAACAGTATTGAATGGATAAAAAATACATGAATTATTAGTAGAAACAAAATGGAAGATACAAAAGTGATTTTTATAGAACTTTTTCGTTCATATACAGATTTGCCATTACAATCATTAGATGAACTATTTTCTTTATTAAAAATACGCACAATTAATAAAGGCACTGATTTGGTATACCAAGGCAAGTCTAGTACCAAAGATTATTTTCTCTTAAACGGGATATTACGCGAGTTTTTAATTGATGATAATGGAAATGAAGTAACTGTCAATTTCTACTACAATCAATCATTTATTACTCCAAATTTTTGTAGAATTGAAAATAAAATAAGCTCCTTTACTATTCAAGCTTTATCAAATTGTGTTATTGCAGAAATTGAATCAGCTGAACTTGAGAAATATAGAAACAGGAATGTTGTTTTTTTTAATGCATCGGCATTGATAATTACTAAGCTTTTTAAAGATAATATTGAAAGGCAAATTGTTCAAGCAACTTATTCAGCAAAAAAAAGACTTGAACAATTTCGTGCCAAATTTCCCGGTATTGAAAACTACGTACCTCATTCATTTATTGCTTCTTACCTTGGAATAACTAACGTTTCGCTTAGTAGGTTAAGAAAACTCAAATAATATATTACATTTTATCATTTGTTAATTGAAGGCAGCATAAGTCCTCCTACTTTTGCTGCCGATATTCCTATTTAATGATTTGATATTTTAAAACTATGAAACGATTTTTTTTAATTTCAGCACTACTTTGTGCAGCATCCACAATTTGTATTTCACAAGCAGATGCACCAAAATCCAAATGGGCAATTGAACCAAGTTTAACATTCCCTATTGAGAGGATATACATGGTAAATATGGCTTACAATATTTGTAATAAAAGCGAAATATTATTTGGTTTTGCATTTCAAAATTGGGAAAATAAAAATGAAAAACCTATCGGAAAAGCCCATGCATATACTTTAACTGCAGGTTATCGCTACTATATTTGGAAAGGATTAAATGCGGAAATTATGCTATTTCCAGCTTATAACAATTTCTTATCCTATGTTGACAATAAATGGTATAATGGCTTTGAATCATGGATTGAATACAGGATTGGTTATAAAATTGAATGGAACATTAACACCGCTGGTTTCTATTTGAATATTCAGCCAGGCATTGGTCACGGATTGTATTTACAGCATCTTTGGCCTGATTTAAACAAAAAAACTATGTTAAAGGAATCAATAATGTTTATTCCACAGATAGCATTTGGGATAAAATTGTAAGATTTTCCTGTAGATTGAAACATAAAATTTAAGAAAATGACATTGAAAATTCTAAAAATCATCTCTATAAGCTTTTTACTCATCATCCTAAATAGTTGTATTGTGATCAGAGAAAGCTCATTTAATCAGGATAGGTACCTTGGTAAAAAAATTGAAAACCCGGTAGGGATCTATTCCAATAAAAGCCAAAAGAATTCTTTTCTGCCAATAATGGATTTCTATCCACACGGAAATGTTAGAGGTGTAATAACGAAACTAATGTTAGTTGAATTTAAGAACCACCCTGAGTATTACATGATTGAACTACAAGAAGTAACTGATGGTGACTCAATTGGAATGGAGGCTCTGATTTACGGACATAACAACGAATTAATCGATATTTACTATACCAATCATCTTGTTCTCAATATAAAGGGATATGAAAGCCTGCTTAATAAGGTTACTATTCAAAAAACAGACTTTGAAGCGAACTTAGCTCTCTCATCAAATGGACTTTCAGCAAGTTTATCATTAAAGGATAAAAATGGAAAGGCAATTGAGCTTGAAATTAAGGAAAACAAAAAAGTGAAACCCGCCAAAGGCATTTTAGCTCCAATTGGAAACGTCAGTAAAAACCCGGACAAATTTTCATTTATCTTTCTAAAAGGAATCATTTTTATTAAACAAAAAGGTACTGAATTTTCACTCAAAATTGATGGTAAAGATTTTGCGATGGCGAAAATTCCTCTCTTGTTTGATTATGAAAAAGTTTATAACGCTAAGTATTCGTTTGATAACGTGATGATTGATTGGAACAGCAATATTGATGGCGTTATCAATGTGAAAAAAATTGATAATAATCAAATAATTGTACCTCATGAAACCTGGAATTATTGCATAAAAAGAAATAATGATTTTATAGAGATTGATTCTATCACCACAACGGTAAACAACAAGAAATTTGTGCTACACTTTTCGCCACCAATTCCAGATTTAGCATGTCTAAAAGATGAGACCTTATTGGAAGGAAAGTTCGCAGTTCAGATAGATAATATCACTGCAATCGTAGGCGGTAACTATAAAGTAAAAACAGAAAATAATACCGTTTTATTCGATATGCAGTTTGAAAAAGGTTGGCAACCTATGCCAGGAAAACTTTGGTTAAAAGATTACAAATGGACATTAGCGCTAAAACAAAACGATGGAAAATATAACATTAAGACTTATTGGATAAACATGAAGAATTAATGTTGCACAATGGTGTTGACTGCCCTACCTTTTGAATGAAGGGGAGAGACTCTGTTCGTTTTGCCGAGCCTGACGACCACTGCATACTTCGGTTCTACTTAATATAAACATGTTGGATCTGGCCTATGTCCGTTCATTATCCCAACTTGCAGCCTATCGATGAAATGAAGAAATCTTAATTCTTTGTCAAAAAATCCTTTAGCTTTCGTTGTCTTTTTACCCTCCTTCGCCTTCCAGCTGCCAAACAGTGTCAATCAGTGTGCCATCGACCCATTTGACTACTGCGATGGGCTTATTTGTGAAAACCGGCTTTTCAGGTATGCCGCAGATCGCTTCAGCTTCATCTTTTAATTGTTGGATAGTTTTCAAGGGAAGCTGACTGTCCTTCAGCTTTTCGATCAGGTCGGTCTGCAGAGGATTGATGGCGATGCCTCTTTCGGTTATTATCACATCAATAAGTTCGCCCGGACCACAAATTGTAGTCACTTCATCGCGGATGACTGGAATGCGGTCGCGAAAAAGCGGGATGGGCAGGATTGTACATTTGGCAAAAAGACAATTCTGCCAGCCGCCAATGCCATGTTTGAGCAGCCCGTCGGAGTGCGTTACCACATTGGCATTGAAGTTCAGATCGACTTCGGTAGCACCCAGAATAACCACATCAAGCATTGAAGCGAAGTTGCCTTTGCCATGATAATTATAACTGGTGAAAGGGCTTGTGTTGATGTGATTTTCATTTTCCCGCATCGATCTTACACCCTCCAAATCGAAAGTTTGGCCGTCGAGGATATAATCAATCAGGCCCTCTTCGAGCATACTCACAAGATATTTGTTGCTTCCACCTCTGGCAAAACGGGCTTTGATTTTTTTTGCGCGCATCTTTTCAGCAAAATAGTAACCCACCGCAAGCGAAGTTCCACCTGAGCCGGATTGAAAAGAAAATCCATCTTTCAGGATACCCGCTTCATCACAAAAGCGGGCGGTCAATTCAGCCAACAGCAGTCTGTCCGGACTTTTTGTAATTTCAGTGGTACCAGAAACGATTTTTTCAGGGATGCCGATTTGGTCCATAACAACTACCATATCAACATAATTTCCCTGAATCTGCCATGGATAGCAAGGAAAGGGAACAAGGTTGTCAGTCACAACAATCACTTTATGAGCAAATTGTGCATCTGCCAAGGCAAAGCCAAGCAACCCGCAAGCCGTTGGACCTCTGTCGCCGGTTGCATTTCCAAAGGCATCAGCAGTGGGAGCCGCAATCACAGCAATATCGATCAAAAGCTCAGCATCCTGAATGGCTTGATAACGGCCACCATGAGAGCGCAATACGCCTAAACCCTTCATTTTTCCGTGCGAAGCAAAAACGCCCAAAGCACCGTTCATACTACCTTCGATGTGGTCTATTGTTCCATCCTCAAGATAAGAGATGAGCGGCTTATGACATTCAAAAGAAGCTGAAGGCGCCCAGACAAGGTCTTTAAAACCAAGTCTATGTGCAATTTCAAAAATCTGCAAAGCGATCAAATCACCATTGCGAAAATGGTGGTGGGTAGAAATAACAGCTCCATCACGCAGGCCTGCATTTAGCAAGGCTTGTTCCAGTGAGGCAACAGTTTTGTTACCATCAGATGGAAAATCGCTGCAAGAAACCAGCTGAGGACCATGCCTTTTGCCCGAAGGCTTATGTTTGCCAATGCCCATAAAAGGAATCTGTACAATGCCGTTCACCTTTTCGGGAACATTACGGCCAAGGATATTTTTTGTGAATTTTTCAGACATTTTCTTCCTCCAACCAGTTTGATGATAATTTACCCGCTTTAACAGCAATATCAAGTGTTCTTATGGCTCTTTTTACAACAGGCAGGTCAACCATTTTCGAGCCCACAGCGATCACACCCAATCCTTTCTGTTTTGCTTCATAGAATGCAATAAAAATTCTTTTTGCCTTTTCGATTTCGGCTTTGTCAGGCGCATAATATTCATGAATTGTTTTTATCTGTCGCGGATGAATACATCCCATGCCATCGAAACCGAGTCTTTTGGATCGCAAAATATTCGCGATCAGACCATCATTGTCTGAAACATCGCTGAACACCGAGTCGTTGGGTTGTATTCCGGCAGCACGGCAAGCATTTACAACCTGAGAACAGGCGAAAAGTGATTCGATGCCTTCAGCACTGCGCTGAGTTCCGATATCGGCTGTATAATCTTCCACGCCTATGGCCATTGACACAATGTTTTCGGCTGCAGAAGCAATTTCCCAGGCTTTTATAACGCCTAATGCACTTTCAATGATGGGCATAAGCCAGATTTCATGCTTTATTGAATGCTTAATTTTCAAGAGGTTGACGTGTTCATTCACCTGATGAATCTGTGCGGCGCTTTCACATTTTGGCAGGATAATGAGATTGGGGTTGTGTGGAATAATAAAATCCAGGACATCGAGACCGAGGGGCATCTGATTAATTCTGACCATGCGTTCAACGCCATAAAAATCGAGGCTTCTCAGTGCATTTCTGACAAGAAATCTTGCTTCAAACTTCTTTTCGGGAGCAACAGAGTCTTCCAGATCGAGGATGATGCCATCGGGCTTATGAATGCCGGCGTTGATCATCAAAGCCGGAGAATTTCCGGGAAGATAAAGCCGCGAAATACGGTTTCTGTCGCGTTTTGTTTCATAATCAGATGCGGGATGCATGGGCAACAGAAACTCTTTTTCGGTATCAATGAGTGTTCTGATGGCGGCTTCAAGCCGGGCTGCAATAACGAAAGACAGTGCTCCTGCGTCTTCAACAAGCACCTTAGCGTGTGTAATATCATAAAATTCGAGAATATCTTTTACCAGCTTTTCGATCTGCTTACCAAACAAAGATTTGACTTTGCTCTCAATCGTTATTTCAAGTCCATTTTGGACACCTAAAGTTAGGGTGACTTTGCAATCAGATCTTATTCCCAAGCCAAAATTACCGGCAATTGCTGTTTCTTCCATTAAAATAATATTTAAGGTTTTGTAGAAAACATTTGTAAAGAACAATTTTTGAAGTGGTTATAAACGAATACGCTCAATGTTAAAACAATCATTTCAAAAAATTCATTTCTATCGCGCGCTTTTACTGAATTCAAATTTGATTGTTATCCAACAGGAATAGCCCATTCAGGAATTGTTTTGTCATAACCCAGAAAGAATTCAATAAGAAAATACAGTGCAAGCGGCAGCAGAACCATGCTAATCAACTTAAGGCCAATACCAGCTCTCGCCAGCTCCGGGGTGGTAATTCTGTTGCTTCCAAAGATGACGGTATTTGGGCCCGTTCCGGCGGGCATAATGAAGACAAAGGAACATGCAAAAGTAGCAGGAATCATCAGAAGGAGCGGATTCATATTTCCGGCTACGGCCATGCTGGCCAGTACAGGCAGAAAAATATTGGCTGTAGCTGTATTGGAATTGATTTCGGTGAAAAAAAGGATGAAACCGACAACGATAAAAATAACAACAAAGGTTGGATATCCGCTGATAAATGCCAACTGATATCCAAGCCATTCGGCAAGGCCGGTTGCTTTAAATCCTGATGCCATGGCATACCCACCACCGACGATCACACCAACTCCCCAGGGTATTTGTCCGGCAGATTTCCAGTCGAGCAGACGACTGTTGTTGCCCGCCGAAATCATGAAAAGCAACATCGCTGCCAGCATGCCCACTGTGCTGTCATGAACATATTTTTCGAGTCCAAGCAAAGTGCTCCAGCCCGGAATGGTAAATGAATCAATGATGATATCTTCTCTGAAGATCCATCCAATTGTAGTCAAAATAAAAATAATCAATACACGGCTTTCACCTTTGGACATGCTTCCCATAGCAGTTAGTTCATTCCGCATCATCTGCTTGCTGCCCGGCATACTGTCTTTTACTTTATACAAGCGAACCAGATAAAACCACACCAAAGGGAGAAAAATCACTACAAGCGGAAGTCCAATTTTCATCCATGTAAAGAAACTTATGGAAGGTGCCAAAGGAAACATTTTTGCCAGAACACCTGAAAAAATCATATTGGTTGGTGAACCAATCAAGGTTGCAGTGCCACCAACGCTTGCTGAAAAGGCAATTCCAAGCATAAGAACAGTGCCGAAGCTGCTTCTGCCTCCTGATAATTCTTCTTCTTTAACAACGAGTGCGAGACCTATGGGCAACATGAGCAAAGCTGCAGTTACATTGGCAATCCACATCGACATGAAAGCTGTTGCCAGCATGATGCTTAATAAAATTATCTGTCGGCTGGTACCTAAAGTTTTTATAATTACCAGCGCGATTCTTTTGTGCAGATTCTGTGCTTCGATGGCTTTGGCCAGAAAAAAGCCTGAGATCATCATCAGGACAAAATCGTGGCCGTAGTTGATGGCTGTTTCGCCGGCGGGCAAGATTCCAAGAAGCGGATACAATGCCATGGGCAGAAATGCAGTGGCATAAATGGGTATAGCTTCTGTCATCCACCAGATAGCCATGAGGATGGATACCAGTCCGACATTTCTGGCGGCCAAGCTCATGCCCTCAGGCAATGGCGTCAGTAAGCCAAGGAAAAGTATGGCTATACCGGCGATTAGACCGATCATTTTCACATTCTTCATCTGCTGAAGTTGGTATTAGTGTTATAGAATGAAAGTTAGTGAAGTGTTTAGAATTCAATACTTTAAAAAGAGAAATAAAAGTAGAGGTAACCGCTTTTGTGAAGCGGTTAACCTCTATCCCAACCCAAAACTCACTAACCTAAATTTGAGTCAAAAAAAAGAACAATACGATAAAAAACTTTTTGAAGCAGCTTTCCATTTAGACCAGACAGATCAAAGGAAAACAGAAAAATTTTATTTTTTCAAAAGAAAAACTTCTGAGTAATAGCAGTTTTAATGAAAATGGAGACAACTGACAGCATCAGCTGTCTCCATTGTTTTGTTACAAATTTCAAAAAACCGCAATGATTTTATTAATCAACATAAGTATATTCGAAAATTTCCTGCCATCCGGCACCTGCGCGGGTAACTTTAGAAACACGGTTTTTGGCGTCAAACTCATAAGAAACATTGGTTCTTTTGGTGTTGGCTTCGTCGCCAGGACCATTCCAGTAGTCAAGGTATTCAACAAGTTTTTTGCTGGTTTTTCCATAAAGACCACTTACTGTTTTCCATCCTGACTCATTGATAGCCTCGTTGATATTGTTCACGTTATCGCCACTTGTGTAGGTGAAAGTCTTGATGCGGTTCACAGTGCCATCATCAGCATAGCGTGTATGCTTTGTGATGTTGCCATTGGTAATTTCATATTCCCATTTAAGGTGATCGGCACCACCCCAACGTTCGATAACTTTAACCAGATATCCATCAGCATTGTACTCGTACCCTGCCCATTCGTCGGAGGCCCAATATTCTCTTGTTATCCTTCCCTGGGCATCAAGATCATACAAAACCGGATCACGGCCAGTACGCGTAATTGACAATTTGCCGGCTACAGAATAATCATAGGTAAACGCTTTGTCAAAGTCTGTTAACCAGAAGTTTTCAACTTTGGTTAAACGTTTGTTAGCATCATAGGTGAAATCATGGGTTTCCCATTCATCAACACCCCAGGTAGATTTAATTTTTGCAACCAAAGATGCTTCAATTGGCTTATCATCATCTTTTTTGTCATCATCCTTTTTACAGGAAGTAGATAAAGTTGCTACAAACAAAGCAACTGCCATAAAACTAAGATACTTTTTCATAAAACATTAATTTTTAGTTAGTAAAAGATATAATTAAACGATTAGTTTCCTCCGGAAACGATAATAAAAACAAGGCCTGTTATAAAGAAAACAAACATTAAAAACAGCATAAGATTAACTTTGGAGCCACCTCCTTTGAATTCTTTCCAGATGAAAACACCCCATAAAGCCGCCACCATTGTAGCACCCTGACCGAGACCATAGGAGATCGCTGCACCTGCTTTTCCGGCTGCGATAAAACTGAGTGCAGTTCCAAGTCCCCAGATGATACCACCTAAAATGCCAACCGTATGCGTGGATAAATGACCACTGAAGTAATCCTTGTAGGAGACAGGCGCACCCACAAAAGGCTTTTTCATGAGCAATGTATTGAAAATAAAATTGCTCGCAAACACACCAAGGGAGAAAATGAAGAAGGCTGCATATGGTGCAACCATGCCTGCGGTAGGGTATTCAAAATTCTCAAGATCCATAGCGCTTGCAACAAATCTATAGAAAAGAGACATCAGCAATCCGGCGCTTAAAGCAATCCAGACACCTTTTTTAGAAGCAGAAGCTTTATTCTTTTGCGCCATTTTTCCGGAAGCTACACCATTCAAAATAATGGCAACAACAACAAGAAATACGCCCAGAAATAAAATTACCGGATCGCCTTTTGGGGTACTAAAATAGTTTACAGCAACGCCAAGCACGAGTGCCAGACCCACACCAAGCGGAAATGCGACTGCCATTCCAGAGATGGAGATGGCTGCTGCCAGAAGAATGTTCGAAGCGTTGAAAATAACCCCACCTGCAAATGCACTCCAGAAATTCTGGCTGCTCACCTGCGAAAGGTCATCAACAAAGCTGCGACCAAGTTCTCCATAACTGCCAAGTGTGAAACCAAGCAAAACGGAAAACAATAAAATTCCTAATACATAATCCCAATAAAATAGCTCATAACGCCATGTTTTGGCTGAAAGTTTCTGGGTATTTGCCCAGGAACCCCAGCAAAGCATTGTAACTAAAGTCAGCGCCACTGCCAGAGAATAACTGCCTACTATATACATAATTTTAATTTTAAGTGAGTAATCAAAACTTTCTATTCTTATCTGTGAATTTTATTTGCCGTGAAATTGAGTGCCTCTTCAAAACCATAAAAAAACCATGAGAATCCACCCGCACCTTCCCTTACACGGTATTCATGGTAAAAGTTTTTTTCGCGAAAAAGCATATGTAAATTGCCATTGAAAAAGTAATTCATCCCTTTATCCGGACTATCAATAAAGAACCACGTTCTTTCGAGTGCTTTTGGCCCAACAGCAGAAAAAGTTTTACTAAAGCTTTCAAAATCGGAAGATGCATCAAAAATGGCACAAGCGGTAAACTGTTCAGGGTTCATTGCATACTCCAAAGCTGTTTTTCCTCCGCCTTCAAAACCAATGAGCGCACGAAAACGGAAGCCCGGTCTGGCTTTATGGTCATTTTCCATAGCCGGAATAATCCGTTCCAAAAGATTTTTCTCAGCAGAGGGCATAAAAAGTATCATCAGTGGCGGGATGCTTCCTTCAATAATTTTGGGATTGACAAATTCTATGATTTGCTGCTTTTCGCTGTTTTGAAAATCTGCAAAAAAATAAAGAACAGGATACAGACGTGAAGAAGTTTCATAACCTTCAGGAGTAAATAACTCATACTGATGGCCTGAGATTTCAATTTTCTTCAAGGAAGATTCTGAGTTATGCACCTCTGACCGCATAGCCATTTTGTCACCACGGTAAGGTTTGTTTTCGAAGGCATCGCTCAAAAACTGCAAACCATTATCGACTGATTCGCGCCAATAGCTGAAAGAATGACCTCCGTTTCTAACCCTGAATTCATGCGGAATATTTCTATCGCGCATCAAAATATGTAGTTCTTCGTTGCTGAAGGCCAGCGTTTGCTCATCATCGCCGTTGTCGATGTAAATTTTCAGATCTTCAAAAGCTCCTGATTCGGCATCGGCGAAAATATGGAATGGACTGTTTTTCTTGTAATATTCTGTGATTCTTTCTTCGCCAAAGGTTCCGGCGCCTCCAAAAATCTTTCCCCACTGCTCATTCCACCCCTCTGGGTCTTCGGTCATGTATTGAGCATCCGTCCTGACAGAAATACTGAGTGGGACGCAGGCAGAAAAAACATCAGGATGCTTCAATGGAAGAATCAATGCGCCAAAACCACCCATTGAATAGCCAAGAGTACCCCTGAATTGCTTGTCTTTCAACACCCTGTACTTGCTTTCGATAAATGGAATCAGCTCTTGGACAAACATATCCTGATAATTGAAAGAACCATCATGGAAATTGACATAATAGGTCCTAAAACCTTGTGGAATAACGAAAATCATCGGAACAATTTCCTTTTTCGCTATGGCTATGTCTGCTATTTGAGCGATGCGTCCATATTCAACCCAGGCTGTTTCATTGTCGCCCAGACCATGCAAAAGATAAACCACAGGGTAATCATTTTCTGTAGCATCGTATCCGGCAGGTAGATAGACAGAATACTTCACTTTTTGTCCAAGGATGCTGCTTTGCATTTCAAGACTTTCGATAATACGTGAACCGTCTTCGACTGCAAAAATCTGCAGCGAAAGCATCAAAAATCCAAGTATTACAAAAATTCTATTCATATAAGTCGCTTATTTCTTGAGATATACATTAATCAAACTCATCGAATTATCCAGACCATTCAAAAATGCCTGAAATGATTGCGTTCCTTGCCGAACCCTGTATTCGTGTGAAACATTTTTTTCTCTCAGATCAAGAAAGAGGTTGTAATTACCTTTATAGGCATCGGCATTATCTGTCATATCCAGATAGTAATATACGCCCGTTTCTGCCTGATGATTCTCCGAAATCTTTCCGCTGTAAAGGAAGCAGGCGTTGAAGTAATCTTTAAAGTCTGTCAATAAAGCAAGAGCGTTTTCGCAACCTGAACCATTTGCAATGAGGATGTGATTTTGTTTATTTTCTTTAATTCTATAGGTGGAACCCAGTTGCGTAATTATTTCATTAAACAGGTTTTCATCAATTGGATCTGATCCCACAAGAATTTCTATGACAAGTGCATCCACGATGGCTTTGCTTTTCATTTTGTTGTTAAGCAACGAAAAAAGCTGTTGTCTGTTGGTTTCTCTGCTGCCACCTTCAAGATCATTAAAAAAGTAAACAACAGGAAATGAATCAGTTGTACTCTCGTATGAAACAGGTTTAAAAACACCTATTGTTAAAGAAGAGCTCTGAACATCTATAACAGAATATTGTGTTTCCGGCAATAGTTCACCAATATTTACGGGAAGCGGCTCATTTGGATGAGGCAAGCCTTTGAAGCCATTTCCAATGAAAACCATCGCCTCTTTCAAAGCTCCATGCCAGTAATTCCATGAGTGATCTCCGTTTCTGACTCTGTAAACATGTTCAAAGCCACGGTCACGAAGCAGGTTGTGAAGGGCGCCATTGGTAATATGCAGCGATTCTTCATCATCACCGCAGTCGAGAAAAAGCTTAAGATTTGAAAAAGCAGTCAAATCCACCTTATCGAAAAAATGGAAAGGACTATGAATTTTGAAATAATCGGTAAGTCTGCTTTCACCAGTAGCGCCATTCCCTCCAAATACAACTCCAAACTGAGAATTCCAGCCATCCTGTGATTGGTTCATGTACTGCTCATCTGTGCGGAACGACATGCTCAAAGGCACGCTGATTTCAAACACATCAGGATTTAAAGCCGGCAAAATGAGTGCCCCGTAGCCTCCCATTGAATAGCCCATCACAGCGCGCTGCGAAGCGTCTTTTTTGGTTCTGAACTGAGCATCGATCAAAGGCACGAATTCCTGCACAAACATGTCCATATAGAGAAATGTGCCACTGAATTTGTTCACAAAGTATGTGTTAAAACCTTGAGGCATGACATATATCGCAGGACCGGTTTCTGCTTCGTAAAAATCAGCATAGTATTGAATAGCCCCCCCTTTGTACCATGCCGTGTGATTGTCGCCAAAACCATGAAGCAGATATACCACAGGATAATCGATGCCGGAAGTCTCATATTCCTCAGGCAACAAAACTGCATATTTCACCTGATAGCGCAAAAGCTGACTTTCGAGCACCTGATCTTCTACAAGACGAACAAATGGTTCAACATCCGGTTTTGGTTCTTCTTTTTTGCATCCCCAAAAAACGGAGAGCAGCAAGACCATTATGGAGGCAAAAGGCAACAGGCTATATCTGAAATAGTTTAACTTCATTAATTCGTTGGATTAAATTGCTTCAATTCTTCATTTGAATAGATCACAATATCCTTATTATGTATTCTGAAATCCGGATGCGGATTTTTCCAGACAATCGTCAACTGATGCGCTTTTTTTGGCAATTCATACAGGTGAAAGATGTCGTATTTTCTTTTGATATAGTCGAAAGGCATATTGAATGTCTCAACGACCTCGCCATTAAGACTGGCTTCCATGATGGCAACATAATCGTTGTTGGTGCCAGCAATTCTTTTCACAGCACCCATCACAACAACCCCTGTTCCGTCGAAATTTACAACAATATTTTCATCATAGAGATCCTTGTTGAAGGGTCTTCTTTCTTTTGGATACAAGCCTGTAAAAGACTCTTCAAATCTTACTTCTGTAGGTTTTTGTGTTTTAATTGTCACCGAATTTGCATCTGATTTGCCACCATTCAGGTTCACAAGCTCCAGGGCGTGCTCAAGGCTCAGGTCATAAATTCTGTTCAAAGAAATGCTTGTATAAGGGAAATCCATGTCTTCGACTTTTTCGAGTGCCGGTTTCCAGAAATCAGGAATGCTGGAATAACCACCCATGACACCGAGAATACCCGCAGCAGTAGCAGGATTGCAATCAGAATCCTGACCACAACGGGTAGAAATATCCATGGTTTTAAAGAAATCTTTTTCACCGTAAAGCAAACCGATCACCACATAAGCCGAGTTCAGACTTGCATCGATATTGAACGCATTGAAAACACCCTCAGGACATCCTTTTTCTGAAGCATGTTTCTTCTCAAACTCAAACCAGCATTGTTTCCAGTCGTTGGGATATTGCTTGTGCCATTTGATGACATCGCTGATAGACTGGTGAAACCGGCTCTGTTTCGGAATAGTTTTTAAAGCCTCATTAATTACAAAATGAACATCATCAGAGATGAAGGCAAGAGAATACATGGCAGATACAAAAACACCACCATACCAGCCATCGCCGTAATTCATGATGTGGCCGATACGATCACAATAATCAGAGCCTGTATTTACCATTCCCGGCGTCATCATTCCTATGAAGTCTGCTTCAATCTGAAAATCAATGTCGTCAGCATGTGGATTATTTCTCCAATGGCCGGATGCGGGAGGCATGATACCATTTAAGATGTTGTAACGGGCAGCCTGATTGGCATGCCATAGTTTGTAGTCGGCATTGGCAAAAGCAACAGCAAAGGAGTCTGCTGGCGCATTAAGTCCAACTCTATCAAGTACTTCAACAAAAGTGAGATCCATATACACGTCGTCGTACAAGCCCGGATCTTCGATAAAAGTTTCATAGATATAATCATCATACCAGATCATATTCTGATAGTCGTGGATGATTGCACCCCTGTATTTGAATTCTGTTGGGCCGCCGTATGTACAGCCAATAGTCTGTCCTGCCCAGCCACCTTTGATTTTATCCTTAAGTTGTTCAATTGAGAGTGTCACCTCTTCAGGAAATGCAACTTCTTTTTTTGCAGGCGCTGAACATGAAACAGCAAACAAAACGATTATTGCTGTCGTAAAAAACAAGAGATTATTTTTTTTCATCTTTATTATTTTGGCAGGTTACTCAAAGGCTTATTCTCTGAATACACAATTAAATCATTGATACGTATTTCGTAATCTTTCTGGTTATTCAACCATTTTAAGGTCACTTCATAGTTGCCTTCGGGCAACTGATATTTCCATGCCGGCTCAAGTCTGCGGGCTGTATTTTTCATTGGAAGCAAAACTGTTTCGTCCAAAACACCGTTAATATAAACTTCTACTTCAGCTACATAGGGGTCGTGCAATTCGGCCAAACCGAACACTTCTGAACCAAGGCGTTTAGAAATTCTGTCGATGTAATCAGGATCAAATTTAGAACGTTTGACCATGTTTCCATAAAGGATATAGCCATTTCCTGAAAAGTTAAAAGTGAATTCATCTGTAAAAGAAAGATCAATTTTATCGCGTGAAACAGGATAAGTATTTACAAAGTTCTGTTCGAAGGCAACAGGAACAGGCTTTTCAAAAGGAATAACAACCTCAGAGCCTTCGACAGTTCCACCGGCTTTCTGAATGAGTTCCAATGCATGTTTATAGCTCATGTCGTATGCTTTGCTTAGCGACATCGTAGTGCTTTCGAAGTTTAGTTCTTCAACTTCCTGAAGTGGTTTCAACCAGAACTCCGGAATAGCATCATAGCCCAACATCACACCCAAAACACCGCCGGCTGTTGCAGGATTACAATCTGCATCTTGTCCGCAACGCGTTGCAATATCTACAGATCTTGTAAAATCGCCTTTTCCGTAGAGCAGGCCAATGGCCACATAAGCCGAATTTATTTTAGCGTCGATGTTAAATGACAGGAAAACGCCTTTCGGACAGCCGACATCCTTGTTCCATTTTTTCTGAAGTTCGAACCATGTGGCTTTCCAATCGTTGGGATATTGCTTATGCCATTTGATTACGTCCGTAATACATTCATTGAACTGTGTGCCTTCCGGAATGGTTTTGATGGCCTGCTCAACGATATAATTAACGTCATTGGATGTAAAAGCAAGTGAATAAAGTGCTGAAACAAACACGCCGCCATACCAACCGTCGCCGCTGTTCATAATATGCCCTACCCTATCAGCAATTTCGGTGGCTTGATTGACCATTCCGGGTGCCATCAAACCAATAAAGTCAGCTTCAATTTGAAAGTCAAGGTCATCAGCATGCGGATTGTTGAGCCAGTGTCCGGAAGCCGGAGGCATAATCCCTCTGAGAATATTGTAGCGTGAGGCCTGATTGGCATGCGCGAGATGATATTCTGTATTTGCCCAGTGATGTGCGATGGTGTCGCTGCTGACATCCAAACCGTATTGCTCAAAAACATTGACAAAATTGAGGTCTGTATAGATATCATCAAACAGGCCCGGTTTCTTGTCCCACCAATATTTCACATAATTGTCGTGCCATGGAATCACCTGATATTCATCAATGATGGAGCCCTGATATTTGAATTCTACGGGTGCGCCGTAAACAACACCAATTGTCTGTCCGGCCCAGCCGCCCTTAATCTTGTTTTTCAAAGCTTCCTGCGTCAGTGTGGTTGAAGTTTTTTCAACAACTTTTTCGGCTTTCGGCTCGCATGAAACAAACATTATTGCAGAAAGGAACATCAGCACTGAAAAAATGAACGAAATTTTATAAACCTTCATAGTATTTTCTTTTTTACGGATACACACTCAACTCGGTAATGGAAGTGAATCCTGATACAAACTTTGTATATTTATTCCAGTGATCCTGAATGGCAGCATCACCAATGATTCGAATACCTTTTGTTTTAACAGGTTCAAAACGAAGTACATATTCAGCATAATGGGGTTGAATAAACACCGCCGTTGATGCCGGAAGAGCAGGAGAAACAGTGGTTTTTTGTGCCGAAACCCAGCGACCATCTTCAGCAAGATACTGAACATTCAGTGAATTAAACCATCCACCGAATTCTTCCATCCCACCCGTGTTAAAAACAATCATACTTATATCCTGTGCCTCATTCCAGCCATAGCCGTAATAGTCCACTTTCGGGAGTTTTGCCTTTGCTGCCAGACTATAGAACACAGTGCCATGGCCGGAAATAATGCCGTCGTTGATGACTGAAACATCTTTGGCATAAAGAGATTTTCCAAAAGTGTACCAGCATGAATCGAGTACACTCTCGTTGAGCTGTCTGATATTTGCATAAATAGTATCAGCAACTACAGCGATATTTTTTGGACGCACTAAAAGATCAAAAGTCCTTGTGATATTTTCTTTTCCGTTGTCAATGCGCAAATCAATTTTGTAGGTTCCGGCTTTTTGAGGAACACCACTCAACCGGCCTTTATCAAAGACCAATCCTGCGGGAATTTTGCCTGAAATATGCGACCAATTGTAAACTTTGTTGGCTTCAGTATAGAATGTGTAATCAGTCGTTTTTCCAACTTCAAGGTGTGGATTTGGACCGATATAAAACTCCATCGGTGCCAGAAAAGTTGCATCCGGGTTAATCGTAATGATTTCATTTCCGGGCTCACCTGTAACAGAGCCTCCTTTCATAACAATCAGTTCTATCGCAGTTTCAAGGGTCTGGTTGATGATAGCTGAAATCTCAGTATCCGGAAGATCATGCCTTGTAATATTGATGTATTTATCGTTGAAAGGCTTCGTCCATCCTTTTACAGGAAGATAAAGATTTTCGGGAAGCCCTTTCATACCGTCGATTACACCCATCAGACCAGCAACAGTGGCAGCCTGATTATCGGCATCAAAACCCATAGCGCAAGATAAATCGAGGGTTCGTTGAAAATCACCTTCACCGTAAAGCATTGCAAGTATGGCACATGCACCGTTGAGATTGGCATTCCAGATAGTTTTGGTCATGTCGTGCTCATCGATATAGTACTTTTTCGCCATTGCGTGCCATGCATCTTTCCAGTCGGGATATTGTGCATGAAGCGAAATCATTTCTTTAACTGTGGCTGCATATCTTCCATTTTCAGGCAAAGCTTTGAGACCAATATCAATGAGTTTTCGCATATCTTTCTCAAAGAAAGCAGCTGCATACATAGCCCCATAATGAATTGTTGGCTCCACGCCCCAGTCGTCGCTGGTGATGCGGGCAACCCAATCAGATTTGGCGGCTGCGTAATCAACCATTCCGGGGGCAGTAACAGCCCATATTTCGTTGATCAACTGGGGATCAATCTGATACCAGTGTGGGTTCAAGGCTTCGCTGCCGGTGTAAGGAGGCGTATAGCCAAAATGCATCAACCCCAAAGCAGCCCTGTTTGCCAACCAAACTCTATCGCGTATATGATACATCCAGGCATCGCGGAGCTGTGCATAAGTTGGTTCCGGTCCAAATTTTTTCATCTGAAGCAGATACATATATTCAACGTCGGTATCATCATCAGAAAACGCACCTTGATACTTTTCCAGCTTGTCAAGATTTTTGGAATAACCATAAGGCCAGTTTTCGGGGCCATGCAGATCAACATATTTATTTTCGTGTGGCAAACCATAGATGTTTCCAATCATTTGCCCTATCCATGAGGCCGCAATTTTGTCATGCAATTCCGCTTTGGAAATTTGAAGCGGTTGCGCCTCTGTGGCCAAAGCAGCGGCAAGGAATAGCATTGCCAGTAAAAGTGTTTTTGTATTTTTCATAAGCTATAATTTTAGTACCCGTCATTTTGCTTAAGTTTTGAGTTTGCACTCAAAGCTGTTTGCGGAATGGGGAAAAGTTTTTCAAACGGGCCTGAAGATGGTTTGTTCCACCAGGGCATGCCCCAAACGCCAAATCTTATCTGATCTTGTCTGCGGCGCCCTTCCCAGGCAAATTCGCGACCGAACTCATCCAAAAGTTCGGCAGCATTGATTTCAGTAATCTGATAAGGTTCGAGCCCTGCTCTTGTTCTTATTTTCATCAGGTGCGGATCGTTGATCATTTCACCTGTCCTGCCCAGTCTCCAAAGCGCTTCAAATTTTGTGTAAATAACATCAGCAAAGCGAAACAACACGAAATCATTCTCCATGTCGGTGACATAATATTCGAGGTCTTTCTGGTACTCATATTTGCAGCAACGCGCTCCTTCCCATTTTTTGCGGGCTCTGTAATTTTCAATGATTGGCGTATATTCAAACCATGTTGTGTCGTTTCCGTTAACGAAATAAATAGGATTTCCATTCATATCATACTGCTGACCGAAAAGGAAAGAGTTTCTTCTTAAATCATTTTCTGCATACTTTTCGAAGAAAGGCGGTTCAAGCACAAAGCCATCCCACATTTCGCCTTTAAAGCCAAAAGTTGCTCTGCTGGCGTCGTTCAGGGTTAAGGTATACCAGTAAAGGCGGTCTTTGGTGTAAATTGAATGGTTAGGGATTACAAAAATATTTTCGGCTGAGGCCTGATTTTGAACTTTGAAGTTGGCAAAATAATCGTTTTCGATCATATAGCTATTTGCTGAAATCACCCTGTCGCATGCTTCAACAGCTTGCTGGTATTTGTTCACTTTTATCCACTCTTCAGCGTTCAGATAAAGTTTTGCAAGCAGCGTATAAGCCATTCCCTGCGTTACTCTTCCATAATAATCAGGCGTTGGCACAACCTGAAGCTTGTCAACATTATCCAGAATTTCCTGTTCAATAAAATTGAAAATAAAGGTTCTGTCTTTTTGTTCAGGCAGTTCCCTGTCGGCAAAATTGATTGTAAAAGGAACATTTCCCCAGTTATCAATGGCCCAATAATAGAACAGTGCCCTCAAAACTTTTATTTCAGAAACAATTCTGTCTTTTCCTTCAAAGGTGATAGAGGATTCTTCTGTGGTATATATTACCTCATTGCAGGCGCTGATGCCTTCAAAAACATATTCCCACGACTGGCGCAGAATTTTATTTGTTGAATTAAAACGGTGTGTGTGAAGTTCGTCCCAACGGCCTTGCTCCCACCACAAACCATCGTCACGGCCGGGTATAACCATTTCATCTGATGCATTTTGCATGAGAGACCAGAGTCTTTGTTCTTCAGGAAACCGCTGAAGTTTGGTATAAGCCCTTCCGGCATTCATCAGCACATCCTGTTCGGTCTGGAAAAAGCTATCGAGAGGAATGGCCGAATAAACATCTTCTTTAAGGTCGGTACACGAAGCAAGAACAAAGCTTGCGGCACCGATTAAAACAATTGCTTTATACATTATAGTTTTCATGGCAGTAATCATTTGATCTAAAATGAAACATTAAGCCCAAACGTCACCAAAGTAGTGCGTGGGTAATATGATAAATACTCTATTCCAGGGGTTAAACCTCCAAGGTTAACTTCAGGATCAAGGCCTTTATAACCTGTTATCGTTAATACATCCTGCGCAGAGGCATAAACTCTGAGCTTGGAAATAAACTTGTGATTAAGTGGCAGATTGTAGCCAAAAGAGATATTATCAAGTTTTACGAAGGTGGCATCTTCCACATATTTGGAAGAATATCTTGCATTGCCTGTAAATTCAGGATTTTCGAACTGCGTCAATACCACATTATTCAAACCAATGGTACCCCAGTTTTCGTAATAAAGACGGTATGTATTCAAAACCTCGCCACCAATACTTGCCCTCAGTGAGAAACTCATGTCCCAGTCACCATATGTTACCATGTTGCTCCACCCTAAAGTGAAGTCAGGAAATGCATTGCCAATAACTTCCCAGTCGGCTGGGTTTACGAGTCCAATGGGATTCGCATTTTTAAACCTGTCGCGGCCATTTTCATCCAAACCGAGCCAAACAGGGCCATAGAATGTACCAAGACTTTCTCCTTCACGAAGCTTCTGACTGTTTACACCGATGGCATCGCCAATCCAGCCTATGTCGTATGAATTGCTTGTAAATTCTTCGTTTGAAAATTTATCAAGAATATTTTTATTTCTGCTGAAAGTAAGAATTGATGTCCAGTTCAATGAAGCTGTACGCACCGGTACGCCTCTTAGTGAGACTTCTATACCACGGTTGCTGATGGTTCCAACATTTGTAAATAATTCTTTGAAAAGGTATGGCGGCACCGAAACCTCATAGGTATAAAGCAAATCTGTACTTTTCCTGTAATACAAATCGAAAGCGCCACCAAGACGGTTGTTCAAAACAGCGAAATCAATACCTGCATTCACCTCTGATTTATTTTCCCATTTCAGGTCAGGATTTGGATTACTTGCAGGCTGATAGGTGTTTATCCATTGGCCGTTGTAATAGAATTTTCCGGCTCTGCCCATGAGCAAAAGTGAGCGGTAGTTTCCAATTTCCTGATTGCCCGTAACGCCATAACCCACGCGTAGTTTGAGGTCATCAATCCATGAAACCTCTTCCATGAAAGCTTCGCGGTTGATGCGCCATCCAAAGCTGGCAGAGGGAAACCAACCCCATTTATTGTTGTCTCCAAAACGAGAAGAACCTTCACGACGGAGCGATGCAGCCGCAAGATAGCGGTCATCAAAATTGTACATAACACGGCCAAAGAAGGAGATAAGCCTGCTTTTTCCTTTGTATGAACCCATAGAGGCTCTGCCCTCGCCCAATGCCGAACCGGCTCCAATATTATGAGGCCCGTATAAATCAGTGTCGAAACCAGTGTTATATAAATAGGAGTTGTTAGAAACGACTTCCTCAAACGAGTAACCTCCTAAAGCCTGAATGCTGTGCTTTTCTCTTTCAATTCTATAGTTTACTGTACTTTCATATTTAGTATCAGATCTGCGACCATTGCTTATTTCCGCTTCTCCGCCACTTCCCAAACGGCTTGGATAATATTTTGTGTTATACCGCAATTCCTCCCAATCCGACTTTTCGATCGAAATCAGATTTACCCAACTCAGGTCTTTTGTCAATTGTAATGAAGCGCGAACGTTGGCGCCTGCATCGTCCGTTTTACCTTCCCTCCTGCGCTCGTTTTGCATTGCCACAGGATTGTAATAATTCATTCCAGAAATTAAGGTGTAACCACCGGAATAAGTGTTCTCAGGATCATAAACCGGAGAGGTTGGATTTCTTATAAACGCCTGATAGAAAAGGTCGTAATTTGCTGGTTTATAGTTTCTCATACCGTAACTCAGATTGTAATCAACGGTGAGTAAGCCGCCGAGTGCTTTCTGGTTAATGTTTGTTTTGAGCAGATAATTATTGGCTTCGTTGTCCTTTAAAATTCCAGCCGACTGGTCGACAAAGAAAATTGTGCGGTGAGAAAACGTTTCATTTCCGCCCGAAACAGCAAGGTTATGTCGCTGACTGAAAGGCATCTGACGGGTTATTTCCTTAAACCAATCCGTATTGGCGCCATAAATACTTCCTGCTTTTTCGGGAGCATATTTTGTGATGGCCTCACGGAATTGGTCTGCCGTAAGATTTTCTACCATTCTGGGAGCAACCTGCACAGAAAGATAACCTGAATAATCTACTTTACTTTGTCCGGTTTTAGCCCTTTTGGTGGTAATAATAATAACGCCATTTGAGCCACGTGTGCCATAAATTGCAGCAGCAGCACCATCTTTGAGCACATCAATAGATTCGACTTCTTCAAAACTGACATTTCTCAGATCAACACCTGCAATACCATCAACGATGATGAGCGGACCCTGTCCTGAAGTCAGCGTATTGGTTCCTCTGAGCAAAATCTGATAGCCTGCCTGAGGGTCGGCGCCACCGGGTTTGGTGATTGACAATCCTGCAACTTTTCCTTGCAGAAGACCCATTGGGTTGCTGTAGCTTCCTTTGTTAAAGTCTTCAGATTTGAGCGAGGTTATGGATCCAGTTACTTCCTTTTTTGTTGTTAAACCGTATCCGATAACAACAATTTCTTCCAAAGATTCAACCGTTGGCCTCAGTCTGACGTTAATCTGTGTTTGCGATCCTACAACAACTTCATTTGTTTCGTATCCAACAAAACTGAACACAAGGGTAGATCCCTTTAAAACGTCAATCGTGTATCTGCCATTGATATCGGAAACGCTTCCGGTTTGCGTTCCTTTAATTGAGACATTCACTCCGGGGAGCAGTTCTCCGTTGGCGAAGTCGGTAACAGCACCGCTAACTTTCACCGGTTGAGCATCCTGTGCATTGACAGTTAATGAAAAACCAAACAAAAGGCCAATCATGACTACCGATGCCAGATAAAATCTCGATTTGTAAAACATTGTATATGAACTCATAATAAAGAAATTTATATGCTATTCAAGTGATGATAATTCTGATCTGTACGGTATTGAGGACTGTGCGCCCATCCGTGTAACTGTGATAGCTGCAGCCCTGGCCGCCATTTTCACTGACTCGAGGATTGATTTTCCTTCTGCAAGTCCAACGCAAACAGACCCGCAGAAAACATCTCCGGCTGCAGTCGTATCCATGGCATCGACTTTCACAGCTTCAACAAAATGATATTCATCAAAGTCTTTAATCAATGCACCTTCTGAGCCTAAAGTCACAACGACAATATTGACACCTTTAGCACTGATAATATCAGCAGCTTGCCGTGCTTTTTCGAGGTCGGTAACTTTAATTCCTGACAAAATCTCAGCCTCACTTCTGTTTGGAATGATGATGTAAAGATTTTTCAAAAGATTGTCGGAAAGCGCCCGAGCAGGGGCAGGATTCAAAATCACCCTAATGTTTTTTTTACTTGCAATTTCTGCAACATATTCTACTGTATCGATAGGGATTTCGAGTTGCATAAGCACCAGATCGCTGTTTTCTATTTCAGCATAAGCTTTGTTGATATCAGCAGGAAAAAGGTTTGCGTTCGCGCCCGATGCCACAACAATACAGTTTTCTCCATTTGAATCAACTGTAATAAGTGCAACGCCCGAAGGGTTGTTTGGGTCGGAGAAGATATAATCTGTTTTGATGTTTTCTGAATCATACAACATCATTGACTGTTTCCCAAAAACGTCATTGCCAGTTTTTGAAATGAGGGTTACATTGCCACCCATCCTTGCTGCTGCCACTGCCTGATTTGCCCCTTTGCCACCAGGATTCATAAAAAAGGTTCCGCCAAGAACCGTTTCTCCCGGTATTGGCAATCTGTCAGCTTTAATTACCATGTCTGTATTACAGCTTCCAACTACAACAATCTTTTTTCCTTGCATGTATTCGAGTTTTTAAATGATTCTGGGGCAAATCTATAGTAATGAAAACGAAAAAATTATCAATAAAATAACATAAACTATAATTTAAAAAGTTATACAAACAAAATTGAAATTGTTTATATGATTGATTAACATGTATATAAAATATTCGGACGGCAAATAATTTTACTTGAATATAGATTTTCAATTTAATCCAGTTGAAAAATTATTAAATTTGAAACATTTTAACGCAAATCATCTTAAATGAAGCTAAGGTGCTTGCTTTTAATAAAATATCAAACGGTTGCATAAAATTCAATTTGAATGGAATTTAAAAAGTTGCGAAGCTATTCATTCTTTTCTCTGAATTTCTTAATAAATCAAATCACCAGAAAACATGACAAAATTTGAATCTTTAATACACTTGATACACTCTATGACCCGATCGGAGAAGAAGAATTTCCGGATCAAATCATGCAAAAGAAAAAATATACCAGATTACGTATATCTGTATGATACGATTGAAGCAGAACCAAATCAAACGCCTTCTTTATTGCGGTCAGTTTTTATGGAAAAACGTCCGGGAGTCGCTTTTGAGAGTACCGTCAATTATTTATTTGACCTAATCCTTGACACAGCACTTGAAATGCGTGAAGAGCAGGACAAGCACTATATGCTGTTTAATAAAATCATGAAGGCAAGAGTCCTTTATGAAAAATCGCTTTTTGATGAGGCTTTTGAGGTTTTAGCCAATGTAAAGCTTTTATCAGAGAAGTACGAAAACTATCATGCACTTTTGCTGGCGGGTCGGCTTGAACTGGAATATCTGCTTGCATTGAACTTTCCAAACCTTAGCGAAGAAGATCTGCTGAAAAAACAATTTAAACTGAATGAATCTTTGAAGTTTTTAAGAAAAGTAAACGAGCAGTCGTCGCTCTATGAAATCTTAAAACATCGGTTGCTTACCAAAGGTTATACGCGTTCTCTGGAACAAAAAAACGATCTTAATGATTTGGTTTATAGCGAAATAAGTATTGTAGCATCCTTATCGCTTGAGAATTTTGAAATCAGTAAACTCCACCAGCTTTTTCAATCGAATTACCTGATCAGCGTGGGAGATTACAAGTCGGCATTGCGGTCATTCTATGAGTTAAGTAAACTCTTTGAGACCAACAAACACCTTTGGAACACGCCACCGGTTTATTATCTTTATACAATCGAAGGCGTTTTGGAGAGCCTCAGAAGCATCCGCAACTACAGTGGAATGACCTATTTTATTGACCAACTGAAAAAGATTGACAACACATCTGTTGATTTCAAGATCAATCTTACATGTATTATTTTTCTGTACGAACTTTTTCCACACCTCGACCGAGGCGACTTTAAGGCCTCGGAAGCTTTAACAAAAGAGTATAAAGACAACCTTTACAACAAACTTTTTTCACTTAACAGGGCAAGGCAAGCTGAACTTTGCCTTTATACTTCACTCATCCATTTCGGGAATGCCGAATACCAAAAAGCACACAAATTTCTTAGCCAGATAATTATACGAGGGAAAAACTATTTTTACCTTCCGCTATACAGAACGATCAGGATGGTAAATCTGATGATTATCTATAAACTCAAGGATTTTGACCTCATCAAATATGAAATCAGATCGATAAAAAGAGAGTTATCAAAGTCGGAAAAAGGCTATAAAATCGAACGTTTTCTGCTTGGGTTTTTGCAAAAAGAGATTCCTGCCTTGCAAAATAAACGAATAAAACTTTGGGAAAAGCATCAGGATGAACTTATTGAAATTCAAAACGACGTGTTCGAACAGCCTGTTCTAAGAATCTTCGACTTCACTGCTTGGGTCGAATCTGTTCTGTTGCAAAAATCATTATCGAAAATTCTCCGTGAAAAAATTGATCTTCGAAATTTCCAGATTGAAGATGCAAGGGAGAATGGCGCTTTATAAAACCTAACATTTTAGTGAAGCACAAAAAAATAACCAAAAAGAAAAAGCACCTGCATTGAAATTCCCATCAAAACTTTGAAACTATTCTGATGGCATTGCTTGAAGCTGATTTCTGATTTTTTTTTAACGAATCGACGCCAATATTGCCCTGCGAAAAAAAATAACCAGACAATAATTCACCTATTTATTTTACCCCTTCTACTTTCATTTCCAGACTGTAAAGATATTCCGAAGCAGTGATAAAAAGCGTTTTCATGTCCTTGCCACCAAAGCAAACATTGGCGGTCCAGTCTGCATCAATCTTGATATGTTCTATTTGACTGCCTTTTTTATCGAAAACCGTCACGCCATTTCCGGTAAGATAAATATTGCCCATATTATCGATCGTCATTCCATCTGAACCCATTTCTGTGAAGAGCTTCTTGTTTGCAAGGCTGCCATCAGGTTGGATATCGTACACATAAGTTTTGCTGGCACCGATATCGGCCACATAGAGTTTTTTGCCATCGGGTGTGCCGATAATTCCATTTGGTTTTACAAGATCATTCGAAACCCTGCTTAAGGATTTCCTGTCGGGTGAAAGAAAATAAACATGTTCGCCGTCTTGTTCCATCTCCGGACTGCGCGTCCAGTATGGGCGCACATACAATGGATCAGTGAAATAAATACCGCCATCCGGGCGCACCCAAAGGTCATTTGGACCATTGAGCTTTTTGCCTTCGTAATCGAAAACAAGCTTTTTATGGCTTTTATCCGCCGAAATACTCCAAAGCTCATTGTCCATATCGGAGCATGAAAGCAGGTTTCCGTCATGATCGAAATACAAACCATTGGCCCGACCTGAGTTTTCGTGAAATGTTTCCAGCTTGCCTTCAGTTGTCCACACATAGATTTTGTTGAATGGCTGGTCAGTGAAATAAACATTGCCGTTTTTATCGGCTGCCGGCCCTTCTGTAAAGGCAAAACCATCTGCCAATTTAACGACAGAAGCAGCTTTGGCTCTTAGCTTTGATTTTTTTGGATTTGTTGCCAAAACAGCAAGCGGAATAAGAAAGCAGAGTACAAGATTAAAAACAGTTTTCATCATGGCCTACCATTTTACATATTAGTAATTGACTTATAACACTTTATTACATAAATCCTCATCTCAACCTCTCTTTGATGATGGAAATGAAACGAAGGTTAAAAGTAACAATTTTATCCATTCCCATAGGTCTAGTGGCGATTCCGTACAGCGTGGTCCGACATCCAAGTAAGCGCTAAGTCTTTCAAAAATTACCAGTCCGGGTGATTTGATAAAAATTCAATGCAATCATGTCAAACGAAAGAAAAAAGCTTTAATTTTGAAATGCTAAACGCCATACCATGAGATGCACAAATCCAGAAGTTGATCACAAATACTTGCTAAACAATCACTTGAAATCCAGCGCAAGTTTGGACAAAGTGGAAATAAATGCCATAAGGGTGCGTTTAGCAGGTAGTTGTGTGTGATTTTATAATAGACATGATAAAGACAGGAAAAAATATATTGAAAACATTGCCCCAAGAGATTGAGTCTGTTGATGAGCGTGTGAAACCATTTATTAGATGGGCTGGTGGAAAGCAAAATCTTGTTTTGAAACTTTCGGAACATCTACCTAAAAAAATGTTCGGTTCATATTTTGAACCCTTTGTTGGGGCAGGATCTCTATTCTTTCACAACAAATTCGAAAATCCACATCTTTCTGACATCAACCCCCATCTCATCAATAGCTTTATTTCAATTCGAGACTCGGCTGAAGAAGTCTCAAATAGATTGGTATTTCACAAGAAAAGAGTAAGTAGGGAATATTACTATAAACTTAGAGATGTGTTTAACAAAAGAAAGGATCAATTCACGATAGATCAAGCAGCAATTTTTATTTTTTTGGTTCATACATCTTTCAATGGAATTTATAGAGTCAATAAAAAAGGAGAGTACAATGTGCCCTTTGGAAAGGGAAAACCTGCAATTCCAGACATTGCCCACTTACTTAAGATCCAAAACAAACTTAAAGGAGTCACAATTACCAACGGAATGTATGAAGACATTTTGTCGAGTGTAAAACGTGATGATTTTGTATATTTTGATCCACCTTACCCTCCTTTGAATGACACATCATTTTTTCAACACTATTCAATAGATAAATTTCCTAACCAGCAACAAATTGAGCTTTCTGAATATGCACAAGACTTAAATAAGATTGGTGCTTTCGTTATGATTTCTAATGCCGAAACACCAATGATAAAAGAACTTTATAAGGGTTGGAAAGTAAATAAAGTGAGCGCCTATAGATATGTTAACTGTAAAGCAGAGAGAAAAGCTGTAAGCGAATTAATAATTACAAATTACTAAAATATGAAAAACCAAAAGAGAATACACTTGGAGAAAACTATCAAAGGCTTTTCCTATAATGTAATAGGAGTTATATTACCCTTTATCTTATCCTTGATTCCTATTTTTATTTTAGGGAAATATAATGCCATTTGGACATTTCTCGACCAAGGTCAGTTTCTCCTTTTTGGTGCAGGGCTCTACACAAGTTCAATATTCTTATTTGGTGAAAATGGACAATCAATCAGGCGAGCAACAGATAAAATTTTGAGTAACCTTTCATTGTGGTTTCTGATAATTTGCTCTGCATTTTATGCAATAATTTATTGCCTTGATCTGATCAATAATGACTCCTATTCTATGAACACCGCCTTTATTCGTTGGGCATCCATTTTATTATTTGCTGTCTCAGTTTTTTCAGTCTATAGAAGCCTTTTCATTGACTTTTTAAAATCATATCCGGAAGTAGATATAAAAGAAGAAAGCAAAAAAGGTGTAGACAATATTCTTAAACAACTTTAAACTAATTCAAATGCAAAATATCAGTTTCAAATGTTTAAAGTGCAAACAGCCAATCGGGGAATTCTATATAGCTATTTTAAATCACGAGGATTTAATAAAAATAACTTACGCAGATATAAGAAGGTTGGATCGAGCAGGTTCAGAGCAGAGAGAAGTAGAAATTTACACTGGGATTCAAAGAGAATTATCTAAGAATCGTGTAAAGGAAATTGGAAAATATGTTAATATGGTTGATGCCACTTTCCCAACTGGTGTCATTATTCACATTGATGAAAAGGATATAGTTAATTATGATAAAGAAAAAGAAATAATGACAATCCCGTTTTCAGATAATATTGCCAAGGTTCTTGATGGACAGCATCGAATTGCGGGATTGGAAGAGTATTCAAAGGGAGATGCCTCATTCCAAATTAACGTAACAATATTTGTTGGCATGGAACTCGAAGATCAAGCTATCGTTTTTGCCACAATAAATAAGACTCAAACTAAAGTAAATAAATCATTAGTGGCAGACTTGTTTGAATTCGCTACACATAGAAGTCCGCATAAGACTGCACACAATATTGTTAGAGCACTGAATCAAAAAGATGGCAGTCCATTCAAGGACAAAATTAAAATACTTGGAGCTGCCGATGACAAGGAAAAAGAAACAATAACACAGGCAACTTTTTCGGAATCGCTAATGAAATTGTATTCAAAAGACCTAATGACAGACAGGGATATTTACAAGAGAGGTAATAAACCCGAAATATTTGAAGGAAAAGAATTAGCGAACAGGCCGTTGCGAAATATATTTATAAATGAAGATGACGCATTAATTGCCAAAATAATTTGGGAATATTTTAAAGCAGTTGAAAACAAGTGGCCAAATGCATGGAAATTAGTTGAGCCCGAAATTATACTTAATAAATCGACTGGCTTCATAGCTCTGATGAATTTATTTAGAGATCTATATGTGGAAATTGGACGTATTGGGGAACTAGTTTCAACTGAAGAATATTTAAAATATTTCGACAAGGTTAATTTAAAAGACAAAGACTTTAATCGTACGAATTTTATTCCAGGTTCGGGCGGACAATCAAGTTTATACAAAGCACTGAAAGAGCAAATTGGAATATAAAACCACACCTAATAAATAGGACTCTGAGCAGTCTGTTCCGACAAGTCGGAAACCCAGCGATGAGTTCCCGAAGCTTCGGGATTGAACTACATCCACCCAGAGCCAGAAGGTGTTATGCACATATTGACGATTTTTGGTGTTTTTTGCCAGATACTTGAACAGAAGTTCTTTTAAGAATTGCAGTTTTTTGAGCTTTTTATCAACTTCTGCAAGGATGGTTTTGTATTCAAAAGAACTGTTTTGGGTAATTTAGGTTTAGGAGCGGGGACACTTCCGGTTCTTGATCGATACATAGAAGAATATAAGCCAACGGACTTGATTTTTTATGGAGAGAAAGGAAATGCCTATTCAGAGCGCTCGGTGCAGGAGGTTGTGAAAAGCATTGCCCGCAAAGCCGGTGTGGTACAGAAAGTTACACCGAAAACACTTCGACATAGTTTTGCCACACACAGCCTCGGAAACGGGATTGACCTGCGATATATGCAGGGTATAATGGGTCATGCAAGTAGCATAATCACAGGGATTTATACACGCATAACCAAAAAAGGATTTTAAAACATAAAAAGTCCGATGGATGGCTTGGATATATAAAATTTACTAAATTTATCGCCAATTTTAAATCGTGACCAATGAGACAACCTATGAACTTAAGTGAGATATATACGCAATAGTGCGGGTATCTACTCGTTGGGGGCAAGCATAAAAAACGACACGCATAGATGAAAGCAACATTTTTAGGACACGGACTTGGGAAAGGAGACAAATTCAATGTTGGGAAACAAATTGCAATTTCGTTAACAGACAACAAGTATGATATTTTTAATGGTTTCGTTGCTTTTGCAGCTGTTTCAGGTGTTTTGACTATTCTAAGAAGTTTAAAATCAGCTTCTCTAAAATATTCTCAAGTACGCTTTTTTATTGGGGTTGATAATATGGGAACTTCTAAAGAGGCTCTTGAACTATTATTAAAAGAAAACATAGAAACATATATCTATCACGACAAAAAAGAATATGTAACGTACCATCCTAAATTATACATTTTTGAAGGAACAAGATTTACTAGAATTATTATTGGTTCTTCTAACCTTACCAATTCAGGTATAAAAACGAATATTGAAGCTTCTGTTCAAATTGACTTTAGAACCAAAACAGACAAACAAGGCGAAAAACTTCTAAATGAAATCAAATCAAATTTTTCAGAGTTACTCAATCTAAGCTCAAATAAAATATCAAGACTAACCTCTGAACTAATTGAAAAACTTGTTATCGACAATCTTATCTACTCACAACGCAAACTCGGCAATTCTTTAAAGGAGAATAAAAATAATGACGGTGAAAACACAAAAGAAACTGATTCAGTAAATTTAAATGATTTTGATATTAATTCAGGATTTGAACAAGATGAAACTGAAACCAAACAAAGGAAAGTAAATTTCACAGAACGAGAATATGAAATATTTGAGGAATTTTTAGAAAGATATATTGTCCACATTAAGAATGAAAGTCCAAGCGGTGTTGTAAGTAACAATACAGACGACAGAGAACTATATAATTGGTACCGTAGGATGACGGACTTTTTCAGAAATGATGAAATGCCTGATGAAATATTTGACAGGTTATTAGGTGTTGATTTTCCGTTTGGTGAAGGAAAAGAGAGAAATAGATTAATAAAATGGAATATCAAATTTGACCAACTTAAAGCCTATAAAGATAAGATTGACCCAAACAGTAAATTTACCCACGTACCTCAATTTAAAGACAAGCTAAACAACTATTATCAATTGGGGACTTGGTGTGCAACTCAAAAACAACGAAGAAAAGGAAATTATCCGCCAGAATGGACAAAATACGAAGAGGAAAAAATGAATTCAATAAATTTTTTATGGGATGTTACTAATATTGGAAGTAGACCAAAAGATGATGATTGGATGGATAATTTAGCAGATTTAGAAGAGTATTACATTAATACAAATAACTACAAATCAGTACCTCAACAAACAACAAAAATCGGAAAGTGGCTAAACGACCAAATGACTCTAAAATTGAAAGGTAGCCGAGGAAAAGTGAAAAAATTCCTTTCCCCAATAAGAGAAGAAATGCTTGGAGATTTACTTTTAAGAAATGGAGTCGAATGGGAATGGGAAAAACAAAAACATAGAGAGAGTGTCCAAGAAACAATTAAATTTTGGAAGGAGATAGAAATTTTTGACAACCAAGTACATAATAATGTGACAGAAACTCAAAAAGAGTTAATTAAAGCTTATAGAGAAAAAGTATCTCAATTAAGACATAGAAGTAAGAAATGGCACAACGAAAAGAATAAATGGAAACTTGAAATGTTAGACCAAGCAGGATTTCCCTATCCAAAACCAAATGAAACAGATAATGAACAATAGAATGCCAGCCCCCAACACTAAGTCGAATAGCCGAAAAGCCCTAAAAAAAGAGCCATTATACCGCTGAGGTGTAATGGCTTTTTGGTCTATTCGCTGTTCAGTAAAGTCTGTTGTTGGGCTTCAGCTACATCATGACCAAGAAAACCATCCAACGAGCATCGGCTGATTTAGAGCTGATGTTCACTGCCTACAATTTGCGCAGAATTCTGAATATCATTGGAAAAAAAGTACTTAGACGTTTTGTTTTTGATTTTTTTCTGTTTTCGACAAGCTTTTTGGCTCCATTGGAGCTATTTTGGCACACGCATTAAAAAAACGGCCGTATATTTTGCTTGAAAAATTGCCCTCCTTACAACGCAAGTATTTGCTAATTTAGCGGGGTAAAAATTGAGTGAAATGAAAATTAGAGGAGGTTTTTAGACGTGTCCGCCTCAGGAGGATGAGTCCGCCTTTGGAGGACAGACTGCCGTTACAGGCAAGCGTAAAAAAGCAACATAAACAATATTTTCGAGATATAATAATTAAAAAAGGCTTTTATTTTGCTTGTAATTAAAAAATAAAGACTATCTTTGCGGTAAATTAATCAAAAACGAACAGAAAGATGCTTCTGCAATTTTCAATTAAAAACTTTAGGACATTTAAGGACAAAGTGACTTTGAGCCTTATTGCTTCTAACTATGACAAAGACACCAGAGAGCTTGAAAATATCGTAATCAATGAAAACTTTGGACTGAGACTTCTCAAAAGTGCAGTTATCTATGGTGCAAATGCGAGTGGTAAAAGCAAGTTGCTAGAGGCATTTGCATTTATGCGATATTTCATAATCAATAGTTCAAAGGAAAGCCAAAAAGGTGAGACTATTGAAGTTGAGCCTTTTAAACTAAGCACACAGACAGAAAACGAACCATCTGAATTTGAAATCATTTTCGTTCACAAAAATGTGCTTTATCGTTATGGCTTTGAAGCGACAACTGAAAGAATTGTATCT
>JAUXMV010000032.1 GCA_030683155.1 Bacteroidales bacterium
ATTATTGTCCGGTAAACTTTTGGATAGAGTTATGAGATTCTTCACTTCACTTTGTTACGTTCAGAATGACAATACATTAGCGATGTAAGAAGGGGGCTTGGTGGTGGCGATGCCACCACCAAGCCCCCTTTCCTTAAAAACCATGTAAGTCAAAGTCATTCTGAGCGTTAGCGAAGAATCTCATAATTTAACCGGACAACAGTGTTTGAAAATGTATTTATTTACTTCAATGGATAAAAAAGCACTTGTCCTTTCGTATTGAATTCAACTGAAGGAGCTGGAACTTTAACGATATTGAGGAGGCTGAAAAACGTTTTTAAATACCGGGAACGTGTTGGTATCTTCGAAAAATCG
The DNA here is from genome assembly GCA_030683155.1 of Bacteroidales bacterium. Taxonomy (GTDB): domain Bacteria; phylum Bacteroidota; class Bacteroidia; order Bacteroidales; family F082; genus JALNZU01. The sequence goes on from JAUXMV010000032.1 coordinate 355, forward strand.
ACATCCAGAGAGAGCATAAGTTTACGATAGCGAACGACATCAGACCGGTCATGATAACGGCCATTGCTGTCTGTCCAAATATTATCGTATCCACCAAACATCCCGCCAGCTCCGTAACCAATGGCAATATTTAACCATCTGAGATGTTGTTGCCCCTTATTAAATGAAGCCGGATTAATGCTTAACCAAACATTGATAGAATTATAATCCTTTATAAATCTGTTGAAGTAGCTTTCGCCAAATAAAAATTCAGCACGTTCCCTGAGTTCCACATCCGGGTACTTTACAAATGACGGCATTACTTTCAGCATTATTCTTTGCTCGCCCCAGATTAATTCCTGACCTGTCATCAATGCGGCACCCAGAAAATTCGCTCCAATATCTGACGCTGAGGCACCCCATTCGGCAGAAAATCCATCAAAAACTTCGATAGTATTTTGAAACATAAAAGCTGTCAGTCCGGCATAAATTGCAGCTTTTTGATGATCCATTCCAGTCCAGCGCATCATACCCATTAAGTAACGTGCTTCCAGATAAGGTGTTACCATATGACCTGCTTTATCGACCTGTTGCCATTCTTTCAGGTCGTTGATCCAGCTAAACGAACCTCTGGGATAGTCGGCATACCAAAGATTATTTAATCCATAAAGCGCGGCACCATATGTGACTGTGACGGAAGATGTGAAAAGTAACAAACGACTTTTATTTAAGGTATCCGATGGAATTAACCATTTTGGGTGGTTATTCAGCGTATGATTTTCCTGTGCAATCAATTTAAACTGGGGAAAAATGCCCAGAACAATCAAACCAAACCATAAAAGTATTTTGCATCTAATCATGAATAAAACAGCTTTGTTATATTGATCAAAGATATAGTTTTGTTGTGAACAGCCTTTGCAGCCAAGTATCAATAAAGACGCACTTTCCTGCAAAGATTGAGGAAATTTTTTATTTTTGCATAAAATTTAATAGAAAATATGGATTTAAGTAAGATTGTATCGATTGCCGGTAAGCCGGGCCTTTTTAAAGTAACAGGACAAGGAAAAAATAGTGTTTTGGTTGAGTCTCTTATTGATGGCAAAAGATTTCCTGCCTTTTCTCATCACAGAATGAGTACACTCGCTGAAATAAGCATTTTTACAACTTCTGAAGACCGTCCTTTGAAAGATGTTTTCAAAAATATCTTTAAAGAAATGGGAGAGCAGCTTGATTTCGATGCCAAAAAATTATCTCCTGAGCAGCTCAAAGAAAAATTTGCAATTGCAGTTCCTGATTTCAATGAAGATGCTGTTTATCAATCAGATATGAAAAAGGTTTTTGTTTGGTACAGTCAGCTGGCTGAAAAGCAAATGCTCGATTTTTCGGATGAATCAGAAGAATCACCTTTATCGGAAACGGATGATTCAACTGAAGAAAAAACTGAAGATCAAGCCTTATAAATTGTATTAAAGTCCCATCACCGGGACTTTTTTTTAATCCGGGAAGTTATGTTTTACAAGCATCTTATTCGTCCAATCCTCTTTTCAATTGATCCTGAAAAGGTTCATCATTTGGTTGTAAAACTGTTAAAAGTTTTCTTTTCCATTCCGGGAATGAGAACGTTTGTAAGGTGTATAATGACTGTTGATGACCCTCGCCTGAAGCGCAAAGTATTTGGGCTGGATTTTTCCAATCCTGTTGGTATTGCGGCCGGCTTCGATAAAAATGCTGAAGTTTTTAATGAGCTTTCAGTGTTTGGTTTCAGTCATATCGAAATTGGAACTGTAACGCCAAAAGGTCAGCCCGGAAATCCAAAACCACGTCTGTTCAGGTTGCCAAAAGACGCAGGGCTAATCAACAGGATGGGATTTAATAACCTTGGTTTAGATGCAGCCATTGAAAAACTTAAAAACCGAAAAAGCAATGTCATCATAGGTGGCAATATCGGGAAAAACACTGCAACACCCAATGCCACTGCTGTTGAAGATTATGTAAAAAACTTTGAAGGGTTATTCGATTACGTCGACTATTTTGTTGTCAATGTTAGCTGCCCCAACATCTCAGATTTAAAGGAATTGCAGGATCAGGATGCATTAATGCTTATTTTGAATCGCTTACAGGAAATAAACAATAAAAAAACAATCCGTAAGCCCATACTTTTAAAAGTCTCTCCCGACCTCAACGAAAGACAACTTGACGAAGTGATTGACATTGTGCGTCAAACAAAAATCGATGGTGTAGTTGCTACCAACACAACCATTACCAGACACACTGTAAAACATGAAAAGGAAAATGTGCTGAAAGCTGGAAATGGCGGTCTGAGCGGCTTGCCAATACGCGATCGGTCAACTGAAGTGATACGCTACCTGGCTGAAAAATCAGGCAAAGCTTTTCCAATAATTGGTGTAGGTGGTATCATGCGTGCAGAAGATGCCATCGAAAAAATAAATGCAGGTGCTGACCTGGTACAGATTTACACAGGTTTCATTTATCAGGGGCCTTCTTTGGCAAAGCAGATCAATAAACTACTTCTTTCTGAAAAAAAATAAACCAGTTATTTCAGTCAAAAGATCATTTTTCCGCTGACATAAATCCATGAATTTCCAGCGCTACCTGTCTGTTAAAATTGAAACTCAGCGTTTGATAATTTACCAAATCTACTATTGTTCCCACAAGACATAAACCCGCTGTCAAAAGGTATAAAATACCCATGCCAATCTGGTTTAGCATAAAACGGTGAATGCCAGCAAACCCCAGAAATCCAACCAATGTAAGCAGAAGAATCAGCATTGGATCTTTTCGTCTGGCACGATATATAGAAGAAAACCTTCTTAGTTTTTCTTCTGAATAGTCTTCAGTTATTTTTTGAAGGAATAGCATCTCTTCGCCTACAATATCAGGCATAAATTCATAAATCTTTGACATATTGATCAGTTTTTAGTGAAAGTAAATATTTGTTTTCTATAAAAATCCGAAAAACGCGAATCGTCAGAATGATAATTGCAATAATCCCTAAGGGGTGAAAACGGAAAGAATCTAAAACATTACCATGAAAAGCTGCCGAAATCGAGTGGCCCAAACCGCATCCTGGACAAGCATCAAAACCAGCATGATGCCAAATACAAAGGGTTTGCTGTGTGCTTTCGGGACTCATAAAAGCAAGTAAAGCCAGCGCAGTAAGCCAAATAAATGCTTCCAGATTGTGCCGAACAAACCTATAAATTAATCTTATACGGCTGTTTTCCATTTATTTATAAAAATGATGCTGCGAATATATGAATTATAAAGAAGTGTTGCAAAATAAACGATTTAAAAGACCCCTTAAAACATTTCAGGTTGCAACGTCTAATGAAAAACTTATCTAAATCAAATTTACTTCCGGTTCGATATGAACCCCAAATTTTTCTTTAACAGAATGCTGTATTTGCATTGCCAGCCCATAAATATCACGTCCTGTGGCTTTTCCGTAATTTACCAGCACAAGCGCCTGTTTTTGATGCACACCAGCATCACCTGAACGATAACCCTTCCAACCAGCCTTTTCGATGAGCCAGCCAGCAGCAAGCTTTGTTGTACCCTCATGATCTGGATAGCCTACAATATCAGGATATTCAGCTTTAAGATCGTTAAAAACCAAATTGTGAACAACAGGATTTTTAAAGAAACTGCCTGCATTTCCCAGTTCAACCGGATCAGGGAGTTTACTCCTTCTAATGTTTATCACTGCCTGACTCACTTCTTTTATACCAGGTTTATCCACCCTCATTCGTTCTAGCTCCTGTTTCAATGAGCCGTACCCAAGGTTAAGTGCAGGTTGTTTGTTAAGCAAGAATTCAACAGAAAGGATAACAAACCGATTTCTTAAGGAAGTTTTGAAAATACTGCTTCTATAGCCGAAATCGCAGGATTCTTTATTAAAGTCAACAAGATCACCTGTTTCAAGATCGAAAGCCTGAAGCCTGTTAAAAACATCTTTGAGCTCAACACCATAAGCACCGATATTTTGCATGGGAGCTGCGCCAACTTTACCTGGAATCAACGAAAGATTTTCAAGACCTCCATAGCCTGAATTGACCATCTTCTCTACAAAATTGGTCCAGTCTTCGCCTGCAGCAACGCTGACAACAACACTTTCATTGGTTTCATTCGTAATGCTGATACCTTTGTTTTCAATAAGAATGGCTAGACCCTCATAATAATCATCGAGAAACAAACAATTGCTCCCACCACCTAAAATAATATGTTTTTCCTCCAAAAAAACACGTTCCTTCCTGATTTTTTCCAGGTCCTTGAGATCAGGGATTTTCACCGCCCAGGCTGCCATGATGTCCAATCCAAAAGTATTGTTTCTATTCAGCGGATAGTTGCGGTACATTAAGTCTATTTTTTTGGCAAAGGTAGAGTTTTTGATAATAAACGTTGCAACTTTTGAGTTCTTGTATTCATCCTAATTACACTATTTGAATCATCTGTACTTGAAAAAAGCAATTGTCTCAGTTATTAACGATCTGGTCACAGACCAGCGAGTGCACAAATCCTGTCTTGCGCTAAAAAAGTCAGGCTTTGAGGTATTGCTTGTTGGCCGTAAAATGCGCAAAAGCCCTGATTTGCAAGTTCGACCCTATGCTTGCAAAAGGATGAAGCTGATCTTTGAGCAAGGCCCCCTTTTTTATGCAGAATTTAATTTACGTCTTTTCTTTTTCCTGCTTTTGAAAAGAGCCAACTTATATTTATCCAATGATCTGGATACGCTTTTGCCAAACTTTTTGATTTCGCGTATGAAACGAAAACCGCTGGTGTTTGACAGTCATGAATATTTTACAGGAACCCCTGAACTTGCTGACCGTGCATTTGTTAGAAAAACATGGAAGGCTATCGAAGCTTTCATTGTTCCCCGTTTGACAGAAATGATTACTGTAAATGATTCTATCGCAGGACTTTTTTATGATGAGTATAGCATCAAAGCCAAAGTAGTAAGAAATATTCCTCAGCGTTTTCACACAATTGAAAAACCTGACAGAAGTGAACTCGGAATACCTGAAAACAAGAAGATACTTGTTTTGCAAGGCTCTGGAATTAACATACAGCGTGGAGCCGAAGAGCTGGTGCAGGCCATGGCGCTTCTGCCCGACTTTCATTTGATGGTCATTGGAGGAGGTGATGTGATTAATCAATTGCAAAAACTGACAGCATCACTCGAAATTAGTGAAAGAGTAAGGTTTTTGCCTCGTATGCAATACGCTGAAATGATGGCTTATACCCTCAATGCCGATCTTGGAATTACACTTGACAAGGACACCAACATCAATTATCGTTTTAGTCTTCCAAACAAGCTTTTTGATTATATTCAGGCTGGAATTCCTGTTTTGGCAAGTCCATTACCTGAAATAAAAAAAATCATCCTTGCATACGATATTGGCAGTTTCATTGTCAATCATAAACCGGAAAACATCGCGAATGCAATAAAAGATGCGTTTTCGAATGCTGAAAGGTTTGAAAAATGGAAAGCAAACACAAAAAAGGCTTCTCAGGAACTTAGCTGGGAAAAAGAAGAAAAAATACTGTTAAACATTTATGGACAATACAACTGAGCAACATCTGCATATTGTGTCGTTCGACATTCCCTGGCCGGCAAATTACGGCGGGGTAATTGATGTTTTTTATAAAATCAGCGCATTGGCGCAGAAAGGGATTAAAATTCATCTGCATTGTTTTGAGTATGGAAGACAAGTTGCGCCTGAACTGGAAAGATATTGTTTTTCAGTAAATTACTACAAAAGAGACGTTTCTAAAACACATTTTTTCAAGAACCTTCCCTATATTGTCAGTTCGCGTAATTCTGAAGAAATGATCAACAATCTGTTGCGCGATAGCTACCCCATACTTTTGGAAGGACTTCATACCTGCCTTCTGATGAACGACATTCGGTTCAGCTCCAGGCGAATAATTGTTCGCGCCCACAATATTGAACATGACTATTATTATCATCTGGCACAGGCCGAAACCGATATCTTAAAAAAGTATTATTTCCACAATGAAGCCCGCAAGTTGCGCCGGTTTGAAAACATCCTCAACAGAGCACATGGAATTATTGCCATTTCCAAAAAAGATGAAAAATATTTCAATGCACACTATCAAAACGTTGTTTTTATCCCTGCCTTTCACCCGCACGAGAATGTGATGTCAAAAAGTGGAAGAGGCGATTATGTACTTTACCACGGCAATCTTTCTGTGGGCGAAAACAAAAATGCAGTTAAATTTCTGCTGGAAGAAGTGTTCAACGATCTAAAGGTTCCGTTTGTAATCGCCGGATTAAATCCTTCCGCAGGCATTGAACGAATGGTAGAAACCATGCCTCATGTATCTCTTGTTGCCAACCCATCGGATGAGCAACTTTTTGAACTGATCAACAACGCCCAACTGAATGTTTCGGTCACATTTCAGGCTACCGGATTAAAGTTAAAACTCTTAAACACACTCTATAACGGTCGTTTTTGTTTGGTAAATGACAAAATGCTCAGCGGCAGCACCCTTGATGAATTGTGTATTCTGGCAAACGATGCAGCTTCGATGAAAATGCAAATTAAACGACTTTACCGCCGTAGCTTTAGTGAAAAAGAGAAAGAAAGACGACGTAAAAAACTTGAGATGGTTTATCATAACGGTCAGAATGTGGATCGGCTCATTGCACTGATCTTTTCATGAAATTATAAAAAATGAAGTTTGCTAAGTGGATAAAAACCCCGACTTAAGCCTTAATTTGAAAATATTACTAACCCAAAAAAACTACCTTTGTGCCTGAAAAAAGATTCTTGAATATGAAATCCGGCCCTTTTTCAATAGTGATTTTATTTTTGTTTTTTGCCTCTTCAGCGCAGGCCCAGCAGAGAATTAGCGATACAGTTGTTTCTACATTCCTTATTCAGGCAAGCTATTCGCTGCAATTTCCCGGAAAAGATCTTAACGAATATTTTGGATACAACTCAACGATTGGGGCTGTTTTGGGCTATAAAACAAATCAAAACTGGCTTTGGAATGCACATTTTGGTTTCATTTTCGGCGATCAGGTGAATGGCCGTGAAGAGTTGCTCAGCCGAATCAGTACGTCAACCGGAGAGGTTATCGATGGAGACGGAACCTACACAAGCCTGACACTTTTTGAACGAGGTTACCATTTTCAGGCAAAAATCGGAAAACTATTTCCGACCTTTGGCCCAAATCCCAATTCAGGCATTTATGTCATGACTGGTTTGGGCTATTTAGCCCACCGCATTCACATAGAAACACAGTTTGGAACTGCACCACAAATAAAAGGTGACTATGCCAAAGGTTACGACAAACTACGCGGAGGTTTTGCCCACAGCCTGGAAACAGGATACATGCTGATGAGCAACCACCGCGCACTCAATTTCAGTTTAGGTTTCGAATTCATTCACGCCTACACACGAAGTTTGCGCGATTACGATTTCAACCTGATGGGCTTCGACAACACAAAATATACCGATCATTACTATGGCCTTCGGATCAACTGGATGATACCCGCCTACAAACGATCACCGCAGCGCTACTATTACTATTAACTAAGCCAGAAGCAGTGATGCGTTCAGTATACACTTTTTCCATAAAACTTTACACCTTAATCATTTGGCTTGCGGCAATGTTTAATACAAAGGCAGCAAAGTGGATTGATGGCCGAAAGAATGTGTTTTCAAAAATGGCTGCAAAGAATCAGCCAGATCAAAAGTGGATTTGGTTTCACGCTGCTTCATTGGGAGAGTTTGAACAAGGCCGTCCATTGATTGAAGCCATAAAACAAAAATGGCCTCAATACCGCATTCTGCTTACATTTTTTTCACCATCAGGCTTTGAGGTTAGAAAAAACTATGAACTCGCCGATTGTGTTTCCTATTTGCCTGAAGATACACCAGCCAATGCCAGAAAACTAATTCAACTATTTGATCTGAAAGCCATCTTTTTCATCAAATATGAATTCTGGTTCAACTACATGAATGAAGCAAGCCGGCTACAAATTCCATTGTTTTTTGTTTCGGCAAAGTTCAGACCATCGCAGCACTTTTTTTCTTTTTATGGCGGATGGTTTCGTCGTCACCTAAAAGCTGTCAACCACTTTTTTCTTCAAGATGATATTTCATCAAAACTTCTGAAATCTATAAACATCCATCAATTTACAGTTACAGGAGACACACGCTTTGACCGGGTTTTAAAACTTGCACAACAAGCATCTAAATTCCCTGTCGTAGTGCATTTTAAAGGTGGAAACCCATTGATAGTTGTTGGAAGTTCATGGCCGGCGGATGAAAAGCTGCTTTTTCCAATTTTTGACAAACTCCCGTCCAATTACAAAATCATTGTTGCACCACATGATATTTCCGAAAAACATATTGCAGAAATTGAGAAAAAAATTGGCAAAATTTCTATTCGGTATACTGAATATGATTACAATGGAAATCACAAAGTGTTAATTATTAATAACATAGGAATACTTTCTCAACTTTATCAATATGCCGATTTTGCTTATGTTGGGGGCGGTTTTGGAGTAGCAATTCACAATATACAGGAAGCTGTTACATTTGGCTGTCCGGTTATAATTGGGCCAAAGCACAAAAACTTTACCGAAGCTGTTGATCTGATAAAACTTGGGGGTGTTTATGAAGTAAGTGATGCTGCTTCAATGGAAAAAGTCTTTTTTAAGCTCATCAATGACGAAAGCTTGAGGCTCAAAACATCTTCTGTATGCAAGGTATATGTTGAAAATCAAACTGGTGCTACCGAGCTCATTATTGCATCATTAACAAAATTACTTTCCTAAATCTTTCAGTCCGTCAATTTGTTAAAGGTTTTTTACAGCGCTAAATTGTTATTTTTGCGCATCAATCAAATCAAATTCAGAAAGAATTATGGCTTTATCTATTCAATTTTCAGAAAGAAATACCTTATATCCCAACCAGATTTTTTTAATTTCTTCCGACGCTCTGCCTGCTGAAGCAGCACTTCTTCCGGAAGAAGAAGCATATGTCAATCAGCAGCGTCAAGGTGTAAAAAAGAAGGATTGGATTGCAATCAACCGTTATTCGGGCTGGATTTATCTTGTTTTTGTGAAACAAGAGGAAAACACCTCCAAGCGCCTGGAACAGTGCCGCCGAAATGCTGTGAGTATTTTAGGTCAATTGAACACAAGTGGCACTGAGTCTGCCTGTCTGAGGAGTCATGGTGCAAAAACTGAAGAAATGCTGGCTTTTGCTGAAGGCATGACATTGGCTAACTATCAGTTTCTTAAATATTTGAAGGATTCATCTGAGAAACGAAATAGCTTTAAAACGCTTTTTGTAGAACATTCAGCTTCTCTCACAACGCAATTGTTAAACCATCTCAATATACAGATTGAGGCTACTCTTTGGGCTCGCGATCTTGTAAATGAGCCTTTGAACAAGTTGAATGCCGTTGATCTGGCACAGATAATAAGCGAAAAGTTGCGCAGTGTCGGCGGAAAAGCTGAAATTTTTAACAAGAAAAAAATTGAATCACTGAAAATGGGGGGACTCCTTTCGGTAAATCTTGGCAGCATCGATCCTCCAACTTTCACCATTCTGGAATGGAAACCTGATAATGCTGTCAACGACCAAGCCGTTGTGCTTGTTGGAAAAGGCGTGGTTTACGATACTGGCGGCATGAGCCTGAAGCCATCCAATTCAATGGATACCATGAAGTGCGATATGTCGGGCAGCGCTGCCGTTGCTGCTGCAATCTATGCCGCTGCAAAAGCCAAGCTTCCGGTTTACCTCATTGCTTTGGTTCCTGCCACCGACAACCGTGTAAATGGAAACGCCTATGTTCCGGGCGACATCATCACCATGTTTGACGGTACAACTGTTGAAGTGCTGAATACCGATGCCGAAGGACGGTTGATTCTTGCCGACGCATTGGCTTATGCCAAAAAATATGATCCTCAATTAGTTATCAATTTTGCAACGCTTACGGGAGCCGCTTCCCGCGCAATAGGACATCAAGGCATTGTAGCCATGCAAGTGAAAGCTAAAGAGCCGTTTGTGCAACTTTCCATTGCAGGAGAAGAAGTATATGAGCGTCTCGTTGAATTCCCTATGTGGGATGAATACAAGGAACAAATTAAATCAGAAATTGCAGACCTGAAGAATATCGGCGGACCAGAGGCCGGAATGATAACTGCAGGAAAATTTCTTGAACATTTCACCGATTATCCATTTATTCACCTTGATATTGCAGGACCTGCATTTATTTCTAAACGCGATGGTTATCGCAGTTTTGGCGGCACTGGTGTAGGTGTGAGGCTAATGTTTTCATTTCTGAGCCATATGGCAGAAAAAAAATAGCATGAAACTGAATTGCTTCATGCATTCTAATACAGCATAACTACTTTGTAATCAGTTATGCTGTATTTTCTTTTAGCATAAACTTCTTTAGCTCATGTCGATCAGATGCAGGAAATCGAGATAATGAGGTGCATCGATACCAAAAGTCTGAACCTCTTTGCCCATGATTTTGTAGGTGCTTTTTTGTCCGGCAATGCGCGAAAAATGCAATTCAAAAGTTTTGTTTTTCTCATCACGCATCAATACCATCACCAGATTTTCATTCAGATCGGAAAATAATCTGGCATGACAAATCGGGCAGAAAAACTCAAATTTTTGTCCATCATTGATAGGATTTGACTGATGATAGACCGTTTGATAATTTCCAATCTCCGGATCCATCAGCAGAAGCATTCCTGCGTCATCCTCATGTTTAACAGTTAAAATTAAATGATTGTCTAACCTTAGATGGCCGTTGCAATGCGGACACATGTAATCAGTTGTCATGGCTTCTATGTTTAAATTTGAATTTTTAAAGATACACCAAAAACAAGACGAAAGCAATGGCAACATTCATTTTTTTTTTTGAATTACTGATCCATTCGGAGATTGTATACTTAATGGATATAAAATAATTCTCCAACTCCCTATAAAAGCCAGAAAAAAATCTTCTGAAAATTTCTTTTAATTGCAGGAATTTATTGTATCTTTAACAATCAATACAATGCGACATGCCACTTGACCTAATTCAATATTTGACAAAAAGACACTGGGAAATTCAAGAGCCGGAAAAGCCCGATTTTCTTCCTTTTGTAACCATTTCGCGAGAAACCGGCTGTCACAGTATTCCAATTGCAAAAATGCTGGCAGAAAAACTTAATACCATTGCGACAAAAGAATGGTCGATGATGTCGAAAGAAATTGTTGAAGAAGCTGCAAAAAAATTCAATCTTAGCAACCTTCAGGTTAAAGGGATTTTTGAGGCTGAAGATAGATCGCACATCATGGAAGTTCTCCATGCATTCGAAAACAAATACTATAAAAGCGACAACCGCGTAAGGAAAACACTGCGGGAAATAATCGAAAGTTATGCGCGGGAAGGTCAGGTTATTATTGTAGGGCGTGCAGGTGCAATCATAACGCAAAAAATGCCGGGAGGCCTTCATTTACGTCTGATCGCTCCGCTTGACTGGCGTGTTAAGAGTATTCAGGAACAACTTAGTCTTTCAAGAAAAGCTGCACTTGAATATGTAAAACATTCAGACGAAAAACGAGCAAAATTGCTTTACGATTTCAGTAAAAAAAAGATCTGCGATCTGCAGTTTGATTTAATTTTGAACAACGCCAGAATAAACAACCAAGAAATTGTAGATATGATTTTTGGCCTGATGCAAAACCGCAATATGCTGTAAGATAAACCATCAAACCATGCATGAGCGCATAATATAAGTACTCATCTTTCTAACAATCATAAAAACAGCAATCCTTGAAAACTGCATTTATTAAGCATTTAGAACAGTTTAATTCTCTTGCCTTCTTTTACAGGTTATTGAGGAATTTTAATTTACTATTGTTTATAGCCTTCATATTGATTCAATCAGCATCATGTAAGCGATCTACCACTTCGGAAGAAGGCAGAAAACTTCTCAGGGCAATGGACAGTGAGTTGATTCAAATTACAAACAAAGTTAGCAGCACGGATGCTTTCAGGGGTTTAATGGCACTTGAAAAATTCCAGAATCTCCCATTGCCATTCAGAACCTTCATTATGAATGATAGTGCAGAAACGCCTGTTAATTTTGATTTCAATCTCCACAAAGGCAGCTACAGAGTCGATAAAAAAACTGGTGTTGCCTATTATGAAAGGGCTTCAGACTCTTTGATTGTCCATTTTCCGCTCCAAACCAAATTTGATACCATGGCGGTCTTTCTTATCACTGCATATGAAGAAAGTCAAACAGATCTGCAGATGATGCTTCCGGTAAGGGTAAATGCGATACTTATGGCTCGGGATATAAAGTTAATGACTATCGACTTTGAAGCAACAATCGAACATGGGTTTCCATCTGAAATGAATCTCAACATGCTTTTCGGGCAATTTTCATTTGAAGGTAAAATGCAGACAAAATTCCGAAAAAAGGCAAGTAGTGTTTCCTTCAATTTAAACCTTTCCGAAGATAAAAAAAGCCTTTTTAAAAGTGCAATTATTTCTGATGTTGAAATTTCAAAGCAACAAAATCTGGTGTTTAATAAAAAGCGCATGGATTTCGAAATTTTTCCTGTTCAATTACAATTTAGTTCAAGGCTTGACTTTTCAGCAATTAGTTCCACGCACTTCATAAATGACTTCAATCAGCAATCTACTTTCAAAGTCAAAAGCAATCGCGGCAATCTGATCGGTGATATTTTTCTGAGAGATGTTTCGAAAAAAGACCGCATTAACATGTTTATACGCTTTGATGACGGCACAGAAGAAAATCTTGAGGAACTTATTATGACCGTAGAAAGAATCCTAAATATGAAAGTGATTTAATATACAGGCAAAGGCTTAAAATCTCTGCCTCCCATAATCTCCCGACTGTTCATAATCGAAATACCGGCTTTTAATCAAATCGTTGGGATAAACCATATAGCCTCCGTTTGGGTCAAGATCAATGCCTGTAACAAAAAAAACAGACTGCCAAACAAGCAGGGAGCAATACCACGTTGCATTATCCGCCCAGTTCTTACGCACACCCAATTGAACCAGACTATCTGAAAACAGATGATCAGGAAATCGTTTTGCAGCATTCCAGGATGAAAGATCTCCTTTTTGAGCCAATGCAAAATCGATGATGGAATCAATAGCTGATTGTGAAAGCTGAAGCCGGAGCCTATAACGTCTACCCTTGTATTTGTTGCCAAAATTTGTGTTGCTGAATGAAGGATTCCGATCCCATATAAAAGCTGATATTTCCCTTACCTGGAAAGCTACAGGCACATCTTTGGCAATAGATTCAACAATTCTTGCTCCGGCAAGCAGGCTGTCAATATTGTTATGGCTGTTGCCTTTTATTACGAGAGCGGCATGTCCAAAACCACTTCCATTTGGCACAAATGCAGAACCTGGTAAAAAATTCAGGTTTGGCTTGACAATTATATCGCCCGGAAGTAAATCGGTAATCCCTTCATAAACAGTAGTGTTCACTTTGTTTTCCTGAGTCAAATTGGGTGAAACACTTTTTTCTTCCTTGCAGGATTGAAAAAAAATAAGAAATAATAGAAATACCAAAGCAAAAAAATAACTTTTCCTTGTGTTTACTGGCATATTAATCTGCAACTTTTATCGTAAATAATTCATCTAAAATACACGAATATACCAAATGTTCATCAAATATATGATGTTAATTAATTAACAATTTCAAAAGTTTACTATTTTTGCACAAAATAAACACACCTAAACCACATTGTTATGAAAAAAACCAAATTATTGAAAGTGCTCTTTTTTCTTGCTTTAATGGTAACATTCGTTGCCTGCAACAAGGACAAAAAGAAGGAAAGCGAGTTATCAGCTGCAGATGCAAAAGTTGAACTCAGGAACGCTACACAAAAAATTACCAATGACATGAGTTTGGTAATGGAAACTCCCGCAATGAAATCACTTAACTTCCTCTCAAGCATGATGGAGATGGGCGATATGAAAAAAATTGTTGGTGATTTAATGATTCTACCCGGAAGACGGCATTTAGCTGAATTCAAGGACCTATTCCGTAAAGATGTGTCAGGCAACAAAAAAAATCTGGCAATTGACGATTTCGGAACCTATCAATTCAACTTCAATATTGACGATTTTGAATTGATACAAGCAAGTGAAAATATGCTCAAACTGATTTATCCAGCCGATGAAACAGCCTACGCAAATCAGCAGAACAACGCTGAGCTTACAATCAGCAATATACAGATGATAACCATTGAGTATACTGAAACCTACTGGGACGAATGGGCAGGAGTATGGGTTACCGAAACTTATGAAGAAACAATTCCTACCAACGCAAATCTTGAGCATAAAATCAGTGGCACAACACAAATGTCAGGAAGTTATACTGCCTCATATACAGCTGCCGGACGCCCAACTACAATGAATGCACAACTGACTATGGCCCCCTATCAGTTCCAGATGAGTTTGACAGGAAGTGGAACTAAATACAACTCAGGACTTTCGTTCAAAAATAACAACATAACAATGATGGGTTATGATGCTGAAATTACTTATGCATCCAACATGGAAGATGTTGAAAAGGTTTCAGGAAACTGCATCGTTGATCCTTTGAAGGTTCAGGGCTTTGCAAATGCAGCCGCTATTGACAATCATATGATGCAAGGAGAAGAAAACGGCAATTTTGATCTTGGTTTCCTGAACAGTCAAATCGATCTCGAACTGATTCAGGTTGGTCTGAATGCAATAATAGGCAATCTTGAATTTAAAATGTTCACAGATCCATATGACAATTCAAAATATCCAGTTTTGGCAATTGTTTATTCTGATGGTTCATTTGAATGGCTCGACAGCATCCTTGAGTTGGATACATATAAGCTTAGAAGAGTGAGAAAATAGTCTTAAACTGAAAGTATTTTAAAAGAGGTAATGAGCATTCGTTGCCTCTTTTTTTATATGTGAATATCGCTTGAAAACACTTCATAACAGCATTGAATGAATGAAACAGTATCAGCCAAAAAAACTGTATTTTTGAAACATCAAAATAGCAAGCAAATACAATGAAGTTTTCTGATATCATCGGACAAAAAGCAGTGAAAGATCGGCTTGTCCAATCTGTGAAAGATGGTCGTGTTAGCCATGCACAACTATTTTGGGGGCCTCCCGGAATTGGAAAGCTGGCACTTGCACTTGCATACGGACAATTTCTGAACTGCACCGCTCCTACCCCAACTGACAGCTGCGGGACCTGTCCGTCGTGCATTAAATCAGCGAGGCTTACACACCCTGATTTACATTTCATCTATCCAACCACAACGACAAAAAAAATAAAAAAAGATCCGGAATCAAAACTATTTGCTGAGGAATGGCGCGAGTTCATCTTAACCCATAAAGCCTATGTGGATTTAAACCGATGGTATGATTTTCTAGGCGTTGAAAACAAGCAAGGTACAATTTTCGCCCGTGATGCAAGTGAAATTATCCGCCGCCTCAATTTTAAAGCTTACGAAGGCAAATTTAAAGTGATGATCATCTGGATGGTCGAAAAACTTAATATCACTGCAGCAAATAAACTTCTGAAATTGTTGGAAGAACCACCGGAAAATACGCTTTTTATTCTTATCGCCGAAGAGCCAGAACAGATTCTAACGACAATAAAATCAAGGACATATCAGGTAAAAATACCTCGTATTGACAAAGATGACCTAACAAAAGCCCTTGCCGCATATTATGATTGTCGCATCGCAGAGGTAAGTGATATTTCTTCTATGGCACATGGCAACTGGCTTGAAGCCTTGCGATTGCATGACAATGCAGAAGAAGAAAAATTTCACTTCCATAATTTCCAGCAGTGGATGCGATTGTGTTTTAGAAAAAGTGTGATTGAACTTATCGACTTTTGCGCAAATATAAACGGTATTGGTCGTGAACGACAGAAGGCTTTTCTCAATTATGGACTGACGCTTTTCAGAAATGCCTTGCTAAGCAATAACGGACTTTCTGAGCTGGTAAGACTTACGGGCGATGAATACGCTTTTGCTTCAAAATTTGCACCTTTTGTGCATCATGCTAATATCCTTGAAATGGTTTCGCTCATGGAAGAAGGCATTCAGCAGATCGAACGCAACGCAAATGCTCAGATTCTTTTCATGGATACCAGTTTAAAGGTTGTAAAACTACTACAGGTGAAGCCATGAACTCCGCCTTCCTAAAATGTTTATTTTTGCTGATCAAATAGAATCAAAATGAATGAAGAAATAAAAGGTAAGGGAACAGAATCTTTTTTACCAAGAGGATGTTGCCGGGCCCCACGAGTATATAATCCAAAAGACCACATCTATCAGCATCAATGCTGCAAACTCGACACACACAACTGGCTTAAAGACTATGAAAGTCCGGGTACTAAAAACGCCTTACTGATTGCAGAAGTACGATTCAAAAACGACCATAAAGAATTTTTTTCATACACTCCCGACATTGAACTAAAGGAAGGCGAAATAGTTGCCGTTGAAGCCGCTGCAGGACATGATCTGGGCGTTGTAACACTAACAGGCGATATCGTTGATATTCAGATGAAGCGCAAAAAAGCCAATCAAAGGCCTGAGGAGCTTCTTAAGATCTATCGTCATGCAAAGCTTTCGGATGTGGAAAAATGGGTAAGCGGCATCGATCTTGAAGAAGGTACATTGAAGAAAACACGCGAAATGATTTACGAACTTCGCCTTGATATGAAACTAAATGATGTTGAATATCAGGGAGACAGAACGAAAGCAATCTTCTATTATACGGCCGAAGACAGAGTCGATTTCAGGGAACTTATCAAAAGAATGGCTGAAGAATTTCGCATAAGGATTGAGATGCGACAAATAGGAATGCGACAGGAAGCTGCCAAACTTGGTGGTATTGGACCCTGTGGACGCGAACTTTGCTGCTCTTCATGGATGGCTGAATTTCAGTCAGTTTCAACTACGGTGGCACGCGTACAGCAACTCTCTCCCAACCCTCAGAAACTTGCCGGACTTTGCGGAAAGCTTAAATGTTGCCTTAACTACGAATATGATTCATACGTCGATGCCATCAAGGATTTTCCTGATGACAGAACGATATTGCGCACCAAAAAAGGAGATGCTTCTCATCAGAAAAGTGATGTTTTCAAAGGTTTGATGTGGTATGCCTATTTCGATGACCGCAACAACCTTCTTGGCATTCCAATCGACAAAGTAAAAGCTATAGCTGAAGACAATAAAAAAGGCATTTTCCCTGAAAAACTGGAAGACTTTGCCTTCATGAAAGAGACGCAAGATTCAATCTTACCTGTCGGAAACCCCCTTGAAGGTGATCTTAATCGCTTTGATAAGCCTCAAAAACCAAACAAACCGAACAAAAAAAGATAATGAAGAAAGCAGGTTTTTTTCTTTTTTACAGAAAAAGAGTGTCTGTTATTTTTCTTTCAGCAGCATTATTTCTGTTGAGTCATTTTTTCGTTTCCTGCAGCAGCCGCGTAATTTTCGATGATGTTTCGTCCATCGGAACTGAAGGCTGGCATATGCACGACAAGCAAAGGTTTGAAATAAATGTAGACGACACGCTGAGTACATTCAGGTTTTTTGTACATGTACGAAATGATATTTCTTACCGTTACAGTAACTTATACTTCTTTATGCAGACCCGATTTCCCAATGGCAACGTAACGCGTGACACGATTGAATGTGTGCTGGCTGATCTTTCAGGAAAATGGACCGGCAAAGGTTCCGGGCAGCACCGCGATCATCTTATTTTATTAAATCAATCATTAAAGTTCCCATTATCCGGCACTTATATTATAGATATTGAACAAGCTATGCGGGAAGAAGTGCTGCATGGCATCAGGGATGTGGGCATTCGGATTGAAAAAAACCCAAACTAGCGCTTAATTAAGTAAGCAATGACAAAAGAGAAAAATAACTTTCAAGGGAAGCTCGTCAAAATGCTGTGGATGAGTTTTGTGAGTATCATAATTCTGACTATTCTGTTTTTTTATGGTGTAGCAAGCGGCTGGTTTGGCCCAATGCCCACTTTTGAGGAGTTGGAAAACCCTGAAACAAATCTTGCATCACAAATTTATTCTTCCGATGGTGAAGTGTTAGGCGCTTTTTACATTGAGAACAGATCAAATATTCACTTTCGTGATTTGCCTCCGGATCTGGTAAATGCGTTTCTTGCGATTGAAGATATTCGTTTCACCGAGCATTCAGGTATTGATGAAAAAGCGCTGTTGCGTGTTGCATGGGGTTTAATCACAGGCAACAGCAAGGGCGGTGGCAGCACAATTACACAGCAGCTGGCCAAAAACCTTTTCCCCCGTGAAGGCAATCTTTCGTTTCCACGCCTTGTACTGAGAAAATTTCAGGAGTGGATTACAGCCACCAAACTTGAACGCAATTATTCAAAAGAAGAGATTCTGGCAATGTATCTCAACACTGTTGAATTTGGAAGCCAGGCTTTTGGAATAAAATCAGCTGCACTTACTTTTTTTGGAAAAGCAACAAAGGATCTATCTCTTGAGGAAGCTGCACTGATGGCTGGTGTTGTCAATGCTCCCACTTGGTTCAGCCCTGTAAGAAACCCTGAACGTGCGCTGCAGCGACGAAATCTGGTGCTTAAGAAAATGAATGATTACAAATTTATTGGCAACAATGTCCTTGATAGCGTAAGTCAGTTACCCATAGACATGTCAAACTTTGGCCTTCTTGACCATAATACCGGAACTGCTACTTATTTTCGTGAATTTCTGAGAGCCGAAATGCGTAACTGGGCTTCCACACATTACAAGCCAAATGGCAAACCTTACGACATTTACAAGGATGGTCTTAAAATATATACTACCATCAATTCAAGGATGCAGCGCTATGCTGAGGAAGCTGTTCGTGAACATTTGGGAGGCGAACTGCAGTCAGCATTTTTTAAACATTGGAAAGGGCAACCAAATGCACCATTTGTATTTCCTCCGTCAGAAGTAAAACAAGAAGTTGAAAAGATACTCAATCAGGCTATGCGCCGTTCCGATCGTTACCGGCTGCATAAGCGTGAAGGCTTGTCAAATGACTCCATCATCAAATCATTTAATACGCCAATCCGTATGCGCGTTTTTTCATGGAATGGTTCAATCGACACTGTTATGAGTCCGATGGATTCAATCCGATATTATAAGTTTTATCTGCAATCCAGTCTTATGTCAGTAGATGCACATACCGGTCAGGTGCGTGCCTATGTAGGAGGTATCGACTACAGGTATTTCAAGTTTGACCATGTAACACAGGCCAGACGACAGGTTGGCTCCACATTCAAACCATTCCTTTATACGCTGGCAATGCAGGAAGGTGAATATACACCTTGCTACAAGGTGCCCAATATCAGCTACAGTGTTCAATTATATGATGGAAGTTTTTGGCAACCAAGAAATTCCAGCACTGACAGAATTGGTGAAGAAGTAACATTAAAATGGGCGCTTGCCAATTCAAACAACTGGATTTCAGCCTATCTGATTAAGCGTTTTCCACCTGAATCGGTCATACAGATGGCACGCAAAATGGGTGTGACCTCACCCATTGACCCAGTTCCGGCAATAGCACTTGGAACACCTGATATTACGCTTTATGAGATGGTTGGCGCCATGAATACCTTTGCCAACAAAGGTGTTTACATCAAGCCCTACTTCATCATGCGTATCGAAGACAAGAACGGCAATCTTATTGAACGTTTTGCTCCGGAACAATCTGATGCATTGGATGAAATAACCGCCTTCAAAATGGTTCAGCTTATGAAAGGTGTTGTAGAAAGCGGAACTGGTATGCGTTTGCGCGGAAAATACAACCTGCGGAATCCAATAGCCGGAAAAACAGGAACTACACAAAATCAATCAGATGGATGGTTTATGGGAATCACGCCTGATCTTACCACTGGCGTATGGACTGGCGCGGAGGACCGCAGTGCACACTTCAGAACCATCACACTTGGACAAGGTGCAAATATGGCACTTCCGATCTGGGCACTTTATATGCAAAAAATCTACAACGATCCGGTGCTTGGCATATCTAAGGGCGACTTCGACAAGCCACAGACGGACGTTTCTCTTGATTTTGATTGCGATCTTTATGAAAGAAATCAAAAAAATCGCAAAAAACAGAACAATATCTTTGACGATTTTTAAACCTTAATGACTCATTTCAGTCCTTGGTTTTTATAAACAATCACTGTCAGGTGAAAAATATCTCTCGTCCGCCAAGGCGGACTTTTAATGATTTTTATCTTATTCACTACCAATCTATTGTCCCTAACGGGACAGTCCCAGAGGGACAATAGATTGGTAAAAGATAAAAAGCAACCCTAACAAAACAGAAGTCCGCCCAGGCGGACGAAAGATATCAGGCATTACAGAATATTTCATAAAATTTAACCGGACAACAGTGATAAACAATCAAGTTTTTTATCACTCCCAATATTTATCCAGATAGAAAATTCTGATAAGTACATCCTCCATTACTTCTAAGTGATTTACTGAGCGAATTTCCTTTGTTTTTTGCAACGTTTATATCGACTCAAAAAGACCCCTTTTTCCTGATTTTTGTTTGTCCGTCAAATCCAGATGATTAGACTCTAATCTTATTTAGATTGAATATAAATTATTGCAAATCAGCATTTAATGAAGGTTGAACTTTGAAATATGTATAATTTAGGTCGCTCAAAACAAATTTAAATTACCTGAATATGCGTATTCATCGTATCGCACAAGAAAAAGTGAATGGACTTCAGCCCGAAGCTGACCTGACCCAACTTGAAGCATTATTTACACGCTACAGAAACAAAAGCGGAAGCTTGATTCCTTTGCTTCAGGGCACTCAGCATATGTTTGGCTATATTCCTTCAAAAGCATTTGAAATGATTGCTGAAGAAACAAATATTCCGGTAGCGGATATTTTTGGTGTTGCCACTTTTTATGCGCAATTCAGATTGCATCCTGTTGGCAAAAATGTCATTAAAGTTTGCCATGGCACTGCTTGTCATGTGCAAAACGCAAATTCCATCACCGATGCCATTAAGGGCGAACTGAGTGTAAAAGACGGAGGCACAACTGAAGATGGCTTCTTTACGCTTGAATCTGTTGCTTGTCTTGGATGCTGCTCATTGGCGCCTGTGATGATGATCGGAGAAAACACTTATGGCAAACTTACAGGAAAAGCCTCTGTTAAAGTTATCCGTGAATTGAGAAAAGAAAATAGTTCCAACAACCAATAAGTCAATACAATGATAGAAACATATACCAAACCCAAGGTAATAGTTGGACTCGGAAGTTGCGGAATCGCTGCCGGAGCTGCAAAAACATACGACAAGCTGCAAAAAATGCTGCAAGAAGGTACACTTGATTTTGAACTTTCAAGAACCAGTTGTATCGGCATGTGTTATAAAGAACCGCTGGTTGAAATAAGGGATAAAAATAGCTGGGTGCTTTATGGCGATATGACAGCAGACAAGGTTGAACAAACCATTTTGAAACACCTCTCAAAAGGCCAGGTAGATAAAGAAAATGCCGTCAGCGCCCGTGATTTCAAAGCAACGGAAGAAGATTTTTTTGATGGTCAGGTAAAAATTGCATTGCGTAATTGCGGTCATATTGATCCTGAATCCTTGTCAGAAGCTGAGGAGCATGGCGCCTATCAGGCCATCAGGGCTATTTTTGATAAAAAAATCAGTGGTGCTGAAGTGATACAGTCTGTGCTCGATTCCGGACTGCGTGGCAGAGGTGGCGGAGGGTTTCCGACAGGGCTCAAATGGCGTTTTGCCGCACAAAGCGAAAATGACGAAAAATACATAATCTGCAACGCCGACGAAGGCGACCCGGGTGCTTTCATGGATCGCTCACTTCTTGAGGGCGACCCCCACGCTGTGCTTGAAGGGATGATGATCGGCGGTTATGCCATTGGCGCACAAACCGGTGTGATCTATTGCCGCGCTGAATATCCGCTCGCAATAAAGCGTCTTAATATTGCAATTGCTCAGGCAAAAGAAAAAGGATATCTGGGCAAAAACCCTTTTGGCAGCGAAGCATTCAGTTTCGACATCTATGTAAAAGAAGGCGCCGGAGCTTTCGTTTGCGGAGAAGAAACAGCACTGATAGCGTCCATTGAAGGACAGCGTGGGATGCCCAGAAAAAGGCCTCCTTTTCCGGCTGTTTCTGGTCTTTGGAAAAAGCCAACAAACATCAACAACGTAGAAACATGGGCCAACATCCCCTGGATCATCCATAACGGCCCGGCGGCATATGCAGCCTATGGTACTGAAAAAAGCAAAGGAACCAAGGTGTTTGCACTTACAGGTAAAATCCGCAACGGAGGTTTGGTTGAAGTGCCAATGGGCATCACCATCAATGATATCATCTTTAAGCTTGGAGGTGGCATTCAGGGAGGTAAAAAGTTTAAGGCAGTGCAGCTTGGTGGTCCTTCAGGTGGCTGTATTCCAGCTGAATTGGGCGACACATGTGTTGATTACGATTCTGTGAATGCTACAGGCGCTATCATGGGTTCGGGCGGAATGGTGGTGATGGATGAAACCACATGCATGATTGATCTGGCAAAATTTTTCCTTCATTTCACACAGGATGAATCTTGCGGCAAATGCACCTTCTGCCGCATTGGAACAAAACGCATGCTTGAAATTCTGGAACGCATCACCGAGGGTAAAGGTAAAGAAAGTGATATCGAATTACTTGAAAACCTCGCTTTTCAGATAAAAAACAATTCACTTTGTGGCCTTGGACAAACTGCACCCAACCCCGTACTGACTACACTGAAATATTTCAAAGCTGAATATGAAGCACATATTTTTGATAAAAAGTGTCCTGCAAAAGTTTGCAAACCCTTGTTAAAATATTCGATAAATCCAGATACATGCACCGGTTGTATGGTTTGCGGCAAGAAATGCCCAACCAATGCGATTGACGGCGATAGAAAAAAAGTGCATGTGATTAACCAATCCATGTGCATACAATGCGGAGAATGCTTCAATGTGTGCAGGTTTGACGCTGTGATAGTGGAATAAGATTGTCCTGCACAAAAAGAAAATCTGAAGATAAATGGGAACCAAAAATTTGAAAAACATCTGATCATGAAAAATATTTGTCAAAAGAAATTGGAAGTGAAACACTTAAGACAAAGACACACCCTACTGAATACACATCTGATAATTACAACTTCTCAGCTTCCATCTTTTAGCTACTAACTTCTAATATCCCAAGAAATGAGTCAATATATCAACATAAAACTGAACGGCGAGGTGGTAAGTGGCTTCGAAGGTGAAACCATTTACGAATGTGCCTCACGCCATGGCATTGAAATTCCAACCCTTTGTCACGACCCGCGTATCGAACCCTTCTCCTCATGTTATGTTTGCGTTGTTGAGGTTGCCGGAATGCGCGGCCATCAGCCATCATGCTCAACATATATCACTGCAGGAATGGAAGTTAACACTGAAACTGAAGCAGTGAAACAATCACGCAAAACAGCGCTTGATCTTTTGCTCAGCAACCATTACGCCGACTGTCTTGGCCCATGTAAGCAGACCTGTCCGGCCGGTGTTGATGTGCAAGGATATATCTCACTCATCGACAAAGGCCGGTATTCTGATGCTGTTGCCCTGATAAAAGAAACCAATCCGCTACCTGCCATTTGCGGTCGTGTTTGCGTCAGACCTTGCGAGGCTGCCTGCCGCAGAGGATTGATGGAAGAAGGGGCTGCTGTTGGAATCGACTATCTGAAGCGTTTCGCCTCTGACCGTGATCTGGAGTCAGTTGAAAAATTTGTGCCAAAACTTAAAGCTGAGACAGGGAAAAAAGTTGCCATCATCGGCGCAGGTCCAGGCGGCCTTTCAACAGCCTGGTTTTTAAGACTGGAAGGCCATGCAGTTGAGATTTTTGAAGCTGCACCCAATCCGGGAGGCTGGCTTCGGTATGGTATTCCGGAATACAGACTTCCAAATGATCTGCTTGACAAAGAAGTTAAAAACATCACTGACCTTGGAGTGAAAATTCACTATCAAAAAAAGTTGGGCGACAACATTCACTACAAGGATCTGAAAGAAAATTTTGATGCTACTGTACTTACAATAGGATCACAAAAAGGCACAGGTGTAGGTTGCCCGGGCGATGATGCTGAAAACGTATTTTCGGGTATCGACTTCCTTAGAAACATGGAAGTTACAGGACAGAAATATGACTTCAGAGGAAAGACTGTGGTCGTTGTCGGAGGAGGTAACACAGCCATGGATTGCTGCCGCACATCGATCCGCTGCAATGCTGAAAAGGTATATGTCGTTTATCGGCGGACCGAAAAAGAGATGCCTGCAAACCCAATCGAGATTCATGAATCCAAGATCGAAGGTGTTGAATACCTGTTTTTGACAAACCCTGTAGAAATCACAAAAGATGAACAAGGGAAACTAAAAACGGTCAAACTTATCCGGATGACTTTGGGTGAGCCGGATGCTTCAGGCCGTCGCAGGCCAGTTCCATTGGCTGATTCGGAGTTCGAACTTAAGGCCGACTTCATTCTTGCGGCCATCGGACAAAAAACTGATGTCAATTTCATTGATGATATCAATACAGACTCAGATCAGGGTAAGTTGGTTATAAACCGTTGGGGAGATATTGATGCCAATAAAAAAACACTTCAAACAGGTATTCCTTCAGTATTTGCTGCAGGAGATGGCGTCACAGGACCGGCCACCATTATCGAAGCTATAGCACAGGCAAAAATTGCCGCCAATTCCTGTCATCAATACCTCAGTGGCCAAGAGATAATCCCTGCAAAAAAAGAATTTCTAAGCAAGAAAGATAATTTTAAACCACAGCTTTCTTCGGATTATAAACATCATTTCCCCCATCAGCTTCGACAGGAAATGCCGGTTTTAGAGCCTGAAAAAAGAAACAATTTCAGTGAAGTTGAATTGGGTTATGCTGACGAATTTGTGGCCCAAATGGAAGCAAGCCGTTGTCTGGAATGTGGTTGCAATGCCTATTTCGATTGTGATCTGAAGAAACATTCCACAAACTACGATGCGGAGCAGAAGGCTTTTGAAGGCGAATATCATCAGCATCAGGTCGATTTCAGGCATCCTTTCATTGAAATTGACAACAACAAATGTATCCTTTGCTCACGCTGTATACGCATATGTAAAGAGGTAACCGGTGCAGGTGCATTGGGCTTAATCAACAGAGGTTTCAAAAGTTATGTTTCCCCTGCCATGGAATTACCGCTGAATGAAACAAGCTGCGAAAGCTGCGGATTGTGCATCACCACGTGTCCGACCGGAGCCATCAGAGAAAATTACAGTTTTAAGCCAGGCCCTTTGCCGCTTGAAACCATTCAAAGCATTGATATTTTTGGCTCTGAAGGTTATGAGGTGAATCTTCATCACTATCGCGGACAGTTTTATGGTGCATCACCAAGAATAGGCGAGATAAACCGGCTTGGACTCATTAACCGCAGACAAATGTTTGGCTATAAGTTATTTAGTCGCAAAGACCGTCTGACAAAACCAATGCTTCGTGAAAGTGATAAATGGATTGAAATAAGCTTTGAGCGGGCTTACAGCATTATTGCAGAGCGCATCAAAGCAGTAAAACCTGATCAAAACAGCTTTTTTGGCGGCGCACGTCTTACCAACGAGGAGCTCTATATGATCCAAAAACTGGCACGCGCCGGAGCCAAAACCAACAACGTAAGCAGCTTCCATTATATGGGTCGCGGCGAGGGATATTTTCATAACTCGAACGAAAACGCTGTTTATTGCGACTTGAGGGGTGCGTCGAAGATTTTTGTTGCCGGCAATGAATTGCATTTGGACCATCCTGTAATTAATCACCTGATTTTTAACACCAAACATAAGGAAGACATTGAGATTGTAAATATCACAACCAATCCTGACAGCTGGTTCAGCGAGAAAGCCAACCGTGTTATTGTCATAAAAAACTACTTCTATTTCATCAAGGCAGTGAACCATTATTTGCTGAAAAACAATCTGCAAAACGGTCTTTTTATCAAAGACCGCACACAAGGCTGGGATGAATATCGCGAAGCGATGTTGCGTGTTGATTTCGAAAAACTGGTTGAAATGGCAGGTACCGATGCAGAGACGATTGCAGCCTTTGCCATTGAATACAATGAAGAAATGAATGCCTTGATGGTATTTGAAGAGAAGGAGTTGTCTGCAAACGCAAGTATGGCCATGCACAATCTGGCTATGATTACAGGAAAACTGGGCAAAACAGCCAACGGCCTTATCTCCCTCAAGGAAAAAAATAACAGTCACGGCATTTTTGATATGGGCGTTTGCCACAAAATTGGCCCGGGCGCTGAGTCAATACTTGATGAAGACCTGCAATACCGTTTGGCGCATAAATGGAAAGTTGACGAGCTGCCTTTTACCATCAACAGTGTTTATCAGTTATTCACCGGCGGAAGGGTCAAAAACGCCTTCATATTTGGCGAAGATCCAGTGGGATGTGCTTTGAAACTTCATGAAATGAAGCAAATGTTTCAACGTATTGATTTTGTGGTAGTTCAGGATCTTTTCATGACTGAAACTGCAAAAATGGCCAATTTGGTTTTGCCAGCTTCATATCCATGGGAAATTGGTGGAAGTTTTACAAATTCGCAACGAAGGATTCAGAAAATTGATAAGCAGCTGAATGGCCCGCTTGCGCAAACATCTTTTCAGCAAATCGTTGAAATGCTTTCATGTTTTTCAGTGAATGGCATCGCTTGTCCGGAAGATGCTTTAGACGAAGCACTTAGCTTGCTGCCAAAAAGAGGAGACTATAAAGACCTTCATTTTGAGTTCAAAGAAAAAGATAACGCAAACCGGCTTTTTGCGCACGGCTGCGATATTCTGAACAAGCTCATCGATGAGGAATTTCAGGAAAAACTTGAATGGCAATAAAACTAGTGACCTTTACAAAACCTGTCAAATCACCCATATTTCTCAATTAACTCTTTCAGAATGTGTGGGTTGATAGGTTTTGCGTAATATCCATCGAAGCCCATCTTAAGAATTCTGGTTTCGTCGCCTGTTTGGGCAAAAGCCGTCGTTGCAATAATTGGCAATTCGGGACGAAAACCGCGTATTATTTTCGTTGCTTCTATGCCATTCAAAACAGGCATTTTTATGTCCATCAAAACAAGACTGATATCGGGTCTTTGCTTACACATCTCCACTGCCTCCTCTCCGTTCAGCGCATGAAGATACTCGCTTCCGGTTTTTCTGACAATAACTTCCATCAGCATATAGTTGGATTCATCATCTTCTGCAACCAAAATAACCGGTCGAAAATGGTTTACACTTCTTCCTTCAGGATGGGATGTTGAAAGGTCTTCTTCTTTCAGGCCTTTTACAGGAATAGTAAAACTAAATTCTGAACCTTTTCCCTTCTCAGATTTCACTTTCATCTCACCGCCTAACTTATCAACAATACCCGAAGCTATGGCAAGGCCGAGACCACTGCCTTCGTAGCCACGCGTCAATGCAGTTTCCTCCTGACTGAACATTTCAAAAATGAAATTCAGTTTGTCAGCGGCAATACCTCTTCCGGTATCACTTACAAAAATCTCAATTTGATCCTTTATAAAATGATAACCAATTGTGATTTTGCCAACATCAGTAAATTTAATAGCATTATCGAGTAGTTTCAGTAAAACTTTCCCAAGAAGTTCTTTATCAGTGTTCAGCATAATTTTTGCAGCGTCACTACTTTCCAACAACTCCAGTTCAAGGTTTTTACTATCGCTGTATTCGCGCATCTTTTGAACCGTATTGGTTAAAAACGGAAGGAGTAGAAAATCCTGTTTGTTCAGCTCCAGACTACCTGAAGTTATAAACGCCATATCCATAATGTCGGTCACTGTATTCATCAAGCGACTGCTGGAATTCTGTAATGTTTTTAAGTAAACAGCCCTTTCTTCAGAAGTTATATCCTCCTCGGCCATAAGCTGGCCAAAACCCATGATTCCATTGAGCGGTGTTCTTATTTCGTGAGAAATGTTATTAATAAAGGCTGTTTTTAACTTGTCGCTTTCTTCAGCTTTTTCTTTGGCTTCAAGAAGTTTGTCAAGGTAATTTTGTCTTTCAATGAATATCCCAACTTCGTGCGCAATCATTTCAAGAAGCGCCAAATCGGCTTTATTGAATGCCTCCGTATCCAAATAACTTTGAATGGCCATCACACCTAAAATAGTATTTTCGACTTTTATAGGAACGCCCATCCAACAGGAAGCGGGCGCACCAATCAGTTCAATATTATTTTGCGCAGAAAACTGCTCAATTTCTTTTCTGCTCATCAAAACAGAATTGCCGGATTTGACTACAAAACCTGAAAGGGATTCTTTTGCCGACCATTCATCAAACCAATCTTTTTCATCTTTGTTAATTGTATTAACCAACATATCTCTTTCAGCGTCATACATTGCAACAAAGAAATTTGTGGTGTCAAACATGAGTCCAAGCTCATTTCTGACAATTTCAAGCAGATCGACAAAATTTTTAGCATTTAGAATTGAACGGGTGATGTTAAACTTCAGCAGGTCAATCATCTCAGCTTGTTTCCGGTGACTGATATCACGTAAACTCACCACAACCGCATTAATACCTGGCGTGTCAAGAAAGCTTTGGCCGATCGCTTCCAGGTAAACCCATCCTTTGGTTTTATGAATGTGTCTGTATTGCAAACTAACAGTCTGATCAGGATTTTTTATTGTCTTTTCCCAAACCTCTCTGGCAGATTGAATATCATCAGGATGAACAGAATCAAGAATATTTTTTCCTAAGAATGCATCTGGTTCGTATCCTGTAACAGCTTTCATGGCCAGACTGATATAGTGCAAAAGACCTTTCTCATTAATCATTAGAATAATATCAGAAGAGTTTTTTACCAACAGCCTAAAGCGTTCTTCACTGTCTCTCAGCTCGCTTTCAAACCTTTTTTGTTCTGTAATATCTCTGAATTCCGTTACCCTCACCATTTTCCCTTGATAT
Source organism: Bacteroidales bacterium (assembly GCA_030683155.1). Classification (GTDB taxonomy): domain Bacteria; phylum Bacteroidota; class Bacteroidia; order Bacteroidales; family F082; genus JALNZU01. The sequence goes on from JAUXMV010000032.1 coordinate 29,437, forward strand.
GGAATGTTTCGGGCTTCGATTCTGACCGGAAATTCCGTTTTGTCTTTTCGTACACAGACAGATTCATATGGTTTTTCGTAACCTGATTTTATATTATTAATTACCGTATCAAGTGCTTTATCAGAAATAAGGTTCAAGCCGTTCATTCCTATCAGTTCTTCCATGCTGTATCCAGTCATTTCCGACAATCCCTGATTGCAGGCAATAATGATTCCCTCATCATGAATGGTTATTCCGCCAAAAGAGGCATTGTGCAGTGCGCGGAAACGCTCTTCGCTTTCATGCAATTCTTTTTCCGCCTCCTTTTGAGCCGTTATGTCAAGACCCATAGAGTAATTTAATCCGCTCGCTGTGATGAAGCTCCACAGGATATTCTTTTTTGTACCATCCTTACAAGTGCAAACAACTTCCATCGGTTCGATAGGCATTTGTGTTTCCAAAGCGGACGCAACTCTCCTATTCCATTCATTGGATACAAAATTTCGGTAATTTTGATCCGGATAAGCAAGAGGCCACCACTGGGCAACAGAAGGCATTTCTTCTTGTGTATATCCAAACATTTTCACCATTGTGGGATTAACATATTCTGTAATTTGCTCCACTTCTGTAGAAAGATGCAACGCTAATGGAATGGAGTCAATTATAGACTTAAACTTTTCTTCACTTTTACGCAAATTGATTTCAGCATTCTTCTTTTCAGTAATATCAGAAGTAATGGTAACAAACTTATGAGGGGCTGGCAAAAAAGCTTTTACTTCATAGAACTTTCTCAATTCATTGGCATAATTTTCAAAATGAATGGGCTCGCCTGTTTCAACAACTTTTGCATAAGTTTTTATCCAGTAGTCTTCTGAGTCCGGAAGCACTTCAAGCAAAGTTTTACCAACGATATCTTCAGCTTTCAAACCTGTCATGGCTTCAAAAGCCGGATTGACTGACACAAAACGGTAATCGACAGCCTGACCTTCCTTGTCATAAATCATTTCATGCAGCGCAAAACCATCCAGCATTTCATTAAACAATGTTTTGTATTCGCGCTCAGTCTGACGTTGCGAGGTTACATCTCTGGCAACACCGTACATGATTCCTTCTTCCTCATAAGGGAAAGAATTCCACGACAGCCATTTGTAAGTACCATCTTTACAGATATATCTGTTTTCAAACTGGTAAATCTTTTGCCCGTCGATAATGACTGATTTAATCTTATCTGTTGCCATTAAATCGTCTGGATGAACAAAATCATTCCATGGCTTCGAGAGCAATTCTTCGGTGCTCCATCCAAGAATTTTTGACCATGAGGGGTTAAGCACTTTGAAATATCCATCAAATCCTGCAATACAGAGCATATCAATAGAATGATTGAAAATTCTGTCGCTTGTTCTTAGTTGCTCATCTGTTTTCTTAAGATCGCTGATATCTGCAAAAGATGCCTGCATACAAACAGCATTTCCGCTTCTATCATGTACTTTATTCGTTGAAACCTGTGCAATAAATGTACTACCATCTTTTCTGATTCCTGTGAGTTCGCCTGACCAACTTCCCTTTTCCAGAACGGCATTCATAACTTCTTGAGCTTTATGCCCCATCTCCCAGAATTCGATGGCGCTTCTTCCAATAACTTCTGAAATATCATCATAACCCCATATTTTCAGAAAGGCTGGATTTGCATAGTTCAGCGTTCCATCCATTTCAGAAGTAACAATTGCTGTGATTGCTGATTCTATTGCCCAGTCCTTAATCTGAAGTTTTGTTTCATAAGCTTTTCTTTCTGTGATATTTATACATCCTCCATAAATAATATACCTTCCCTTTTCATTCGTTTCAACACATATCGTGTTTGTTAAAATCCAGTTTATCTCTCCTGAGGGCTTGATAATTCTTAATTCACATTTTGACTCTTGACCCGGATTCAGAGAGATGACATTTTTTTCGAAAACAGCATCATCATCAGGATGTACCATAAACCGCCAGCATTTCCTCTTCTGGATTTGCTCTTTGGTGTATCCCGTGACTTTTTCCACAGCACCGGCGATCCATTGAATTTCATAATCATCCTTTACTTTCTGACATGAGAAAGTGAAATCTGAAGTTCTTTCTAAAAGAATACGGTAGTGGTTTTCTAAATCGCTGTTTGATGTTGAATCTTTTTGCCAAAGTGTCTTTACGTTTCTCATGCTGATATTGGCTGCCTTGATCTTTGCCATTGCTTTTATCTGCATTTGAAGCGCTATGTCATTTGCTGGCAAGGACATGAAACTTTCTGCACCAGCTTCTGACATCTTCATCTGAATATCTGCGATGAGGTCGTCGGCTGTCAGAAATAACACGGGAATATCTTTTAAATTCTGATGGGCTTTTATTTGCCTGCACACTTCGATGTTTTCCGTTTTCTGCATCGAAATATCCAATAGTATTATGTCAGGGTAAACCTTTAGGGCGCCTTCAATCCCTTTGATTCCTGTCGATTCAAAATAAAACTCTGCATCTGGTAAAGCACTTTTCAATTGCTTCTTTAATTTTCCCTGGTCGTCAATAACCTTGACAATTGCGAGAATTTTTAGATTTTCTTCCATTCTGTTACCCAGCTGTTATTGCTATTCTTGTTTTAATGGTATCGTGAAGCTGAAGGTACTGCCAACTCCTACTTTGCTCACAACTTCGATATGTCCGCCATGTTTTTATACAAACTCTTTTGCCAAAAAAGTCCGAGACCTGTACTTGATTCATTTTCAGTTTCAGGGCGACTTTTTTCCTTGTCATCTGGAATAGACCTTCCTGTATTCCTATAACATACCTATACCAAAGTTGTGATCTGAAACAAGCAGTCATTATTCATTTTCTCGATTGAAAAGATTGTTTCTCCTCCTTTTCTATTTTTTTAATATTTTGGCAAAATCTCTATTTTTTATGTGCCTATTGCCTCTGTGATTTAATGCTGTTAATGTTTGAACTCTGGTGGGCCAGTTAAAATCTCATCACTGACTTTTGCAAAAATGGGATTATGGATGATCATCCAGTTGTAGAAGGGATAAATTTCTGCAAAGGCAGCAGGACTCAGCTCAGTTTTAAAAATTTCTACCCATGCATCAAGCTGTGCCGGCCAGTAGGTAAGTTTGAATCCATGGCTGCGGTAGGCTCTGAAGACCCAAAGAACCGTTTCAACAAGCACTTCGGGTTCGTAATGCTTAAATACTGAAATCATAAACCGTACATGATTCCGGTGATTGTCTATCATCATATCAACATTGCCCTCGCCAGTCAACATATTGAGGTCGCTGCGCTTTTTGAAATGATTGTTTATCAGCACGACCATGCTGTCAGCTTTTTCCGAAAATTCATTTGCCGCGGCATCTGAAGGTTGCATGAGTTTTTCGGCTGTCTTGATCAAAAATTCTCTGTTCATGTTAATTTATTTATTTCCTGTGGTAAAGTAAAAGTAAAAACACTTCCTTGTCCTTGTTTGCTTTCTGCCCATATTTTTCCGTTATGATGCGTAACGATACTTTTGACAATACTTAAACCCAATCCTGTGCTTTTTTCGCCTGCTGTGGATCTGACACTAACTTTTGAAAAAGGCTTAAACAACAATGAAATCTCGTTTTCAGGAATGCCCTGACCATGATCTTGTACTGAAATATAAACTTCTTTTTCTTTTAACGTTGCACTGACAATAACATCTGTTCCCCGCGCAGAAAACTTTACGGCATTTGTAATCAGATTGTTAAGCACTTGTGTTATTTTATTTCTGTCAATGAAAATGGGCGGCAGGTCTGTTGGCAAATTCAGCTTGATTTGAATATCCTTGTTGTTGGCAAGAATAGCATTGAAGCGAACAATAGAATCTAAAAATATTCTGAGGTCAGTTTCTTCGAAAATAAGATCAAATTTTCCGGATTCAATCTTCACTACATCAAGCAAATTATTAATTAAACTAAGCATATACTCACTCGAAGTATTGGTCATCGACAAAAGTTCGCGTGCTTCATCCGAAAGATTTTCTCCTTCCATGTCTAACACATATTCACTGCACATCATAATATTACTGAGCGGACTTCGAAGGTCATGTGCTGCGATGCCTAAAAACTGATTTTTAAGTTTGTCGAGCTGTTCAAGCTGAGCATTTTTCTTATGTAATTCGCGGGAAATATTGTTCAGGTCGTTGTTGACATAGATAAGATTCTTTTTTAATCCCTCTAATTCTTTATAGTCCAACTCGGCAATAATATAAGTTGAAGCACCATTTTTATACGTTGAAAAATAGAATGTTTGAGGCAAACCATCTGCCATATTTACATTCAGCATAATCTTTTCTGCTTTTTCCCCAAGCAATAGCTTTTTTATATTTGAGTTGGTGACAGTAAAGAAATCAACTAATTGAGATCCAACAAAATCTTTGCCTGTAATTTCACATGCGAACCTATTGGCATAAGCAATCGTTCCTCCCTCACCTACTTCAAGCAGTATGATATTTGCTTTTTCCCTCACATATTCAATTAGAAAATTCTTATAATCTTCTTCGGTCATTTTTAATAAAATAGAGTGTTAGAAAAACTGATTTAGCGAATTAATCGACTCAAGATAAAAAGCATCCTTAATTTGTCCCTTAATTTCTTCTCTTCCACCCCACCTGAACGCCTGTCCTCCAACAATTATAGGAATATCATCGAAATGATGCCTGATTTGTTTCATCGTTGAGATCAATGTAGGGAGGTTGAAGTAGATAGTCAAAGATAAGCCGATCAAATCCGGTTTGTTATTATCAATAAATCTGATCAGTTCCTTTTCCGGCGTGTTTCCTCCCAAAAAAAAACCGTCCCAACCATTCATTTCGAAAACGTCGGCAACCATTTTGGCACCCACCTGATGAAATTCGCCCGCTACACTTGCGATCACTGCTTTTTTGCCAACTCTTTCGGTTGCGAAGAGTTTTGGTTGCATCAAAATCATAAGGTTTTCGGTAATGGCGGTGGCCATGTGCTCTGTAGCAACAGAAATAAGATTTCGTTCCCAAAAGTCTCCTACCTGATAAAGCGAACGCTCAAAAAGACCTGAATATATTTCTTCAACGGAATGCCGGCCTTCAAGCAGATTATTTAATATGATGCGACACTCATCTCTTTTTCCGGAAATAAGGGAGTCGAAATAAGCATTGTAAATATCGACATCTATCATAAAAAAATCTTTTTGAAATATATGTAAAAGTACCTAATTTACCTGAAAAAACAAAAAAAATTTGTAGGCATTCTTCAGATTGGAATTTACTTGAAATGAAACCGGCAGTTGGAGTTGAAAACTTAAACCAATGTAATTTGCTTTATTTATACCGATTACACCTTCAAAAGAGCATTGGCACTGCAACATTGTAAAGTGATTTTAGACCATTAGAATAATTACAAATGGATTATATTCCAACTAGTAAGTTGACAGAAATAAATTGACGTTTTTTGATTTTAGTTGAAAAATTTGTTGTAAAATTGCTACACTTTTTCAGCACAACTTGCCACTCATAAACTGGAGAATCATTGGTTTTAATTTGTGTATGAAAAAAGAGGAAAAAATGAATTATTAAAAGACATCCAAAACCAAAAACATTTCTAAGCCATGAAAAAACTCTTTACGCTCTCCTTCATTTTGCTGATTTGCTTTGCTGCCTATGCAAAGCCACAGCTGCCTGCTAAACCTGCAGCACGAAAAGCCGAAGATTTTCGTTTTATAACGAAAATCAAACAAAATCACCTCAGTGGAATTGAAAAAATCAAAGAATTTAGAAACAGTTTCCGTTTACTGGGACAATATGAACATTATTGGTCGGGCGAAAACTACGACACTGCAGCCAGATACGATTACATTTACAATGATACCTACTCCACCGACTATTTTCAAAAAATAACCAGCATTTTTATTGGTGACGGATTTGCACTCTCTACCCGGGAAACTTTCTTTAAAGATGAAGCTAGTCGCGATACGCTTGTTTTGTGGCAATACAGCGACTTCGACACAGGCAACTGGGTTGATTATTATCGCTCAAAAATGCGGTATGATTCTCACGGAAACCAAATTCTGGATTTGTTTGAATTTTGGGATGAAGTTGCCAGTAGCTGGATTACTACCTGGGGAAGCAAGATGGACTATGTATATGATGCAAATGGGAATATGCTTAGCATGTCGCTTACTGAATACTATGGTGACGATATTTGGATTCCCTGGCTGCGTGTACTTTATGAGTACGATAGCAATAATTTGAATACCAGCTTAATAGATCAATTTTGGGACGATAATGAAGATAAATGGGTGAATGACTGGCGAGAAGATTACGAATACACCGGCGGTGGATGGTCGCAGGTCCACTACTCTTTTTGGGATGAGGACACAGAAATATGGATGCTGAGTGGCAGGGCTATTGACATCACATGGCTCAATTTTGAGGAGTTTAAATGGCTCACAGTAAGACTGCAGGAATATCAGGGCAAAAACTGGGTAAATGCTGAAAGGGGCACAGCAACCTACAATGCGCATACTAACCCTACTTCTACTTTGTGGGAAGTATGGGAGTCAAACGACTGGATTCCCTACTACCGCGATAGCATTGTGTATGATGAATTTCAAAATATTTTATTAGAAAAATATGAGTTCTGGAACGGTGTTGAGTGGATAATAGAGTATGGTGAGCGTTTCAGTTATACCTACGACAGCCAGAATAACATGATTGCTTACACCATTGACAGTTGGGATTGGGAAACCAACGACTGGATGAAGGTGCTAAAAATGGATCAATGGTTTGAAACCCTTACCTCAACCTCAGATCCGCTGACTTCCCAGATCAGTATGTATCCTAATCCAGCTAAAGATTTCATTACGATCGAGCATAAAATGCCATCTTCCACTTCGGTAGCCAACATTTTCATCGTTGATATTACCGGCAGAATGCTCCTGAACCTCCCTTTCAAACCGGATGCAACAATTCAACGTGTTGATATTTCTACACTTACACCCGGTGTTTACATCCTTTATCTGCACAGCTCCAATGAAATTTTCAGCAAAAAAATTATTAAAAAGTAAACAGCGTTTGTAAGTATCAAACAACAAAACATACTGAAAACAAGCAATATAGGCAAGCCTTGCAATGAGGTTTGCCTTTTTTATCGCTGGAAATTGTAAGGCTGAATTCCTTTTGTAAAAGGAAAATCTGTAGTACACAAATCTGAAACCGCATATTACCAACAAATTGGAAAGCAATATTCCCGCTTCTATTTGGCTGATGGTTGGGTTAAGAGCCGAAACCTCCCCTCAATCATGCTTGTGTTGTACGAAAACAACATTTTTACGATCCTGACGCTCCGATCCAATATTTGTTTTGCGTCAGCAAAGTGCTTAACAGTATATTTTTCTGCTACTGCAGTAGGGCAGCATTCTGTTTAGAACAGCCGGTTTTTTATTCAATCATTTTTTTATCCCAAAAATCAATACACTTTTCCTGTTCTGCAATTCTCAAAACTGAAAAACCTAATTCAATGGCTTTACTAAAATCTTCGCAGCCTTGTTCTTTTTCTCCTGATTCGTATAGAGCCAACCCACGAAGAAAATATGCGTTTTTATTGTCTGGCTCTAAGGATATTGCTTTATTACAATCAGATACTACACCGCTCAAATCATTGGGAAATCTTGTTCCAGCCCTGTTTAAGTAAACTCTTGCATCTAGTGTATCAGTCAATAAATAGTTGTCAAAATCAACTTTAGCCTTGTTTGTCATGCCTGTAGCCAAATATATCCTCGCTCTGCTAAGATATAAATCAGGGGCAGGTGATGTTTCAATTTGCTCATCGAGTATTGTTATGAAATCATTGAAATCAGGTTTTGTCCAGAATCCCATTGTCGTTTTTATTCTTCCACCACAATCATCCTCAATTAAGTCAAAGGATACATAGTATTCTGTTTGATAAACCTTGTACAGCCCATTTCCTTCACACATATGCCCTTCTTTATCAATGAATTTGATTGTATCTCCCAATAATTCATATCTTGAAATCAAATCGACAGATTGGTCATTTCCAAAATCGCCTTCGACTAATCCATTGTCTTTAAATTCAAAGCTAATTGGACCTGTATGTCCAATTCTTACCCACTTACCAATAAGAGTATTTTCAGACTTTGTAATTGTCTGATTATTATGCATTTTATTAGAATTGCAGGCAAAAGAAACTCCAGTAGAAAGGAGTATAAAAAACATCAATTTTGTTTTCATCTTTATCTGTTTTTTGGTTTGACAACGCTGCTTCTAAAATTGGCTATATCGAGCTTAAACCCGCGATACCCTATCCATTTTTATCTTGTTTTTTTATCTCTATTTCCATGATTTTTTCAAAACATAAAAATAAATAACATAATCGTAAAGCTTTATGATTTTTCGGATTTTTATTTGCTAAATCTTATTTTAATGTGCAGAGGATTGCTTATAAAGACTCTGAATCCATTATCTCTTTGGGTAATTTTGTGTCATAGCTTTTACGCAGAGAGCCACCAAGAAGTAACTAAGTTACTCAAAGAAAAACCAATGCCAATTGTTTATAAAGAATTTTTATCGAATTAAAACCAAAGCGCCGCTGTCAAATTTCTGATAAAAGCGGTTAAAAGCTGTTGAAAAGAGCATAAAACATTTCTAGTTCTGGGTGGATGTAGTTCAATCCACCAAATAGTGGGATATGTTTCTTAGTCTCGGGACAAGGACACTAGTCCGCTCAGAAGCCTATTTATTGGAACGCGCTTTTTGTTTTTCAATTTGTCAACAATCTCTCAGAATGCATCAATCTAAAGCCAATTCGTTTTTATTTATCAATTCGTCAATCTCATTCAAATGCAACTTGATATGCTTTAAATAATCAAGAATCATTGCTTTAAGTGATACATTCTTATTCAATGCTGTAATCCATTCATTCTCTAATTTGTCAGCATTTACATTCTGAATCACATGAACGACATGAAAATTCGAGTATTTCCACAATTGAATCAAATCATTCCATTTTCCGTCTTGGTAATTCTGAATTGCAATCCACCTGTCATTATTCCCGAGATTCGCATAATCAGGATAAATCAATGGACTTGGCTGATACTGCAGATGAACAATCCGATGAATATTATTCGAAGCAGAATCAATCATGTGTCCAATAATTTGCTTGATGGTCCTGTTTTGACTGTTTCTTCTTTTTGAAATCACCTCGCTTGAAAGACTTGACAGCTTAGGCTCCCATTCTTCTATCAAGCTTAATAATCCTTGAATTATCGGTTCGAATTCTTTGATCATGGCGTATATACTATAATGTTAGAATCGTTTATTAAAATGCGTAACAAAGTTTTGCTCGGATGTATTTGCTGCCGATTTCGTGAGCCGCATTCTGTCAGCCAAAACAACACTTACAGGTGCGCTAAACGTTTCAATTAGAGTACTTTTTCTGAAATTGTTCATAGGAGTTATTAGATGATGTCTTTATTGTAACATTTCACTTATTATCAAATTAATCCAAAACAAATTGCAATAAAACTTGGACCATTTAGTCCTCCGTGCATTATCACTCCAACCCACGAATTTTTAGTCCTTTGAACAATGTAAGTTTGAATGAAAATCAAAGGAATTAAAGTTATTAGCAATTGCCATCCAAATGAAACATGAAATAGTCCCCATCCAAAACCATGAATTATCCATGTATATTTTCCAAAAGCAATTTCTTGTCTTGGAAGCATTACCCCTCTCCATAAAAATTCTTCTCCAAGTATATTTAAAATCCAATATGGAAACCAAACTAAAAGTAACCAATACCGCCCTACTGTCAAGGGCTCAAACGACATAAAAGATGGAGAATGGTCAAATTCACCAATTAATATTTCTAAACTTTTCATTATTAATCCGCTGAAAAGACCAACCAAAATCAATCCAACAAAACTCCATAATATGTCTCTTATTGTAATTTTTCTAAATCTCAAGCGCTCAACTAAGGTGTTTTTTGAAATCCGAAAACCCTCGAATTTTAGCATCAATAAGCCTGTTATTATTAATGGCAGAAAAATTCCTAATCCTGCAACAATGAACCAAAAAAGTATCGTTTCTTGTCCAGTTGTTTTACTCAAATAGGGGATTAAATATTTTGTCAAGCAGAACATTAATATTGATGCAGGAATATATATCGCAAAAGAACCTATCAAGCCAAGTTTTTTAATCTCTTTTTTTATTTCCATATATTCCTTTTAAAAATTACTTACCTAGTTGAATGGGGCTTCTCTAACTTAGCACACAACGAGTATACCGCAGCAAAACCCTTATCTATTTTCACCTTATGTTTAGGTTCCATTTTCCAATGGTTTTTTCAAGTCATAAAGGTAAAAAACATAATCGTCCACCATTATGTTCCTCCAAATTTTTATCGAAATAAAATTGAAGTCAAAATACGACCATTCAACCCTTGCGAAAAAAAACATCTTACGCTCCTATGGATCTTTGAATCATTGACCTATTGAATGGGGGGTCAACATCCCGGAATTGTAATTGGTTTGATCAGGGATTTGCACCTTAACCTCCAAAAAAATGTTTATCCCAACGAAAAATATCCGTTCAAACAAGCGGGTGAGCCCGCCCAAACGCGGTGCCGCTGAGCCTGTGAATTTGAAAACACTTAGAAATCCGGCAAAAACGGCCCAAAGGCCGTTTGGGCTAGTACGCAGGAGAGCCCACTTTTTTGCCAGGATTTCTTGTGTTTTCAAAGAGTGCGTGAGCCATCGTTTGGGCAGATGGTTTTAGTCCTTTTGCCGAAACAAAAGGACAAAAAAAGCCAAGGCTGCAGCAACCTGAAATTTTTTGATTTCAACGTTCTGGAGACCGGCAGATTATGACGTCGTAGTTGAAAATACGCCGAACAAGGGGTCAACATCCCGGAATGAAGGGTAAATATCAACGGAATATGCACATTGGAGCACTATTAATAATTTAAACTGACTCCTACACCAAAACCCATATCGCTGTCGTAGTGCGTTCTGATTCCCATATTTTTATGTAGAATGTAGCGCAAGTCTACCATAAATTCTTTGTCTGTATTTACCATAAAACCTGCTCTCAATCTTTTTGTGACAGGTATATCTTCACGCATTAAGGAAAACCGAACAATGCCATCGTGATACACTTCTGCCTGAAAATTCACCAACATTGGAAGTGTGTACATAAACCCTAAACTTACAGCAGTTCTGTTATCCTTTTTATTCACTTGCCCGAATAAGTTTTCTTCTTGTTCCCCTATTCCCATCTTCCGATATCGCCAGTCAAAACCAATAAAAGGCATTAACCATTGCATTTTGCCGATGTATCTTCCCAAATGTGTTTCTACTTCGTATCCATGCTCGTCATTATAACCCAAACGCCATTCGGTGCTTAAGCTCCATCGTGTATTCTGCATCATAGCTTCTCCGTCATTCCCGTTGGTTGCAAAATCATTTTGTGCCATAAAATGAATCATATTGCTTTCCCGCTGTAAATGTTTGTATGCTTTGGCTTTGTCAGGAAGTAACGGATTTTGATAATCACCTACCTCGAACACACGGTTCATTCCTGCCATCATATGATACAGGATATGACAATGGAAGAACCAGTCACCTTCTGCATTGGCCTCAAATTCAATTACATTGGTTTCCATCGGCATAATATCCATCACATTTTTAAGTGGCGAATATGCTCCATGGTCATTGAGTAACCTGAAATCAAATCCATGCAAGTGCATGGGGTGACGCATCATCGAATTATTGTAGAGTTTAATGCGAAGTATTTCTCCTTTTGCGACTTGTATTTTGTCAGTTTCAGAAAGCACTTTATTGTCCATACTCCATACATAGCGGTTCATATTTCCGGTAAGCTCAAAACGTAGTTCTTTTACGTGGGCGTTTGGGTTTAGGGTAGTTTCGTGGGGTGATTTCAACATGCCATAGTTCAGTGTTACAATATTGCCGGAAGTCATCTCATGATGAGTGTGGCTATTTTGGCTCGTAGTATCCATATTGTGTTGCGAATGATCCATTTCCGGCATCGGTTTCGGAGTTGAAAGTTCGGGGTACATAACGGCATTCATATCCATTTTTTGTAAGCTCATATTCATACCCATATCGTTCATGTCGCCATTCATCCTCATCATATCATTCATCATCTTCATTCCTTCAAAGTATTTCAACCTTGGAAGCTTTGATGCCAATTGTTTTTCGCCCTGCCCCAGGAATAAAGATGCACTTCCTGAACGGTCTTCGGGTGTTACCAGAAGTTCATAAGCGTTTTTGCCTTTCGGTATAGAAACAACTATATCATAGGTTTCGGACACACCGATTATAAACCGATCTACTTCTACGGGTTCAACATCGTTACCATCGTTCCCAACAACCGAGAATTTTCCTCCTGCATAAGTGACCCAGAAATAGGACGATCCTCCCGCATTGGAAATTCGCAACCGAACTTTTTCACCGCCTTTGAATTCAGTCATCTGGCTTTCATGTTTACCGTTGATCAGAAATTTCTCATAGTACACATCACTTACATCCATAGCCCCCATGCGCTTCCATTCGTTGGTAACCTTGGTTTTAAAGTGACCTTCTTTTATAGCCTCTGCGTAACTTTGTACAGTATTCTTTTTGATTCCAAACCAATCACTGCCAGTTGCCAGCATACGCTGTACCTGGTGTGGATTCAAATTGGTCCATTCGCTCAATGTAATGGATACGGATGGCAAATCATCTATTCCTTTTCTGAAATCAGGATCGTCAGGTTTCTTTAAAAAAACCAGCGAACCATACATGCCAATCTGTTCCTGGAAACCGGAATGACTGTGATACCAATACGTGCCATTTTGTTTTACAGGAAAACGGTAGGTATGTGTTTCATTCGGCTTTATGGGCATTTGGGTAAGAAATGGAACACCATCCTCCTTATTGGGCAATTGTACACCATGCCAATGCAGAGATGTACCTTCTTTTAACAGATTATGAACGACAATCTCCGCTGTATCACCTTCAGTAAATGTGAGCGTGGGCATGGGTATTTGTCCGTTAACTGCTATGGCTCTTTTTTCTTTACCAGCAAAGGTTACGATGGTGTCCTTTACATACAGGTCGTAACGAACCACATTCTGGGGCATAACAACCTGAGCCATTAAAAGCATCAGCAGTAGTAATGGCAGTAGTTTTTTTGAAAACTTTGATTCTATTACCATGAGCATAAATTTGATTGTTAACAGTACAAACAGGCATTCACATTTCATCAATACCTTTCTGTTTTATTCTTTTGTTTCAGCCACATTGCCACATGACAGCATAACAGAACCATAGTAAGGATTTTTGATATCCTTTTCCCAGCTTAGCCAATAGGCTTTTTTCATCGGGCAGTATTGATAATAGACCGTTCCATTTACATTTTCGGAATCTTTTACCAACTTCCACATTATAGTAGAAACATCATCGAATGCTGCCCGTTGTTTATCAAGGTTATTGCCAACCTTGTGCATTTTTTCGGTGGCTTTGAGTAATTCAGCTTTTTGGGTAAAGTTTTCTTCCTTTTTCACAGCGTTATACAGTATACTGATGGATTCTGTGGCTGCTTTGACATTGCTGCTTACCAACGCATTTTTTACGTCGATATAGTTATTTAACAGGAGGCTTGTATTTTGTGAAAAAGCTGAAAGCCCAATCAACATAACTGCCATTGCAAAAATTATCTTTTTCATTTGTGTAAGATTTAATTGTTGAATAATTTAAGTTGTCAGAGGTTCAGCTGTGTAACCAGCTTTTCTAACGATTTCGAGCACCTGCTCTCTGGTAATTCCATCGGAATGTACAGTCAGGATTTTATCCTTATTCGTTGTGTCTATATCCCAATGGCAAATTCCTTCTGCATTGTCCAAATATGGTTTTACTGTTGCTACACAACCTCCACAATTAATATTTGTCTTGAACTGAATATTTATATTTTCCATTTTTTCTAATTTTAATGATGATACAAAGCTGCTCATTCTTAAGAGGGCAACTGTTACGTTATTTTTTGTTTGATTTGTAAGTTTTACAGTTTATCCCAAAAAACTCACTGAGTGTTTACTTTTTATACTTCAGCCGCAGGCTGTTACTTACCACACTCACACTGCTTAGTGCCATTGCAGCTCCGGCTATCATTGGGTTAAGCAAGAATCCGTTGATCGGATACAAAATTCCTGCTGCAATCGGAATACCAACCAGGTTGTATACAAATGCCCAAAAAAGGTTCTGCTTAATGGTGCTCACTGTTGATTTTGATAAGCGTATTGCTTCGGGAATTTTGGCAAGATCTGATGAAATGATTGTCATTTTTGCAACATCCATGGCGATGTCGCTTCCTTTGCCCATTGCAATACTCACATCTGCTTGTGCCAAAGCAGTGCTGTCGTTGATTCCGTCGCCAACCATTGCCACCACTTTGCCTTTTGCCTGCAATTCTTTCACAAAAGCAGCTTTTTGTTCGGGCAATACTTCTGCTTTATAATGTTTAATCCCCACTTTTTCAGAAACCGCTTTGGCTGTCGTTTCATTGTCGCCTGTGAGCATATAAACTTCAATACCTGATTGCTGCAATTCCTGAATAGCCAATTGCGATGTGGCTTTAATCTGGTCGGCAATGGCCAATACCGCTGCTACTTTTTGCGGGTTTGCAAACCAAATCACCGTTTTCGCTTCTTTGCTCCATTGATCAGCTTTTTCAGAAACAGTCTTGTCAATCAATATTTCATTCTCTTCAATGAGTCTTTTGTTTCCAATAAAAAATGTTTCCCCATCAATCACGGCTTTTGCTCCTTTTCCAGTAATACTTTCAAAGTTTGCTATTGAAACAGCATTTTGATTTTCCAAATGACTAACAACAGCTTCTGCCAGGGGGTGTTCCGATTGCTTTTCGATGCTGAAAAGAATTTGCTTCCATTTTGGGTTCTCGTCTAACCAAAAGCTATTTGTTACAACAGGTTTTCCTTCAGTGATGGTTCCCGTTTTATCGAGTATGACAGCATTCACTTTTTTGGCTAATTCAAGGCTTTCAGCATCCTTTATCAAAATCCCTTTTTCAGCACCTTTGCCTACGCCAACCATTATGGCAGTTGGAGTAGCCAATCCCAAAGCACAAGGACAGGCGATAACCAAAACTGTAACAAGCGCCAATATTCCTTGTGTCAAGGCATTTTCTCCGCCAAAAATATTCCAAACAACAAATGCCGCAATGGCAATCGCAATAACAACCGGAACGAAAATGCCTGCTATTTTGTCTACCAACTTTTGAACAGGCGCTTTACTTCCCTGCGCATCCTGCACCATTTTGATGATTTGGGCAAGCATTGTTTCGTTGCCAACTTTGTCGGCTTTGAATTGAAAACTACCTTTTTGGTTAATCGTTCCTGCAAAAACTTTATCGTTTTCATTTTTCAGAACTGGCACAGGTTCTCCGCTCAGCATACTTTCATCAACGTAAGAGTTTCCGGTGGTAACCGTTCCGTCAACAGCAATTTTTTCCCCGGGTTTTACTAAAACAATGTTTCCAGGTTCAACCTTTTCAATCGGTATTTGCATTTGGTGACCGCCATCGTGAATTATCGTAACTGTTTTAGGTTGCAGGCCCATTAATTTTTTAATGGCGGACGAAGTATTGCCTTTGGCTTTTTCTTCCAGAAGTTTGCCCAATAAGATAAAGGCTATGATTACCGAAGCGGCTTCAAAATAGACGTGAGCGTGTAAGCCCCTTTCGTGCCAAAAGTGAGGAAACAAAGTATTGAAAACGCTGAAAACATAAGCAACTCCTGTGCTTAAAGCCACCAATGTATCCATATTGGCAGAGCGATGCTTAGCTTGCTTCCAGGCATTGATGTAGAAATCTCTGCCCAGCCATAAAATAACGGGCGTGCTGAAAATCCACATTATTTCGTTGGCATAAGGCATATTCATAAAAAACATCCCGATTACCACTACCGGAAAGGACATTGCCAATGCCAGGTAGGTTTTCTTTTTGAGCTTACTGTATTTTTCTTGCTGAATGTTTTCTACATTTTCATCACTCGAAGCAGTTTCATCTATCATCAAATCATATCCGATGCGCTGAACAGCTTTTCGTAAATCTTCTGACTGAATCAATCCTGGAATGAATTCAATGGAAACTTTTGAAGTAGCAAAATTTACACTTGCATCTACTACACCCGTCTGAGATTTGAGCATACTTTCTACACTTACCGCACACGAAGCGCATGTCATTTCCAATACAGGATATGTTTTTTTGATCGTAGAAACTCCGTAACCCAACTCTCTGATTGTTTTAACCGCTTTAGAAACAGTCTCCAGGTTATCAGTCTGAATTACCAATTGTTTATTGTTGAGTTCTACCCGGTGCGATTCAATGCCTTTGAGTTTTGCAATGCCATTGTCCACAATCAAGGCACAATGCTCGCTTTCAACGCCTTCAAGTGGTATCCGGATTTCATTTATATTTGTTGCCATATCTTCTATTTAATTACGAGGCAAAGGTGGCAACATTACACTATTTACATGTTACGTGATTTTGGATATTATTTGTAACATTTACACTTCGTCCAATGGCTTGCGTTTAATTTCTTTTATGTTCTTAAAATGAGTAGGGGTAAGTCCTGTAACTTTTTTGAATTGATTGCTCAAATAACCAACGCTTGAATAATTCATCTGATAAGCGATTTCGCTCAATGATAATTCGTCATATACCAGTAGCTCCTTTACCTTCTCAATTTTTTGAGCAATATAATATTTCTCAATGGTCGTTCCTTCTACTTCAGAGAATAAGTTTGACAAATAAGTATAATCGTGATGCAGTTTTTGGATCAGGTAGTCAGATAAATTGGATTTTAATTCGCTGTTTTGTTGGTGAATGATTTCAATAATGAAAGATTTTATTTGTCCAATCAGTTGGCTTTTTTTGTCATCAATCAGTTCAAAGCCGAAGGACTTTAGGTGATTATCAAGGATTCGTTTTTCAGCATCGGTTAGTTCATTTTTAAGTTCAACTTCCCCTAATGTAATATTCAATGGATGATGTCCTAATTTCTCCAACTCGTTTTTCACTACCATTATGCAGCGATTGCAAACCATATTTTTGATATAAATTTTCACACCTTACTATTTATGTAATGAATTATGTAGTATGGTGACAAAAAAACAAAAAACTTCGTGTCGGCTTGGGTGCCGGCTTTCTTGCGGTCCTGTTGCAATTTGGTCATTATGTTTTTGGTCACCTGTCAAAATCGTCAGTCTTTATTCATATGTTAAATTTTCGCCGGTTGTTTGTCATTGGAGCGGTCGTCCTGCCATTGGCTATAAATAGTACATACCCCGCAAAACTACCTCTGTTATCACCTTGTATCAATGTCGCATTTTTCTGGGTTTTCATTTTTTCAAGACATAAAGATAAAGACATAATCGTCCACCTTTATGTTCTTCCGTATTTTTCAAGAAATTAAAATGTTTATCCCAACGAAAGATGTCCGTTCAATGAAGCGCGTGAGCCCGCCCAAACGCGGCGCCGCTGAGCCTGTGAATTTGAAAACACATAGAAATCCGGCAAAAACGGCCCAGAGGCCGTTTGGGCTCGCACGCATGAGAGCCCACTTTTTTGCCAGGATTTCTTGTGTTTTTAAAGAGTGCGCGAGCCATCGTTTGGGCAGATGGTTTTGGTCCTTTTGCCGAAACAAAAGGACAATAATGAAACCAAGCCCTTTCCTGACAAGGATATTCACAATTGCTTTTGAGGAAATCATAAAATCCTCAAATAAACCATTCCCGATCAATCTGAACAACCTAGAGTTTGCTGATTTCAACGGTCTGGAGACCGGCAGATTGCGTCGTCGTCGTTGCAAACTACGCCGCGGGGTTGTTATGGAAATAAAAATGTTTATCCCAACGAAGTTTTGGGATTGGCGGAACGAACCGTTTAGAAGTCTATTTATTAGCGTTAGTTATTTTAGTGTCAAAGTATTTCATCAATGCCTTTTGTGCTTTATTGGCTTCGAATCTTTGAAATAGAATTATAAAAGTCGTTACAAAAATGAAGAATCCTGTTAAGTAAAATATCCATTCAAATCCATAATCCTTACTTGTGATTATTGCTAAAGTTAATAATGAACTTAAGATCCCGTATACAATAAAAACAAATTTTAAGTCGGAGTAATATGATTCAATAATTCCATTTATGCACGTATTATTTTCAAAGGATGCTAATTTAAATTTAATTTTAGCTCGACCTTTCTTTGGATTGATTTTACTTTCTCGATTTTTAGTAAACTCAATAAGTTTTCTGTCAAAATTGAAATCAGTTGAATCAAATTGAATTTCATTTCCAAAAACTTTATCGTATAGGTTTATTTTTTTGTCAGTTTTATCGGATATCAACAACTCAATCGCCTTGTCCGCTTCAACTTGAAATTGAATTTCAAAGTCTTTAATTAATCCAATCTTTTTAAGCAATTTTTTCATGGAGTATGCATGAAGTATAGATTTTTATAGTTAATGCCAAGGAGCTTATGCCCGCAATACTTCGCCTATTTTCACCTCTTGCTTATGTCCCATTTCATCGTTTTTTCAAGACATAAAGATAAAAAACATAACCGTCCACCTATATGTTCTTCCGGATTTTTATAAAACTAAAATTGAGATCAAAGAACATTCGTTCAACTTTCTGGTAAAACCACCAAAAACCGTTGATAAGTGCGTTGCAGCTTATTGGAGGTTGGAGGGAAAGAGTTCAATCCCACAAATGTAGGAAGTTATGGCTGGGTTTAGCAGACCGCTCAGGGTCATATTTATTATGCACTGGGCTTTGTTGTACTTTCCCGTTTCTTCCTTCTGAAATACTCAACAATCTCCTCTTTTGTCATTTTGGAGAGCTTTTCACTCAATTTATCTCTTTGGTCGCGCATGAATTTTACTGCGTCAAATGTTTTCTTAGCTGTTGTCTTCATAGGTCATAAAGTCTCTGGGTGAACGAATTTCTAATTCTTTGTAGCCATTCTTGATGTTAATTGCATTATAGCCGCGAATTCTCTGGACATTCACAATATGCTTGAAATTCCAGCTAATTAAATAGTCCGCACGGTTTATTGTTGCCAAGGCAATATGCAGGCAGTCTGCAAAACTTGTCTGACCGATAACTTTCTCTGCAATGTAATGAGTTGCTAATTCAACCGCTTCGTCGTTGGTTTCTATAAATTCAGTGTTCTCAGCACTTAAACTTGTAACAAGTTTCTTAACGCTCTCCGGAGCAGAACTCAGTTAGTCCTGAGTGACAGCAGAGAATAAAAGCCTAAATTCTCCATTCTGAAGTCTCTCGTAAAGCGGTCTCGTGAATTCAGAAAATTCCTCGTCGAAATAGCCGCCAAAAACTGAAGTATCGATATAAAGTCTTTGTTTCATGCAATCAAAGATACAATAAATCCATGAAATTTTGTCAGATTTTCGTGGTCGGATTTTTTTAGCCTACGGCATTAGGGGTATATCCCTGCAATACTGCCTCAATTTTCACCTTGTGCTTATATCCCATTTTACTGATTTTTTTTCAAGATATAAAGATAAAAAACATAATCGTCCACCTTTATGTTCTTCCATATTTTTCAAGAAATTAAAATGTTTATCCCAACGAAAGATGTCCGTTCAATGAAGCTCGTGAGCCCGCCCAAACGTGGTGCCGCTGAGCCTGTTTCATTTATCATAATGGTATCTACAGCTATAAATTAATAGTTCATTATCAATAACCTGATAAACCAATCGATGCTCTCTGTCAATC